>CAVTJD010000006.1:0-72763 GCA_963734995.1 uncultured Chloroflexia bacterium
AGTTCCTCAGTTGATGATCATTGAGGCGGAGCCGGACAGCGTCCGGACGCCGAACAGCTGGCTGATCACGGGAGTCAGGGGCTCGAACGTCGCCGTGACTCGGACCGAGATCACGTCCTCCGGCGCGTGGTTGGAGCACGTGTTGCCGGTCCACTCGCCAGTGGGTGGCGTGCCATCGGGCGGGGCCGGGACACAGCTCATGCTCGTGGAGCCCACGTTGCCGAACGGCGCCATCATCCGATCGGCGGCGCAGTGATATCGGCCGAGCAGGGCGTTGTCATTGGCTGGGCATATCAGGCCCGCCGGCCGTTCCACATGCGGCATCGGTGCTGCCCCGGTAGCTCGCCTCGACACTGCCCAGGCGGGCCCCTTCGCGCGCGGCTTGCGACAACGTCGAGCTCAGGTACACGAACCGCCCCACGTCGATCGCGCCGAACAGCATGAACAGGAAGATGGGGATGACCAGCGCGAACTCGACAAGCGCCTGGCCATGGCTGAGGTGCCCGCCTCGCGCCGGCATCGACCGGGACTGTGGGCGTTCATGTGTGCACCTGGTGACTGACCGAGGTCGTTCCGCCGGCGTTGGTGACCTCGCAGGGTCACGTTGTAGGTCTTGTTGTTCTTGGGGAACTCGTGGGTTGGGTTCTGGGCGTTGGATGCACGCTGTTGTCACCGAAGTTCCACAGCCAGTTCGTGATCGGGCAGCCGCGGGTCGTTCGTGGACGGTGTCGGTGAAATCGACGGTCTTGCTGGGATTGCCGTACGGCAGACCGTGACTGAAGCCGCGACCGGTGGCGCGCACGTGGCCGGCGTGGGTGAGGGCGTCGGCGTGGAGTGGGCGTGGGTGTCGGGCTGGGCGTCGGCGTTGGCGTCGGCGTGGGCGTGGGGGTCGGCGTGGGAGTTGCGGGCGGCGGAACGGTCGACCGTCACGCGATGTGGTCAGCGGACCCACCCTGGTTCGTGACCTCGAGCGTGACGGTGTAGGTGTCGCCAGCGCGCATACGTGTATGGTTCGTGGGCACGGTGCCGCCCACACCGCGTCTCGCCATCGCCGAAGTCGTAGTTGTAGCCGGAGATTGCGCACAGACCGGAGTCCGGCATCGAGCCCGCTGGGATCGAGCGTCATCGTGAAGTCGGTCGATGGACCGGTGAATGTCGCCGACCGTCGGGCCGTTGCAGCCGCTCGGGTTCGTCCCGCCTGGGTCGGCGGCCGAGTTGAGCACCGCCACAGTCGACGCGGTGCTGATGTGCAGGTCGTTGTTGAAGAACCCCTCGATGAACGGGGTGAAGAAATGGAACGGGACGGTAAGGGTGACGGTCAGCGTGTTTCCGGCGCCGGTGCCGCCGGGCGATGCAGCGCACGCGATCGTGGTGCCGTCCGGCGCGGCGCACTCAGTCGACAGGTTCGCGGGATACGTGAGAACGTCCTGCTGGCCACCCTGGCTCTGCGAGTTGCGCTCGG
This sequence comes from uncultured Chloroflexia bacterium, assembly GCA_963734995.1. GTDB lineage: Bacteria > Chloroflexota > Limnocylindria > Limnocylindrales > CSP1-4 > CAIXZV01. Next base: position 1,463 of record CAVTJD010000006.1, read on the forward strand.
AGTTGGCGCGGGCCAGCATCCCAGCGGTGTCCAGCGGGTTCGTCGCGCCGTAGTTGGCGGCCTCCCGCACCGCGTTGTTGAGCTGCACGTTGGTGAAGAAGATCCGGCCGAAGTCGACGGCGATCAGCAGCAGCAGCATGAACACGGGCAGGACGAGGGCGAACTCGACCAGCGACTGGCCGCGGCCGCGGAGCCAGCGGGGGCGTCTCCGCAGCGGGTTGCCGCCGCGCGACCGAGATACGACATCCGGTCGGCTGTGGCGCTCGGGCACGCGCGCACACGGCGGGTGAGAGCGGAGAGCTGGTTGGCGCGAGCCACGATGGCCCAGGCCAATCAAGGCCCGCAAGGGCCCAGACGACGACATCGACGTTTCCCCCGGCGATGCAAGGTGTGGCTATTGGCACGGTGACGATGGCGCCATCACCTTGCAGTCGACCTTACGGCGTTGACAGGACGCTCCGTAGGGAAGCAGGAGTCCCAGGCCCGACCGGACCTTGGTCCCAGTGCTGCCTACGTTTCCTCGGCGCGCTCTGCCGGCAGGTGGATCGTGAACTCGGCGCCGCGGCCTGCCTGCGCGGGCTCGAGCACGAGATCGCCGGCCATCGCTCGGCACAGCTCGCGCGAGACGTACAGGCCCAGGCCCGACCCCTCTCCGGTGGGTCGCGTGGCACCTCGTTCGAAGCGCTGGAACAGCCGCACCCGGTCGCTCTCGCCGACGCCAGGCCCGTGATCGGCGATCGTGAGCGCGACGTCCTCGAGGGTCTCGTCGATGGTCACCGTCGCCTCGATCGGGGTCCGGCCACCGTAGCCCACGGCGTTGTCGAGGATCGCCCACAGGACCTGGTCCAGCTGGTCGGGGTCGGCCAGGGCGAGCCAGCCCTCGGACCGATCGTCGAGCGAGAACTGGACGTCGGTCACGCCGAGGGCCTCCCAGGTTCGTCGCACGCGGGGTCCCGGTGCGAAGACCTCCTGGCGCGGCCGGAGCGCGCCCGAGGCGATCCGGCTCACGGTGAGCAGCTGCCGGACCATCCGTGACAGCCGGTCGGACTGCTCGGCGATGATCGACAGGCGGCGGTCGGGGGTCTCGTTGGCGAGCTGGTCGGCATAGCCACGGATGCTCGCGAGGGGGGTCTGGAGGTTGTGCGAGACGCCGCGCAGGAAGTCGTCCTTGGCCTCGTCGAGCTCGACGAGCCGCCGGTTCTGGTCCTCGACCCGCGCGTACAGCTGGGCGTTCCGGATGGCGGTCGCGACCTCGATCGTGAACAGCTCGAACAGGTCCTGGTCGGCGCGCTCCCAGGTGCGCGTGGCCGGGACGCGGCCGACGGCGATCCCCAGCACCTCGCCGCCCGCTTCGAGCTCGGCGCGGACCTGGCGAGGCTCGCCCGGAACCAGCTCCTCCTCGGGGATCTCGCGGGGATCCACGAGCAGCACCGCGCAGTCGATCATCCCGAACGCGGCCCGGGCCTGGTCCGCAGCCCGCCGTGCGAGCACATCCGGACGCTCGCCGAGGGTGGTCTCCTCGAGCGCCTCGACGATGCGCCGCAGCTCGCGGTTGCGACGCTCGAGGTCGCTGGCGAGACGATTGTGACTCTCGGCCAGACGGCTGATCTCGTCATCCCCGGGCAGCTCGAGCCGGGTGCCGAGGTCGCCCGCCGAGACGCGCTCGACGGACGCGGCGATGGCACGCAACGGTGCCCCGAGATCGGCGACGAGCAGGGCGGCGAGCAGCACCGCGAACACGACCGCGACGGTGGCCGCGAGCAGCAGGACGCGGGTGATGGTGGCGTTGGATTCGCCGCCGACGCCGTTGACGAGGAGGACGACGATGCCGAAGCCGGCGACGGGCAGCAACGCCGCGGCGACGAGGGCGATGGTCAGGCGCGTTCGAAACCCGATCCCGGGGCCGCGATAGATCGATCGCTGAACGGCCCGCGAGCCACCCCGCGGCTCGGGGTCCAGATCGCCGGGATCCAGCCGGCTGGTCATCGATCTCCGTTTCCGGTCAATCGGCGCCACGTTCCCATCAAACCGCGGAGGGATCGGCGGCGCTCACCAGCCGGTATCCGATGCCCCGCACCGTCAGCAGATGGACGGGCTTGTTAGGGTCGGTCTCCACCTTCTGGCGCAGGCGGCGCATGGTCACCCAGACGTAGCTCGGGTCGGCATCCTCGGTGTCCGCCCAGCCACGGATGAGCAGCGTCTCGGTAGGCACGGTCTGTCCGAGGTTCGCGGCGAGGGCGTACAGCAGCCGCGACTCGGTGGGCGTGAGCGAGACGGTGGTGCCGGCGACGATCGCCTCTCGACGGTGGAGCTCGAGCGACAGGTTGGGACCGAGATCGAGGCGCTGCCGTGGCACCCGGTCACCCAGGCGGCGCAGGACGCGGGTGATCCGGGCCCTCAGCTCGGGGTAGTGGTAGGGCTTGGTGACGTAGTCCTCGGCCACCTCGTCGAGCAGATCAGCCTTCGAATCCGCCGTGTCGATGGCGGACAGAACGATGATCGGGAGGTCGGCGCGAGCCTTGACCTCGCGCGCGAGCGTCAGGCCGTCCATGCGCGGCATCAGCATGTCGATGACGAGCAGGTCCGGCCACGACTGGCCGAGGCGCCGGAGCGCCTCGTCGCCGTCGCGCGCGGTCTGGACGTCGTAGCCGTCGGCACGCAGCTGCTCGGCGAGGATGACGAGGAGGTTGGGGTCGTCATCCACGATCAGGATCCGCGGGGCCGTGATGCCATACGGGCCGGCGGCGCCATGCAGCATGGATGGCTCCTGTCTCGCGTTGCAGGCGCCGCGCGCGACCGCGGCCGCCGTTCGTGTCTGCCATCGCCGCTCGTCTCGGGCGGTACCTCGAGGATAGCAGCGGGGGTCCCACCCCCGACCGGGTGGTTCCTAGCCCGGGGAAGGTGTCGCGGTCGGTGTGGGTGTCGGGCTGGGTGTGGGTGTGGGTGTCGGCGTCGGCGTTGCGGTCGGTGTGGGTGTCGGCGTCGCCGTGGGTGTCGGCGTCGGCGTTGCGGTCGGTGTGGGTCGGCGTCGGTGGGTGGTGTCGGCGTCGGCGTTGCGGTCGGCGTGGGTGTCGGGCTGGGTGTGGGTGTCGCCGTCGGGCCGCCGCCGTCCCAGCTGCCCGATGCCGCGCCGTGCTGGTAGAGCCACTCGCGAGGCGAGAGGCCCGAGTCATGGATCTGCCTGGCGATGGCGCGTCCAACGTACCGGTAGTGCCAGGGCTCGTAGGAGTAGCAGGTCTTCGACGGGCTCTTGCCCTTCGGGTATGAGCTCACCCAACCGTACTTCCATGCGTTTTGCTTGAGCCATCGACCGGGCCGCGTCCTGGCCCAATCCGAGGCGCCCCACGGTGCGGGGCCACCCGCGCTCTTGAAGTCGATCGTCGTGCCCAGCTGGTGCTCCGAGTGCCCCGCTCGTGCCGAGGTTCGGAGCGCCTGTGCATATCCGCCCACCCTGACCCAGAACTGGAAGGTCCGGACCTGGACGGCGTAGCTGCGATAGGACGACTCGATGGCGAGACGAACCCCGGCATGCTTCGCGGCCCTGACCATCGCGGCCAGGTCCTTGATGACGAGGCGCCGGACGGTGCCGCCGCGGATCCCGGCCCGGGAGGTCGACACCAGATCGCGAGGGGCATAGTGGGAGCCGAGGCGGTAGCGGGTGTCGAGGAGCGACCGATACCAGTCGGATCGGCGGCCGAACTTCGTGGCGACGTCCCGGTAGCCACAGGCGGGCGTTGCGAACGAGGCCGCGGCCGTGGGCTCGGCGGGTTGCACCAGGCTGCCCACAACCAATGCCAGGGCGACAAGCAGTGGGATGAGCGCTCGGCGGCTGGTCACGTGGCCCCCCGTCCAATGGCTGCGAGCCCCGGCTCGGCACCCGCCAGGTCCCGCGGATGCACGCCGATTGTCGGGCTCTGGGTACCAGCTGTAACTGGGACAAAGGTCACGCCCGGTCCCCGGCGGAGCTCGACCCATGCGGGCCCGCGCGGGTGCAGCCGTCGCCTACACTTCGGCCGATGTCCGAGCTCCCCATCCACCCCTATGAGCGGCAGCCTGCCGCGTTTCATCCCTGGGATCCGCGCACCGTCGAGGTGGCATCGGAGATCGGCCGGCTGGTCGCATCGGCCTGCCCGGGGGTCGTCGCGGAGCACGTCGGCAGCTCGGCGGTGCCCGGGCTGCCCGGCAAGAACGTGGTCGATCTCGGGATCGAGGCAGACCCGTACGAGATCCCTGGCATCACGGATGCGCTCCGGTCGCTCGGGTTCCAGGACCAGGGCGGGCTGGCTCCGTTCCCCCCGACACGCCCGCTCCTGCTGGGTGTCGTCGACCATTCCGGCGCACCGTTCCGAGTCCACCTCCACGTGATGCCGCCGGCCCGCCACGAGCTCGCCGAGCTGCGCGGGTTCCGGGACGCGCTGCGAGCGGACGCGGCCCTGCGCGACGCCTACGCCGCCGACAAGCGGCGGATCGTGGAGGATGCACCGGACGGGGACGCCAACCTCCTGTACACGGTCCGCAAGAGCGACTTCATCCAGGACACGCTGTATGCACGCGGGATCCGAAGGGGCCCCGCCGACGCAGTCGAGCCGCTCGCGCCGGGCGCCACGATCGGCATCCTGGGCGGCGGCCAGCTGGGCCGGATGCTGGCGGTGGCGGCGCGCGCGATGGGCTACCGGATACGAGCCCTCGATCCCGACCCGCAATGTCCATCCGCCAGCGTGGTCGACGAGCTGGTGGTGGCCGCCTACGACGACGTTGACGCGGCCCGACGCCTGGCGGAGGCATCCGACGTCGTGACCTACGAGCTGGAGCACGTCGGGTTCGAGGCGGCATCGGCCGCCGGTGAGCTGGCGCCGCTCCGACCCGGGCTCGCATCGCTGCGAGCCACGCAGGACCGGCTCGCGGAGCGGCAATTCATCCGCGAGATCGGCGAATGGGCGGCGCCGGGGGAGGAGGTCCACGGATCCGACGAGGTGCTCGCGGCGGCTGGCCGCCTCGGCTATCCGGCCCGGCTCAAGGCGCCGGTGGGTGGCTACGACGGCCGGAGCCAGGTCCGGATCACCGGCCCGGATGGCGTTGCGGCGGCGGTCTCGGCGCTGGGCGGGGACGATGGACGAGCCCTGCTGCTCGAGCAGGAGATCGAGTTCGAGGCCGAGCTGTCGGTCGTGTGCGCCCGCGATCGGACGGGCCGGACGCTGGCGTTCCCCGTCTCGCGCAACGTGCACGACGCCGGGATCCTGGTCGAGAGCCTCGCGCCCGCCCCGATCCATCCGGTTGTCGCGAATGACGCGATGGAGATCGCGGACAGCCTGGCGCGCGGGCTGGACCTTGTCGGGCTGCTCACGGTCGAGCTGTTCCAGCTGCATGGCGGCGGGCTGATGATCAACGAGCTCGCGCCGCGGGTGCACAACTCCGGCCACTGGACGATCGAGGGTGCGGCGACCTCGCAGTTCGAGCAGCATGTCCGTGCGATCGCCGGCCTGCCGCTGGGCTCCGTTCAACCGCGTGGCATCGCGGCGATGGTCAATCTGCTCGGCACGGGCCCGGGTCGGACGGCGCGGCTATCGGGCCTCGACCGTGCGCTCGCCGAGCCGGATGCGCACGTGCACGTGTACGACAAGCGGCGGGTGTTCGAGCGACGCAAGATGGGGCACGTGACGGTGATCGGCCGCGAGGCCGAGGAGACGCTCGATCGAGCGCGACGGGCGAGGGCGGCGCTGAGCTGGGAGGCATGACATGACCGAGTCCGGGCCGCTGGTCGGCATCGTCGGGGGCAGCCGTTCCGACTTCCCGGTGCTCGAGAAGGCCGTGGCGGTGCTCGATGAGCTGGGCGTCGCGCGCGAGCTCCGGGTCGTGTCCGCGCATCGGACCCCCGATCACCTGTTCCGTTACGCGGAGACCGCCGCGGATCGCGGGATCCGGGTGATCATCGCCGGTGCCGGTGGTGCCGCTCACCTGCCGGGCATGCTGGCCGCCAAGACCGTGCTGCCTGTGATCGGCGTGCCGATCCCCACCCAGCACCTGGGCGGGCTGGACTCGCTGCTGTCGATCGTCCAGATGCCGCGCGGCATCCCTGTGGCCACCGTCGCCATCGGGAATGCGGACAACGCCGCGCTCCTGGCGGCGGCGATCCTTGCCCTGTCCGATGCGGGGCTGGCCGAGCGGCTCGCGGCGAGGCGTGCCGCGCAGACCGAGGCGGTGCTGGCCGATCCGTCGAACGTCGAGCCCTTGCCAGGCTGAGCGCCGTTCAGCGCCGCACGGGTGGCCCCGGCTAGACTCGGGACGCAATGGACGACGAGCGTTGGGAAGCCGGCATGCCCGTGCTCGACCGGCAAGCCGTGCCGGAACCGCGGCATGCGCTGCCCACCGCTGCTCTCCCGCCGAGCCTGGCCGCGCTGCCGCCGCGGAGCGTGCCGGAGATGGCCCCGACCCCGCTCCAGAAGCATTACGTGCTGCTGTCAGCGCCCGCGCTCGTGGCGGGCGCCATCGCGATCACGGCGCTCGAGATGGGCGCCGACGCCGGCAGTCTCCTGGTCAAGCTGTGCGTCGTGGTCGCCGCTCCGCTGCTGCTCATCACGACGGCCGATGCGACGCTGCGGATCTGGCGCTCGGCGTGGGCCTGGATGCCCGTGGATCGTGGCCGCGGGCTGTTTCGCCTCAGCTGGGTGCTGGTCAGCCTCGTGTTCCTGGCCGTGATCGTCGTCGCGACCGCGCTGGTGCTGGTGGCCTGAAATGATGGAGCGACGCCTGTCCGATGAGGAACGCGCGCAGCTGGCCGCGATTGGCCGCGGCCCGGACGGGCGCTCGACCGATGTGCCGTCGGGAGGCGGGCCACCGGCATGGCTGGGGGGAGAGCTCCGCCACTGCTCCCGATGCGGGGCGCCGCTGGCGCTGACGCCGCTGCCGGAGGAGAGCCGCGACCGGCTGGCATGCGTGGCGTGCGGCTCCGTCGCCTATGTCAACCCGCGCCTGGTCGTGACCACGATCCCGGTCACCGACGATGGCCGGGCCATCCTGATCCGGCGCGGCATCGAACCCGGACGTGGCTGGTGGGCGCAGCCCGGCGGGTTCCTCGAGGTCGATGAAACGGTGACCGAAGGGGCCGTGCGCGAGACGCTCGAGGAGACAGGGCTGCTGGTCGAGCCGGGACGGATCGTCGGGCTCTACTCGCGTCTCGAGGCCGCCGTGGTGACCCTGGTGTTCGAGGCGCGGGTCGTGGGCGGGGAGATCATCGAGACACCCGAGGCGCTCGAGACCCGGGCGTTCGAGCCGGCAGACGTGCCGTGGGATCGGATCGCCTTCAAGACGACGTTCTGGGCGCTCCGGGACTGGGTCACGTCGCGTGACCCGCGGGTGGCGGTGCCGGCCCATTTCCATGGCCGGACGGTCTTCTGAGCCGATGCCGGCCCGAGCCTGATGGCGGTCTGACCTGTGGTCAGCGGTCAGACGCCTCCGGCATGACGACGCACCGGCGTCCGCGCCGGGGGGAAACCGCCGCCCGGTGACACGAGGTGCCGCCCGGCGCCTGGGATCGCGAGCAACGGCACGGCCAGCGCGCCGTTGCCGCTGTTAGATTCGGCCCGTGGCTGGCGTGCCGATCCACACGGAGTCGAGCCGATGGCGCGTGGCGCGCGTCGCGGCCGAGGCCGTGCGCGGGCGCCACGTCCAGGCGTGGGTGGCGGCGGTCATCGCGGTGACCATCGTGGGCACGCTGGGCTACATGCTCGCGTTCGGCTGGTCGCTCTCGGACGCCGCCTACATGACGGTCATGACCCTGACCACCGTCGGATTCCGGGAGGTCCGCGAGGTGGCCGCCGTCCCGGAGCGACTGTGGACGATGCTGCTCGCGATCGCAGGGGTCGCGATCATCTTCGGATCGATCGGTATCGTGGCCGAGACGATCCTGAGCGAGGCCGCGAGCGGCCGGCGGGAGGCGAGGCGAATGCGTGACGCGGTCGAGTCGCTCCGAGACCACTACATCGTGTGCGGCTATGGGCGGGTCGGATCCACCGTGGCGCGAGAGCTGGTCCAGTCGGGCCATCGCCTGGCGGTCATCGACATCCTGGCGGACTCGCTCGAGCGCGCGGCCGCCGACGGACACCTGGTGGTGGAGGGCGACGCAACCGACGATGCGACGCTGCGGGCAGCCGGGATCGCGCACGCGCGCGGCCTCGTGACCACGATCGATTCCGACGCCAACAACGTCTACGTGACGCTTTCGGCGCGCGCGATGCGTGCGGCGCTGTTCATCGTCGCCCGGGCGAACCTCCAGGGCTCGGAGGACAAGCTGCTCCAGGCCGGCGCGAACCGGGTCGTGTCGCCCTACACGATGGCCGGTCGCCGGATCGCCGAGCTGGCCAGCCGGCCGCGCGTCGTCGACTACATCGACCTGGCGCTGTCGCACGGCAACCTGTCGTTCTCGCTCGAGGAGATCGAGATCACCGAGGACGGGCCGCTGCGCGGCACCAGCGTCGGCGCGCTGCGGGACGATGGCGTGATCACGTTGGCCATCCTCCAACGCGATGGCGCCTACGAGGCGAACCCGAGACCCGATCGAGCACTTGCGGCGGGCGAGAGCGTGATCGCATCCGGATCGACCGAGGCGCTGGCCGAGCTGCGCGCCAGGCTGTAGGCGCTACCTCGTCGGCAAGGCGGGCTGGATCGGCACTGCGCTGCCTGTCGGCAAGGCGGGCGGGTTTCGCCGCCTCCTGCAGTCGCGCGAGGCTCAGACCCTGGCGAGCTCCGTCTCCGAGGCCCCCATGGCCGCCCCGACGATGCCGGCATCGTTGCGCAGCTTGGCCGGGATGACCTCGGCACGCACCGTGAGCCTCGGGATGAACTGGTCGGCGCGTTTCGAGACCCCACCGCCGATGATGAACAGCTGGGGCCAGAACAGGCGCTCGATCGCCAGCAGGTGCTCGTCGAGATCGGCCGCCCAGGCCTTCCACGACAGCCCCCGCTTGACCCGGGCAGATGCCGCGGATCGCTTCTCGGCGTCCCGTCCACGGATCTCCATGTGGCCGAGCTCGAGGTTGGGGACCAGCATCCCGTTATAGAACAGCGCCGACCCGGTCCCGGTGCCGAGTGTGATCAGGAACACGCTCCCCATCCGGCCCACACCGGCACCGAAGCGCATCTCCGCGACGCCGGCCGCGTCGGCGTCATTGATGAGGTGGACCGGCCGGCCAAGCACGCGTTCCATCGCGGCATCGGCATCGAAATCGATCCAGCCATCGTCGACGTTGGCCGCGCTCCGGGTCACACCGTTGACGACCACCGCCGGGAACCCGACGCCGACCGGGACATCCGGCGCCAGCACAACCTCGCGTTCGATCTTGCGGAGCATGCGCGCGATGGAGGCGATGACCGCGGCCGGAGCCGAGGGCTGCGGGGTGGGTACGCGATGGCGCTCCGACACGAGCTCGCCGGTGTCGAGATCGACGGCCGCCGCCTTGATGCCGCTCCCACCGACGTCGACGCCGATGGCCAGCCGTCGATCGCCAGGATCGAGGGGACCCGCCGTTGAAGGGTGGCGCCTTGTCGCCATCGTCCTTGACCGGCTTCGCAGCCAGCGCCTCGGCCTTTGCGGTGATCTTGGCAACGTGCGGATCGAGCTCGGCTGTGGCCTCGGCCGCTTCGGGCTGCCCATCTGGCTCGGCCGCCTCGGGCTGCCCATCTGGCTCGGCCGCCTCGGACTGCTTCTCCGCCGCGGCTGCCGCCGCGCCTTCCATCGCTGCCTGCTCCACCTCGCCTTCGCCCGAGGGCTTCATGCCCTGGGCCGATCCGTCAGCTGGCTCGGCATTCGATGGATCGCGGACATCGTCGCCGTCGTCGGCGCTCATGATTCTCCCTGCATTCCTGCCGCGGCCCCCGAGTCAACGATGCCCAATCGTCGTCCGCTCCGGGCGCCAGGCGGCCTCCGCCCACTCTACATACTTGGACCGGCCGGCATCGGGCGAGCGCTCATCGTCCCGAGTCGCGGGTCCCCGGCGGATGACGTGCCGGTGCACGCGTTCGAGCGCGGTGAGCCAGGCGCTGCCGTCGGTATCGCAGGCACAGGTTCTATGCTCGATGCATGGACACGGCCCCGCTGGTGCTCGATATCGGCCTCGTGCTCCTGCTGGCGGCTGCCTGTGGCTGGATCGCACGACGCATCGGGTTGCCAGCGGTCGTGGGCTACCTCGCCGCCGGGCTCGCGGTGTCGCCGTTCACGCCCGGCTACGTCGCCGATCGCGGCCAGATCGCGTTGCTCGCCGATGTCGGCGTCGTGCTGCTCCTGTTCGAGGTCGGCATCGAGGTCGACCTGGGCCGGCTGCGGCGCGAGCAACGGGGGCTGATCTGGGCCTCGCCCGCCCAGATCCTGGTGTCCACGCTGGTGACGGCGGGGGTGCTGATCGCGCTCGGGTTCGATCGATACGGCGCCGGCCTGCTGGGGATCTCGGTTGCGATGTCATCGTCGGTCGTGGTCGTCAACATCACCCGTTCCCGGCGGCGAACGACGGATCGGCCGACGGAGCAGGCGCTGCTGGGCTGGAGCGTGCTCCAGGACGTCTCCGGCGTCACGCTCAGCGTGATCCTGCTGGCGACGATGGGTATGCAGGATCGTCCGCTGGCTGCGTCCCTGCTCGGGCTGGGCGCCTTTGGCGTGCTCGCGATCGCGGGCGCGCGCGCTCTGCCCTGGGTCCTGACCCGACTCCGCGCGGAACACGACCTGTTCCTGATCGTCTCGGTCGCGACGGGTCTCACGATGGCCGCCGTGGGAGCCGTGCTGTTCGGCGTGCCGACGGCCCTGGCCGCGTTCGTCGCGGGCCTCATGATCAGCGACCGAGCCGAGACGTCCGAGGCGCGCCGGCGCCTGCTTCCGTTCCGGGACGTGTTCGCCGTCCTGTTCTTCGTCGCGGTCGGCAGCCTGATCGATCCGGGCGTGTTCGGCGATGCCGCCCCGCTGACCGCCCTGCTGCTCGGGCTCGTCGTCCTCAAGGTGGCCATCGCATGGGCGCTGGCCCGCATCGCCCGATTGCCGATCCGTGCGTTCCAGCTGTCGGTCGGGCTGGGTCAGATGGGCGAGTTCGGGTACGTCCTGGCCGAGATCGGCCTGGTGGCGGGCGTGGTCAGCGCCGAGGCGTTCTCCGCGGTGCTGGCGGCGATCACGATCACGATCGCCGCCTCGGCGATCCTGGTTCGGGTCGTCGCGAGGGCTCCGGAGCGCGTGGTGTCGACGGCGGCCGGGATGTAGCTCCGCGAGGCAGTCCGGGCTAGTAGATCAGCGTCGCATCCGGGGGCAGCCGGAACTCGAACGCCGAGGCGGGCAGGTCCGCGTTGGGCATGTAGCTCGTCACCCGCGCGTCACGTGTCGTCTGACCGGCGATCGACTCCTCGAGCCGGAGGATGATGCCGTCGACGCGATCGACGGCGATGCGCACCCGGAAGTCCGGGCGATCCGCCACGGTCTCCACCGTGCGCGGGTGATCGCATTCGACGACGATCGCCTGCCGGCCGCTCACCTCCGTGGTGCCCGCGATGCGGCACGATCCCGTCCCGAGCACGTTCTGGCAGTAGCCCGCGGGGTGGATGAACAGCTGCGGCAGCGACTCCATCGGCAGCGCCGTGCGCGGAACGTAGAACCGCGAACGACCGGGGAGATCGCCGTCGTCGGCGACACCGCGCACGGCCGATCGCGCGGGCCGGCGGGTGCCGATCTTGCGCGAGGCGACGAAGGTCTGGACCGTCGTCCCGTCGGAGACCCAGACGTCATAGCCGGCCGCATCCGGGTCGACGGAATCGCCGGCGAGCGTGGTCGCCGTGAGCACCTTGACCTCGCCCGGGTGTCGGATCGAGACGTCGATCCGGGCGAGCTCCTCGCCCCGGCTGGTCCACGTGCGCTCCTCGATGCGCATCCGCAGCGTCTCGAACCGCAGCTCGGCGTCGCGCATGAACGTGAACAGCTCGCCGATCGAGGGCAGCTCGTCGGGGAGAGCGGCAAGCTCGGGGAGGGGCCGTGTGGCCAGGGGGACGGGGAGGGATCCGGCGCGATCCCAGGCTGGGTTGGCGGACATGGCCGGGATTGTAACCGTCGGCCGCGAGGATGCGGCACGCCGCTTGACGCCCGACGCGACCGGGAGTTCGCTTGTCCCATGCGGCGATCCACCCGATGGACGACCATGCTCGTCGTCGCAATGCTCCTGACGATGCTCGGTGCCTGCGCCGCGGCCAGTCCGCCGGCTGTCGACCCGAGCTTCGATGGCGCCCAGGCGACGATTCGGGCGGTCAACGTCTCGTTCGACCCGGCCGAGGTCACCCTGCCGGCCGGAACGCCGCTACGGATCATCCTGGACAATCAGGATTCCGGCGTTCCGCACGACATCCGCGTGTTCCAGGGCGATCACGAGTTCGCGCGAAGCCCGACGGTCACGGGCCCGGCGCAGACCGAGGTCCGGTTCGGACCGCTGCCGCCGGGTCGCTACCAGTTCGGGTGCACGATCCACCCCAACATGCTGGGGACCCTGATCATCAGCTGATCGCCGGCCGCCGGTGTAGGCGCGGGTCAGCCGCCGGCAGATGCGGGTCAGCCGCCGGCGCAGATGCGATCAGCCGCCGGCGCAGGTGCGGGTCAGCCGGCCCCCTGACCACCCAGCCCGGGCTCGGTCATCTTGGCCGGATCGAGGAGCTCGTCCAGGCGGTCCGGTGCGATCCCCTTCGCGGTCGCCAGCTCCCGGATGGTCGAGCCCGTCTTGAACGCTTCCTTGGCCAGGGCCGCGGCCGCGTCGTAGCCGATCTCGGGCGCCAGCGCGGTCGCGAGCATCAGACCCTGCTCGACCTGCTTCGGGCCGCGCTCCGTCGCCGTCACACCCTCGACGAGCCGGACCCGGAAGTTGCGCGCCGAGGCGGCCAGCAACGCGATCGACTCGAGCAGTGCGAGCGTGGTCACCGGGAGCATCACGTTGAGCTCGAGGAACGACCCCGTCTGACCGAATGCGACGGTGGTGTCGTTGCCGAGCACCCGCGCCACGACCATGGTCAGGCTCTCGACGATGACCGGGTTCACCTTGCCCGGCATGATCGATGAGCCCGGCTGCGTCTCGGGCAGGGCCAGCTCGGCCAGGCCGGCTCGCGGGCCCATCCCCATCAGCCGCACGTCGGAGGCGATCTTCCACAGCCCCAGGGCGATGGCGCGCAGTCCGCCATGGGCTGCGATCACGGCATCGAGCGTGGCCTGGGCGTGGAAGTGATTGGGCGCTTCCCGGACCTGAAGCCCGGTCAGCTCGGACAGCCGGACGCACGTCCGCGCGGCGTACTCGGGATGGGCGTTGATGCCCGTTCCGACGGCAGTACCGCCGAGGGGCACGGTGAGCAGCTCATCGCGCGCGGCCTGTGCGCGACGGATCGCCTCCTCGACCTGGCCCGCGTAGCCAGCGAACTCCTGGCCGAGGCGGATCGGTGTCGCATCCTGGAGGTGCGTTCGGCCGGTCTTGACGACTCCCCAGAACGCGTCCGCCTTGGCGGCCAGCGCCTCCTGCAGATCGATCAGCGCGGGGATGAGCTCCTCCTCGATCGCCATCGCGCCCGACAGCTGCAACGCGGTCGGGATCGTGTCGTTCGAGCTCTGACACTTGTTGACGTCGTCGTTGGGATGAACCCGGGCGCCGTCCAGGCGAGCCGATGCGAGGTGCGAGATCACCTCGTTCATGTTGGTGTTGGTCGATGTCCCCGAGCCGGTCTGGTAGACGTCGATGGGGAACTGCTCGTCGTGCTCGCCACGGGCAACCTCGGTGGCGGCTGCCGCGATCGCCTTGGCCTTGGCGGGGTCGAGCAGGCCGAGCCCGGCGTTCGTCTCGGCGGCAGCGAGCTTGACCAGCGCCAGGGCCCGCAGGAAGCGTCTGGGCATGCGCTGGCCCGAGATCGGGAAGTTGAGGACGGCGCGCTGGGTGGAGGCGCCGTACAGGGCGTCGGCGGGGACCTCCATCTCACCCATGGAATCCCGCTCGATGCGGGTGGCCGCGCTGGCGGCGGTGTTGGTGTCCATGGTCGGATGGTACGGCGGCGTGGATCGCGAGGGAACGGGCCGGATGGCCCGAGCCCCAGGCGCGAGCTCGGGCCATCCAGAACAGGGGGCGGGCGGCTATACCCCCGGCATCGCCACCCGCCCCTTATGTGGTGATCGCCCCTGCCAGCCAGTACATCCAGATGGCAATCGCCGCCGCGAACGCAACGACGATCACCGTGAGGACCACGACGAAGGTGGTGCCTGGCGTGACAGGGTGCTCGGACTCCGTCGGGTGGAGGCGCTCGACGCCGGCGTCGGGACGCTGGCTCATGGCACCACCAGATGCACGGGATTGCCGCGGATGGATACGGTCCAGGTCGTCAGATCGGTCGAGAATTCATTGGTGCTGCCCCCCATCGCGTACTTGATCTTCCACCATCCTCGCTCCCCGGAGACGGGGTCGATGGGCGCGTCGTAGTTGGTCGGGAGAGCGACCTCGATCGTCAGCCAGCAACCATTGAAGAGACTGGTGCCTCCGGTATTGGTCGTCACGGATACGACGTTGGTGCCGGAGCGGCCCGAGCAGTCCGATTGACCAGGGTTGGACGTTCCGGGGGTGGCGTGGTAGTTGAACCGGGTCTGGGTGAATCCGGTCCCTGTTGGGTGGAGGATCGAGAGCGACGCCGAGAGATTGCCTGTGTCCCCCGGGTCCCACAGGTTGATCACCATCGTCTTGCCTGCGTGCACGGCATCGATCTGGGCCAGGTAGAACTCCGACGCACCGCCACCCGGCAGCCGCACGTATGCTTCCATCGCGCCGATCCCGTAGATCCGAGGCGTCCCGGATGCGGACGCTGCGTAGAGCGCGAAGGCATTGAGCGCGGTCGTGTTGTTCTGATCGTCGGGTGCGCTGAAGTCCGTGGAGTAGGTGTGGACCCGGTAGGTCCCGGCAGCCAGGCCCGTGGCGAGCTGCACCCACCCGAAGTGACCGGGCTCCGTCGAGCAGTCGGGCTCGTGCGTCGGCTCGCCGAGGAGGTCGTAGATCACATGATCCTCGCCGTCAACATGCCTGAAGTCGTTGCCCGTCGAGGCAACCAGGATGTCGTCGGATTCATCGAGGAGCGTGCCGCGCGTATCGAGGAGGTCGTAGAACGCGCTCACCGGTTCACGCGTCGGGTTGCCATTGGGATTGTTGTCAGTTGACCTGTTGACGGTCCAGTTCTCTCCGGTACCGGCCTCGGTCGTGGCGTCGCAGAAGCCGGGATCGAAGATCCATACGACCCCTCCGCCACCGGCAGGGATCTCGACCCCGTAGTCGTAGAAGCCGTTTGGATCGTAGTAGGCATCCGGATCGGTGCCGTTCGGCACGTTGAGCGTGGCCCCCCCGCCGCCGCGATGCCGCGTTTCGTACCTGGTCATGTAGGCGTCGCCCTGGATGCTCGGCGCACCTTGGCTTTGCATCGCACCCCAGAACTTCTGCGGATGGGAGATCGCCGGCTGGCCAGGCGGTGGCGGGACCGGCGCATCCTGTATGAGATTGGTGGTCGTGGTGGTGGTGGTGGTCAGGAGGTCATAGCTGACTCGCACGGAGAGGGCGTCGACCTCGAGCACCGACGACGAGCCACAGGAGCTGTGGCTGGTCAGCCGGACGAGGAATCGCCCGTCCCCGAAGTCATCACGTGTCCAGGCGTGCGAGCCCCAGTCCGCCGTGCTGCTGGCAGACCCGAGGGTGTAGTCGTCATTACTCCTCCGACGCAGGTTCGGCGTCGTCACCGAGTCGGACCAGCTGACCCCGCCGTCCCACGACACCTGTGCCTCGATGCTGGCGTCATGGCAGTTCCGATCCGTCACCCAGCTGTCGGTGAGCGCAACCTCCAGGCCCGTGATCGATAGCGTCTGGTCGCCTATCGGATCCGGGATCCGCGACCCCCCCGACAGGAGGCCGAACGCCGACCACGCCTGTTGCAGGCGATCGCCATTGGCCGTCGCGTACACGTTGTTGTTTGACTGCACGGCCGACGTGATGGTTCCGCCGCCCGTATGTCCCCATTGACCGCCGGGCGGTGCCGATGTGGGGGCGTCGAACCCGGTGTCGCCGTGATGGCTGGTCGTATGCGTCGTGGTCGTCGTCTCCGCCTTCACGTAGTAGCCGACGCCGTAGTAGTTCTCAGGGCTGCCCATCGGGACGGGCAGCACGAACTCCGCCTTGGCGGTGCGTTTCGCCGGGAACGAGTCGATGCCGGCGACGCGGGCGAAGAACAGGCCGACAGGACCTGCGATGAGTACCTTGAGCCGTCGCGATTGGTGGGATCCTGGAGTGGCGTGACGGTGATCCCGCTGACCCCATCCGTGTAGCCATTCTTGCGCGCCTCGCCCGGCTGTCGTAAACGCGTGGCCGGGATCGCCGGGCAGCCAGACCACGCCTGCCAACGCGGCGGCATCGGCCGCGCGCTGCATGCGCAGGTTGTTGGTCCAGTACCAGGCGATGTCGACCACCACCGCGCACATCAGCGTGAACATCACGATTGACATCGCAAAGATGACGACCACCTGGCCTCGGTCGCGTCTCGGGCGCGGGTCACTGCGGGGCGAGGGCGCGGTGCCCAATGATCCTGCTCATCGGGTCGGGTTCATGGCCATCACCGTTCGGTCGGTGATGTCGAGACCGGCGGGTCCGCTGCCACCCACCATTGACATGATCAGCCCGAGCGGTGTGGAGAACACGTACTGGTAGTGGAGGCTGACGCCGATGGAGTCCGGCGGGCTGGCGGTCCGGCTGCAGGCCGGCCAGCCCTCGCTCGTGACCGAGAAGTCCAGCTGCTCGCCATCGACCGTCGGTCCGTGTGTCGGGTCGTAGCGCCAGATGTTGACCTTGCCGGCGCTCTCGGTGCCGCTGCTGGTGGCCCGGTAGATCCTGATCTCCGAGACGCGCGAGATCGCGACCTGCGAGCCGGGTGAGGTCAGGACGCGCTGGACGGCGGCGACGATGCGCGGGTCGACCGTGGAGCAACCGGCGCTGCCGCCGTCGACGAGCGCGCTGCCCGTGCGGGCACCCTCACGCGTCGCGTAGCTCACCGTGATGGTGTGATCGAACGCCAGGCCGAACTCGAGCAGGCCGAGCAGCAGCAGCATGAACACGGGGACGATCAGCGCCAGCTCGACGACGGACTGTCCCCGTTGACGCGCGTTCCCGGGGTTCACAGGACCGGCCCCGAGCTTCACAGGACCGGTTCCATGCGGGTCGCGTTGGATCGATCGAACGTGAGGGTTGCGCCGGACGCTCCACCCAGCGGCGTCACGTAATGGTGCGTGTACGTGATCCTCACGCCGACCGTGTCGATCGGGTGCCCACTCCCGCACCCGGCCAGGATGTTGCAGCGCGATGCCTCCGGGTAGCCGTTGGCCGTCTGCGTGTACGGGACGCTGACCGTGAGTCCGCCCGCATAGGTACAGGTGGTGCTGCCGCCCCGTTCGTAGACCGTCGGACTGCCGAGCATCGCGCCGTTCTCGTTGGATCGGTAGATCTCGACCTCGCCGACGCGTGCCTGATCCGTTGGGGCGGTGAGCTCGTCGTCGATCGACTGGAGCACGATGCAGTCCGTCCCGGCATCGGATCCACCCTCGGCCGCGAGCAGCGCGGCGTTGCGGCTCGCGTAGTTGACGGCCAGCACGGCGTTGAACACGAACGCGAACTCGATGATCCCAAGGGTCATCGTGAGAAAGATCGGGAAGGTCAGCGCGAACTCCACGATCGACTGGCCGCGCATGCCCGTGCGTGATCCGCCCCGGAGGGTTGGGATGCGGCGACGCGAGCACGCGCGGAGGCTGCGAGGCATGACCGGCCGGTCTCACCAGCTGCGGTTGTCGACCACGCGAACCTAGCGACAGCTCCCTAACAAAGACCATAGGGACCATGCGTCCCCGGTGCGTTCAGGCCTGTGGCGGTGCGTCCGGCCAACGCTTGTCCACCCCCGGTCGACCGGCGTGGCGGAACGGAGGGCTCTGGTGGCATATGCGGCGGCCGGATAGCCCATCTGGGCTATGACGAATTACGGGCAGGCGCTCTACACTCGCTCCCGGGAACGCCAGCCCGGGGGCCATGGCGATCCCGGCACGGCCGGCGAGCATGCCGGCTGGTCCGTCATGCGTGCGGTCGCGCGCGTTTCCACATTGGCCCCCTGGCCGACGGCCACGTGTTTGGGGTCCGATGAAGGAAGCGATGCGGCGGGTTGCGACGACCGGCGGTCCGGTGGTTGCCACCTGCCTGGCATTGGTGCTTCTGGCCGGCTGTGGCGCGACGCCGACGCCGACGCCGGCGCCGGAGCTGATGGCGATCCCCGCCCCGTCCGCGGCTTCGGTGACGATCGGGGCCGATGCCCCCGGTCTCGATGACGGTCACCCGTTCGTGGCCTTCGAGTCCCACGATTCTCCCGCGACCGCGATCGCTGCCTACGACGCGCAGCTCGTAGCGGACGGCTTCAAGCGCCTTGGGACTCGTGAGGGTTGGAGCGGGTACCGGAAGGGCGATCGCGTGCTGTGGGTGATCGTTTCCAGCGAGGGCCCGCCGACGTCGATCCTGGTCCGCCTCGGTGAGCCCAGCGAAGCCGATGCGACGGACCTTCCGATCGTCACCCCGATCCCGGCGGGTGGCACCGACACGCCCACCGCCGCTCAGACGAACGGGATCTCGGCAACCCCCGAACCAGCGACGCGGCCGGGCGGGAACCCATTCGGCACACCTCCCGGCCAGGCCAATGGCAATGGCAACGGGAACAACGGCAACGGGAACAACGGCCACGGGAACGGGAACGGGAACGGCAACGGCGGGGCGGGGAACGGCAACGGCAACGGAACGGAACGGCAACGGGAACGGCAACGGCAACGGCAACGGCAACGGCAACGGCAAGGGCACCAACCCGACACCGGCGACCACCGCCACGCCATCGCCAACCCAAACCCACGGCAACGGCAACGGGAATGGGAATGGCAACGGGAATGGGAATGGCAACGGGAATGGGAACAGCAACGGCAACGCCAAGAGCTCCAAGCCGACGCCGACTCCCTTGCCGGCGGCCACTGCGACGCCATCGCCAACCGAAACCCACGGCAACGGGAAGGACAACGGGAAGAGTGATGCGTCTGGCTGATGGCAACGCCGTTCCTCGGGACCGCGACGCCGACCCGTCCGGTCGAGCTGTCGACGAGGGCATGTCCGTGGTGACTCGACCGTGAGCCCCCCGTTCGAGATCCTGCTGGCGGATGACGACATCAGGCTGATCGGCTTTCTCGCGGATCGCCTGCGTCGTGACGGGTTCCAGGTCAGGGTCGCCACGACCGGCGCGGAGGCGATCGCCGCCGTCGACGAGCAGTGGCCGGACCTGACCGTGCTCGACCTCATGCTGCCGGACATGTCCGGCGAGCAGGTCGCGGACGAGATCAAGAAGCGGGCCGATCTTCCGATCGTGGTGCTGTCTGCGGTCTCGGAGGTGTCCTCCAAGACCGTGCTCCTGCAGCGCTTCGCCGAGGACTACCTCACGAAGCCGTTCCACTACTCCGAGCTGCGGGCGCGCATCGATCGGGTGCTGCTCCGCCTTCAGGACAGGCTCCCGGTCCAGGAGATCGACGTCGGGCCGGGGCTGCGGCTCGTGCTCCGGCGGCGTGAGGCCGTCGTTGACGGCCGGCCGGTGCACCTGACGCCGACCGAGACACGTTTGCTGGCCACGCTGGCTGCCGCCAATGGCAAGCCGGTCAGCACGGAGCGCCTGCTCGCCCGTGTGTGGCCGGGCGCGGACGGCGCCGATCCCGTGTACGTCTGGGTGACGGTGCGCAGGCTGCGTCAGAAGCTCGAGCCTGATCCCGGCAGGCCGCGCTATCTCCATACCGAACGTCGCGGCGGCTACCGGCTCGGCGCTGAGACCCTGAGCGCACCCGGATGACAGAGCGAGGCCAATCGCCCCGGCAGGCCGGGAGGCTGGCCTTCAATCAGCTGACGATCGTCGTCCTGATCGCCGCCGCGGCGTTGCCGGTGCTGGTCCTCGGCCTGCTGGTCTTCTCCCAGGTCGAGCGTGCGCTGGCGCAGGACGCCGTCGAACGCACCGAGCGTGCGCTCGGCGCCACGGACGGGATCGTCGAGCAGGCTGCACGGGATCTCGAGGCCCTGACGCGCAGCTACGCCGAATGGACCGCGTTCGCGACGATGACCGCCAACTCGGACCTGGGATCGATCCGCACGGACGTGCTCGAGTTCCTCGTCGAGCGTGGCTCCGTGGCGGCCGGCGTCGTCGAGACGCCGAGCGCGAGCGTGAGTGCCGGTGGATCGGCGGTCACGGCAGCACTCGAGTCGATCATCGGGACCGGCGGAGCGACCCCGCGGGTGATCGCGATCGACGGAGGCCTGTATCTGATCGACGATCTTCCGGTCGACGCGGTCAACGAGCCCGGGACGGAGGTTGGGCGAATCCTCCTTGCCCGACGGCTGGACGCCCGCTTCGCCGCCGACATCCGCCAGATCACGGGGTTCGAGACGGCGCTGCTCGATGACCACGGCGAGGTCTCCGTGTCGACGGATCCGACGACGACGGATGCCGCGATCCTCGGCGGGGTCGGATCGGCGGACCGGCGCGTCCTGCGCGTCGGGGATCTCGTGACCAGCCTGCGGCCGATGGGCGAGCCGCCGTCAGGTGGCTCGGTCGTCCTGGCCACACGCGTGTCGGGGCTGCAGGTGACCGCCGGGGGGCTGCCGATGCTGGTCCTGGGCCTGCTCGGCGCGACCGTGGTCATGGCCGGCCTGCTCGGGCTCGTGCTGGCACGGGCGCTCAGCCGACGACTGGCGGTCATTCACGACGGTCTGGCCGCGATCGCCGATGGTCGCGTGGCCCCAAGGGGCACGGTCCCGGGCGACGACGACATCGCCCGGCTCGCAGCCGGGCTGGACCGGCTGGTCGAGACGCTCGACCGGCGCGAGACGACGCTCCGGCGATGTCTGTCCGCGGCGGCCACGGTGCCCGCCTCGGCGACACCCGCGGAAGCGGCCCAGGTCCTGGCCTCGGCCGCCAACGACATCCTGGGTACCACCTGGTGTCAGATCACATCGTCGGACGGGGGCATCGTCGCCGCGGCGGTTCGTGGCGGGACCGAGATGGACGAGCTGGTCGGCGAGGGCCCCGGCCGGTCGGGGGATCCGTCGCGAGAGCGGGTGATTGAGGCGCCGATGGGCCTCGATCCTGACCACAACCGGCTCGAGGCCGGGCTGGCGCTGGACCGTGAATGGACCGACGGCGACCAGGCCGGGTTCGATGTCATGGCCCTGCTCGCCGGGACGGTCATCCGCGACGCCGAGCAGTATCGCGTCGCCGTCGGGCGGGCGGAGCGGCTCGATCGACGCAACCGCCTCCAGCGCGAGTTCCTGCGTGGGATCAGCCACAACCTGCTCGCACCGCTTGCCACCATCGAGCTCGCCGCGTCGGACCTGGTCGACGATCCCGACACCGCCGAGTTCTCCAGGACGCGAGCCGCAGCCATCCAGATCGAGGAGCGCCGCCTGACCCGGCTCGTCAACCAGGTGCTGATCCTGAGCCGGATCGAGACCGGCATGCTGGAGCTGGACGGCGCGCCGCTCCCGCTGGTGTCGCTCGTTCGCCGCGTCGCCGCGGAGCTCGACGTCGACCATCTGGTCTCCATCGTCGATCACACCGGCGGCGAGCTGGCGTTCGCGGACGGGGCGTCAACCGAGCAGATCCTGTGGGTGATCGTCGACAACGCGATCCGATACGCAGGTTCGCGCCCGATCAACGTCGAGCTGTCCCTTTCCGGCGCTGCGGACCCGGCCGACTGCCCGTGGGTCCGGGTGGCGATCGAGGATCAGGGACCGGGTGTCCCGGTGGCAGAGCGACGGCGCATCTTCCGGCGGTTCGTGCGTGGATCCGGCACCCACGGCGTCGGGGGCTCTGGCCTCGGGCTCAACGTCGCCCGTGGCCTGGCGCGCGCGATGGGCGGCGACGTGGTCTGTCGCGCCGGGGCGGTCGGGGCGCGGTTCGAGGTCACGCTGCAGCGCGCGGTCATGGAAGCGGAACCAGGTCGTGGAGATACGCGGCCGGTCGAGGCGGAAGCCGAAGGGCTCTGTTGGACGGGTCCGATCGTCCGTCGAGCGAGCGACGCCCGCCGAGCGAGCAACGCCCGCGACACGCTGACCGGGCGACGGGCCAGGCCGCACGACACAGCGCGCGCCGGGGGCCGAATACGCGCTCGCCATGGTGCCCACGTATGCTGGGCGCCATGGGCGCATCGACCGATACACCGGATGGGATCAGGGGTCGCGCGACGCGCGTCTCGACGACGGACTTCCGCACCACGATCGGACACTTCGCCACCGGCGTCACGGTCGTGACGGCGCTCGACGGTGACCAGCCGCAGGGGATCACGGTCAACGCGCTGGCATCGGTGAGCCTCGAGCCGCCCATGGTGATGATCGCACTCGACCAGCGCCGGTTCATCGTGCCTGCGATCGAGGCGTCCGGGCGCTACGCGGTGAACATCCTGACCGAGCATCAGCAGCAGCTGGCCGATTGCTTCGCCGGCGCCGCGGTCACGCCGGGACGCTCGGCCTTCTGCGGCGCAGGCTGGCACCGAGGGGAGACCGGCGTGCCGCTTCTGGACGGCGCGATCGCCGCGATCGAGTGCAGCGTGAGCGAGCGGTTCGCGGTCGGTGACCACCTGCTGTACGTCGGGCTGGTGGAGGCGACCGAGCTGGCCGACCCGGACGCCCCGCCGCTGCTCTACCTGCGCCGCCGCTACCTGCGGATCGAGCGAGCGATGTCGACGGTCGTCGCAGGCAAGCCCGAATCGCCTGCGGGCTGAGCGATGGACCGCGTCCCGCTGAGCCGGCTGTCGGCCAATGGTCTCGAGATCGGCTACCTGTCCGAAGGGGCCGGGCCGCCGCTGATCATGCTCCACGGGGCGAGCTCCTCGGGGCGCGAGGACTTCGCCGCGCAGCTCCCCCTGTTCAGGCAGGGGTTCCGGTGTCTCGTCCCCGACGCGCGGGGTCACGCCTCGACGCGCTGGGATGCCGCGGACGGGTTCCGCTACGAGTGGCTGGTGGACGACCTCGAGGCATTTGCCGACGGGCTCGGTCTCACCACCTTCCATCTGCTCGGCTTCTCGATGGGCGCGGCGACCGCGCTCGGCTTCGCGGTGCGTCACCCGGAACGGCTGCGGACCCTGGTGCTGGCGGGCATCAGCGCCGCGCGGGAGCCCCGGGCGTCCGTCGCCCGGCGGCTGTTCGATCCCGAGCGGATCGATCGCCACGACGCGGCCTGGGCCGCCGAGCTCGAGCGGCGACACGGCCTCGTTCAGGGCGCCGGCGCGTGGCGCCGGCTGCTGCCGGCGATCGCGGCCGACGTCACCTCGCAGGCTCTCCACACCCCATCGGACCTGGTTCGGGTGGATCCACCCACGCTGGTCGTCGTCGGCGACCGCGATCCGTTCGTGCCGGTTGGCCAGGCCTGGGCGCTGCGCCGCCAGCTGCCCGACAGCCGCCTGTTCGTCGCTCCGGACTGCGGCCACGAGGTGATGGTCCGCCGGCCCGCCCTGTTCAACGAGGCGCTCGCCGGGTTCTACCGCTCGACGGAGGCGCTTGCCGCCCGGCGTGCATCCAGCGCACCCGCCGAGCATCGACCCCACGCGTCTGTGCCCGCGGCGACGCACCGCTGGACCTCGTCACGCGGCGAGGCCGCCCGGCCCGCGGACCCGGACACCGACTGGCTGAAGGAGGCGTCACGATGAAACGCACGGCAGGCGCCGATGCGGACGTCCGGCCGCTGATCCAGGTCAGCCTCCCGGCCGGCGACCCCGCTCGCGAGGGCGTCGCGCTCGTCACGCTGGATCGGCCCGAGGCGCTCAACGCGCTCTCGTTCCCGCTCCTCGCGGAGCTCGACGAGGCGCTCGCCCGGCTCGACGACGACGCGAGCTGCCGGGCGATCGTGATCACCGGCGCGGGCGAGCGGGCCTTCGCCGCGGGCGCCGACATCAACGAGCTGGCGGCCTCGACCAGCAAGTCGCTCCACGCGGACGATCCGTTCGCCGCGATCGATCGCGTCGCCCGGCTGCGAACGCCCACGATCGCGGCGGTGCGCGGGTTCGCGCTGGGTGGTGGGGCGGAGCTCGCGATGGCGTGTGACATGCTGGTCGCGGGTGATGATCTCCAGCTGGGCCAGCCCGAGCTGGCGATCGGCGTGATGCCCGGCGCGGGCGGGACCCAACGGCTGGCCCGCGCGGCCGGTCGTGCCCGCGCGATGGAGCTGATCCTCACGGGGCGGCGGATCGACGCCGAGGAGGCGACGCGGCTGGGCCTGGTCACCGCGGTGGTACCCGCGGCGGACGTGGTCGCCCGGTCGCTCGAGCTGGCCGGCCGGATCGCACGGATGCCGGTCGAGGCGGTCCGGGCGGCGAAGGCGGCGATCAACGCCGCCGCCGAGCTGCCGCTCGCCGGCGGAATCCGGTACGAGCGGGACCTGTTCGAGGGCCTGTTTGGAACGGCCGATCAGGCGGAGGGGATGGCGGCCTTCCTCGAGAAGCGGAAGCCCGTCTGGCGCGGTCGCTGACGAGGGTTCGCGCGGACCCTTCGGCGACCGTCGGTCCGGTGCCACAATCAGCACATGCCCAGAGACCTGCACCGGCCGCTGCGCGAGGCCTGGATCGTCGACGCCGTGCGGACCCCGATCGGGCGCCACGGCGGCGCCCTCGCATCGATTCGCCCCGACGACCTGGCCGCGATCGTGATCCGCGCGATCCTCGAGCGCACCGGGGTCGACCCGAGCGCCATCGAGGATGTGGTGCTCGGCTGCGCGAACCAGGCCGGTGAGGACAACCGCAACGTCGCCCGCATGGCGGGCCTGCTGGCGGGGCTCCCGGTCGAGGTCGCCGGCCAGACCGTGAACCGCCTGTGCGGATCGGGGCTCCAGGCGATCAACAGCGCCGCGCACGCGATCGCGTCCGACGACGGTGACGTGTTCATCGCGGGCGGCGTGGAGTCGATGACCCGCTCGCCACTGGTGATGCTCAAGCCGGCTGCGGCGTTCGAGCGCGGTGCGCGCACGATCGAGGATTCGACGCTCGGGTGGCGGTTCGTGAACCCGGAGATGCAGCGCACGTACCCGCCGATCTCGCTGGGCGAGACGGCGGAGGTCGTGGCCGAGCGATGGACGGTGTCGAGAGAGCGCCAGGACGCGTTCGCGCTCGAGAGCCAGCGCCGCGCGGCGGCGGCGATCGAGGCCGGGCGGTTCGCCTCGCAGCTGGTGCCGGTGGCCGTGACCGGGCGCAAGGGCGCCGTGACGGTGGTGGAGCGTGACGAGCATCCGCGGCCCGACACCTCGGCGGAGGCGCTGGCCGGGCTGCGCCCGGCGTTCCGCCGGGACGGCACCGTGACCGCCGGCAACAGCTCGGGGATCAACGACGGCGCGGCCGCGCTGCTGGTTGTCGCGGCTGACCGGGCGCGGGCGATGGGCATGCGGCCGATGGCGCGCGTCCTGGCCACCGCGGTGGCCGGCGTGCACCCGGACGTGATGGGGATCGGCCCCGTGCCGGCTGTGCGCAAGGTCCTGGAGCGCGCGGACCTCGGGGTGGACGACCTCGATCTCGTGGAGATCAACGAGGCGTTCGCGAGCCAGTCGGTGGCGTGCATGGACGAGCTCGGGCTGGATCCCGCCCGGGTCAATCCCAATGGTGGCGCGATCGCGCTCGGCCACCCGCTCGGTGCCTCTGGCGCCCGCCTGATGACGATGCTCGTCCACGAGCTGTCCCGAACCGGTGGCCGGTACGGGCTGGCCACGATGTGCATCGGTGTGGGTCAGGGGATCGCGACGATCGTGGAGCGCCTCGACGGGTAGCAGGTGCGGGGTGCTGGACGAAACCCGTTGACGTGCGTACGATCGGGGTGACCTGCGGGCCATCCGGCCCGCGATCCACAGTCCAAGGAGACCTCAGGACATGATCGACGCCCAGTCGACGGTCGTCTCGCTGACCGACGCGGCCGCCACCAAGCTGCGCGAGCTGACGAAGGAAGAGACGAGCCCCGACATCGGGCTCCGCGTCTACGTGTACTCGGGTGGTTGCTCCGGGTATCGCTACGGCATGATGCTCGAAGACCAGCCCACCGCGGATGACAACGTCCTGAGCGCCAACGGCGTACGGGTCTACATCGACACCAACAGCGTCGGCCTGATCCAGGGTAGCGAGATCGACTACGTGGACACGCTGATGGGGGCCGGGTTCACCGTCAACAATCCGAACGCGGTCGCCGCCTGCGGCTGCGGCTCGAGCTTCCGGACCCAGGACGACAGCGGCCAGGCCCGCTCCTGCAGCCACTGACCGACCTCCCACCAAGCCGTTCCAACGCCGCCGGGGCACCCGGCGGCGTTGCTGTGTCCGGCAGCCCGGGCGCGATCCCTCGCGGCCTTCTCCCCCGGCAGATCGCGCACGATCCCACGCGCGACCTGTTCGCTCCCTCGAGGCCGCGCTGGTCCGGATCGGTAACCCCTGGCCCGGCGGCCTCGGGGTGATCCCGGAGGCAGACCGGTACGTTCCGGATAGGACCGGAGGACGGTTGGGCCATCGACGGTCGGTGGTGGCGACCGCAGGCTGAGCAGGATCGGCGCCATGGCCCTGTGGCGCCCACAGCGAGGTGCACGAGTGCCGGCCTGGCACCAGATCGTCCCGTCGGGGTTGCGGAACGAGCGTCCGATGCTCATCTTCGCCATTGGCGGCGCGCTCGCGATCGGGGTGCACTACGCGATGCCCTGGGGATCGCTCCCGCAGCAGGTCCTCTACGAGCTCATCGCCCTGGCATCGGTCGTGGCGATCTTCGCGGGCATCCGGATCCACCGCCCGGCCCGACCCATGCCGTGGGTGCTGCTGGCGCTGTCACAGCTCATGTTCGTGATCGGCGACGTCATCTGGGTCGTCCTGGACCAGATGGGCGAGAGCCCGTTCCCGTCCATCGCCGACGTGGCGTACCTGGCCGGCTACCCGCTGCTGATCGGGGCATTCCTCCTGTGCGTCAGGATCCGGATCCGAGGCGGCGACCGGACCGGCTTGCTCGACGCGGCGATCCTGGCCACGGCCGTGTCCCTGGCCGGCTGGATCGTGCTCGTCCGCCCGGCGATGGAGGGCGACTACGACGCTCTGTCGCTGGCGGTCTCGATGGCCTATCCCATCGGCGACCTGCTGGCGTTCGGGGTCGTGATCGGGCTGCTGGCGACGCCGGGGGCACGCACGCAGTCGTTCGTGTTCCTGGTGGCGGGTGTGCTCGCGATGTTCGTGGCGGACGTGGTCTACGCGCACGTCGCCGCGCTCGATGCGTACGTGGACGGCGGCCCGCTCGACCTGCTGTGGCTGGCCTCGTACGTCGCCCTCGGTCTGGCCGCGCTCCACTCCTCCATGCGCGAGGTTGCCGCCCCGCATCCGGTGCCGGTCGCATGGCTGAGCCGCCTCCGGCTGGGCCTGCTTGCGCTCGCGATGCTGACCGGCCCCATCCTGGTCCTGCTGGTCGACCTGCAATGGACACAGGACGTGCCGGTGCTGGCCGCGGGCTCGGGCGTGCTTTCGCTGCTGGTCCTGGTACGCCTGTCGACGGTCGTGGACACGCTCGACCGGGACATCGCCACCCGACGCCGGTTGGAGCATGAGCTCAGCTTCCGGGCTCTCCACGATCCGCTCACGGGGTTGCCCAACCGGCGCCAGTTCCTGGAGGCGCTGGACGCCGCCCTCAAGGCTCCCGCCCGACCGCTGAGCGTGCTGTATCTCGATCTGGACGATTTCAAGGGCGTGAACGACTCCCTGGGCCACGCCGCCGGCGACCAGCTGCTGGGCATCGTCGCGGGTCGCCTTCGCGGCCATCTTCGCGATGGCGATCTGGCCGCGCGCCTGGGCGGCGACGAGTTCGCGATCCTGCTGACCGGGGTGCCCGCTCCCGACGCTGCCCGAACAGCTGCCAGGTTGCTGGGGGCGATCGAGGAGCCGCTCGACATCGAGGCGCAGCAGGTGGGCACGCGGGCGAGCATCGGCGTCGTGGAGGTCGCCGAGGCGGAGGTGACGGCCGCCGGTGTGCTGGCCGACGCGGACATTGCGATGTACAACGCGAAGGGCATGGGCAAGGGCCGGGTGGTGCTGTACGCGCCCGGCATGCGCGATGCGGTGGTCGATCGCATGCAGCTCGAGGCGGACCTCCGCGGCTGCCTCCGGCGCGACGAGATGGGCATCGAGTACCAACCCCTGATCGACCTCTCGACCGGCCAGGTCGTCGGCGCCGAGGCCCTCGCCCGCTGGTGGCATCCGACACGCGGGCTCATCGGACCCGATCGGTTCATCCCGGTCGCCGAGGCGACCGGTCAGATGCAGGAGATCGGGGAGTGGATCGTCCGGCGTGCCTGCCGCCAGATCGCCTCGTGGCGGCGCATGCTCGATCCGGCGCTGACGCTCAACGTCAACCTGTCAGCCCGACAGCTGGACGATCCCGGCCTGGCCGCGACGATCGAGGACGCGGCCGCGGGCGCGGACCTGCCGCTCGATGCCCTGGTCCTCGAGGTGACCGAAAGCGCGCTGCTGGGCGACACCGAACGTGCCCTGGAGAACCTGGCCCGGTTGCGCGAGCGGGGGGCCAAGGTAGCGATCGATGATTTCGGGATGGGCTACTCCTCGCTGAACTACCTCGGGCGGCTCCCGGTCGACATCCTCAAGATCGACCGCGAGTTCACCGACCAGCTGGATCGGGACGACCAGCGCAGCCTCGCCGAGGTCGTGATCCGAATGGGCGAGACGCTCGGTCTCGAGACCGTGGCCGAGGGGATCGAGCGGCCATCGCAGCTCGACGCGCTGCGACGCCTCGGCTGCGGGCTCGGTCAGGGTTTCCTGTTCGCGCCGCCGATGACGAGCCAGCGGTTCGAGGCCACCTACGCCGTCCGGGCCGTGCCCGGCACGGGATCTCGGCCCCGGGTCGTCCCCGCGCCACAGCTCGGGTCCTCGCCGGCCGGCGCCTGACGACCCCGGTCCCTCGTCGCGCGACGCCGGAAGCCCGAAGCCGACCCATGCCCGGCCGCTGGCGCGGCGTAGCGTGCGGTGACGGCGTACCCTTCCTGCGCGCCGATGCGGATCCCCTTGTTCCCGCTCCACGCCGTCCTGACGCCCGGTCTCGCCCTGTCACTCCATGTGTTCGAGGAGCGCTATCGGGTGATGGTCCGCTACTGCCTCGACACCGACTCGCCGTTCGGGATCGTGCTCATCCGTGAGGGACGCGAGGTCGTACCTCGGGGCGGCCAGACCACCGAGCTCGCGATCGCCGGCGTGGGCACATTTGCCGAGATCCGCGAGGCCAGCCGGTACAGCGACGGACGCTGGGATCTGCTCACCGTGGGCGCCGGTCGCTTTTCGATCGAGACCGTGCACGCCGGGCTCGAGCCGTATCTCGTGGCCGAGGTGCGCCAGCTCGACGATGCGGTCGGTGACGTGGATACGGCCGAGGCGCTGGTGCAGCGGGTCACCCGTCGGTTCGTCGAATACCTGCGCCTGCTCCAGCCCCGGGACGGGGAGTCGGGACCGCCCCTGGACGTCCAGGTGGAGGTCGAGGCGCCCGACGAACCGGCCCCCGGCGACAGTCCGGATGAGCTGCTGGAGAGGGTTGGTGCCGATCGGATGAACGCCGAGTCCGATGTCGCCGCGAGCCTCCGCATCCCCGAGGATCCGTCGCTGCTGTCGTTCCTCCTGACCGGGATCGTGCAGATCGGCCCGCGACGCAAGCAGGCGCTCCTCGAGGCGGACTCGGCGGAGGATCGGCTTCGTGACCTGGATCGGCTGCTCGACGCGGAGCTGGCCCTGCTGCGCCTCCGGCTCGCACCCTACCTGCCCGATCCTCGTTCGCTGACCGGGCGGGACGGCTGACGCCCGGGCACGTGTGATCGTGCGCCGCGCCGGGTCCCTTCGAGAGCGCCTATCGATCGTCGATCCGGAGATCGCTGACCCCGCCCACGACCTCGATCTCGAATCGGTCGGGCTGATCGGCGAAGCCCTGCCCCACGATGCGCCGGCGCCCGCCCACCGATCGCGAGCGTTGCCCGTCGAAGCGAAGGCTTGAGATCCCGCCGCTCACCGAGAGCGCGACCGGCACGCCCGGCGGCCGTCGGAACCTCGCCCTGCTCGCACCACCGGTCAGGCGCACGCCGACGGTGCCCGATGGGGTCGGCAGGTCGAGATCGATGTGGTTGGCGCCACCCTGGATGTCGAGCCGCTCGAGCGCGATCCCGTCCAGCGAGCCGTTGAGGTCGGTGATCCCGCCGACAAGCTCGATCACCCACGGCACGTGGGCGCTCAGGGCGATCCGTGCCGAGCGGGTGCTGAACGCCGACGCCGCCTTTCGCCGATAGCGGACGGTGGCAACGCCGCCGGAGGCGCGGACGTCCGGCATCGGCCCCGTGAACGTCCCACGGATGAGCTGATCCTCGGGGGCCGCGCCCGCGAACCTCAGGCGTGAGGCGCTTGTCTCCACGACCGCCCGGGCGAGCGCACGGGGTCCCAGCGCTGCGAAGTCGAAGGCCAGGCGCGGTGCGCCCGACGTGAACTGCAGCCTGCCCCGGGTCGCCGCCGCGAGCGGCGCACTGAAGGTGTCGCCCACGAACCCTCCGCGGGTCCCCGCTGTGAGGTGAGCCGTCTCCGCGGTCACGATCTCCCTGGCTGAGGCGAGGAAACCGGCGATGGCCGCTCGTTCGCCGGCGCCGACCCCCTCCAGCAGGGTCGCGATCGCGCTGTCCAGGGGAGCGAGCGCCCCCCGGACGCGCGCCAGCTGCTCCGCGACGGGCTGGACCGTGACGCTGCGCCGATCCGCCGGATCGGGCTGCCTCGTGACATATCCGGCGTGCTCGAGCCGATCGAGCACGCCCGTGACGGCCCCCGTCGTGAGCCCGGATCGCTCCGCGAGCCTGCCCGGTGTGATCCCGGGCTCCTCGATCAGCAGCTCCAGGCAACGCAGGTCCGTGGAGTTCACCCCGAGATGGACCGCCAGCGCCTCGTCGAAGGCGTTGGTTCGGACGGCTTGACGGATCCGCGCTATATCGTTCATGCTGTCGATATCTTAGCACCTAAGATACTTAGGAGATCCGATGATCGTCAGCGATCATACACCTGGCCCAGGGGCCATCGGGGCACGCGACCTGGTCAAGGTCTATCCCGGCGAGATCCGGGCCCTTGACGGCGTCAGCCTCGATGTTCCGGCCGGCCAGGTGTTCGGGCTGCTGGGGCCGAACGGCGCCGGCAAGTCGACCACGGTCAAGATCCTGTCGACGCTGTCACGCCCCACGTCCGGGACGGCGAGCGTCGCCGGTCACGACGTGCTCCGGCACCCGGACCGCGTCCGTCGCGCGATCGGCGTGGTGGGCCAGCAATCGGCTGTCGACCAGAACGCGACCGGCCGCGAGAACCTGCGGCTCCAGGGCCGGCTCTACGGGATCGGCGGGCGCGAGCTGCGTACCCGGATCGACGGGCTGCTCGAGCAGTTCGACCTCGCCGATGCCGCCGACCGCCTGGTCAGCGGCTGGTCCGGCGGCATGCGCCGCAAGCTCGACGTCGCGATGGGGCTCGTCAACCGGCCGAGCGTGCTGTTCCTCGACGAGCCGACGACCGGGCTCGACCCGGACGCGCGGGCTCGCCTGTGGGTCGAGATCGAGTCCCTGGCCCGGAACGGCGGGCTGGCGATCCTGCTCACGACACACTATCTCGAGGAAGCCGACCGGCTGGCCGGGCGGCTCGCGATCGTCGATCACGGCCGGATCGTGGCCGAGGGCACGCCCGAGGCGATGAAGGCCGACCTGCGCGGCGATGCCATCCACATCGAGCTGGGCGATGCCGGCGGCGCGGCCGGCGCGGCCAGTGTGCTCGCCCGGATCGACGGGATCGTCAGCCCGGTCGTCGACGGCGCCCGCGTGACCGCGCGCGCGGATCGCGGTGCCAGCCGCGTGCCGGCCGTCCTGTCAGCGCTCGAGAGTGCGGGGATCCCCGTGGCCGCCGTCACGGTCGCGCGGCCCTCGCTCGACGACGTCTACCTGCGCCACACCGGCCGCTCGTTCCGGCCCGACACCCTGGAGGTCTCCCGATGACCGTCATCACCCAGACCGCGTACGTCGCGGGCCGCCACCTGCGCTGGTTCATCCGCCAGCCGTGGTTCGTCGGGGTGGCCATCGTCCAGCCGGTGATCTGGCTGCTCCTGTTCGGCGCCCTGTTCCAGAACGTGACCGAGATCCCGGGCTTCGGATCCGGTGGCAGCTATCTCGACTACCTGGTGCCCGGGGTGCTGGTGATGACCGCGCTGTTCGGGTGCGGCTGGAGCGGCATGTCGATCATCGAGGATCTCGATCGGTCGATCGTCGATCGGCTGCTGGTCACCCCGATCCACCGAAGCGCCATCATCTCGGGCCTCACCGTCTACGAGCTGGTGTCGCTGTTGATCCAGGCCGCGATCATCGGGGGCATGGCGCTGGCGCTGGGCGCCCATTTCGACGGCGGGCTGCCCGGCTTCCTGGCCCTCACCGCGTGCGCCATGCTGGTCGGCGCGGCGGTCGCCTCGTTCTCGGATGCGATGGCGTTGACCCTTCGTCAGCGCGAGTCGGTGATCGGCATCAACACCCTGATGACGCTGCCGCTGACGTTTCTCTCGGCGGCGTTCCTGCCGCTGGCGCTGGCGCCCGACTGGATCCGCACCGTGGCCATGGTCAACCCGATCAACTGGGCGGTCGAGGCGGGACGGGAGGCGCTCATGGCCTCGCCCGACTGGTCGTTCGTGCTGCCTCGGGTGGGCGCGTTGCTGGTTCTCGCGCTCCTGTCGACCGCCTGGGCGACCCGCACGTTCCGCGCCTACCAGGCATCGATCTGAACCCGGGTGCCGCCGCCACTTCGACGGGAGCGCTCGATCCTGGTGGGTCGCCCTACCCGTCGATGGGGCGTCCCTGTCGTGCGGCGACCCACGCGTCGACGAACGCGGGCAGCTCCGCGTCGAACTGGCGGATCTGCTCCGGCGTGACCGGCGCGTCAGCGATGGCGCGCGGCTCGGCAGGCTCGTGGAGGAAGTCGCTCTCGCTCAGGGCGCCCTCGGGGTCGAGCCGCGCGAGCGTGACCTGCTGGCCGCGCCAGGTGTCGAGGTTGATCGCCCGGCCCTCGTGCCCCAGCGACGGCTGCTCGACCGGCGTGTGGCCGTACACGACGCGACCCAGGCCGGACCGGCGGTAGGGCGTCCAGGGGTCCGCGCCCGGGAACACGTGCGGCGAGGCGAAGAACTCGCGTCGGATCCACAGCCGATCGGCGCTGCGCTCGAACTGGTCGAGCTCCTGGTTGGGGACCGGTCCGCCGTGCACCAGCAGGATGTCGCGCCAGCGCGCGTATGGCGCGAACGACCACAGCGTCGGGATGAGATCGGGGGCCAGCGCCTCGACGCGCGCTGCCAGCTCCTCGGACGGGCGCCCGGCCCATTCGCCGGGCGCCATGCCCACCGAGAGCAGCGTCGCGCCGCCACCGAACGTCATCAGCGCCTCGAAGATGTGGGGCTCTCCGCCGAGGCCGCCGAGCACCTGCGCCTCGTGATTGCCCTGGAGCAGGGCGACCAGCGAGCCGGCCCGGGCTGCCTGCTCGCGCAGCGAGGCCAGCCGTCGGACCAGGCCCAGCGTGTTCGGGCCCCGGTCGACCATATCGCCCGTGATGACCAGCGCGGTTCCGGCGGGTGCGAGCCAGCGGTCCGCCCCGTCAGTGAGCCCAGCCCGGGCGAGCAGGCGGTCGAACGCGCGGAGCTGGCCGTGGACGTCGCTGGCGGCCCAGACGGTGAACGAATCGGGAACCTGGATGGGGGCCACGATCGGGGCGGACATCACGACCCGAGGCTAGCACTCAGGCCTCGTGTGTCGCCTCCTGGCAGTGCGCGCAGCGGCCCACGATCGTGAGATGGCTGACATCCACGCTGAACCCCCGGTTGCGGCGTAGCGTGGCCACCAGCGCCGCGGCCTCCGCGGGCGGGATCTCCCAGCCCCCACCGCAGTCGAGGCAGCGCAGATGACCGTGCACGTCCTTGGGCATCACGTGGTACTCCTCGCGCCCGTCGGCGCCGTGGCTGTGATGCACGTAGCCGACGTCCTCGAGCACATCGAGCGTTCGATACACGGTTGACGGCGTGATCTCGGGATCGCGCTCCCGGCACCGTTCGATCACGTCGCTACCGGTGACGTGCCCCTGGGTCGAGGCGAGGACCTCGAGGATGAGCCGGCGCTGGGGCGTCCACCGCAGGCCGCGCTCGTGGAGCACGTCGCGTGCGTCGGCCCAGGACAGCTCGGGCACGGCCGTCATCGGGCGGCCCTCGTGCGGCCGGCAGCCGCGCGCCCGGTCCGATCGGGTGGGGTGGGGTGCTCGCGTGTGTCGACCAGCGCATCGGCCGGCACGAGGTCCACGTACAGCCGGCCGTCCAGGTGGTCGACCTCGTGGGCCACCGCCCGGGCCAGCAGACCCGTCACCCGCAACCGACGACGGTGTCCACCGACGTCGGCTGCCTCGACCACCATCTCGAGCGGGCGCTCCACCTCGGCGACCAGGTTCGGGACCGAGAGGCATGCCTCCCAGCCCACCTGCCGCCCATGCCGCGCGATGATCTCGGGGTTGACGAGCACGAGCGGCTCGGTCTCACCGGTGACCACCGCCAGCCGCGACGGGACCCCGATCTGCGGTGCCGCGAGACCGAGGCCGCGAGCCGCATGCATGGTCGCGACCAGATCGGCGGCCAGGTCGGCGACACCGTCGAACGACGCGACGGGCTCGGCGGGGGCGCGCAGGACCGGCGCCGGGGTCTCGACGATGGGCCGTACTGCGCCGCGCCGGACCTTGCGTGGGCCTCTCACGCCGGGCAAGGTCACGCTCGTCTGTCTCACGCCGGGCCGGGTCACGCCAGGTCTCCCGCAACGGGGGCGACCGGACCTTCGCCATCGGTGGGGACGTGGTGCTCGGCATCGTGCACGTGCGAGTGAACCGTGCCTCCGTGCTGGTGCAGGTGCTCGTGGATGAGGTTGGCCCGGATGAGCAGGGCCCGATCAGCCAGGATGTCGGCCGCGGGACCGTCCGCAAGCACCCGCCGGTTCTCGCCCAGGACGATCACACGGCTGGCGATGATCGGCACGATGTCCAGCTCGTGGGTGGCCGTGATCAGTGTCTTGCCGCCCTGCGCGAGCCGTCCGATGAGGTTGACGAGCACCCACTTCGTGCGGGGGTCGAGGGCAGCCGTCGGCTCGTCGAGCAGGAGCACGTCCGGGCGGAGCGACAGGACCGAGGCGATCGCCGCGCGCTTCTTCTCGCCGCCCGAGAGCTCGAACGGGGCACGGTCCGCGAGGTGACTGATCTCCATCTGGTGCAGCGCCTCGTCGACCGCCGCGATGACGTCCTCGGTCGGCAGGCCCAGCTGGAGGGGTCCGAAGGCGACATCGTCGCGAACGGTCGCGCTGAACAGCTGGATGTCGGGGTCCTGGAACACGAGGCCCACCTCGCGGTGGAAGCGGAACGCATCCATGCCATCCGCGACGGCGGCCACGTCACGGCCCAGGGCCCGCAGCGTGCCGTCGGTCGGCCCGGCGATCCCGTCGAGCAGCTTGAGCAGCGTCGACTTCCCTGAGCCGTTGGCGCCCAGCAGCGCCACCTGCTCGCCGCGCTCGATGCGCAGGTCGATCCCGTCCAGCGCGACCTGCCGCCGGTTGTAAACGAAGCGGACCCCGTGGAGCTCGAACACGGGCTCGGGCCCGGGGATCGCCGGCTCGGACCCGGGGATCGCCGGCTCGCGCGGGACGTCGCGCGCCTCGCCACCCGCGTGGGTCGCCGCGTTCTCGCCACCCGCGTGGGTCGCCGCGTTCTCGCCACCCGCGTGGGTCGCCGCCCCCGCCTCGGCGTCCTCGGGCGTCATCGAATGATGCTCCCGGCCAGCACGGCCGCGACGGCGACGGCGACCGCCATGGCCAGGGCCGTCCAGTCCGAGGGGCGCATCCGGTACGTGTTGAGCGTGCGCATCTCGCCCCCGAACCCGCGCGCGATCATCGCCGCGTAGACGTCGTTGCTCATCCTGACGGAGCGGTTGAGCAGGTTGCCCATCGACCCGCTGATCCAGCGCCGTTGCTCGCCGCCCGTCGTGCGGGCCACGGTGCGGCTCTTGCGCGCCTCGAACATGCCGTTGGTGAGGTGCAGGAACAGGAAGATGTAGCGGTAGGTCATCGCCAGGACCAGGATGAACAGCTGGGGGACGCGGATCGCCTGGAGGCTCTTGAGCACATCCGCCCAGGGCGTCGTCATCACCAGCAGCACGGCGAGCGAGACGCTGACCCCGACCCGGGCCACGAACAGGACCGCGCCCTGGAGACCGGGGATCGACGGTGCGATCGTGAGCGGCCCCAGCGCGAGCTCGAACAGTCGCGGACCGGGCACGAAGAAGATGGCGGGGATCACCACGATGCCTGCGAACAGGGGGATCCCGAGCCACACCCTGCGCACGAAGAACTCGAACGGGACGCGGCTGGCCGCCGCCGCCCCGAGCACCACCGCGTACAGCACCGCGAGCACGACCGGAGAGCTGGTCAGGCTGGCCGCGAGCACGAGCGCCAGGAACATCCCCAGCTTCGCTCGCGGATCGACGCGCTGGAGCCAGCCCGCGGCGCGTGCGTGCTCCTCGGTGAACACGGCGCGCTCGATCGAGCGCGGTGATCCCGGCCACGGTCTGCTCGAGCCAGCCGACCCGGTCGTTGCGTTTCGTGCGCGCGCTGGCGGCCATCAGCTCCTCGAGCTCGCGGCCGCTGTCTCGGTGCCGCTGCCGCCACCTCGCTGGATCAGGCGCGCGATCGCGTAGACGACCACGCCCAGCAGCAGGATCCCCAGCATCCCCGCGATCTCATAGCCGATCGCCTGCTGCCACAGGGCGGCGTTCGCGTCCGAGAAGAACGGCAGCGGGATGGTGTAGTCGGCGAATGGCGTGCTGAAGGCCGAGGACAGGTCCCGGAGGCCCTGGGGCACGTAGCCGAACGCCGCATGCACGTCCTCGACCGATCCCTCGCCATAGGCGAAGCCCGGCGCGATCAGCCCGAGCGGGGCCAGCACAGCAGCGGCGACGAACGCGGTTCCCAGGCCGCGCATCCGGCGTGGCAGCAGGAACCACGCAAGCGGGATGGCGACGATGGCGATGACCGCGACCACGAGCAGCATGGCAGCCACGCTCGGCCAGTCCACCTGGCTCCAGTCGGCGCCGAACGCGTGACCGAGGTCGCCGCCGCCGGTGACGATCGCGACCCCGAACAGCGCGACCACGCTGACCCCGATGATCGCCCCGCCCGTCTGCCACAGCGGCCGGCGAGGTGCCTCGCCCTCGGCGACGTCGCCGCCTGCGAACACGCTCCGCAACGAGGTCAGGTACTCGGGATGCCGCTGCTGGAGATAGGCGACGCCGAGCGCGGTGATCAGCCCTTCGACGATCGATGCGCCGAGCACGTGGGACAGCAGCATCGCCGGGATCGCCTCGGACAGGCCGTACGGGCTGTACAGCGCGTGCCCGTTCTGCGAGAACAGCATCGGCTGGATCCCGAGCAGGATGCCGACGGCAACGGCGGAGAGCGTGATCCCGACGTAGCCGCCGATGCCCGCTGCCCACACGCGCCGCGAGGACAGGATCGGCGCGCGGCCCGCGATCAGCCGGTACACCGCGTATCCCGCGAACGGGAGGATCACCGCCATCGTCAGGCAGTTGGCGAAGATCGCAAGGATGCCGCCATCGCCGAAGAACAGGGCCTGGATGATCAGCGCGACGCTGACCACGATGACCGCCGCCCATGGCCCCAGCACGATCGCCGCCAGCGTCCCGCCCACGCCATGAGCCGTCGTGCCGCCTGGCACCGGCACGTTGAACATCATGATCGTGAAGCTCAGCGCCGAGAAGATCGCCAGCAGCGGGATGGTCCGGTTGGACAGCACCGCCTTGACCCTGCGGGTCGCCACGGCCCACGTCGGAACGGTGATCGCCGCCATGCCGATCGAGATGAGCGGGCTCAGGTAGCCGTCGGGGATATGCACGTGCGATCGACCTCCGCGCGCCGGGCCTGTGAGCGAGCCATGTCTGCCGGGCATCGCTCGCCGGGCCCCTTCCGCGCGCCGATGATCATCGTGGTTTTTGCAACAGGATGCAATAGCGAGGAATCCCGAGGGCGACGGCGTGGGTCGGTGCCCGATGAGAGGCGGCCGGCGGCCACGGCCGGCGGCTCCACGGCCCGCGGCTCACGGCCCGCGGCCGACAAGAGGTATCCGGAGGATCCCTGCCCGTGCCGCTGCGATGCACTTGATCAGATACCCGCCGGGTGGGTATGCGGAGCGCATCTGATCATCGCGCCTGCCAAACGGCCTTCGATCGCACGCACGGAGCGCCCGCCGAATTGATCACGCACCCATGGGGCGGGTGCTGGCGCAGGTATGGCGCCATGCCATCTCGGCTAGCACCCATGTGACGGGTAGCTGCTCAGGTTCGGGGGCGATGCGAGCCGTTTGGATGCAGCGGGTGGGTACCTGATCAACTCCCCGCGGGCCGTGACTGCGTTGTACCCACCGGGCGGGTAGGGGACCAGGTTCGCGGCTCAACAGCCCCGGAATCGCCGATCCGACACCGCGCCGCACGCCCGCCGATCCGAAACCAGGCAGGTCCGCTGATCCGAGCGAGACCAGTCCACCGATCCGAAACGAGGCCGCCGGCGCGACGGCGACCCCGGTCCGGGTCGAATGCTGCCGGCGCGGCGCGGCGAACCCTGCCGACTACTCGGCGAAGCGCTCCTCCTGCCACGGATCGGCGTCGTTGTGGTAGCCGTAGCGCTCCCAGAAGCCGAGCATGTCGTGGCTCAGGAACTCCAGGCCCCGGATCCACTTCGGACCTTTCCAGAAATAGCGCTTGGGGACGATCAGCCGCAGCGGATAACCATGATCCGGCTCGAGTGGAGCGCCCTCGAACGTGTCGGCGAGCAGCACATCGTCGTCGTCGAGCACCGACAGCGGCACGTTGGCGGTGTAGCCCTGCTCGGCATGACCCACCACATGGGTCGCGGTCGGCCGCACCTGCGCCATCTCGAGGATGGTCTGGATCGCGACGCCCTCCCAGTGCGTGTCCAGCTTCGACCATCGCGTGACGCAGTGGATGTCGGTGGTGACCTGCTTGCGAGGCAGGGCCTTGAACTCGTCCCAGGTCAGACGGAACGGGCTGTCGACCTCGCCATACACCTTGAAGTCCCACGTCGCCAGGTCGATCCTGGGGACGCTGCCGTAGTGGAGGACCGGGAACTTCTCGGTCAGGTACTGGCCGGGCGGGACGCGACCGGCGACGGCGGGATCGACGCTGCGATCCCCGAACAGGCGCTCGAACATGGTGCTCTCCGGTGCGGGCAGGGCTGCCCGACGTCAGGGTGCCAGATGGAACGCTGGAACGATAGCCGGGAAACGTGACGGGTCTGCGCCGGCGACCGGCTACGGGTGGGCGTGGCCACGACCGGCAACCGGCGCTGGGCGGGGCGTGGCTGCGACCGGCGACCGGCTACGGGTGGGCGTGGCCACGACCGGCAACCGGCGCTGGGCGGGGCGTGGCCACGACGTCCGGGAGCCGCGGTGCCCGGGACAGGACCATGGGCGGATCGTCCCGGTTCGACGGAAGGCACTACCCTTCGGGCATGTCGGAGCAGCCGCGTGTCGTGATCGTCATGCCCGCGTACAACGCCGCCCGAACGCTGGAACGGACCTACGCGGACATCCCGCACGACCTGGTCGACCACATGATCCTGGTCGACGACGTGTCCAGCGACGAGACGGTGGATATCGCCAGGCAGCTCGGGCTGGAGGTCATCGTCCACCGCCAGAACCGCGGCTACGGCGGCAACCAGAAGACGTGCTACGACAGGGCGCTCGAGTGGGGCGCCGACGTCGTGGTCATGCTCCACCCCGACTACCAGTACGACGCCACGCGCATCCCCGATCTCGTTGCGCCCATCGTGGCGGGTGAGGCCGACCTCGTGCTCGGCAGCCGCTTCCTGGGCGATCCGATCGCGGGCGGCATGCCCAAGTGGAAGTACGTGTCCAACCGGTTCCTGACCGGGCTCGAGAACGCGGCGTTCGGGCTCCACCTGTCCGAGTACCACACGGGTCTGCGCGCATACAGCCGCAGGTTGCTGGAGACGATCCCGTACCGGCTCAACTCCGACGACTTCGTGTTCGACCAGGAGCTGGTCGCCCAGGTGGTGGCCGTCGGCGGGCTGCCGATCGGTGAGATCGCGGTGCCCACACGCTATTTCGACGAGGCGAGCTCCGTGAACTTCCGGCGCAGCGTGGTCTACGGGCTGTCCACGCTCCGCGTGGTCGCCCGCTTCCTCCTCCACCGGACCGGGATCCGTCGGTCGACGAAGCTCAATCGCGACGTGGCCACCCGCGAGCAGGGCACCGTCTGACGATGCCTCGCGTGCGGGGCCTGGGGCGGGCCGCCCTCGGGATGGCCATCTCGATCGTCGCGCTCGTGCTGGTGATCCAGTCCGTGGACCTGGCCGCGGCGTGGGACGTGCTTCGGAGCGCCGCCCCCGGCTGGGTCGCCCTGATGATCGTGTTCGTAGGCGCGGACGTGGTGATGCGGGCGGTGCGCTGGCGGGTGCTGCTGATGCCGCTGGCGCTGGTTCCGTTCCGCGCCACGCTCGCCTCGCTGCTGGTCGGCTACCTGGCCAACAACGTGCTTCCGGCCCGCCTGGGCGAGGTGGTTCGCAGCCACGACCTCGGCGAGCGGACCGGCGTGTCCAAGGCGGCCATCCTGGGCACGATCGTGGTCGAGCGTGTCGTGGACACCCTGGTCGTCGTGTCGATCGCCTCGCTCGCGATCCTGGTCCTGTCGGTGCGCGGGGTCGTTGCCTCCGCCGTCCTGGTCGCCCTCGCCGTGACGGCCCTCCTGGTCATCGGCATCGCGGCGGCGATCGCCGCGCACCGGCTTCCCGGGGCCGGCCGAGTCGCGCGCTTCCTCGACCGCTGGCCTCGGGTGCGACACCTGCTCACCCGCCTGCGCGACGGGTTGCGCGTTGCCTCGAGCGCGCCAACGATGGCGGGTGCCGTCGCGCTGAGCGTCGGCTCCTGGTCGTGCACCGTGCTCGCGTTCGCCGCCGCGGCGCAGGCCGTGGGCGTGGAGCCGACGATGGGCCAGGCTGCACTGCTGGCCGCCGGCACGAACCTCGCAACCGCGATCCCGGCCGCACCCGGGTACGTTGGCACGTTCGAGCTCGCGGCCGTGACCATCGCCGCATCGGTCGGGATCGATCGGGAGTCGGCCCTCGCGTTCGCCGTCCTGGTTCACGCGACAACGCTGGTGCTCACGTCGATTGGGGGCGCGACGGCCCTCGTGTTGAATGGCCGGCGGGTGGACCATGGTGTCAGGACACCGGTGTCCGTCCCGGCGCCCGGGACCGATTCGACTTCGGTCACGGGCACGCCCGACCCCGGACCCATCGGGGTGATGGCGACAGGGACGGTGTCCGCGGGGCCGGCCTCGCCCGAAGCCCCGTCGCGAGCCACTGGAGGCGATGGTTGACGTCTGCGCCCGGCTCCCGGCCCTGGCCGGGAGATCTCGAATGGGGGGGTGACTGGCTGGTCGCCGCGTCCTCGGACCTGGCGCATCTCGGGTTCGAGCTGCGCGACGGGAGCCGGCCCGGTGCGGTTCCCGGGCCCAGGTTGCTGGTGGCGTTCCGCGACACGCCCACGCTGGAGCACTTCGACCCCGAGGAGGCGACATTCTGGGCGGCGACCGCCGCCGGTTGCTGTCGGCTCGCGACGATCGACGCCAGGCATCACGACCCCGCCAGCCGGCCGTTCTCCTGGGGCCGGATCCGGGTCTCGGATCGGGTGCCGGTGTCAAACGAGTTTCTGACCTTCGGTGGCACGCTGCTCACCGGCAGACGGGACGAGCACACGACCCTGGCCGCGTTTACGTCACGTGCCCCGATCGTGCGCTGGTCCGGCCACTCGCAGGGCGTGGATGCGCTGACCGACGAGATGGGCGCGTTCTTCGCCCGGCTCATGGTTCCGGTCGACTACCAGGAGGGCGCAGAGGCGCGGATCGCGGAGACGGCGCCCGAGGCGTTGTATGCCGCGTTCATGGCCTACGCGGCGGGCAGGCTCGGACCCGGTCGGCGTCTTGGTCGCTCGAACCCCACCTTCGTGGCGACGGTCGACCATGAGCATCAGCGTCTCGCGCATGACGCACCGGCCGCCTGGCAGGCCGGCCTCGAGCTGCTCAGCTGGCTGGAGCTCAGCTAGGGATCGGATCCGGCGGCCGACCGAATCGAAAGGCCCCGGCGTTCGCCGGGGCCTTCTGGTATCGCGCGCTCCGAGGCCCTAGGGCATCGGGTTGGCGAGATCGCTGAGCTTGGTCAGGTTGTACTTGGACGCCGTGTCCTGGGTGACCACGAACCCGTTCTGGTCGGTGGCTGCCGCGGGATCGAGCGCCTTCAGGCCCATCGAAGCCAGGTGCTCGTTGAGCTTGGCGACGGTTGTCGTTGCATCGGTCGTCGCCTCGCCGGCGCCGCCGTTGACGTACTCGAGCGCCGTTGCCGCGTACTCGGCGAGGATCTGGATGTCGCCGTTCTCCAGCGCCGGGAACACGATCTCGCGGTTGCCGAGCTGGAACTTGCGGTCGACGGTGAACCCGTTGGCCTCGAGCGTCTGCGCGAACAGCTCGCCCAGGATCTCCTGCTCGTAGAAGTTGGTCGACCCGACGACCACGGTGCCCATCGAGGGGCCGCCCGCGCCGGGCAGGAAGCCGTTGTCCGTCAGCCACGCCTTGGCGGCATCGGCCGCCGACATACCGTCGACGGTGACCTGCTTGTTGAGCCCGGTGAGGGCGTCCTGCGACAGCTTGGCCATGATGCCGTCGAGCAGGTCGGCGATCCCGGCATGCTCGTCGAGCAGCTTCTGGCTCACGACCGGCACGAGGTTGTCAGCGAGCTGGAGGCCCTTGTCGTCCTGGAGCAGGACGAACCCGTTGGTGGCGATCGCCGGATCCGAGGTGAACAGCAGGCCCACCTGGATGTCGTTGCTCTTGAGCGCCTCGACCGTGAGCGGGCCACCGGCATCGAGCGCCTTGAAGTCCTTGAAATGCAGGCCGTAGGTGTCCTGGAGCCCGACCAGGCAGAACGGTCGCTGCGGGCATTCGGGTGGACCGCCGAGGACGAGCTCGCTCGCGATCGACGGCGCCATGCTCTCCGGTGCCATTGACTCGGGCGCCATCGATTCGGGCGCCATTGACTCGGGTGCCGTCGGCGACGGCGTGCTGCCCCCACCCGATGAGCATGCGCCGACAACCAGCGCGAGCGTCACCGCCCCGAGGGCAGCAATGCGGGGAAACCGCATGGGTCCTCCTTCCAGACTTCCCGCACCGCGTGGATCGCGATGACCGGGTCCGGGCATGCTACCGGATGGACGTGTCCCATCCGTGACAGGTATTCCGGGGCGCGAGCTTGCCGGGCGTCGGCCCGGCCGGTCAGTCGAGCGCGGTCCCGGCTCTGACCGGCGCCAGCTCCGCCGGGGCAGGGCCGCTCCGAGCGCCGCGCAGCCCGGGTGACACCGCGAGCCGCTCGACGAGCGAGAACGCTCGCTCCGTGATCACGGCCAGGAGGGCGACCAGGATCGCGCCCCCCACCAGCTGCGGGGTGTCGCGCAATGCGAAGCCATCGACGATGAACCGGCCCAGCGCGCCTCCGCCCACGAGCGCCGCCAGCGTCGCGGTGGCCACGACCGCCACCGCCGCCACCCGGAGACCCGCGATCACGACCGGCAGCGCCAGCGGCAGCTCGACCCGCCACAGCAGGCCGAGCTCGGTCATGCCCATGCCGCGCCCGGCCTCGACCACCTCGCGATCGACACCCCGCATCCCGGCGTAGGTATTGGTGAGGACGGGCGGGATCGCCAGCAGCACCAGCGCCGCCAGCGCGTTGGTGAACCCGAGGTGGAGGATGGGCACGAACACCACCAGCATCGCGTACGAGGGCACCGCCCGGCCGAGATTGCCGATCGCGACCGTCAGGACCGCGCCACGCCCGGTGTGTCCGATGAGCAGCCCGGCGGGGATCGCGATCAGGGCCGCGATCAGGATCGCCAGCCCCGAGAGCTCCAGGTGCTCGAGCGTCCGGTTCGGGATGCCGCCCGATCCCGTCCAGTTGGCCGGATCGAGGAACCAGCCCACGATGGCGCCCATCAGCCGCGGACCGCCCGCTGCCACGGCGTGAGCAGGCGGCCGAGGCCCACCAGCAGCAGGTCGGCCACGACGGCGAGGACGATCATCGTGACCAGGGCCCCGTAGACGAGGTCCCAGTGCTGGAGGTTGAACCCGCGCAGCAGCACCTGCCCCAGGCCGCCCTCCCCGATCACCGCGGTGACCATCACGAGGCCAACGGTGGTGACCGTCGCGATCCGCAGACCCGCGATGATCAGCGGGATCGCCAGCGGCAGCTCGACGCGCACCAATCGCTGGGCGCGCGTCTGGCCCATCCCATCGGCCGCCTCCAGGATGTCGCCGGGCACGCCGTCCAGGCCGGCAAGCATGTTGCGGACGAGGATCAGCAGCGTGTACGAGACGAGGCCGATCTCGGCGGAGACCAGGGTGAGGCCGGTGATCGGCACCAGCAGCGCGAACAGCGCCAGGCTCGGGATCGTGTACAGCGTTCCCGTTACCGCCACGATCGGTCCCTCGAGCCGTCGCCAGCGGACGATG
Source organism: uncultured Chloroflexia bacterium (assembly GCA_963734995.1). Classification (GTDB taxonomy): domain Bacteria; phylum Chloroflexota; class Limnocylindria; order Limnocylindrales; family CSP1-4; genus CAIXZV01. The sequence continues at coordinate 46,249 of CAVTJD010000006.1, forward strand.
AGCAGCGTCAGCAGGAGGGCCAGCGCGAACCCGACCCCGACGGCGATCCCGGTCAACACGACGTGGTCGATCAAGCCTTCATACAGCTCCGTGCCATACCGCTGGAGGAACGAGATCACGCGGACCGGTCGGCGGCGCCGGTGACCCCGGCAGTCGGCCCCTCGTCGTCGGACGTCACGACCGAGACGCCATCGGCCACCTCGGGCGCATCGACCGTGAACTCGGTCTCGACCGCGGTCTCGCGCATCATCGTCATCACCGCATCGATCGTGACCAGACCGCGGAACGTGCCGCGGCGATCGACCACCACGCCGGCCTGGACGAGGTCGTCGAGGAGCATCGAGAGCGCGTCCTTGAGCGTCGTTCGCCGGTCGAGCAGGGGTGATGTCGAGTCCACCAGCTCCGCACGCAACGTGCCGGCCGACGGCACGTGGTCCTGGTCGATCCAGCCGATCGGGCGGTCGGTGGCATCGAGCAGGAGCAGGAACTGGAACGCATCGGCGCGGACTCGACGGCGTGCCTCGGCCGCATCGTCGCCCACGCGCGCGGTGATGGCCGATGTGAGCGCGATGTCGTTCACACGAGCCAGCGACAGGCGCTTGAGGCCGCGGTCGGCGCCCACGAACCGGGCCACGAACTCCGAGGCCGGCGCGGCCAGGATCTCGGCCGGGGGCCCGAACTGCTCCACGATGCCGCCCGAGCGGAACACCGCGACGACATCGCCCATCTTGATCGCCTCGTCGATGTCGTGGGTCACGAACAGGATCGTTCGGGCGAGCTGCTCCTGGATGCGCAGGAGCTCGTTCTGGAGCCGTTCGCGGACGATGGGATCGACGGCTCCGAACGGCTCGTCCATGAGCATGATCGGCGGATCGGCGGCCAGGGCGCGCGCGACGCCCACCCGCTGGCGCTCGCCGCCCGAGAGCTGCGCCGGGTAGCGGCGCGCGTAGGTGTCGGGATCCAGCCCGACCAGGCTCAGCAGCTCCGCCGCCCGCTCCCTGACCCGGGCCTTCGGCCAGCCTAGCAGCCGTGGCACGGTGGCCACGTTGTCCTCGATCGTCTGGTGCGGGAACAGCCCCGTCTGCTGGATCACATAGCCGATCTCGCGTCGCAGCTCGGTGACGTCGCGCCGGGCGGCGTCGACGCCGTCGAGCAGGATGCGCCCCGAGGTGGGCTCGATCAGCCGATTGACCATCTTGAGCGAGGTCGTCTTGCCGCAGCCCGACGGCCCGACCAGGATGCAGATCTTGCCGGCGGGCACGGTCAGCGAGAGATCGTTGACGGCTCCCGGCGTGCCCTGTCCCTTCCGGCTCGCCGACGCACCGTAGATCTTGGTGACGTGGTCGAACTCGACGGTTGCGGCGCGCCGGCCTGGCTCCCCCAACGTCATCGTCGGCCACGCTCCCGACAGCTCATCCCGATGGGCTCAGCCCCGGTCGACCAGCGGCTTGACCTGGCCGACGAGCCGCTCCAGCGTCTCGCTATCGTAGGGCGCCGGTTGCTCGCTGATCGCAGTCGTGAACCCGAGCTCGAGATACGGCGCGAGACGCTCGGCGAGCTGCTCGGGCGTCCCGTTCCAGAAGGTCTCGTCGTCGGCGACGTCGCCGAGCGGCGTCTGGTTGTGCTCCATCGCCGCCTTCCAGACCTTCACCGCCTCGGCCTCAGAGTCCCGGATGGTGGCCTTGATGCCGAGCGTGAACTCGATCTCCGCCGGGTCGCGCCCCACGTCCTCGCAGTGCTGGCGGAGGACGGCCACCTTGCGGGTCATCGTCTCGGGCGTGCCCATGCCGTTCCACATGTCGGCATAGCGGGCGACCGTGCGCAGCGTCTTCTTCTCGCCGCCGCCACCGATCATGATCGGCAGGTGGGCCTGCACCGGCCCGGGGACCATGCGCAGCCCATCGAACGCGTACCGACCGCCCGGCGCCGAGGTCACGATCTCGCCCGCCAGCAGCGACCGACACGCGGCGACCGACTCGTCCAGCCAGTCGAGCCGCTGCCCGAAGCCGGTGCCGAACTCGATGCCGTAGGAGGTGTGCTCGATCTCGGCCCACGCGCCGCCCAGACCCAGGATCGCCCGCCCGCCAGAGATGTGGTCGAGCGTGGTGACGGTCTTGGCGACCAGTCCCGGGTTGCGCAGCGTGTTCGCACCCACCAGCAGCCCCAGCCGCGTGTGGCTGGTGGCCGTGCCCAGCGCGGCCAGCGACGACCAGCCCTCGAACATCGACTGGTAGGGGTCGCCGAAGATCGCGTACAGATGGTCCCAGGCCCATAGATGGTCATAGCCCAGGCGGTCAACCTGTTGTGCCGCGGCGAGGTACGACGGCCAGTCCGTGGCCTGGTTCCAGAGGAGAACACCCAGCTTCAGATCACGCATGGTGCCATGGTCGCATGCCGGGTGGACGCGCCGCCAACCGAGCCGATCGACCGCTTCCGCCGCCGACCACCGCCGGAACGGCGCGCGGTCGCCGCATCGGTCAGATGGGCAGCGTCGCCAGGTCGCGCTCGATGACCGATCGGTCCTCCGCGTCCTTGACGGCCTCGAGCGCCGCAACGGCGCGTGCCTTCCACTCGCGCGCCCCGTCCAGGTCACCGGACACGACGAGCGCACGTGCCATCGCCTCGGCGGCTGCGGCGAGGTCCCAGTCCTCGATCCCTTCGCCGCCGGCGGCGAGGATCTCGGTCGCCCGCCGCGCATGGTGGACCGCCGGCTCGCCCCGTCCGAGCACGGCATAGACACGGGCGCACAGCCAGTGCCCGCGGGCCGCGTTCGCCGCGTGGCCGACCTGGCGCCAATGCCAGGCGGAAGCGTGCGCGGTGTCGATCAGCTCGTCGTCCTGGTCGTCCGTACGTCCTTCGACCTCGAGCAGGTCCCAGGTGCGGTTGAACAACCCTGCCCCGAGGGCCTGATGGGTCTCGGGGCCGAGGCTCGGTGCAGGATGGGAGGTGGGCATGGGGCCTCCTGTGACTCCGGGTCCTCAGTGTGGGCCGCGGGCTGGCGCGATGCGCGTCAGGCGTTGTCGAGCTGCGAATGCGCGTCAGGCGTTGTCGAGCTCACGTGAGATCGCGCGCAGGATGAACCGCGCCGCCTCGGCGCTCTTGCCACCCAGCCGCTGGCCCTCGTCCTGCTCCAGGGCCTGGGCGAGGTCGGCGAGCATCGCGTCCAGCGCCGGTGTTCGCTGCAGCGTCCCGGCGGCGAGGGCTGCCTCGAGCCCCTCGGCCGCTCGACGAGCGTTGTCGACCGCATGCCCTTTGGCGTCCATCAGCGCGCGGAAGTCGGCGCGAGCCGTCGCCGCGGCGGGTCCTTCGCTGGCCATCGTCAGCCTCCTCGCGGCGCGATCGGCGTGCCGCCCCGCGAATCCTGGGCGCCACGCTCGCTCGCAGACCCGTTGTCGGTGGGCCCTGCGGCGCGTCCGTCAGCCTCGGCCCGTGCCTGCCACCGCGCCGCTCGCCAGTCGGGCTCGAGCACGCTCATGTGGATCTCGTCCCACCAGCGGCCGTCGCGCCAGATCGCCTCCCTGGCGCGGCCCTCGGTGACGAACCCCACCCGCTCGTAGGCACGGATGGCGCGTTCGTTGAACGCGAACACCGACAGGGCCACTCGGTGCAGACCGAGCGTTCCCAGGGCGTGATCGACCATCAGCCGGGTGGCCTCGCTGCCGTAGCCCCGGCCCCACGCGTCGTGCTCGCCGATCGTGATGTGGTAGAGCACCGACCCGTTGTCGGCATCGACCTGGGAGAAGGCGCAGGTCCCGATCAGCCGGTTCGTGGCCCGGAGGTGGATGCCCATCGCCAGGGAGTCCGGTCCCATCGCCCGCAGCATGAAGAAGCGCTCCACCTCGTCGGGTCGCATCGGCGCGTCCTGGTAGCGCGTCAGCCGGGCCACCTCCGGATCCTGATACCAGCGCATGAATTCACGCAGGTTGTCCCGCGTGTGCCGGCGGAGCACGACGAGGTCACCGTCGATGTGATCGGGAAACCAGCGCCGATGGAGCATCGGCGTCACCCTATACCATCGCCGTCATGCGCCGCTGGAGCGAGGTCGCAAGCCAGGTCGCCGCGACCACGCGGACCTCCGAGAAGACGGCCGTCCTGGCCGACTATCTGTCGACCCTGACACCCGATGAGCTGCCCATCGTGGCCGTGTTCCTGACGGGTCGGCCGTTCCCCGAGGCGGACCAGCGTGCAATCGGGCTGGGCTGGTCAGGTCTGGCCAGCACGGTGCTCCGGGTGGCGTCGGGCGCCGATCCCGACGCGCTGCGTCGCGCCTACGATCGATCGTCCGACGTGGCCACCGCCGTCAGCGACGTGCTGACCGAGGCCGGACACCATCCGGACCCCGCCCACGAGCCCACGCTGTCGGAGGTGCGAGCCGCGTTCGAGGCGATCGAGGCGGCATCCGCGACGGCGGCGAAGCGCGCCACGCTGGAGGCCCTGCTCGCCCGGTCGTCGCCGGCCACGGCCGCCGGCATCGTCAGGGTCATGTCGGGCGAGCTTCGGATCGGCCTGCGCGAGGGATTGCTCGAGGCGGCCATCGCCAGGGCCTTCGACCAGCCGCTCGATGCCGTCAAGCGCGCCGGCATGCTCACCGGCGACGTCGGCCGGACCGCAACGCTGGCGCGCGAGGACCGGCTTGCCGAGGCGACCATGACCCTGTTCCATCCGCTCAAGTTCATGCTCGCCTCGCCTGCGGAGGATGCGGCCGAGATCATGACGCGCCTGGGGCCGGTGGTGTGGGTCGAGGACAAGTACGACGGGATCCGGGCTCAGCTCCATCGCGCGGGTTCCAGCGTGCGCCTGTTCTCGCGCGACCTGCATGACATCAGCGGCCAGTTCCCGGAGGTGATCGACGGCGCCCGGGATCTGCGCTGGGCGGGGATCCTGGATGGCGAGATCCTGGCCTGGAAGGACGGCGTCGTGCTGCCGTTCCTCCAGCTCCAGGCGCGCCTCGGGCGGAAGGACCCATCGGCCGCCATCCGCGCCCGGATCCCGGTCATCTACGTCGCCTGGGATGCGCTGGGGCTGGACAGCGACCGCGACGGCGCGGTGACACCGTTGCTCGAGGTCCCGCTCGCGGAGCGACGGCGACGGCTCGAGGCGCTGGATCTGCCGCTCGCGGCCGATGGCGGCACGTTTGCGCTCAGCCACCTGTCGTCCGTCGACTCGATCGCGGGGCTCGAGGGCGCCTTCGCGGAGGCACGCGCGCGGCGCAACGAGGGGCTCATGGTCAAGGATCCCGACAGCGACTACACGCCGGGCCGGCGCGGGCTGGGCTGGCTCAAGATGAAGAAGGCCCTTGCGACGCTCGACTGCGTGGTGGTCGGCGTCGAGGTGGGCCATGGCAAGCGCCACGGCGTCCTGTCCGACTACACCTTCGCAGTGCGCGACGAGGCGTCGGGCGAGCTGGTCACGATCGGCAAGGCCTACACCGGGCTGACCGACGCGGAGATCGCCGAGATGACGCGCTGGTTCGAGGCGCACACGATCCGGACCCACGGCCGGTACCGGGTCGTCGAGCCGACGATTGTGATCGAGGTCGCGTTCGACGTGATCATGCGCTCCACGCGGCACGGGTCCGGTTTCGCGCTCCGGTTCCCGCGTATCGCCCGCCTCCGAACCGACAAGCCGGCGACCGAGATCGATACGCTGGCCACCGTCACCCGGTTGTTCGAGGGACTCCAGGCGGGCGCCGAGCACCTGGTGACCGCGAGCGCCAGGCGCTAGGACGGTCCGCCACCGCACCATCGTCCGAACCGGTCATCGACGGCCGCGACAGGGGCCGTATCCTGTTCGGACGCGCACGTGCGCCACGGGGGCGTCCGCACGGGAGGTGACGATGTTTTCCGGCTACGACGGCGGCGAGAAGACGCTGGTGCTGTACACGGACGCCCTGATCACGCATGGCACGGTCCGCACGCGCCAGCATCGCATCACCGACATCCTCAACCAGCCCGATGAGCCGTTCCTCATCCTCGAGGACGTCATGGTCGAGGAGTTCGGGAGTCGGGGCCAGCCGATCCGCTCCGACTATGCGCAGGTCAACCTCGACGCGGTGCTGTTCGCGGTCACCAACGACCCGGTGCCGCCGATGCCCGAGCTGCGTACGCCCAAGACGCCCGAGCAGGCGATCATCTCCGTGCCGCCGTTCAGCGTCATCGGCACGATCCACCTGATGCCCATGGGCGGCAACCTCCGGGACGCGCTGCGCGAGCTCACCGGGCGGTTCCTGCCGGTCACCGACGCGACCTTCTGGTCGGACCGCCTGGGCGAGGCGCGGCAGCAGGCGATGGTGGTCGCGATCAACCACCAGCGCGCACACATCCTTGCGCCCCACCGCGAGGTTGACCCCTGGGCGGGCATCGATCGCAGCGCTGCCGGTGGCGCACGGCCGGCATCGCCACCCGAGCCCGGTCCGTCATCGCCCGACGCCGGCCCGCCGACCGGCCGCTGAGCAGCGATCAGCGATCGACCGGCAGGTCCAGTCGATCACCCCACTCGGCCCAGCCGCCGTCATAGACCGCGACGTCGTCGTGACCCAGCAGCGTCAGCACGAACGCGAGCTTGGCCGCGGCAAGACCCGAGCCGTCGTAGCAGACGAGGCGCCGGCCGCGGGTGATGTTGGCCCGGAGCAGGAGCGAGCGGAGATCGGCCGGGTGGCGCAGGTGCTGCGTGCCGGGCACGTGCATCGCCGCGACGGGCAGGTTCACCGCTCCCGGGATGTGACCCAGGCGCCGGACGTTGCCCTCGAACCCGTGGTACTCGGCCGGGCCGCGCGCGTCGACGAGCAGCACGCCGGGTGTGCCCAGGAGGCCGCGGACGTCGGACGTGGTCAGCCGCTCATGGACCACCGCGCGAGGGGTGAACACCGCGGGCCAGGCTTCGACGATGCCGCCGGCCGCGGGCTGGCCGCTCTCGATCCAGGCGGTGTAGCCACCCTCCAGGATCCGGACTGACTCGTAGCCATACGCTCGCAGGCTCCACCACACGCGGGCGGCGATGTAGGAGAGGGTGTCGTCGTAGAGCACGGTCGACGTGCCATCACCGATCCCCACGCTCGCCATCGCGGTCGCCATCGGGCCGGGCGCTGCAAGCAGGAACGCGTCCGATCCCTCCGGCACCTCGACGACCGACGAGCGCCAGTCGAGATGGACCGCACCCGGCACGTGGCCGGCCGCGTACACGGTGCCGGCGGTCCCGTCCGGCCGCCATCGAACGTCGAGCACGCGCACGTCCGAGCGGCTGATGTTCTCGGCCAGCCACTCGGGCGTTGCGATGAGCTCGGGGCGGGCGAAGCCGGTCAGGTTGGTCTCCAGCAGCGATGGGCTCGGCCGCAGACGGGACGCGACCGCGGTGCCGATATCATACGGACGTGGTCTCCCCGTTCATGCCGGAGTCGGCGAAGGTCGTCGCGGTCCGGGAGGCGTTGCCCGCCACCGGCGCGGGCATCTACCTGAACGCCGGAACGGCGGGGCCGATACCGGCCGAGACGCAGCGAGCCATGGATGACCAGGCCGCGCGAGAGCTTGCGGTGGGTCGGGCGCACCCGGATCAGTGGCCCGAGACCCTGGAGCGCATGGCCGAGGCACGGGCGTCCGTGGCGGCCGTCCTGGTGGCCGATCCCGACGACATCGCGCTGACGCACTCGACCAGCGACGGCGTCAACGCCGCGATCACGGCGCTGCCCTGGCAACCCGGCGACCGCGTGCTGACGACGAGCCACGAGCACCCGGGCGGCATGGGCCCGTTGCTGGCCCTGCGGGATCGGGCGGGCGTTGAGCTGGAGCCCGTCGACATCGGTGATGGTGGCGATCCGGACTCGGTCGTCGCGGCCTTCGCACAGGCCCTCGAGCGTCCGGCGCGGGCGATCATGGTCAGTCACGTGCTGTGGACGACGGGCGCGGTGCTGCCGGTCGCCCGCCTGGGCCGTCTCGCCGCGGCGGCCGGCACGGTCGCCGTGATCGATGGCGCACAGTCGGCCGGCGCGATCCCGGTGCAGGTCGAGGATCTGGGGGTCGGGGCGTACGCCGTGCCGGCCCAGAAATGGCTCCTGGGGCCGGAGGGGATGGGCGCGCTGTGGGTGGAGCGGTCGCTGGCCGCGTCGCTGACCCCGCCCCGCGCCGGGTTCCTGTCCTACGAGATGTACGACGTCGACCACCCGCGGCTGCATCCGGGAGCCCGCCGGTTCGAGGTCGCCGCGTTCCATCGGCCATCGCTGGTCGGGTTTGCCCGCAGCTGCGGGTGGCTGTCGATGTATGTCGGCCTTGCCTGGGCGCACGATCGGGCGGCGCGTCTGGCGCGATCGGCAGCTGATCGCCTGGCCTCGATCCCTGGCGTGACGCTGATCACGCCGCGTTCATCGATGGCCACGCTGGTGACGTTCCGCATCGACCACTGGCCTGCCACGGCTGCGCTCGATGAGCTGGGCGCCCGCGCGTTCGCCATCCTGCGCGACCTCCCGGACCTCGACGCGCTCCGGATCTCGGTCGGTTGGTGGGTGACCGATGAGGAGCTGGACCGGTTCGCGACGGCCGTTGAGCTGCTGGCCCGCCATTCGCCCGACACGCTGCCGCCCCGGCGCACGCTGCCCGTCCTGGGCAGCGATGAGCTGCCGCCCTCCTGACGTGACGGGCACCCTTCCGGAGCGACCGGGTGACGGTCCGGAGCGACCCGGTGACCGTCCGGAGCGACCCGGTGACCGTCCGGAGCGACCCGGTGACGGGCAACGGCCGGCTGGCACGACCCCCGAGGTCCGTCGCCGAGGCTGGCTCGAGGTTCGCTGGCGCCAGTTCCGTCACGCGCCCCGACCGGTCGTGCGCGCGGTCGCGAGCAGCCTGAGCGTGGCGCTCGTCCTGGGTATCGCGTACCTCGTCTATGACCTGGCGCTCGACGCGGGGGCCTCGCTCCCGGGCGGCGACCTGCGGCTGCTCGCCCTGGCGCTGTACGTCACGGTCGTGCTGGTTGCCGGCGCCCTGGTGACATGGCTGGTGGTGCCCCAGCCAGCCGGATCCGGAGGGCGCACGACCCGGACGCCGTGGAGCGCGGCGCTCGGGTTGTTCGCGGCCATCCCGATCGCATACCTGGTGCTCGTCGTGCTCGATCAGCTGGTCAAACCGCTGCTGCGCTGATCGCCCGGCCCCGTGCACCGGGACGATGGTACTGGTGCATTTCCGCAACGGACTGGCCCGACAAAGGGGTTGCGGTTGGCCGGCGCTCGATGGATGCTGGGCGTTGGCGGATATCCGCCAACGCAGTCATTCTGCCCAGCTATCATCGATATCGGCCGGGGCTGATCATCGTGGCCCCTGCCACAGAGGACGCGAGTGGCCAACGACGACTACGGGCACGTCGCTATGCCCAAGCTGTACGGTGCGCCTGCCTATGCTCGACCGCCGATCGCGCCGGTTGAGCCTGTCGAACGCCCCGTCAGTCCGGACGATCTACCCCTCGAGAGTCAGCAGACCGACGAGGAACGGGCGATGATCCAGGGTCTCCACGGAGACCGAACCGACGCCGGGCAAGCCGATCTCGTGGCCGCGGGGGCCAACGGCAACGGCAGCCGGCGTGGTCGGTCCTTCGGGCTTCGGTCCATCGCCGGTCTGGTGCTTGGTGACAAGGACGGCACGACCACCGGCTGACGGCTGATCCGGGGGTCGGCCACCCGAGCCCGAGGCGTCGTCCAGTGGGTCGATCGCCGGCAGGCTCCACGCGAGGTAGAGTTCGACCCTGCGGGGGAGTAGCTCAATTGGTTAGAGCTGCGGGCTTATATCCCGCCGGTTCCAGGTTCGAGTCCTGGCTCCCCTACCAACCTCCGGACCCGCCGGACGCCACCGTCTTGATCAGCTCGATCAGGCGCGCCAGGCGCGCGGGCGTGAGGCCTCGCTGCGCCGGCAATCCCGCGAGCCAGGCCGCCAGCTGGTTCGGCGCGACGACGGCGCAGGCCGGCGTTCGCTGCACTCGCGGGTCATCGGTCACCACCGCGGCGTACACGCGCACGAGGAAGTCCCGGTCGTCGGAGGTCAGCCAGCCGCGGACCCGCTCCGCGTCCCGAGCGGCGCGGTCGAGCGGCGCCTCGATGGGGATCCAGCGACCGCGCTCGCCACGCACCTCCCAGCGACCACCGGAGTGACGGCTCACGCTCGCCGGCGGTACCTCGCCCAGGATCGCGATCCCGAACGGCCCGAGCACCAGCTCGTGGATCCGGCGTCCGTCGGGCAGCACGAGATCCGTCGCGGCCAGATGATCGGCACCAAGCGACCTGGCAAGTCGCGGGGTGATCGTCCGCGGCCGCAGCGCCGACGCGGCATCGATCGTGGCCGCCACGCGCGCGATGCCGATCAGGAGCAACCCGGCCGGCACGATGAGGGCGAACGCCCAGGCGAGCACACCGGTCGCGGTCTCGAGCCCCGTCGGCCGACCCTGGGGCTGGGCGGCGCTCACCAGGGGCGTGCTCAGGCATACCCAGCCGATCAGGCTGCCCGCCAGCAGCAGGAGCGCGGCGGATACGGCCATCCGCACGACCGTCAGGCGGTCGGCGCGCGTAACCGGATGCGTGGCGATGACCTGCATGGCCCGATCGTCGTCTATCACCGCCGCCGACGGAAGTGGCTCGATCCGGCTACGTAGGAGGGGCACGACCGTCCGGTCGCCCGCTCGATGCGAACGGATGCCCACGGGCAACGTCGCCCCTGTGCACCGCCAATCCCCGGAGGCCGGGAGCCGGAACGCGAGCCACGCGGCGATCGACCCCGCCGGTCCTTCCCTGTGCGGGACCCCCGTACCATTGCGGACCACCCCCCTCGCTCCGATGCTCCGGATAACGGCGTATGCCGATCTGGCGAACCGAGGAGGCGGGTTCGGCTTTGGGTCCACACACAGGCACCGCGCGCGCCACCGTCCCTGCGGTGGGCTTCGCGACCATCCGGGCGCTCATCGCGGCTGTCCTGCTGGTGGTGGCGAGCGTGCTGCCCGCGCTGGCGGGCGGCCCGACCAGCCTGGCCGACCCGAAGGTCACGCCGTCGGGCGGCACGACCAAGACGCCGATCACGTTCACCGTCGTCTACCGCAACGCCGATGGCAAGACGCCCGACTACGTTCGCGTGACGGTCGGCGACCTGACCCGGGACATGCACCTGGCGTCGGGCGACGAGGACCTCAAGAAGGGCGCCCTGTTCACAGTGACCACCACGGTTCCGGCGGGCACCTGGAAGACGACCTTCAAGGCGTCGGCGGGCACGCACTTCGCGGACTCGTTGCCGGGTCCGATGCTCACGATCACACCACCGCCGACCCCCAAGCCGACCCCGACCCCGACCCCGACCCCCAAGCCCACGCCCAAGCCGACCCCGAAGCCCACGCCCAAGCCGACCCCGAAGCCCACGGCAACCCCGACCCCCAAGCCCACGCCCAGGCCCACCCCGAAGCCCACGGCAACCGCCATTCCCGGGCCGACCGGCAGCCCGGCCGGCGAGGCTGCACCCACATCATCGCCGTCGCCGAACGCGAGCGCGACACCCGGCCTGATCGCTCCGCCGTTCGCTGGCCCGGCGGCGTCGGGCAGCCCAAGCCCGTCGGCAAGCCCAAGCCCGTCCGCCAGCCCCGGCGCGGTGGCGGAGGCAGTGCCGGGTGGATCCGGTCCGTCGGCCGGCGATCCGAGCGGTGGCAGTGACGTCGGTGGTGGCAGCCCGGATGGGGCCGCGAGCCCAGGTGGAGGCCAGGGCCCGTTCGGTGACCCGAGCAGCTCCCTCGGCCCGACGTCATTCCTGGCGCTGATGGCCCAGGTGATGCCGACGGCCGTCGTGACCACAGGCAGCGTCACGATGGCGATGGCGTTCCTGATGTTCGGCAAGCGGCGCCGCGACGAGACGCCGACCGCGCCCGACGACGTGCTCGCCGCAGCATCGGCCACGGGTACCGGCACCGTGCCCGGCGGGCGGCTCGCCGCACCGGAGGTGGTGCCGCATGCGGCCGCGGTCAAACAGGCGGTTCAGGCAGCCGTCGGCGTCGCGGCCGCGACGACCGATGGCGATATCGATGCGCATCTGCCGCGCTGGCGCAGGCCTTCCCTGATGGAGGCGCGGAAGGCGGATCCCCTGCGGACGGTGTCGAGCGATGTCCGGCTGTCATTCCGGGGTGACGTGGAGTCCGCGGTCGACGGGATGGAGCGGCGGTTCATCCGTTATCGGCTGGTAAGCCTGCTCGACACGCCGGATGAAGTCCGTGGGATCGAGATCGGGGTGCTCGACGAGGGGGACGAGGTCGTCTTGCTCGAGAAGCGCGGCACCTACTGGCGGGTGCTGTGCCCCAACGGCCAGGAGGGCTGGCTGCACAAGATGACCCTGGGTGACGTGGTCATCGACTCCGCGACGGCCGGCCGAGGAAGCTGGACCTCGGGCGATGACGGACCCGGTCAGGGCGGCTTCGAGGACATCCTCCGCGCGTACACGGAGCGTCGACGGCAGTTCGGCGAGGCCGGCTAGGCTGAACGGCCGCTCGCAGGCCCGCCGCCAGCAGACGTGGCGCCAGGTCGTGCAGCCGAGCGCTCCGGGGGCTTGCGCAGCACCAGGATGTGCTGGTGCGTGATGTTGGGCACGAACGCCCGGGGATAGCCGTACGGGCGCAGCCGAGTCCCCGCCTGGTACCAGGCGATGTCGCCCTTGGGCACCAGGCCTGCCCGGTCCGCGCGGGCCGCCAGATCGGCCGCCGTGAACAGGTAACGGCCGCCCTGATACGCGTCACGCACGATCAACACCGCGTACCGCCCCGGTCGCAGCACACGACGGACCTCACCCAGGATGCCGCCCATCGCGTCCAGGTAGGCGGGGTAGTCGGGCAGGTTGGCCAGGTCACCGTCGAGATCCGAGACCATCGCGTAGTCCGTCCGGCGGTTGGCGTGCGCCTCGGCCAGGCGGCCGCCGGCCATCGTCATCGGCAGCTGGACGTTGTAGGGCGGATCGGTGGCCACGAAGTCGATCGATTCGGCCGCCACCTCGGGCAGCAGCATCCGCGCGTCACCCACGCGAAGCTCGAGGCCCGACGGATCGAACGCGCGCGGCCCGACCGGGTCCGCCGATCCGAGGTCGGCGAGCACGGGTCCCTGGCCGTCCCGCTCCGTGCGGAGCTCCGCGAGGGTCGCCTCGAACACCGAGGCCCACCGGGAGTCGAGCTCGAACCCGATGGCGCGTCGCGGCCCCCGGGCGATCGCTGCGCCCAGCAGGGTGCCACCGACCCCGGCGAACGGGTCGAGCACCAGCTCCCCGGTGCGAGAGAAGAACTCGATCAACCGGGCCATCAGCCGTGGCGGCTTGTTCGCGCCATGCGCCTTGCGGCGTGCATGACCCAGCTCGGACGGGTACGCGGTCGTCCAGACCGACTTGGTGAAGTAGAGCCACTCCTCGCCCGACAGCTCGTTGAGCTCGTTGTTCGGATGGGGGGGCCGTCGGTCCTGCACATGGGCAGCGTACCCGTCGGCGACGATCGTCGAATCGAGCGCGGGCAGGCGGACGCGCGGCGTGCCGCCGGTCGCGCCGCGATCCCGTCGGGCTCGCAGGCGTCCCTACAATGCCTGCGATGCCGGGCAGAGTGGTGAGCCGCCGCTTCATCGGGCGCGAGGCCGACCTTGCGAGAGTCGACGCTGCCGTCGATGCCGCCGTGACCGGCACCGCGACGACGGTTGCCGTGGCGGGCGATGCAGGGATCGGCAGCAGCCGCTTCCTGGACGAGGCGCTCAACCGGATCGCAGCCCGGGGAACCGACGCCCCGCTGGTCCTGCGCGGGCGGGCGCATGGTCCGGCCGACCGGCCGTGGGCCGCGGTGCTGGAAGCGCTGGGCCCCCTGATCGCCACCCGTGCCCCGGACGAGCTGCGCGCCCTGCTGGCGCGTGACGCCCGTCCGATCCTGCTCCAGCTGCCCGGGCTCGAGGCGCTTGCCTCGGACGTGCCGGCGCCTCGCAGCAGCGAGCTCGCCGACCCGGAGCGCCGCCAGCCACGCGCGCTGGAGGCGTTGCTTCGGTGGCTCGGTCGGGTGGCCCAGGAGCGTCCGATCGTGCTCACGCTCGAGGACCTGCACGTCGCCGATGCCGCCACCCGGGCGTTCGCGACGTTCGTCGCCCGGATCGGGCGCTCCGAGCGCATCTGTCTCATCCTCAGCTACCAGCCCGACCGCCTGACCCGCGAGCACCCGTTTCGCGAGAACCTGGGCATCATCGAGGCGGGGCTCAGGCCGCCTACGCGGATCGACCTCGGCCCGCTGTCGCAACGAGAGATCGCGGGCCTGATCGAAGGCGTGGAAGGAGAGCGCCCCTCGGCCTCGACCGTCGTCCTGGTGGCCGAGCGGTCCGCGGGGTCGCCGCTGGTCGTCGAGGAGCTGGTCGCCGCTCGCCGGGAGCTGCGCAGCACGACGCTCACCGGAACGCTCGCCGATCTCATGGCTGCACGCCTCGCGCGGCGGTCGCCGGATTGCCGGCACGTCCTGCGACTGCTGGCGGCGGCCGAGCGCCCGATGAGCCGGGATCGTCTGCTCGAGGCCGCCGGCGCGTTCGGCGTCATGCCCGCGCACGCTCGGCCGGCTCACGACGTGCCGTCGTCGTCGGCCCAGCCTCAACGCGCCACGGGCGACCTCGCCGGCGACGTGACGGCCGGGCTCGCAGAGGCCATCGACAACGGCTTTGCCCATGGCGATCGGGATGGACGGGTCGAGGTTCGCCACGAGCTGCTCGCACGCGCCATCCTCACCGATCTCCTGCCCCGATCGAGGATCCAGTACCGGGCGGCCGCCGCCCGGGCGTTCGAGGATGTGCCGGCGGTCGCCGGGGCGCTCTGGCTGGCCGCGCGCCGGCTGCCCGAGGCTCGCGCGGCGGCGCTCCAGGCCGGGCGGCTCGCCGCTCGTCTCGAGGCGCCGCAGGATGCGCTGGCCGCATTCGAGCTCGGGCTCGACCTGTCAGCCTCCGCGGGATCGACCCGGGACCCGAGCGACGAGCCGGAGGCGATCGCCAGGCTCGCCGCCCGAGCCGCACATGCGGCGATGCGCCCGACCCGTGCCGTGGCCTACGCGGAAAGCGCGCTCCAGGCCAGTGCCGAGCCCGGCGACCGGATGGCCCGTGCGGTCCTCGAGGCGCAGCTCGGGCGGTACCGGCTGGCGGCCGGTGACGCAACCGGAGCCACGGAGGCCCTTCGCCGTGCCGCCGAGACCGTGCCCGCCGGTCCGTCGATCGGGCGCGCTCGCATCTTTGCCCTGCTCGCCCAGGAGCGGATGATCGCGGGTGCGTTCGGGGAGGCGGATCGGGCCGCGAGCGAGGCGCTCGACATCGCGCGTCGCCTTGGCCCCGACGCCGAGCCGGAGGCGATCCATGCCACGACCTCGCTGGCGGTCGTTCGCGGCTGGAGCGATGAGCCGGAGACGGCCATCCCGCTGCTCGAGCACGCACTCGAGCGTGCCACGGAGCTGGGCCTGGTGGAGGAGTGGTGGCGTGCCGGGGCCAACATGGCCGTGGTGCTCGAGCTCCTCGGCCGGTCGCACGATGCGATCGACCAGGCGTTCCGGGGCATGGCCGAGGCCCGCGAGATGGATCTCGATGCCGTGTACGGGAACCTGCTTGCCGGCAACGTGGCCGGCATCCTGGTCGACGTCGGCCGCTGGTCGGAGGCTCGCGAGCTCAGCCTCCGGGCGCTCGACTGGAGCCCGGCGGGCATCCCGTTCGTCAACGCGATCCTCAACCTCGTGATCGTCGAGATCGAGTCCGAGGCCGGCGAGGAGGCCGGCCGATTGCTGGGGCGGGTGCTGGTCGAGCTCGAGACTGGCGGCGACTTCCAGTTCGCGGTGCCTGCATACCAGGCGACCGCCTCGTACGCGATGTGGAGCGGCGACCTCGCCGATGCGCGCCGGGCGGCCGAGCGCGGCTGGGCGCGGCTCCGGGGCACCGAGGACTGGGTGACCGTCGCCCGCATGGCCGCGACCGCGCTGGAGGTCGAGTCGGCGATCGTGGCCGAGGCGCTGGAGCGACGACGGATCGGCGACGTGGCCGCTTCGAGGGAGCGGGCGGGGCGGATCCTGGCCGAGGCCGAGGTCACCGTCGCCAGAGCTCGCGCCGAAGGCGAGGGCACCGGCCGGGGCGAGCCCGAGTCCAGCATCGCGGCGGCACGCGCGTTCCACGCACGACTCCAGGGCCGCGACGACCCGGCACGCTGGGCGGAGCTTGCGGGTCGCTGGCATGCGTTCGGCGATCCCTATCGGGAGGCAAAGGCCAGATGGCGGCAGGCCGAGGCGATCATGGCCGCCGCCACGGCGCGAGGTCCCGGGGCGCGCGGCAGGACCGACGCCCGGGTCGTGCGCGCGGACGCCCGCGAGCCGCTGATGGCCGCGGTTGCCCTGGCGATGCGACTGGGCGCGCGCCCGCTGCTGCGGGCGCTCCGCGAGCTTGGACGCCGCGCCCTGATCAACCTGCCGCCCGAGGTCGACGAGATGCTCGCGCGTCAGGCCGTCATCCGAACCTACCAGCGCACCGAGATCTCGCCCGGGCCCGTGGCGGATGTCGCCCCGGTGCTCCCGCCCCGCGGGAGCGCACGCGCGGCGGCGACCGGCAGCGACACGTTCGGGCTCTCGAAGCGCGAGCTCGAGGTGCTGGCCCTGATCGCGCAGGGACGGACGAACCGGGAGATCGGGGACCGGCTGTTCATCAGCCAGAAGACGGTGGGCGTGCACGTCGGCAACATCCTGGCCAAGCTCGGTGTGTCCGGGCGGGTCGAGGCGGCCGCGGTGGCGATCCGCCTGGGCCTCGAGGATGGGCGCGCGGGGACACCTGGTCGCTGACGCGGGGGGGCGCTATGCGGCGACCCGGGCCGCCGGTTCCGCGCCGTTCTCGCTCTGTGGCTCGGGCGGCCTGCGATCCATCTCGCGCCACACGGGGAACACGAACGGGGCGAGCGTGGTCAGCAGGTACAGGGTGCCGGCCGCGACGAGCGCACCCTGCAGACCCAGGGCATCGACCATCGCACCGCCGACGAGCGCGCCGAACGGGATCCCCGCCCATGCGGTCGCACCCAGCGCCCCGAGCACGCGGGCCTGGAGCCGGGCCGGGACGCGCTCGAACTCCACGGCCCCCAGGACCGGGTTGATGCCACCGGCGCCGAGACCGGCCACGAAGGCCACCAGCAGGACCGGCGACACGGACGCCACCGCCGCCATGACGAAGAAGCGCGGACCACCGGCCAGCAGGAACCCCCACGCGTAGGTCAGGCGTCGCGGCAGCCGGTGTCCGAGCCACGCCGTCACACCGTTGCCAATCAGCGCACCGACGCCCAGCGCCGCACCCATCAGGCCAAGGGCGATCGGGCTCCCGGTGACCTCGTTCGACCACACCGGGGCCAGCACGCCGGAGAAGGCCGCATCCAGGAGGTTGGTGACCAGGACCATGGTCGCGATCCCCAGCAGCAGCCGGTCCGCCACGAGATGACCGAAGCCCTCGCGCAGCGACGCCAGGTAGCCGGCCTCGGTCTCCGGCTCGTCGTACGTTGCCTCATCCAACGGCGCGGTCGATCGTGCGCTCGAGCGGGGCACGAGGAGCGCGACGATGACCGCCGACGCCCCGAAGGTCGCGGCGTCGATGGCCACCACGGCCGGCGCCGACAGCACGGCCACCAGCACGCCTGCGAGCGGCGCCCCGACCATGCTGGCGGCGCGGTTGACACCGTCGTACCAGCCGCTGGCGCGCTCGAGGGTCGTGCCCGCCGCCTCGGTGAGCCCGGGGATCAGGACGTGCCGGGCAGTGTCTCCGATCCCGCGCACCGCGCCGGCCACAGCGACCAGGACCAACATCGTCGTCAGCTCCAGCCCGCCGTTCGCATACAGCACCGGGATCAGCGCGAACGTGAGGCCGGCGATCAGATCGCTGACGATCGATGTCCGCCAGCTGCCCATCCGATCCACGACCGGCCCGCCGAGCGCCTGGATCAGCACGTACGGCGCCATCTCCGCGAACACGATCAGACCCGTCTGCGCGGCGCTCCCGGTCGTGACCAGCACGAGCCAGGGCAGCGCCAGCATCGACATCCGGGTGCCCAGGATCGACACAAGGTTGGCCGCCAGCAGACCGGCCAGGCCGCGGCGTGTCCGAGTCGTGCGCGTCTGGACGTCAGCCATCGCGATCGCTCCCATCGTCGTCGCCGGTCAGCGCGGCCGCGGGGCGTGCCGGAAGGACCTGGAACTGCAGGACCACCCGCTTCGCGTCGGCGGGCGCCGAGCCCCGGTCGTCGGGGCGGTCCTGTCGGCAGCGTGCGGCGATCGACTCGAGGTCGGCGATCAGCGCCTTCGCCTCCGGGAGCGTCAGCCGCAGGCCGAGGTCGCTCATCGTGAACCCGTCGCTCCAGCCCGGGCCAAGGTCCTGCTCGGCCGTGGCCAGCCCCGCGATCGCGGCCTGGACCTGGCGGGCGTTGGCGTCGGCGACGATCCGCAGGTACTCCTCGCCCAGCGCCCGGCTCTCCTCGTCGGCGTCTCGCGGCAGATCGAACGAGGTCATGCGGTGCGCCGCGCGCCAGTATCGATCGCGCCGGCCAGTCGTCAGCTCGGCGTCCTCGACCACGAAGCCGTAGGCAGCCAGCTGGCGCAGGTGATAGCTGGTCGCACCGCTCGACTGCCCGGTCCGGACCGCGAGCTGGGTCGCCGTCGCCGGACCATCGGTACGCAGCAGGCCGAGCAGCTGGAGCCGGAGCGGGTGAGCGAGACCGCGCAACGACCTGGCATCGGGCCGAGCGATCTCGCTCGGATCGTGGCCGTAGGTCTGGTCGACGCCGCCGGCATCGACCGCGGACGGGGTGGAGGATCGCGGCGTTTGTTCGCTCATGCCGGCAGGATAGACCGCAAAGGAAGTTTTGCCAAGACTATTTTGCAAAAAAGTCCGGGCGAAGGTGGACGTCCGTCGTGGGCCGCGCGCCGCCGGTCGGGCGCCGACCGGCGCCAGCGCGCAGGAAGCGGCCGTGTTCGCTAGCATCGGCTGGTCCCGAGTTGTCCCCGAGGTGATCCGAAGTCTCGATGCGCCGCCCGTCGTTCGCGCTGCCCCTGATCCTGCTCACGCTCGCCGTTGCGGCCTGCGCGACCACGGCACCTGGCTGGACCTACGCGCCGCCCACCCCGTCGCCGTCTGCCGCGCCCGACGCGTCGGGATCGGCATCGACTGCGCCGTCCGCGGCGCCCTCGGCCGAGGCACCCACACCCGTCCCAGGTGGCAGCGGTGGTGACGGAAGCGCGACGGTGGTCCAGGTGTCGGCGGTCAACATCGCGTACGAGCAGTCACAGATCTCGGCCCCCGCCGGTACCGGGTTCACGATCCACTTCGACAACAAGGACGCGGGCGTCCCGCACAACGTGGCCATCAAGGACGCGTCGGGCACCGAGGTGTTCAAGGGCGACATCATCACGGGTCCCGCGCAGGCCGACTACCAGGTGCCGGCCCTGGCCGCCGGGACCTACACCTTCGTGTGCTCGGTCCATCCCAACATGACCGGCACCCTCACGGTGGGGGGCTGACAGCGGGGAGATGCGCCAGTCGGAGCGAGACCGATGACCAGCCGGGTTGCAGCGCGATGACCAGCCGGATTGCAGCGCGATGACCGCCCGCGTCGACGAGGTCTTCTCCCGTGACGCCTACGCCCGGGCGGTCGAGGCACGCGTGCTCGAGGTCTCGACGACGGACGGCCCACCGCTGCTGGTGCTGGACCAGACCGTGCTCTACCCGGGCGGCGGTGGCCAGCCGTCGGACCGGGGCGTGATGCTGCGCGCGGATGACGGCCGGGCATGGACCATCCTGGCCACGCGTCGTGTCGGCGGCGAGGTCGTCCACGAGCTGGAGGCGCCGGCGGACGGCGAGCTGCCGGGTACCGGCGACCGCGTACGGGTCGACGTGGAGTGGGCGCGCCGCTTCGCGCTCATGCGCACGCATACGGCGCTCCACGCGCTGTGCGGGGTGGTGTGGCGTGACTACGGGGCGCTCGTGACCGGCGGGAACATGGAGCCCGGCGCCGGCCGGATGGATTTCGAGTTCGAGCGGATGTCCGGCGACCTGGTGGACGAGATCGAGGCGAAGGTCAACGAGGAGCTCCGCGCGGCGCGGGACGTGCGGGTCAACGTGCTGCCGCGCGCCGAGGCGTTCGCGATCCCGGACCTGATCCGGACAAAGGTCAACCTCCTGCCGCCCGGGATCGAGCAGATTCGGACGATCGAGATCGTCGGGCTCGACCTGCAGGCAGATGGGGGCACGCACGTCGCGAATACCCGCGAGGTGGGTCAGATCCGCGTCACGGGATACGAGTCCAAGGGTCGGATCAACAAGCGGATTCGAATCGCGCTGGGCAACACGTAGCGGCCCGACCCACACCATCTTTTCGGAGCATGGCCGCCGTGGTGTCGCCCGGTGCCTGAGCGCACCAGCTGGATGTCGCTCAGCGTTGCCCGGCGAGTGCGCGAATCGGTACCCTTGCGCGAAATACAGCCCGGACCGCCACAGTCCGCTTCGTCCCAAAGCCGGCAACGTGGCGGTTCCGCTGTTTTCGTGGAGGGAGGGCGCCGGGAGGTGGAGGCTCGCCGGAGGCCCGGGTGTCGGGGGGAAGGCCCAAGGTCGCTCGCCTGGCGATGCGGCCGGCCGAGCAGGGGAACCGGACGAAACCTGAGGAGACCCGATTGCGAAAGCTCATCTCCGCGCTGAGCAGCATGGCACTGCTCTTCTCGCTGGCCGGCAGCGCCATGGCTGCGGGCCCGGTCGCACCCGCCGGTGGCAACGCTGCCGAGGCGCCGAAGGTCGACAACATCCCGAGCCCGATGGCCACCAAGCAGGCCGCGATGAAGCAGGTGGCCCTGCAGCAGGTCATGAAGGGCGAGGCGAAGGCGACCGGCAAGAACAAGGTGGTCAAGCTCACACCCGGCCAGTACGTCGAGCTGGCTCGCCAGGGCGAGGACACGATCTGGACCGTCTCGGCGAGTCGGGGATCAGGTGAGCCCCGTGTACGGGGGCGATCCAGGGCCGATCAACAACGAGATCCCGGAGCCGGACCGCAGCGTCGACAACAGCACGATCTGGGCGCCTGACTTCGACCAGTCGTACTACGAGAACATGCTGTTCAACGCCGACCCGGGCGTCGTCTCGATGCGGAACTTCTACATCGAGCAGTCGTCCAACCGGTACACGGTCAACGGCACCGTCGAGGACTGGGTTCAGGTGCCCTACAACGAGTCGTACTACGGCTCGGACTACTGCGGCGGCATCGTGTGCGCCCGAACATGGCTGTTCATCCAGGACACCGTGAACGCCTGGTACAACGAGATGATCGCCGACGGCATGACGCCGGCCGAGATCAACGACTACCTGTCCCAGTACGACCACTGGGATCGGTACGACTACAACGGCGACGGCAACTTCGATCAGCCGGATGGGTACATCGACCACTTCCAGGCCATCCATGCGGGTGAGGGCGAGGAGACCGGTGGCGGCGCCCAGGGCCCGACGCCATCTGGAGCCATCGCTGGTACGCCTTCTACAACCTGATCGGAGCCGCCGGCCCCGCCTTCAATCAGTACGGCGGCATTCAGATCGGGCAGAGCAACTACTGGATCGGTGACTTCACCGTCGAACCGGAGAACGGCGGTGTCGGCGGTCAGCCGCGAGTTCGGCCATGACCTCGGTCTGCCGGACCTGTACGGCACGAGCGGCAACACCGGCGGGGCCGAGAACTCGACCGGCTTCTGGACGCTCTACTCGAGCGGCTGGTCCGGCAACTCGGGCATCCCGGCCGACGGACTGGGCGCCAAGCCGATCTCGATGAGCGTGTACGAGAAGATCTTCCTCGGCTGGTCCTACTACGTGGTCGTGCCCTATGGCAAGCACGCCTCCGTGAAGCTGAGCGGTGCGACGTCATCGACCAAGAAGATCAGGCGCTCGTCGCCCTGCTGCCTGACAAGCCCGTCGCGACGGTCATCGGGCCGCCCTACGCGGGCAGCCAGTATGCTCGGCGGTAGCGGCGACGACCTCGACGAGACGATGACCCGCTCGGTCACCCTCCCGGCGGGGACGGTCGACCTCAGCGCGAAGGTTCGCTACAACATCGAGCAGGACTGGGACTACGCGTACCTCACCGTCAACGGCACGCCGGTCGCCACGAACCTGTCGACCAACACCAACCCGAACGGGCAGAACGCCGGCGAAGGGATCACCGGGCTCTCGACCGGCTTCGACTGGGTCGACCTGACCGCCGACCTGTCGGCCTACGCCGGCCAGACGGTGGACATCGGGTTCTGGTACTGGACGGACGTCGCCCAGCAGGGCAATCCCGGCGTTGCCGCGCCGGCCGGGTTCGCGATCGATGACATCTCGATCACGGGCCAGCCGACCGATGGCGCCGAGACCGACCCCGGCTGGACGTACGACCCGGCTGGCGGCTTTCACGTCACCAGCGGGTCCGACACGTTCTCGTACTTCAACGCGTACTTTGCCGAGTACCGGAACTACGTCGGCTACGACGACAGCCTGCGCACCGGCCCGTACAACTTCGGCAACCTCGACAACCCGGATCTCCAGAACTGGGTGCAGCACTTCCCGTTCCCGGACGGCCTGCTGGTCTGGTACTACGACGAGTCGTTCGGTAACAACAACATCGGCGACCACTGCCTGGCCGGCCGCTGTGGCGGGCTCTACCTGCCGGTTGATGCCCATCCGCAGCTGCTGATCCGCCCGGACAACGGCAGGGTGGCGACCGCGCGTCCATCGTCGGCTCGACCCTCGGGCTCCAGCGGACAGACAACGTCTGCCTGTACCAGAGCGGCCAGGGAACCAGCTGCATCGGCGGCCTCCCGGCCAACCCCGTGTTCGATGACAACCAGAGCTACTGGGTCGATCCGGCGACGACGCCGGGCATCGGCAACATGGGCTGGTCCAGCGTGATCGTCCCGAACACGGGCACCAGGATCCGCGTGGTGGGGACGTCCGACCACGGCAACTTCATGCAGGTCGCCGTCAACTAGAGAGACTGGCTGCGGGCGCTCCGCGCCCGATCATGCTCGATGGGGCCCGCCGGCGACGCCGGCGGGCCCCATCGTTACACTCGACGCGAGATGGACCCGCGTTTCCGGCGACCGCTCCTCGCGCTGGCCGCCGTGGCGGCGCTGGCCACGGCCGTCGTGCTCGGCGGGCTCCTGCTGGGTAGCTGCCAGGCGGCGTCACCCGCGCCGGACGTGACCGGGCCGCCGTCGATCGCCGCGAGTCCCGGGGTCAGCCCATCGGGCTCCGCCCCCGCGCCATCAGATACGCGCGCGCCCCTGCCGACGGCATCTGACGAGCTCGACGGGCCAACCGCGTCAGCAAGCCTGCCGCCCGCGACCGCCCGCCCGGCGCCCACTCCTCGGCCAGCGGTCACCCCGCTGGCCACGATCCCGCCGCCCGCGAGGTCGCCCCACGGACCGTCGCCGTCGATCGTCGTCCCGCCGCCGATCAGATAGCGTGCCCGGGCTCCGGATCAGCCGGTCGGGTCGTCCCCGGGGATGTCCTGCGCGTACTTCTCGGCGTGCCGGCCGGACGGGAACGCGCGCATCAGCCGCCGCAGCAGTCGGTGCAGCTCGGCCTGTTCGTCCGGCTCCAGAACCAACGCCAGGAGCGCCTCCCGCTGGGCCTGAATGCCCACCGTCCGGTCCCAGATCGCGTGTCCCAGCTCGGTGGGCTCGACCAGCGTTCCCCGCCGGTCGTTCGGGTCCGGCAGTCGCCGGGACCGGCCGTCCCGCTCCATCCGGTCGAGGCGGTTGGTCATCGCACCGCTCGACAGGCGGAGCCCGCCGGCAAGCTGGCCCGGCGTTCGTGGATCGGGGGGACCCGCGGCACGCAGCCGGCCCAGCAGGTGGTACGAGCGACGGTCGAGCTCGGAGGAGGCGAGCGTCTCCTCCATCGAGGCCTCGAAGTCATGAGCCAGGCTCTGGATCCGCTCGACGATCCCCTCCGTCAGCGGGTCGAGGGCGGGGAACTCCCTGGCCCACACCACCAGCATCCGATCGAGCTCATCGCGCTCGTCCGGATCATCGGGACGCTCACGGTTCGGGATCTGCGCGTGAGCCATGACCCGAGTATCGGGATCAGGTGTCTCGATGTCAAGTGACTCCATGTCGGACCTCTTGACATCGAACGATATCTCGGCTAGGGTTCTCGCTCGAGATCGAGAAGCTTGCGATCAAACGGCCTTCATGTCGGAGGGCGTTGGAGGGATTGGCGATGTTGACGGTGATGTCGCACGAGCGCGAGGGCCAGCGACGGCGGGAAGGGCTCGCCACAGCAGCTCGTGATGAGGAGCAGCTGCGGTCCGCGGCGGTTGCCCGGCCGGTTGGACGGACAGCCAGGACGGATGTCCGGAGGCAGTTGGGGATGGTCCTGATCGCGTGGGGTGAGTGGCTGGCGCCGACACAGCGCGGCGCCGTCAACCAGGGTTGCTGATGATGCATGGGCGGCGGGACGCAGGTCCCACCGCCACAGGCCGGGTCCGGGGATGACCCGCTGGCCCCTCGTAAGTCAAGAGCGGCGGCCTGCCTGGGGCAGGTCGCCGCTTTGTATCTCCCGTGCCGATCTCACCGCACGTGTGCCGTGCCGTTGTGTCGCCGTGCCGCCGGGGGCCAATTCGACGGAGGACCATCAGGTCCCGATGTCAACCCGGGATCTGGCCGAGGGTGACCTGCACGGTCGACTGGGTGCCATTGGCCTTCTCCACTACCACCGGCACCTTCTGTCCGGGTTGCAGGCCGGCCAGCACGGTCGAGAGCGTGTTGCCGTCGGGGGTCGGCTCCATCAATCGACACGATCAGCTCGCGCGTCGTGATCCCGGCCTGGTCGGCCGGACCTTCGGGCTCGACGCTGTAGACCAGGACGCCCGGTGCACCGATGACGTTGGCCGGCTGGATGCCGAGGTACGCGCGATGCGAGTTGGTGACGTGCCCGCTGGTGATGAGCTGGTTGGCGAAGTCACGGGCGTCGTTGCTCGGGATCGCGAACCCGATCCCGGGCGCGGAGCCGCCGATCTGCTGATCAACCGCGGCAAGGGTCGGGATGCCGACCACGTTGCCGTTGATGTCGACCAGGGCCCCACCGCTGTTGCCCGGGTTGATGGCCGCGCTGGTCTGGATCGTCCCCGGCAGCGTGATGCCCCCGCCCTCGCTCACCGTGCGCCCCGAGGGCGCTCACGATCCCCTGGGTGACGCTGGTCTGGAGGCCGAGCGGGTTGCCGACCGCCATCGCGATTGTTTTTCACCCACCGCGAGCTTGGACGAGTCCGCGAACGTGGCGGGCTGCAGGTTCGGAGCGTCGATCTTGATCACCGCGATGTCATTGGCCGCGAACATGCCGACCAGCTTGCCCGGGAACTGGCGGCCATCCGCGAGGGTGACGGTGAACGTGGTCGAGGTTCCCACGACGTCGGCGTTGGTGACGATGTCGCCCTTGGCGTCGAACACGATCCCTGAGCCCAGCCCGCTCGGGGTCTCGATCACGACCACCGACGGCGAGACCCGTTGCACGACGGCTTCGTACTCCTGCTGCAGCTGACCGACGCCCCGGTGACGGTCGCCTGGCTGGGTGCCGACGTGGCCGTCGGGGCCGCTGTCGCCGAGGACGCCGCGGTTGCCGATGCCGGGGAGGCCGTCGATGAGACACCCGCCCCGCAGGCCGCAACGGCGAGCGCCGCCACGATGAGGAACGCCGGCACCACCGCGCGTGGTCGATGCGCGGCCGATGGGCTGCCGAGAGGACGAATGGGTTCGATGCGCCGTTCACGGCGCGCGCTCAACATGCGCACCTGTTCACTCCGATCCGCGGTTGCAGCGCCCGGCGTCTGCCCGGCTCGATTGCCGAGGCGCTCGCGCGCACATTCCGCGCCTGTGGGTCGTCCGCGCGCAGCTCAGATGGGCGGCCAGCGGACGGTGCCGACTCTCACGTCGTTGTGCGATCTGTCGCGGAGCCTAGGGGCCGTTGCTTGTGGCTTTCTGAGAAGGCTGATCTCAAATCTGTGCGCGGTGCGCCGACCCCCGCGTCGACGTGTCGGTTCCGGTCAGCGCCTGGAGGCGACAGCCGCACCGCCGAGCCCCCGTCGCGCGCGGTCGCCCGTCCATCGCGGCTCGTTGTCGACGGGCAACGGACCTCGGTCCCGGTTATGGCAAGTGTTAGTACCAGTCACGGAGACTCCGGCAAGGGGCGATCCATCGGGTCGCAGGCCCGGGTTGCCGCCCCGCGCCAGGAAAGGAGCTCGAGGACTGAAAGGCCATCACAGGATGGCGACCGGGCAAGGGCTTGCCGAGTACGCATTGCTGCTCTCATTGATCGCCGGTCTCATCGTGGCGGTCACATTGCTTCTCGGAGGTTCGATATCGGCGAACCTCACCCCGGTGTCGACACGGAGATCTGCACTGCCGCGGCCAGCGCCGGCGTCGGCGATTGTTCGGCGGATACCGCCGACCGGAACGAGCTCTGACCCATCCGGGCCCGATGCACCGACCGCCAGCCCGCCACCGA
>CAVTJD010000007.1:0-493434 GCA_963734995.1 uncultured Chloroflexia bacterium
TGCAATGTTCCTTCTTTTATATTGGCATGTATTGGTGCAAAACTAAAATTGCCAACATGGTTTGGGCCACCCTTTTTATCCAGCAATATATTCCAGTCTGTCCAGGCTACTGCACCATTATTAAAATCATGAATCATATTCAATCCGTAATTTTCGCCCAAACTCCAATCATCTATATGTTTCGGATCGAAGTCGCCATTACCTCCTTCCGTCAGCATTAGCGCTTTGCCGGGAAATGCTTCAGCTACTTTTTTTACATTATCAAACTGAGATTCACTGTACCAATGAAATCCGATACCCCAAATGTATTTGGCAGTTTCCGGATCGTTGAGCAATATTGAAGCCCAATGATATAGCCAGTTTCGGTTATGATCCCAGCCAATCAGTTTTTTAGCGGCAAGATGATTTTTGTATAAGGTCGGCCCCAGGAAATTTTTTATAAAATCTCTCTCTTCTGCCGCTGTGTATACACACGACTCCCAGCGTTGTGTCGACATAGGTTCATTTTGCACAGTTAGCCCCCATACCGGCACGCTATCCTTTTCCAAAGCCGTTATATATTTCACATAATAGTTGGCCCAGGTTTGATCAAACTCAGGCTTTAACTTGCCACCATGCAACATATCATCGTTGGTCTTCATCCAGGCAGGCGGGCTCCACGGACTGATGAACAAATGCAGTTTGCCACCCGTTGCTTCCATTGCTTTTTTAATCAGGGGAATTTTGAACCTTTCGTCGTGTGCGATAGTAAAGGAAACAAGCGCTGTATCGTTATCTTTAACATAAGTATACATATCGCTTGAAAAATCGCAGCTGTTCATATTGGTTCTGGCGACCGTATAACCTATCCCTTTCGTAGTATCGTAATAAGCCTGTAGCAGTTCTTTTTGTTTGGAGGATGGCAGCCTGGCAAAAGTTTCAGCTGCAGCATCGGTTAGAGCACCACCAATTCCTATAAATGTTTGAAAAGTGTGTTCCGGATCAACGAATATGGCAGGTTGCGATTCCTCAGGCCGACCAGGATCAGTAAAAGATAAAGTGTCCGTTGAGGTTAACCTGTAATTAGTACTATCAGCAGTTGTGTATACAATTACTTTTTTGTCTGGAGAAAAATTATCGGGGGAGACTTTTACTGCTTTGCGTTCAACCTGTTGATTACACGCAAACAGGGAAATCGCGGCTGCAGTAAATAAAAATTTCTTCATATCAAGTGCTTAAATAAAAAGTTTCTATTTCAAATCAATATTTTGGTTTCATCAACCGGGTAACCGGATCTGAATTAAATTTATTTTTTACGTAAGCAGTAAACCGACAAATATTTAATATTTCTATTTTCATTGCGGGTTTTCCTGGTTTCCATTTTCTATCAGCAAACACCGTCAATTAAGAAACTAATTTGTACCACCAAGCCAGGATTTTTTAATGGAATTTTGTTAACAATAGTATTGATTTTTAATAAATATAATTAAGAAATTTATATACAAATTATGCAGTATGCTGCTTGCCATTTAGAAGTCTTTGCAGTAAACGAAGAAATTTTATAGATTCTTGTTTACAAGAATATAACTGTAATGTTTAAACGCAAAAATCATTGATATATTAACTATGAAAAATCTCAGAAACTTTTAAACCATTCAATCAATTATCAACAATGCTTTTATTACGCTTTTAACACAATTACAATTACTTTTGATAATCATTAACCTGATTATTACCATTCATTATTTTTACTTTACGTTTCATGAAAAATTTTAAACTTTTTGCAACAGCAATTATTTGCTTCCTCAGTATTCAATCTTTTGCGCAGGATACTGCCTACATTAATCCTGATACTTCAGGACCGGGATGGGTT
Organism: uncultured Chloroflexia bacterium; assembly: GCA_963734995.1. Lineage (GTDB taxonomy): Bacteria > Chloroflexota > Limnocylindria > Limnocylindrales > CSP1-4 > CAIXZV01. The sequence continues at coordinate 1,853 of CAVTJD010000007.1, forward strand.
TCTATGTTTAACAGCAACCTGAGTAATGCAATTTATCCTGCCGGTGTGTGGAGCGATAGTGCAGGAATCATTACAGCCACCAAAGATGAAGCCATCTGGAGCAAAGATGAATACGATAATTTTGTACTGGACCTCGATTTTATGAACGCAGATGGTACCAATAGCGGTGTAATAGTTCACGCCACAGATATGAAGAATTGGATACCACATTCCGTTGAAATACAAATAGCAGATGATTATAGCAAAGAATGGGGTAAGGCAGATCCAACATGGCAATGTGCAGCCATATTCGGTCATAAAGCGGCTACTAATAAAACATTACATCGTCCGGGGCAATGGAATCATTATACTATTACCTGCATTGGAAGAAAAATATGGGTAGTATTAAATGGCACACTTGTAAATACCTGCGACATGAGCCAATTTACTTCTGCCAAAACCAATCCCGACGGTTCAGAAGTTCCTTCATGGCTCAGTAATCCTATGGCAACACTTCCGCTGCATGGTCATATTGGCTTCCAGGGAAAACATGCAGGTGCTCCGATCTGGTTTAAAAATATAAAAGTAAAACGGCTGGATTAACCACTTTTAACCGGACGTAAATTTCACTTTCCCATTGCAGGTAAGCAGTAAATGAACAAATAATGGTAATTTTTAATTTCCCTGCGGGGGACACCGGAATCAAATTATAATTTTCGCCTGTTTGGATTCTCGAGGGAAGGAATATCCCGGCCAGTGATAAATCATGCCGGGTTATTCTTCGTCAGTTGTTTTTTCTTCGGCAGCGGGCTTCTTTTTTGCGACAAAAGGAACAAACAGTTTGCTGGCTTTTTGTAAGGCTTCTTCAAACTTTTTAGGATGTCCATCCTGGTATTCTCCCAGAGCCGTAGTGAGTTTGTCATATATCTCTTTCTTAGCATTTTCTTTTAATGCTTTTTTCTTTTTTTCTTTTGCTTCTTTTCCCATATTAATAATGTTTAATAAAATGATAAATAAAATTAGTGAAAAGATGATACCGCCAATGTTATCTTTTGTCGGGAACCTTTTTAAAAAGAAATGTCTTCTGCGCCGCTTCTGCTTATTTTTAGCCCGGATCTTTGGGACTCACGGCATTTCTGTTGGTCTTTACTTCGAGTGTTAGCATTACGGGATATTTATCAGAGAAATGAAAAAGTGCATCAAGAACAGTTGCAGGAGCAGTAGTATTTGCAGAAGGCGCATTGCTGTTAATGCTTTCGCCTGCGCGTTCACCATCATTTCCTACGGATTGATAGGATTGAGGTATATATTTCATGTAATTCCGTCCGTTAAGTAACCAGTTAGAAATAAAAATATGATCGTACCACCCTTTTCCGCCACCGGATGAACCGCAGGAATTGGGCTGATAAGAAAGCAAGCGCGTAGAAGTGGTTAGGAAGGAACCTGCAAAAGAGGGCGAAACACTCCAGTTACCCGGATATTGAAGTTTTTGATCAGGATAATAAGGAGGATCGCTCATGGAAATACTGCTGTCGGAAGAATTAATGATGGATTGGTAACCATGCTCAAAAGAACCCCTGGTATTGAAATCGCCCATGATAAGCAAATTGGGAAACGAGATGAATTTTGATTGTAGTGAAGCCATTACAGCGGAATCCTGGAAATCTCTTTCGAGACTGCCTGAACCCGATTTGGTATGGCAAACCACGGCATACAAAAAAGTGGTGTCTTTGGTTTTCGATAAATTGATGTCGTTATAAAAAAATTTATAAAGATCAAAATCGGTAACAAGCGATAAGAGATCTTGCGTATTTACGTATGTGAGTTTCTGTTTGTTGTAATACAAAACGGAAATGGTTCCTGAACCGGATGCGTTGGTTGGGGTAGCATAATCGTACTTGCCGGGAATGGCTTTATTAAGTACATTGTTAAGAATGTCATCAGCCAGGTTACCCGAAGATCCTCTTTGAATATTAAATGCAGTCATTTTTTCACAACTCATCAGATCAGGCTGTGCGAATTGAACAATAGTGTAGAAATACCCGTTGAGCATGGCGGTACTGCCCTGGCAAAGATCACCATAATTAAGTACGTTGTAAGCCATTACTTTAAGTGTGTCTGTTTTTTCAACAGTGCCCGGAAGAGGCGGTCCACCGGCATTGGTTCCAATGGGGTTCTTTGAGCATGAATAAAGAAGCAACCCTGAAAGCATAAAAAGACACGCAGTTACAAGCTTCATAAATTATAATTTGTTTTAGTAATACATCGGTTAGATTTTGGGATCGAATTTATTTGGGAAGTTTTTTAACTATTTCAGAGTAACTGTTTTACTCTCGCCCCACTTAATATTTTTCCCGGGATGAGTTGGATTGGTATTCCACAAACATTCGCGTACAGTCATGGCAAGTGTATTTGTATTAATAGTAATTAGTTGGAAGGAAAGCTTCTTTTCATCATCTCTTGAGTAATCTCCTTTTATGGGAGAATCAACTCTGAAGGTATTTAGCGCTACATCATTATCAGGCCCTTTGTACACATAAAATTCATTGAAGTTTTCATTGCCATGAAAGTAGGCCTTTATATTAGGGTGTTTCTTTAAGAATGCAACCCATTCGCGTTGCTCAATGTCTGTTTTTCCGGCAATTGCAGTTGTTCCATCTTTGTATACTTCTTCCGCAAGATCTTCAAACTTGTCACTCGCATTTATGCCCCTCATTTTATCGGGGTTTGTAAAATGCTTGGCTTCACATTCGGGCTGGTCATGAGTAAAGAGAATTACCGGAGTTGAGGGAGAAATTGACTTTGAGATCTTTTTCCATCCATATTCTTTCTGAAGAATCGGGCCATAAGGTTATAAACATAAAATGGATGCCGCCTATGTTTTTTGAATAATTGACCTTATCTTTTTTATAGTCGTAATTTTTTATGGTTAATGATTTAACCGGATTCATCATGAGGTTGTAGATGCCAACCATCGAAGCAGGATCAATCTTTGGTTTCATTGGCTTATAAAATCCAATGGCATTAGTAATATCATGATTACCCGGAATTATCAATAACCTGGTTCTTTTATTATTATGATCTCTTAGCGTAATTCCATTAAAATAATCTGAACAAAATTGCTTCCAGGACTCGGCATCGCTTTGATCCGGAATTTCCATTCTGTTGGCAATATCGCCTCCTTCAATAACATAATCAATTGCCTTGATTTTTTTTCCCTTGTCCACACCATTGTCATCGGGAATAATAGTACCCGGTAAGTGATTGATCTTTTCAATCATTGCCTCGTTAACTACATGGCTTGCTACATTAGAATCTCCCCGGAAATTTTTTCTTGAAATGCCATAATGTGCGTCGGAAGTGAAAACGATTTGAAGAAGATGTCTGTTTGCTGTTGCCTGGGCGAAAATACTAACGCTACCAAGCATTAGTAATAAGAGAAAACATCCTTTTTTAATTAGCATAAAAGTGGTATTAAATAAAGACCCGTTTTTTTAGGACGGGTCTTTTGAAAATTTCTATTGTTTAAAAAGTCAGCATTAGTGTTGGTTACCCGAGCCATTAGATTGGAAAGCTCCCATGTCAGCACCAGGAGGGGTAATCGTTGCGCCGTAGTCTCCACCCTGAGGAACTGATGCTATTGGCGTAAAACCTGTATAGCCTTTACCTATTGCGGGAGATCCGCTCTGCAAATGAAAATCAAATCCTGATGCATAGGCAATGTTTTTGGGTGTTGCGGCTTCCGGTAACGGGAAGTTTACAAACATCGGATTGTTCTGACCAGCAAGCGCATCTACTGCTGAACTCTCGTAAGGCGCGCCTGGATAATATCCTGAAGGCATCAAAGATACCATATCTGGGATATCAGAATGTTGTGGTCTTGCCCACAAGCCTGACATTGGAACTCCTCCGGCTCCTACAGCAGATGTGTCAGGAGTTACCGGATAAAATTGGTTAACACCCGCAACAGAATCGCTGTAATTAAAAGTATAACCATATTTAATATGGGCTGTATCTGCAACTACTAATGAATTACCAAGGTAAGATTGTGTGGCTCCCACAATTCGTAGACCAAAGCGGCAGTTTATGATCATGTTATTATAAGCCATTCCTTTTGCACCCTCTTCGTAGTTGATAGATCCACCACGGCCCAATTCAACCATCCTGTATCCTGAATTGACAATCGTGTTATTGTAGAAATCACAATTAGTTTGCTGGCTTCCTGGTTGGCCTTTGTCTGATGCTTTAGGACCATTGGTTGCACAACCTACGTAAAGGTTATAAGCGCAGTCACCAACACCGCCACCTTTTACGTTCATAAGATCACCGCCTGTTCCGCCGCCTTTTTCAAATGTATTTCTCATTACTGAAAAGTGGCCGGATTTCAAGCGGATAGCATCGTCTGTTCCACCATATAACCAGGAATCTTCTAAAATGAAATTACCATTAGGGTTTTGGAAAAAAATGTTGTAAGAATCGCCGGTACCTGCACCTGCGATAGGAGGTTGGGCTGCTGAAATAGGCGCTCCTCCAAAATCGATGTGAGTCCATTTTATTACCAGGTTAGGGCATGAAGTATCAGCCCACAATCCGCCCCATAGTCCTACGTAAGCAGGATCTGAAGCAACGGGTTCACTCGGCATATCCATTTTTTGTTGGTTCTTATAAGTAAAGATTACAGGTGAAGCGGCGTTTCCAAGAGAAAAGAGGCTTCCTTTAATAAAGAAATTGTAGGTTCCCTGGAAAATTACTTTTGCTCCAGGCTGAATGATCAGGGAATCGCCTGCATTGATGATCACATCACCAGTCACATTATAAGTTTGGTTCGATTGCATGGTTCCTTTGATAGAGCCACTGATGTCTCCGGGCTGAACATTTTGGCCTCCCGGAACATAAGGGGTCTGAATAGTTGTTGAAGAACTGCTTTTTTTGCAGGAAACATAATACCGTACCTGCCAGAAGTAAAAGACAAAAGCCTGTAAGATTGAATGACAAGCTTCCTTTTTTTGCGTGTTTCATTTTTTTAATTTTCGTTTTTTAATAAAATTTTTATTTGAATCTAAATCCTATGAAAAGAGATTGATTGAATTTGTCGTGCCTTACAATAATGTTGTTTTTGCTGGTTTGACCAGGATAATTCATATTATTGAAATAATATCCGTTAGCAGTAGTATGTAGTTCCAGTACCAGTGGGTTATTAGTCAAATTGGATACTTTGGCAAAAAGTGTTATTCTTTTAGATGTTTTTACATTAAGAGAAAGATCAACTTGTGAGGTAGCCTTTTGCCAGTAATCAAGATTTTTAAATGGAGAAACAATCTCTATACGCTGGCCCGTATATACCCAACTCACCTCTGCTTCAATTCCCTTTTTTATGTTTTTATATAACAGGGAAAGATTACCGATGTGATCCGATTGTCCCTGTAGAGGCCGGGTTTGTGTAGAATTGTAAATAATGTAATTGCCATTACTATCTTTAGCATAAACGAGCTTGGTAGTAGTAATGGATGATTTGGTATATGAATAATTGCCCCTGATACCGAAATTGCGGAAATGTTTGGTAAATACCAGTTCTGCTCCATAGTTAGTGGCATTACCAAAATTTGAGGGTTCCAGTACAAACTGGCTGGTGGTTTGCGACTGAAAGGCGAATTCAATTGGATTTTTGATGTACTTATAGAAAGTCCCGGCCATGAAGTAATCTTCCGCCCCAAAATAGTGTTCGTACCGTAAGTCTAAGTTATTTGATTGAACATGTTGAATGGCGGGATTTCCTCTTTGATCAAAGTAATCGCCTGAGAAATTTACAGGGATATATTCAAAATAATTAGGCCTGCTGATACCGCTGAAATAGGAAGCTCTGATATCGTTTTTGGTATTTAACTTGTACTTGATATTAACGCTGGGCAGATAATCTGTATAATCATAACTGCCTGTTTTGCCCGGCAGGTAAATTGAGAGTTCAGAAACATAACTATGATGGGTGTTTTCCACCCTCAGGCCTCCAAGGATTTCCCATTTTTTAAAGGCCCATTTTAATTCTCCATAATAGGCAAGTATGTTTTCAATAGAGGTATACGTGAGTCCATCTGTTGTGTCTACCCTTACCAAACGGGGGAAAGAAGCGTCCTGGATAGTAGTAAAAGGTTGATTACCTGAGTACAATTGATAGGATTCAAAAACATTATCGCGCGTTTTATGCCTGTACATGCCACCCACTGATAACAAAAGCCCTTCAGATAATTTATAATGCCCGTTCAAATAACCGGAACGGTCAATTTCGTTAGAATGGGTAAAATTAAACGGGAAGTCCTGTAAATTTTTTTGTTCTGAAGAAGGCGAGTGATTATTGTTGCTATAGGTTACAATATCAGAGTATTGCTGATCAATCCAAACAGGCGTTTTGCTTTGAGCCTGTGAATAAACTAACGACCAGTCGGCTGAGAGTTTATCTGTAATCTGGTGTTTTCCCTGTAAGCTATTACTCCAGATAATCTGCCTTTGAAAAAGTGAACGGTCGTACACATAGTCTTGTCCTGATAAATGAAGATATTGAGAAAGTCCCTGCTGAAGATTTCGGTGTTCTATTCTGTCTAATTGAAAGAAGGCAGTGTAAAAACGTATCTTATTGTGATCATTAAAATCATAGTTAAGTACAAGGTGTGTACCTAACCTGTTTTGCAGGTTGTTATAAGTACGGTATTCAAGCGGTGCAAAAACCGGTGTATTGGGAGTGGGAATCGGTTGTGGCTGGCCACTTGGGGGATAAAATAAAGAAGAACTTCCTTTGTAAATATGTTGATAGCTAACAGCGGCGAGAAATCCAAATTTTTGTGTAATCCTGTCACCGATACTTCCGTTGATGAATCCATTCACAGGATATTTTACTGTTTTATATTCAAGGTATTTTACGTTAAAATCTGAAGGTTTCGGAGCATACCCGGATCCGTGAATTTCGTAAGGAGTTTTAAAAGGAGCCCCTTTATGATTGAAGGTGGTAAAGGGTTGGTTATTAAAAAAGGTATTATATCCCAAAGAGCTGTTGAGACTATAAGAAAGGTGCTCGGGAGCTTCTTTGAGAACCATATTGGTAACCCCGCCGATGGCATCACCTTCCATCGAAGGCGTCAGCGATTTTACTACTTCCAATCTTTGCAACAGGTCGGATGGGAAGATATCAAGGGGTATAGACCGTGTTTTGTCATCCGGACTTGGAATTTTTACCCCGTTGATGGTAGTATAATTATACCTGTCTGCCATGCCTCGTATAATGGCATTTTCACCATCGCCGGAACTGTTTTTAACCAGGGATACACCTGCTGCCCTTTGTAGTACATTACCAACAGTAATATCAGGCGAATTTTCAATTGCCCTGGCTGATATAATGTTTAACAGATTGCTTGATATCCTTTCTGCTCTGCGGGCACTTATGTCTGATCCTTTGTTCATGTTGGCATTTACAACTACCGTATTCAATTCCCGGGTGTGTAATTTCAATTGAATATTATTATGAATCGTTAGCCCTTTCTTTATCTCAATATTTACCTGTTTTGAATCGTATCCTACATAATCAACGTCTTCAATGTAAGTTCCGGTTTGGAGGTTTTTAAAAACATAAGAACCATCGAGACCTGTATAGGTGCTGTAATTTTTGGAATTACTTTTTAACGTTACTGTTGCGTCAACAAGCGATTCCCCGTTTGCCACATCGGTAACTTTACCTCTTATTTCCTGGGAAAAAGCTGGTGTTGCATTGGAGATTATAAAAAGGGCGCTGATTGAAAATGAAATAAATTGAAACCGAAGCAAATTTGAAGAAACACTCATTTAATTGTCCATTTAGATTGCTAATGAGCGCAAATTTATAGTGGTCAACAACGCAGGAAGGCCGCCGGCAATGAATTAACCTAATGATGATGTTTTCTTAATTCAATGGTAATAATAACTTCAGAAAAAAATCAGAATTACTGCCAGGTAAGCGTGAAGGTATGTTTGCTATCTGTAAAATTGTAGCTGACAGCTAGCCCCGAAATCCTGGTAATTTGTTTAATGATGGAAAGCCCTAGTCCATTATGATTGCTATTTACAGAGGTCTTATAGAATCTTGTAAATATCTTTTGCTGGTTTAGAGGTATTGGATCACCGGTATTACTTATCGAAAAACTTTTTGACTTTAATACCACACCAATATAACCTTGAGGAATATTGTGGTTACTTGCATTACTAAATAGATTGTTTAAAAGGATGTCCAGCAATTCAGGATCTATTTGCAGCTCACTATCTTCTTCCAGCCTGGTAGCAACTGCAATATCATGATTGTTCCATAATTCCTGGAATTGCTCCAGTTTTTCTTCTACTTTTTTTCGCAGGTTCAGGGTACTGCTATTATCAAATTGTTGGTTCTCAATTTTTGCAAGTAATAAAAGCGAACGATTTAGCGTGGTAAGTTTTTTTATGGATTTATAAGCTTCTCTCAGGAGCTCGCTTTGTTTTTCTGACAGGTCTCTTTCCTGGATTAACATGTCCAATTTTGAACGAATTACAGATAAGGGCGTTTGCATTTCATGCGAGGCATTCTCAGTAAACTCTTTTAAAACCAGGTAATCCTGACGTGCCTTGCTGGTAGCAAGCTGCAAACTATTATTCATAATTGAGAATTCATTAATAGACGTTTCAGGAAAAGAAATACCTCCTGGTTCCCCAAGACGAAAATTTCGAATAATTTCCATTGCCCGGTAAAATGGCCGCCATAGCCTTTTGAGCAAGTAGAAGTTTATAATAATTTGAAAAAAAATGGTGATTATAATGGTAAATATCAAAATATTAACCAAAGCATTCAACAGGTGATGCATTCCTTCGAGTGGCTTTGCTATAGTAACTTTATACCATTTATTGTTTAGCCGGAGTGGAAAATAAAGCTTCATAAAATTGTGCATCTTTTTTTCCCGCTGACTGTATAAAGTAGTTAGCTCTGTTTTTTCCTGCACTTTGCTACTGGTTAATTCGTACTGTAATTGTTCTTCGTCAAGAGGCGAACCAGTTGGAAAGGAGTGAAATTCATTTGAATAATTTTTTACTTTTAACTCTACGCCTTTTAGATCGGCAACCATTTCACGCATAAGAATTATTCTTGCAGCATGATATATTACCATTCCTGAGGCTATGAAAATAGCCAACATGAGTAAGATGTTAATCAATGAATGCCGGGTCAGTAATTTCATTTCCTACATTGGCTTTTCTTCCGTTTCGATATTAAATAAGTAGCCCATACCATACACAGCTTTTATATAATCCCTGCAACCATCCTGCAATAATTTTTTCCGTAGGTTTTTAATATGTGTATAAATAAAATCATAGTTATCATCAAGGTCAATATGGTCTCCCCACAGGTGTTCCACAATGGCTTCTTTGGTAACTACCTTATTTTTGTTTGCGGTAAAATACAGCAGTAGCTCATATTCTTTGCGTGTAAGGTCTATAATGCCTTTTTTGCCCATAACGGTCTTGTCCTGTATATTTATAATTATGTCGTCGAACACGAGACTATTTTGACCGTCAAAAAATTTTCTCCGTAAGATGGCTGCAATTCTTGCAGATAATTCCGGTAAATGAAAGGGCTTGGTTACATAATCGTCTGCTCCAAGGTTGAGCCCTTCAATTTTGTCATTCAGCGAGTTTTTTGCAGAGATGATCAATACACCGTCTGATTTTCCCTGATTTTTTAGTTCTTTTAAAATAGTAAGGCCGTTTCCATTTGGAAGGTTGATATCGAGCAATACACATTCGTAGGTATTACGTGTTATTTTATAAAGCGCTTCGTTACAATCATAAGCCGCTTCGCAAATAAAATTATCCTTGGAAAGGTAGGCGCAAATACTTTTGGACAACTCAGGTTCGTCTTCTATTATCAAAAGTTTCATTGTTATGTGGGTTGTGCTAAGCTGGTATATTACAAATTTGCCCTTTTATCGTTTCGGATCACACCTGTTTACATAAACATCATTTTTTAATAATAATTTGGTAACAATGGAAGTTGATATGGTTACTATTCCAAAGGTTAAATACTAACCTATTTATATACATTATTTGATGTAGCAGTAAACCAACAAATATTCAGGATTATTATTTTGTATTTTTTTGCCGGCAACGGCTATTTCGTGGTATTATTAAAGTGATAAAAAATTACTTTTATGTTTTGAAATTCCTTTTTGAGAAATTGAACTATTAAAACTGTGTAACCCAGATGTTATCACCTATCCCGGTGCGCAAGCGGCTTCGTGTAATGCAACTGGCTGCGGTAATATTTTTTACAGTTTCCGGCGGACCGTTCGGACTTGAACCGTTGATGGGATATGCAGGCGCGCACGGTGCGTTGCTTCTTCTAATTATTACGCCTTTTTTGTGGGATGTTCCGGCTATTTTAACGGTTATGGAACTCAACGCCATGATGCCTGTGGAAGGCGGTTATTACCAATGGGTAAAAAGAACGCTCGGACTTCGCTTTGGTTTTTATGAAGGCTGGTGGACGTGGCTTTATACCTTCGTGGACCTTGCAATTTATCCTGTTCTTTTTGTTGAATATGCATCGTTTTTCTTTCCGCAAATCGGGGCGGTTAAAATACCGGTTTGTCTTGCTATTATCTGGATTGGCGCATTACTTAATATCATGGGAATATCGCCGGTTGGTAAAACCTCCATTATGCTGAGCGTACTGGTGATTGCTCCTTTCGGTATTCTTTTTTTTATGGCTTTGAAAGATACGGGCGGATTTCCGTTGCCTGCGCCTTCTCTCAAAGGCATTACTTTTCCTTCACTCGGCATGGCACTTTACACCGTGATGTGGAACTTTTTTGGCTGGGACAATACGACCACTTATGCCGAAGAGGTGAACAAACCCGCAGCTACTTATTTAAAGTCTACAGCTATTGCATTTATTACCGTAATTCTTGTTTATGTAATGGTGATGTATTCCACACTTCATTTTGGGATAGATGCCAAACTTTTGAATGATGAAGGCTACCCGGCTTTGGGAACATTGGCAGGAGGTAGCTGGCTGGGAGGTGCATTATCATTGGCAGGAATGGCCGGCGCACTCGGATTGTATGCCGCGGTTTTGCTTTCGGTATCGAGAGTTCCGCAGGTGATGGCAGAAGATAAATTTCTTCCGGCAAGGGTTCACAAATTGCACAAGCGTTATAAAACACCTTACATTTCAATCATCATTTGTGCGGTCGTGGTAAGCTTTATGATATTGTGGAGTTTTGAGCAGTTGATTGTTATCGACGTAACTCTTTATGGTGGTGGCTTGTTTTTGGAATTTGTTACACTGCTGAAATTGCGCGTTAGCGATCCTCAAAGGCATCGGCCATTTAAAATCCCTCTTAATTTCACAGGGCTTTGCATAATGCTGGTTATTCCTGTAATTGTTTTCTCCATTGCTGTTTCCGGCGCATTTGCTACAGAAGGAGAAACGTTTATTCCTGCCGTGTTTGCTGTGTCGGCTTTGGTGAGCGCAGAAGTTGCGTGGCAAATCATACGATTGCGAAAAAAGATGAAGGAGAAATACGCTAAACAGTAAACCAACAAATTAAACTGATTTTTATTTTTCAAGTTGCAGCTGCATTCTCTTCACGCGTTCTTCCAGTTTTTCAGAAGAAAGATCTTCACGCATGCTATCCACTTTTATCGGGAAACAGAAAGGCGTAAGTCGACGCGGATAAGTGATAATAATTTTTCCTTTTTGAATTCTTTCCAGCATGTCTCGAAGACGTTGTTCTTCCATTTGTTGCTCCATCACCTCGTTGTAAGCCTGTCGCAGCAACAGATTGTTCGGTTCGTATTCAGAAAAAACATTGAAGAGTAAAGAAGCGGATGATTGCAGGTGCCGCGCTTTTTTTTGTTCGCCCGGAAAACCCTGGAAGATTAGTCCACCAATTACGGCAATGTCCCGAAACTTTCGTTTCGCCATTTCAACACTGTTCACGCTTCGCTGAATATCTTCAAATAAATTTTCAGGAGAAAAAAGCGAGTATGCATTACTGTCATCTAACGGTATGGGTTGATCGCTTAATAATTCAAATCCATAATCATTCATTGCAAAAGAAAAAGTAATTGGAATGATACGACTTAACCGGTAAGCCAGAATTGCTGCCATGGCTTCATGCACCAATCTTCCTTCAAAAGGAAAAACAAAAAGATGAAAACCGTCTTTTGTTTCTATCTGTTCAATCAGCAATTCATTTTGTTTTGGAATATGCGAGAGATATTCCTGCAATTCAAAAAGCGGTTTTAGAATTTCTAATTCCGGTTCTTTCAAAGTCTCCTCTCCTGGAGGGGATTTAGGGGCGGCCGCTTCATCAAATTTTTTCCTCAGCATAAAACCGAGGTTGGCTGATAAGCGGCATTCTTCCTCCCTGCCAGCTTGGTATCCTTGATTTTTTTGCATTCGATTTTCTTACGATGCAGGTCATATCTTTTATCATCACAAATTCTAGCGTTCTTCCTGCCAAAGTAAATACGTCGCCCGGCTGCATTCCCGCGATGAACCATTCTTCAATGACGCCCACATAACCACCTCCTAAAAATTTTACTTTCAACATCGGGTCGCTTACGATCGTTCCGATATGCATCCGATGTCGCATGGCAATTCTGCGGCTGTTGATTTTGTAAAGTCCGTCAATGATCTCCACTTTTTTGTAATCATCATATTGCTGAAGCGCAACACCACCGGACGTTACAAAGTGTAAAATTTGTTGCCATTCTTCATCCGTAATATCGCGGTAGCAGTAAGTGGATCTTATTTCTTTTAAAATATTTTCGGGGAAAAATCCATCAGAAATGGCCAGCGTACTTAAATATTGAATGAGCACATCGTAACACAAAATTCTTGGCTCGCGGCTTTCAATTAAATTGATGGCGATCGAATCCTTTAGTGCTGCAGCCTCTATCAGTTCAAGCGAATGGGTAGGCAAAAAATAAATTTTGCTCACTTCTCCCGGGCGGTGTCCGCTTCTTCCGGCGCGTTGTAAAAAGCGCGCAACACCTTTCGGAGAACCCACTTGTATCACCGTTTCTACCGGCCTGAAATCAACACCCAGATCAAGACTGGCGGTACAAACAACCGCTTTTAAATTTCCGGTATGCAAATTTTCTTCTACCCAAAATCTCAAATCCTGTTCAATGCTTCCATGATGCAATGCTATTGCTCCGGCAAGATCAGGGCACGCATTCAGCAACGCCTGGTACCACATCTCACTCATTCCTCGTGTATTGATGAAGATCAACGTGGTCCTGCTTTCCATAATAATCGGAATCACTTTTTCAACAAGCTTTATTCCCAAATGTCCGGCCCACGGATATTTTTCAATCTCATCCGGAAAGATGGATTCTATTTGTATCGGTTTATCGATTTTTGCGGTAACGGTTTCAAAGTTTTTGGGTCTGCACCGGTTTGCGAAAGTGGTGAAAGCAAAACATCTTTTGCTTCCAATAAATTCCCGATGGTGGCGCTGATGCCCCATAAGCAAAGACCAAAATTATTTTCCGCTTTATTTGTTGGTTTGCTGTCGATGCGCGAACCGATGATCCTCGAAAGCGCCAGTTCTACCTGCACGCCGCGCTTGCTGCCCAAGCAATTCGTGCCATTCATCAACAGCAATTATTTTGAAGTGTTTTAAAAACATCGGGATAATTTTTTTGTGCAAGCAAAAGATGCAGACTTTCCGGCGTGATGATGAGCACTTCGGGAACGTTTCTTTTTTGTTTGGCGCTTTCGGCTACTGTAGTGTCGCCGTTACGAATGCCGACTTTCCAGCTCATGCCCAATTCTGCAATTACTTCTTCCATCGCGCGACCAATATCTTTTGCCAGCGCGCGCAAAGGCGTGATCCATAAGAGTTGCAGCCCGTTTTTACTTTTAGTTTGATAGTTTTCCGGATGATCGTTAATGAAATTAATTACTGCTCCCAAAAAAACCGAAAATGTTTTTCCGCAGCCGGTCGGCGCATTTACCAATCCCGATTTTTTATTGACAATATGCTGCCACGTTTCTTCCTGGAAACGAAAAGGCACAAAGCCTTTTCCGGTAAGCCACTGATCGATAATCTGAAAACCAAAAGTGTTTTTTAATTTCATTTGCAAGTCACGAATTTCACGAATTAAATCGAATGGCTGCGCGATTTTTGATATCTTTAAAACCATAATCTTTTAATCAATATGCAAACATTTGTAGCGCTTTTAAGGGGAATAAATGTGGGAGGAAACAACATCCTCCCCATGACTGAATTGAAAGCGCTTTGCGAAGAAGCGGGATTTAAAAACGTGAGCACTTACATTCAAAGCGGCAACGTGATTTTTGAAAGCAAGTCTTTCCGAAGAAAAGGCGATTGCAAAAATTCAAAAGCGCTTTAAACAAGTAAATTGCCAAATCCTGTTTCTGTTATGATACGAACCATTGAAGAACTGGAAACGATCTTTCAAAGAATCCGTTTCCCGAAGCCAATCCGGCACAGGTGGGCGTACTTTTTTTTGGACAAAAAGTGAGATAAAAGTCTTTTAGAAGGTTTTTCTAAAGGAGGCCCAGAAGAAATTGTTTTAGGTGAACGGGAAGTGTACATCCACTTTCCGATTGGAATGGGCAAGTCTAAACTCAAGTTTCCGAAAGAGGCTAAAAACGGAACGGTGCGTAACATTAATACGGTTAGAAAGCTAATTGAAAAGGGAAAGAAAATTCAGAGTGATTGATTTCTGAACCTTCTAAACCCTCTAAACAATTCTAATCTTTTCCTATTTCCCATAAATCTCCAGCATCTCTTTCAAATCATCCAGCGTATTTATTTCATCAACTGTTTTGTCTTTTCGCCAGCGGTTCATTCTTGGGAAACGAAAAGCCACACCACTTTTATGGCGGTTGCTTGCAGCAATTCCTTCAAAGGCAATTTCAAAAACCAGTTCCGGTTTTACCGTGCGCACCGGCCCGAATTTTTCGAGCGAATTTCTTTTTACAAAATTGTCTATCTGCGCAAATTCTTTATCCGTAAGTCCTGAATAAGCTTTGGTAAAAGTCACCAGCTGATCGCCATCTTTTACGGCAAAAGTATAATCCGTATAAAGATTGCTTCTGCGGCCGCTTCCTTTTTGTGCATAGACCAACACGCAATCAATCACCAGTGGGTCTACTTTCCATTTCCACCAATCGCCGCGCTTGCGTCCCACTTTGTAAACGGAATCTTTTCGCTTCAGCATGATTCCTTCGCTGTTCATTTCGCGCGATTTTTCCCTTAGAGCGGTTAACTCTTCCCAGTTTTTAAAATCAATTACCGGCGAAATCCGGATCGCATGATTTTCGATCGGCTGAACAATTTCTTCCAGTTTCTTTCTTCTTTCAGATAAAGATTTTTCGCGCCAGTCTTCATAATTGTATTCCAGCAAATCGTACACAAAAAAACTTATCGGCGCTTCCTGCAATTGTTTTTTTGAAATATTTTTTCTGCCGATGCGTGTTTGTAAAACCGCGAAGGGCAAAGGTTTTAACCTCCCCTCCACTGGAGGGGATTGAGGGGAGGCCGGAATAATTTCGCCATCGAAAACTACACCGTCAGGCAGCAGATCTTTTAAAATAAAATATTCGGGAAATTTGTCCGTCATTAATTCTTCGCCGCGACTCCACACGAAAAGTTCATTGTTTCTTTTGATCAGTTGTCCGCGAATGCCATCCCATTTCCATTCTGCCTGCCATTCTTCGGTATTTCCCAAAACTTCAACTTTATCATCAATTGCGTAAGCGAGATAAAAGGGATAAGGTTTTGAAAAATCGGAAACAGAAGAAGTTTCACTCATCAGTTCGTTAAACGAAGTCGTTACCGGGTCCCACTTTCCGCTGATGCGATGCGCAATTACCGAAGCAGAAAGATGCACCACTTTTGTCAATGCATTTACAATGGTTTTCTGCGAAACGCCGATACGAAAACTACCGGTGATGAGCTTATTAAACACAAATTTTTCATCGCGGTTAAGCGTTTGCCATGTTTCAATTATGAAATTCTTTTTGATGCTTTCGTCTTCTTTTTCAAGCGCGATAAATTTTTCCAAATAAAAAGAAAGGCTTTTTGTTGGTTCACTGTCGCTTTATTTTCCGGAAGCAATAAAGCAGCGTTTCTGCGAGGTCGCCGACAGTGCCGTGGCATTCATCAAAAAGCCAATCCGGCAGGCCCGTGACTTCTGCGCACCACTGCCTCATCAGCTTAAAACTAACGGCACGACGCGGCCTTCGGCCGCTGAAGATCGCAATCACCCAAACCTTATCTTCATCCGGCGCTGTGGCAAAATAGTTTACGAGGCTTTGAATTTTTTCGTTGGTTTTGGTAGAAGTGTTCAATTCTGCAACAAGTTCTGCAAACAATTCTATCCCCGATCTTTTCGACATGGGAACGGGTTGCTCATCGCCAATAATATTTACTTCTTCTTTCATTTTTTATGTCTCGTGAGCTGTCTCCAACGGAGAATTTATTTCTTCGTCTTCGTCGCCAAATTGTGTTTTTATTTCCGCGGCAATTGCAATGTTTTCTTCATTCAAATACCGGCTGAACGCCGCCTGGAATCCGTGAGTTACAAATACTTTTTCTGCGCTCCGGTCGCTTTTACTGTTTCTAGAAGTCCGTTCCAATCGGCGTGATCACTCAAAGCAAAGCCTGCATCCACATTTCTTCTTCTTGCATTGCCTCGCACCTGCATCCAACCGCTGCAAACACCGAGTGAATAAGGATGAAATTTTTTCAACCAGGAAGTTCCTTCGGCTCCGGGCGGGGCAATTACTACTGTTTCTTTTAAAAGTTCTTTTGGTGTTTCAGGTGTTACGTGAACCAGCGGTTGCAATTTCCAGCCAGAATCAATCAGCGTTTGTTGCATATTAAAAATAGCGCCGTGAGCAAAAATATTTTCTGCGGTTTCTTTTATCGCTTGTATCACTCTTTGTGCTTTTCCCAAACTGTAAGTGATCAAAATGCTCGTCTTGCCAGTCTCTTTATTTTTATTGATCCAGTTGATGATTTTGCTATAAATTTCGCTTTGAGGTTTCCAGCAATAAATGGGCAAGCCAAATGTAGATTCTGTAATAAAGGTGTGGCATTTTATCGGTTCGAACTTGCCGCTGATGCCGTCGTCTTCGGTTTTGTAATCGCCGCTTACTACCCAAACTTCTCCTTTGTATTCAATCCTTATTTGTGACGAGCCTATAATATGCCCTGCCGGATGAAATGAAATTTGCACGCCATTTAAATTTATTTTTTCACCCCACTCGACCGTTTCAATGGCAACGTCGCCAAGCCGCAATTGCAAGATTGGTTTAGTGAATCGCTGGCATAAATAAAATTTGTTTCCAACACGCGCATGATCGCTATGTCCATGCGTGATGAGTGCGCGTTCAACCGGTTTCCATGGATCGATATAAAAATTTCCTGCTTCGCAAAAAAGGCCTTTATCGGTAAAAGTGATGAGGTTCGGCATATTGAATCAATTTACAAATAACCTGCCTTTTTTGTGAAGAATTGATGAATGTAGAAGAAATATAAACAGTAAACCAACAATTCAGGCAAGTTTTTGTTTTGTATTTAGTCCAAATCTCACCATGAACAATATCTATTAGTTCCCGACCACCCAATTTGTTCTTTATGATTATTGTCATCAACTAAATTGATTAGCGTCATTTTAGAATTCTGTTGACGGCGTTAGATTTACTAAAAATTAAAGCCCATGTTTGGAATTTTGGATAATAGCAAGGTTGAAAAAGTAATTAAAGAAAATGTAATTGGCAGATTGGGTTGCTATGCCGACGGTAAAATGTATATTCTTCCTATAAGCTATGCATACGACGGGAAATATATTTATGCACATAGCCTTGAGGGTTTGAAGATATCAATTATGCGTAAAAACCCAACTGTTTGCTTCCAGGTTGATACTATGAAAGATATGGCAGATTGGGAATCAGTTTTGCTTTGGGGAACATTTGAGGAATTGACAAACGAGAAAGATAAAGAAATTGCAGTGCAAAGCCTGGTAAACAGGAAGCTTCCTCTCATTTCCAGTGAAACAGTAAAATTAAGCCCGGAATGGCCTTTTCATACCGGCGATTATTCAGAAATTTCAGGGATATTTTTTAGAATAAAGATTACTGAAAAAACCGGCCGCTTTGAAGAATTGGAAGTAGAAAGAGGTGAAATACAATCTAAAACCGTTGCTTCTGGTAAAAATGATTAACTCAGCTAAATGAATATTAAGCAAGCGTGGAGAGAAAGTCTTGTTATGATTAAGATCATGTGGGAGTTTGCTGAGGCTCATTTTTAATAGAGGCAGATATATACAATTTTGAAAATGATAACGGATATCTGAAACGCTGAAAATGGATATTGCAAAAAACAACCAGATCAAACACGAACATATGTCCTGGCTTAGACTCGTAGAGTTTTTCAGGCAGGAAAATGCATTACTTAAATACCGCTTAAGTGAAATGGTAGATAATAGTGAAGATACAAAGTTTTTGCAAACCGCCGAATATTTTCAGAATGAATTATTATTAAAAGATGAGGCCTTAAAAAGGCTGATAAAAGAGCTCCAGGATTATTCAGATATTATTCAAAACAAGCCGGCTCTATCGCCGCAATTGATCAATACGCATAATAACTTGCGTAATGATATATTGCAGTTTGAAGAAAAATATAAAATTCTTTCAAGAGAGTTTAATGAAAAAATGTTGCAAAGCTATTGATCATTAGTTGAACATATCCAGCAATTTTTTCTCATTCAATACTTTTACATACCCCGCCTCTGCTTCAATTAGTTTTTCATTTTTAAAATCACTGAGTGTTCTTATTAAAGATTCTGTGGTTGTTCCGGCAATATGGGCAAGGTCTTCACGGGAGATATGAATCGTAAAATCGGTAGCACCTTCTTTTTTGTATTTTTTAGATAAGACTTAATATCGAGTCAGCCACTCTTTTCCTCAGCGAATTGTAGGCAAGGTTCAACAATTGCTCTTCTTTTTCAGACACATTATGCGCCAGGAGCTTAATAAATTTTTGCGCTACTTTTTTGTTATTATTGATGAGGATCTCAAAATCTTCACGCCCGATAATATTGATTTCTGATTCTTCCAATGTTTCTGCTGTTTCTTTATAAGCAGAGTTTTCCAGCAGTGCATTGTAACCAAAAAAGTCTCCGGCATTGTACAAACTGATCGTAAGTTCTTTACCTATCTCATTAATCTTATATGTTCTTATTTTTCCGGAGCTTAAATAATACAAACTGTGCGGGTGATTTCCTTCAGCATATACTCTTTGCTTTTTTTTGTACCGGTTCATTACTTTTAGAATCGGTTAATTTTTCGAGTGCATCTTCGTTTTTTATTTCATCAAAAAAATCATCCAGGTTTTTGGCACTTGCGGCACGTTCTATTTGGATCTTTGCTTTTTGCAACCTGCTTTCTATAGCATTCAATAATTCAATATCAGTAAAAGGCTTGGTGATATAATCGTCGGCACCCATTTCCATTCCTTTTCTAAAGTCGCCACGTTCAGTCTTTGCTGTCAGAAAGATAAAGGGGATGCTTTTTAGGGTCTCATTTTTATTAATAAGATGAAGCAGTCCGTATCCGTCTAAAACAGGCATCATGATATCACAGATGATAAGGTCAGGCTGTTCTTTTAGTGCTACTTCATACCCCTCTTTTCCATTGCTTGCTGTAGCAGCTTGTAATTGGCCATTTCAAGAATTTCGGCAGTGTTTTCTCTTATTTCATTATTATCTTCTACCAGTAATATTTTTGTCATTGTGTAAAGATTAGATTTATTTCGGTTCCTTTATCCAATTCGCTTTTAATTTCTATTTTTCCTTTCATCATTTCCACATATTTAGCCACAATATGCAATCCAAGACCCGTTCCGGGAATATTTGTTGCGTTGGTAGCGCGATAGAAAATTTCAAATAAATGCGCCTGGTCTTTTTTTGAAATTCCCATTCCCTGGTCTTTCACTAGAAAATTTCAATTTATTGTTTTTAACTTCAGTTGAAACAAATATCGGTTTATTTTCTGCCAGAAAATTTAGCTGCATTTGAAAGCAGGTTTATCAGGATATTTTTGAATAAAACTTCATCCAATAAAACATCAGGGCTGCCTGAATGTGTATATTTTACTTCCTGCCCTGTTTTAAATATTTCAGCCATTTCATTTATCTGCTGGGAGACAAGCTCTTTAATATCAAAAAGCGATTCGTGCGTAGAAACCTTTCCATCCTCAATCTTACCCAAAGATAGAAATTCATTTAAAATATTATTAAGATTAAAAACAGATGATTTTATACGCTGAACATGCTTGTCCCGTTTTTCCTGGTCTTCTGTTAAGTTTATATTTTGCCAATAAAGAGGCAGAAGAAAGAATGGTACTGAGAGGCGTTCTAAACTCGTGGGAAGCCATGGAAACAAAAGCGCTCTTCATATCTCCCAGGTCTTTTTCTTTGCTTAATGCTTTCGATAATTCTTCTTTTGAGGCTTCCAGTTTTCCAAGCGTTTCTCTTAAAGTTGCCGTTCTGGCTTCAACCTTTTTCTTCCAATTCTTCATTCAATGTTTCCATTTCTTTATTCATGGCGGCAAGCTGTAATCTTTGCTGGCGCAAAATATTTTCAGCTTCTATCCTTGGCGTGATGTCACTTATAAATGCAATAGAAAAAACACCGTCATCATCTGTATAATTGCTCAGGCTGATTTCAACAGGAATTTCTTTTCCGTCTTTTGTAATGCCATAAAGATCTCGTCCTATTCCCATAGGTCTTGTGGATGGATGTTCTATGAAATGATCGCGATCCTGAACATGCTGTTGCCTGTACCTTTGTGGAATAAGAATTTCCATTTTTTTCCCCACTAATTCATCTGCACCATCGTAGCCAAATTCTTTAATTAAAAAATCATTGGCCAGCGTAATAATTCCTAATTGATCAATAACAAGAATACCAAGCGATGCGTTTTGAAATATGGCTTTAAATTTTTCTTGTTCCCGAATTAATTTATCCATCTTTGGTATTTTTATGAACAGGGTACAAAGTTCCGATAAAGGAATTTAAAATGAAATGTGAATATAAGGAATATGATATTTTTTATTTTATTTCTTTGTTTAAGGTATTAAAAGATTTTATAAACGGCAATTATTCTAACGATTGCTTTAAAAGAATAAAAAACTGATTACAATAAGCAAAACGACAGTGAAGCAACAAATTATTCTTTTTTTTATTTCGCTATAGTAATTGAAATAATTTTCAAATAATTTAAATAAAACTATTTTTGCTATATGATACTCCTCTGGATCAATATTATAAGAAAACCCACCTAAGTATTCACAAGACTTCGGGTTTTTCTAATCATTTATATATCTAAGAATTACCCTTCATAAAAGGAGTTTTTTCATTTTTTATTCAAATAATAAATTGCTTATTTTTTAAAAATATTTATATGCATACTATCATAGAACCATTTAAAATAAAATCGGTAGAACCTATTCATTTTACCACCAAAGAACAAAGAAAAAAGATATTAAAAGAAGCTGCTTATAACCCGTTTTTAATTCATGCGGATGATGTACTCATCGATTTACTTACTGATAGTGGAACCAGTGCCATGAGCAGTGCGCAATGGGCAGGGATAATGATTGGCGACGAATCGTATGCCGGCAGTAAAAGTTTTTTTCATTTTGAAAAAACCATCCAGGATATAACCGGAATGCCGATTGTAATTCCTGCGCACCAGGGCCGCGCGGCAGAAAAAATTTTATTTACTGTTGTAGGCGGAAAAGGAAAATATATTGTGAGCAACACTTTATTTGATACAACCCGTGCCAATATCGAATTTTCCGGTGCCGAAGGGGTTGATCTTTTATGCAAAGAGGGCAAACTTCCTTCTGTTCCTGCACCTTTTAAAGGCAACGTGGATACAGAAGCCTTGGAAAAATTTATTAGTAGAAAAGGGTGCTGAAAATATTCCGCTTTGCATGGTAACGGTTACCAATAACTCCGGCGGCGGCCAGCCGGTGAGTATGGAAAATATCCGGGAAGTAAAATCAATATGTAAAAAGTATGGTATTCCTTTATTTATTGATGCGTGCCGGTTTGCAGAGAATTGTTATTTCATAAAACTTCGGGAAAAAGGATATGCTCATAAATCAATTCCGGAGATTGCCAATGAATTGTTTTCGTATGCGGATGGCTGTACGATGAGTGCAAAGAAGGATGCTTTTGCCAATATTGGTGGTTTTATTGCTTTGCGAAATGAAGAACTTGGCTGTTGAATGCAGAAACCTGCTGATCATTACAGAAGGATTTCCTACTTATGGCGGGCTTGCGGGCCGCGATCTTGAAGCAATCGCTATCGGGCTAAAGGAAGTAATGGAAGAAAGTTATTTGCAGTACCGGATACGAAGTATAGAGTACCTTACTGAAAAATTAGTGAAAGCAGGTGTGCCGGTAATGCAGCCTGCCGGTGGGCATGCGGTTTATATTGATGCAAAAGCTATGTTGCCTCATATTCCTGCTGAACAATATCCGGGGCAGGCACTGGTGGCTGCTTTGTACGTTGAAGGCGGCGTAAGAGGAGTTGAAATTGGTTCATTAATGTTTGGTAAATATGATGACAAAGGAAAATTAATTCCGGCGGTAATGGAACTGGTTCGACTGGCAATACCACGAAGAGTTTACACACAAAGCCATATCGATTATGTAGCTGAAGTGATTATTGAAGTTTACAAAAACCGCGAAAATATAAAAGGGCTTCAAATAGAATATGAGGCGCCGGCTTTACGACATTTTACGGTAAGAATGAAAGAAGTGGAATAAACATTTCCGCAAACAAAATGTAATTTGCCGGATGCCTGTTGAAAAAATAGATATCGAAAATTTTTTACAAGCTTGCTGAGAAATTTCCGGTTTTGGATGTAAGAAGCCCTGCAGAATATTCACATGCGCATATTCCCGGTGCTTTTTCTGTTCCTATTTTTACAGATGAACAAAGAAAAATAATCGGTACTGCTTATAAAAAGCAAAGCCGGCAAGTAGCGGTAAATCATCGGGCTTAATTACTTTTCTGAAAGGATGAAAATAATTCCCGGGAGAAGTTGAAAACCTGGCTAAATTGCTGTAATACAGAAGACAGGTACTCAATAAAACTTTTCTTGTGCATTGCTGGCGTGGCGGAATGCGGAGTGATGCGGTTGCGTGGCTTTTGAATTTGTACGGTTATAAAATTTATTTACTCAAAGGTGGCTATAAAGCATTCAGGCGATGGGCGCTTGCTCAATTTGAAAAAGAATATTCACTTAAGGTTTTGGGAGGTTTTACAGGTTCAGGTAAGACCGAAGTGTTGAAAAAGCTTGGCAGCATGGGTGAAAAAGTAATAGATCTTGAAGGTCTCGCCAACCATAAAGGATCAGCTTTTGGATGGTCTCGGAGAGCAAAGTCAGCCTTCCTCTGAAATGTTCGAAAATAACCTGGCCCTCAAATTATGGCAATTGTACCGGGAAATATAACAGGGATGAAGATACGAAAACTGAAGTCTGGATTGAGGATGAAAGTGCTCACATTGGAACCGTAGGAATTCCGAAAGCTTTTTGGCAACAGATGCGTAAAAGTCCGCTTTATTTTTTAGAAATTCCATTTGAGGAAAGATTGAAAAATATTGTAAAAACCTATGGGATTTATGATAAACAGCATCTCATTGATTGTGTTTTAAAAATTCAGAAAAGATTGGGAGGATTGAACACAAAAAATGCAATTCAGTCTATTACAGAAGGTAATTTATCTGAAGCGTTTCGTATTTTATTAAAGTATTACGATAAAATGTATGCACAGAGTCTTCAAAAGCGGGAAAATGTTGATTCTTTATTATTGAAAATTCCGTGTAAGGATACTCAAACAGCAAATGCAGCGTTTTTACTTGAGAGATAATTTTATATTTTTGGAAGGATTAATAATCCTAATTTTAAAAGCCGCCAATCAACCTAAAGAATCATATACTCATGCGTCAAAAAAAGTACATATCTAAAATACGCGTGGGCATTTTACTCTTTTTTCTTTGTCCTCTTAAAAGTTTTTCGCAGGACATTTCAGGTGTGTGGGTTGGGTATATGTACAATGATACCACCCACCAAACAATCCATTATGAACTTGCTATAAATGATGTGAATGGAAAAACGAGTGGATTTTCACATACTACATTTTATTTATTGATGTGTAAAAACATTGGTGTAAAGGAAGTAAAGGTTAAAGAGTAAAAAAGATAAAGTTTATGTGGAA
Organism: uncultured Chloroflexia bacterium; assembly: GCA_963734995.1. Classification (GTDB taxonomy): domain Bacteria; phylum Chloroflexota; class Limnocylindria; order Limnocylindrales; family CSP1-4; genus CAIXZV01. The sequence goes on from CAVTJD010000007.1 coordinate 26,156, forward strand.
GATGAAAAATTTGTTTATGATAATTATGCCGAGCCCCCAGCCAAAGGGGTAAAAATGTTTTCGTTTCTGACTCTTTCAAAAAATGACAGTTCCTGAGGTTTTAAGCGGCATTTGGCGTACCAATGCTACAAAAATGTACAGCCGCTTACTGGAAGTTTTTCTTGAAAAGAAAAAGATAAGATCCGAGAGCAAACAATCATTGTAAAAAAGCTGATGATCTTGGGCTTGCCGACCAACTTGCATTTTTGCCTCCATCACTGTTTTCAAAATACGTTGCCGTAATAATAAGGAAATCAAATTGCAATCCCCGTACAGTCCGAAAAAGAAAGAGTTTAGCACAAAGGAATACAGAAGGCAAAAGAAAGATTGCTATAAAGAAAAGAATGTTGTCAGAACATGAACCATTCGTGCAACGCAAAACTCATTAAAAGACGCAGCAGCACAGACCAATAAAGAAAAAGCGGAGCTGTTTAGAAAAACCAAAGTCCCGTAAAAAAGGCCAGGGAATGACTCTCATCAGCGAAAAAGAAAGGAATTGCCGAAACACTTCGACGAAAGCAGACAAAAAAGAAGTGCCGTGAAAATAACAATATAAGAAACAAACGGACTTCTGCTGTGCCCGGCCTACAGGAAAAAGCTAAGACAGCAAAAAGCACGCTAAGAATCAATAAAGAAACAACGCAGCTTTGATTAGAAGCCCAAAAGGCCAGATAAGCTTATCGATGAAACAGCAGGAATTGGAAGTACTTTGCTAAAGCTCAGAAAGCACGCGAAATTCTGATAAAATAAAAGCGATCATCAGTCGGCCCTGAAAACAGAAGAGAAATTAAGCGGGAAAATGTCTGCCGCATCCGAAAGAATCAAAAACGACGTAAACGGAACAGCCGCAAACAATTCGCGAAAAAGCTGAACCTTGCAACGGCAAAACAAACTGAGCAAAAGAACTGCAGGAAATCAAAAGACAACAAAATATGCCGAAACAAGCAATTAAAGCGCCGGCAAACAAAAATGAGCCAAGGTACAGAATGTTGCAAAGCAGCTAGAACCGTAAGTCCACGAAGAAAGAATTATCCCAATGCAAGTCACGAAACCCGAACTGAAGAAACCCAACCCGCTTAAACTGTAGAAAAGAGCAAATACCCACTGCCTGCCGCAGAACTTTCGAAACGAAAACTTGAAACCATACGAACTGTTGATATAGCTCAGGATAGTCTGGTTTTTTCACTTTATGATAATGGAACGGTTGATGGTGATACTGTAAGTGTGTTGCTCAATGGCAAAGTAATTATGCCAAGAGTCGGATTGCTTGTAACTGCTATCAGTAAAACGGTTTATCTAACTCCTGAAATGGGTGATTCTATTTCAGTGGTTATGTACGCAGAAAACTTAGGAAGTATTCCACCAAATACTGGTTTGTTGGTAATTCACGATGGAAAAAAAATATACGAGATCCGTTTTAGTGGTGATCTTAGCAAGAATTCAAAAATAATTTTAGTACGAAAAAAGAAAACCTGATTTGGAAAATACTGAAAGCAAAGAAAAGATAAGACTCACTCAATATTCAAGAGGCGCCGGTTGTGGTTGTAAGATTTCTCCGCAGGTGCTGGAAGAAATACTTCACTCGCGGTTTACTTTTCCTGATGAGAATTTATTAGTTGGCAATAGCAGTAAAGACGATGCAGCAGTTTATGATTTAGGTGATGGCAATGCCTTAATATCTACTACCGATTTTTTTATGCCAATCGTTGACGACGCTTTTGATTTTGGCAGGATTGCCTCGGCCAATGCCATAAGCGATATTTATGCAATGGGCGGAAAGCCAATACTGGCTATAGCTTTGCTCGGCTGGCCTATAGAAAAGCTTCCTGCTTCTCTCGCTAAAGAAGTGCTGGAAGGAGCAAGAGATATTTGCTCAAAAGCGGGCATTGCTATTGCAGGAGGTCACACTATTGATTCTGCAGAACCTTTCTTTGGATTGGCTGTAAATGGAGTGGTTAGTATTGATCATCTCAAAAAAAATGATACAGCAAAAGAAGGCGATGTACTTTTTTTAACTAAGCCTGTTGGTGTTGGAATCTTATCAACAGCACAAAAACGAAATGTTTTAAAAGAAGAAGATTTAAAAGTCTTAACAAATCAACTTACTACGCTGAACTCAATTGGAGAAATATTGGGAAAGATAAAAGGTGTTTCCGCAATGACAGATGTAACCGGATTTGGGCTCGCAGGCCATCTTGCAGAAATGGCAGAAGGAAGTGGATTGTCTGTTGAATTGAATTACTCACAGATATGCATACCCGAAAATGTAAAGGAATACCTTAAGCAAAGAATTGTACCCGACGCCACATATCGAAACTGGAACAGTTACAGCAAAAAAATAAGTTTTGATAAAGAAGTAAATGTGATGGAAGCTTTTTCGATACTGCCCGATCCGCAAACAAACGGAGGTTTATTAATTGCAGTTGAACCGGCTGCTATAAAAGAAGTTGAGGAAGCTTTAGAGCAAAACGGCTTGGAAAATTTTTTATCTCCTATTGGAAAGTTCATTAAGGCGGATGAAAAAGTGATTTACGTTTTACCATAAATAGCATCCTGCTTTTTTACCCAAAGAAATAGTAAACCAACAAAAAGAAAAGATTTTTATTTTACTCTTACTTGGTTTTATAATTTATCAATAATTTCCGCAAGTTTCCTGTCTTTTTCAGTTATGATATCGCCGGCATCATGTGTTGAAAGCCATATCTCTACTTTGTTGTATTCGTTGGTCCATTTTGGATGATGATCCATTTTTTCAGCAGCCAGTGCCACCCGTGTCATAAAGGCGAATGCTTCTGAAAAATTTTTGAATTGAAATTTTTTATAAAGTTTATTGTTTTTTTCTTCCCACATAATACATGTTTTAAAAAATGAGATGTTGTTTGTTTTTTATTTTCTCATTTGTTAGTTCTACCACCATTTGCACGGATGGAATCGTTTTGATTGAGTTCATCAAAACAGATAATTCGGCATCTTTAAGAATATCATCCTTCATTAGCCATAAAAAATCAAGATGCCTGAATTCAGGTAAAAGGTATTCTCCATCATCTTCGTTGTTATACAAATAGTGTTTTATGGTTCCTGATTTTTCACCATATTGGTAAATAGGGAAAAAATAATTCCGCGTTTTTTTGTTTAAATGAATCTCAATACTGTTGTTGATCCGGAAATCGAAATTGAGTATTTGATTCAAATGCCAGCAAAAACGGTATTGTTCAATAGAAGCTACAATGCCCAACAGGCGGGTGTTTTCAAAAAAATCTTCAAGCATTGCCTCATTGTCAATTCGCAATTTCATCAGCCGGGTGGTTTAAAAAACAGCGTTAAAATTCATTTTATCATTTCCCCGAATAACAGTAACTACCGTAGTATCTCCTTTTTTGAATTTACCTAAGGCCGCCATGTAGCTATTCATATCACTCACCGGGTAATCACCAAGTTTTGTAATCACATCTCCGGCTTTCATGCCGATTTTTTGAGCGGTTTTTCCATCAATTACGGCATCAACTCTCACCCCACTGCCGGAGTAGGAATAATCAGGCATAAAACCTAAAGTAACGGAGAAATGGGCCGTTTCCATTTTCGGTTCGCGTGTTTTGGAAAAGGCAATTTTTTTATCGTTGTTCGTTTCTTTTAAAATGTTTTCAATGTATTGAATTACTCTAAATTCTCCAACGAAATTTATTTTGTCCACGTCATCGGTAGCTTTGTGATAATCCGGTTCCATACCTGTAAAAAAGAAAAGCACCGGTATATTTTTCAAGTAAAAAGAAGTGTGATCGCTGGGGCCTATGCCACTTGAATCAAATTTAACTGTTAGCGATTTTGTTTTTTCAGGAAGAATTTTGCTCCATGCAGGAGAAGTGCCGTATCCGCCAATAATGATCTTTTTTGTATCATCATTTAAGCGGCCAATCATATCACAATTGATCATGTAATCTACTCCTTCCAATGGCACTGTTGGGTTTTCAGTAAAATATTTTGAACCCAGCAATCCCAATTCTTCCCCTGAAAAACAAATGAAGAGGTAATTATTTTTTTTGAGTTTGGAATTTTTAACATCTTTTGCCAATTCTATCATAGCAGCGGTTCCGCTGGCATTGTCATCAGCGCCATTATGCACTTCATGATTACCCGGATCAAGAGAATTATTGTCTTGTCCAAGGCCAAGATGATCATAATGAGCACCTAAAATTATCGTGTGTGGAGCACCGTTATCTATATAACCGATCACGTTGTGTCCTGTACGCGATTTATTGCCCAGCGCTGTTTGAATATCTACGGTGAGATTTGCTGCATTATCACTTAAATATTTAGCGGCTATTTCCTTCGAGAGATAAATAACCGGAATTGCTACCTGGGGAGTCTTTGATTTGGCATCGAATTCCAATCCATCATTGGTATTTCCCGAATTGTAGATTATGAGTGCAGAGGCCCCTTTTTTTTCATTATCCAATGCCTTGTTCCTGATAGCTTCTGCAATATCAAAATGAGGGTTATTTTGATTGTCTTCAAGGACATTCTTTTATATCCCAAAACCATGGCATGCCTTTTTCCTTAAATGCCGGTGAAACATCTCCTTTGGCAGTTCCGTTTCCACTAAAAATTAAGGGAAAAAAATCTTTTCCTGTCTCAAGAGCCGTATCATTGACGATAAGATGGGTTGCAGGCAATATTTGTTTTCCTTCATCAATTTGAAAACTTTGAATATATGAATGATCATCACCTTTGGGTTCAAGTCCGGCTTTTTCAAATTGGGACGATAAATATTGATAAGCCAGCTTTTCTCCTTCAGTTCCCGTTCTTCTGCCCTGCAACTGGTCGCTGGCAAGATAAGTAATCTCTTTTTTTAAATTTGAGATGACTTCCTTATCAGATTTTTTTAATCTTTGTGCGGAACTTGCCGATACAATAAAGATTAAGGGTAGAAATAGATATTTCATTTGAGTACATTTACTTTTGAAGACAAAATTAACTGGAAACTATTAAGTGAACATAATGATAAAATTTCATGCCAACAATCTGTTTCCCTATTTCGTAAGTTTTTTTAAATTCTCACTGTTACTTTTGCCAATTATTTAAATCATTTGAGCAGACAATTAAATATAGCTTTAGTAGGAAATCCCAACAGCGGGAAAACTTCACTTTTTAATACGCTAACGGGATTAAATCAGAAGGTAGGTAATTTTCCGGGAGTGACTGTTGATAAAAAAACAGGCATATCCAAGATTACTGATTCTTTAACCGCCAGGATCATCGACTTGCCGGGAACTTACAGTCTTTACCCCAAAAGGAGTGATGAATGGGTGGCTTATAAAGTGTTGCTGGAGCAAGATCCACAGATAAAAGCAGACATCATTGTATTGGTAGCCGATGCGAGTAATTTAAAAAGAAACCTTCTTTTTTGTTCGCAGATCATTGACCTGAAAAGGCCTTTGGTAATTGCTCTCACTATGATGGATATTGCCAATAAAAATAATATTAAAGTAGATGTGGCAGGATTGGAAAGAGAACTTGGTGTGTTTGTAGTACCTGTAAACCCGAGGAAAAACAAGGGTATTGCCCAATTAAAAAGCGCGATAAGCAATGCTGCTGCACATCTTGATAATCTTCCGGAGCGGGATTTTGTGAATATGGAACCGTTTGCTCCTGATGCGATTCACAAGGTCCAAAAGATTTTTCCTGAAATAAGCGACTACCGTGCGATCCATTATCTAATCAATCATGAAAATTTTTCCCTGGACAATCAAACGCAGGAAGCCATAGAAAACATTGAGGTTGAAACCAAATTCAACCCAACGAAAACCCAGGCTGAGGAAATTTTGCAGCGATACGGAAAAATAAAAACCATAATGAAGCAAACGGTAGTAGAAGCCGATCCTTTGCAAAAAGCTCTTTTCACTCAAAAATTAGATGACATCCTGTTGCATCGAACATGGGGATATGTAATTTTACTGGTCGTTCTTTTCGCATTGTTTCAAAGTATTTTCGTGATTGCCCAATACCCGATGGATGGTATAGAATGGTTTTTTGCGCAGGCATCAGGATGGCTTGGAGGTGTGCTTCCCGGCGGCTGGTTTACTGACCTGTTTATTAATGGGATTCTCGCGGGACTCAGCGGCATTCTTGTATTTGTTCCTCAAATCATGATTCTTTTTGGGTTGATCACCCTTTTGGAAGACACGGGCTATATGGCGCGGATCAGTTTTCTTACCGATAAAATAATGCGTAAAGCCGGCCTTAACGGTAAAAGTGTAATGCCAATGGTGAGTGGACTTGCCTGTGCGGTTCCTGCCATTATGAGTGCACGGAATATTGAAAATAAGAAGGAAAGATTGCTTACTATCATGTGTACGCCGCTTATGAGTTGCAGCGCAAGGTTGCCGGTTTATACAGTGCTCATCGCGCTTATTATTCCCAATAAAATGTATTTAGGGTTTATTAGCCTCCAGGGAATGGTGATGATGCTGATGTATTTTATCGGAACAATAATGGCCTTGCTCGCAGCTTCGGTAATGAAATGGTTTATCAAAAGCAAAGAGAAAAGTTTTTTTATTCTTGAGCTTCCTTCCTATCGTGGCCCGAGGTGGAAAAATATTTTTTCCACGATGATTGAGCGGGCGAAAATATTTGTAACCCAGGCGGGAAAGGTGATTATGGTTATCAGTTTGTTGCTTTGGGTTTTGAGTACCTACGGGCCACCTAAAAAAATGCACCAGGTATCTGTAAAATACGATTCACTGATTCAGCAAAATCCTTCGCAGCAAAAGCAATTTCAACGCTTAGAAAATACTGCCTTGCTTGAAAACTCCTATGCAGGAATTTTGGGCAAATCAATTGAACCGGTTATAAGGCCGCTTGGTTACGACTGGAAAATAGGAATTGCCCTAATAACTTCGTTTGCTGCCCGCGAAGTGTTTGTAGGAACGATGGCAACGCTCTATAGTGTGGGTGATGACGTGGATAAAGACAACACCACTTTACGCCAAAAAATGAATTCAGCCCGATGGCCGGACGGAAGAAAAGTGTATACGCTTGCTGCCGGGTTATCGTTGCTGATATTTTATGTGTTGGCAATGCAGTGCATGAGCACATTGGCAATTGTAAAAAGGGAAACTCAATCCTGGAAATGGCCCATGATCATGCTTGGCTACATGACAACGCTCGCTTACATAATGAGTTTTATCACTTTCCATTTATTTAAATAGCAAAATAAAATCTCTTTTTATTTGTTTGTTTACCCTGTTATTGCAAAATAATAATTCCGCTTTTTTATTGCTTTACTGTATTTTCAAAATAAAGAATCTAAATATTGCTAACTTGTTGAGCTAAAATTTTGAAAATTGTATGGATAAAAACCAGGTTGCAAAAAGTGTAGTAGATCATTTGGTAGAAAAAGACCTTTTCAGCAAATGGCTGGGTATTGAAGTCATCGAAATAAGAGAAGGATACAGCAAAATAAAAATGACTATCCGGCAGGAAATGATCAATGGTTTTGGAATTGTGCATGGTGGTATCACGTTTTCTCTTTCTGACAGCGCGTTTGCATTTGCGTGCAACAATCGAAATAATTTGTCTGTCGCTTTGGATACTTCCATCAACTTCATGAAACCGGCTCATGTAGGTGATGTGCTTACTGCTGAAGCAAAAGAAATGCACAATGGAAAATCTACCGGACTTTACCAGGTTTCTGTGTTCAACCAAAATGATCATTTGATCGCGCTTTTTAAAGGAACCTGCTTCAGAACCGGCAAAGCACTTACCTGATTTTTGCAAAAAATTTACGTATGGTTTACCAGTTTAAAGAACACATTCCGGTTATTGATGAATCGTCATTCATTCACCCGCAATCTGCAATTACGGGCAATGTTATCATCGGGAAAAACGTGTACATCGGTCCGGGTGCCGCACTACGCGGAGATTTTGGAAAAATAATAATTGAAGATGGATGTAATGTGCAGGAAAACTGTACCGTTCATATGTTTCCGGGAGTAACTGTTTTATTAAAAGAAAATGCCCATATTGGCCATGGCGCTATTATTCATGGCGCCACGATTGGAAAAAATTGCATGATTGGAATGAACGCCGTGATAATGGACAATGTGATTTTGGGAGACGAATGTATTGTAGGAGCGCTAAGTTTCGTAAAAGCAGATCAACATATTCCTTCCCGAAGTTTATTGGTTGGGAATCCTGCAAAAATTATTAATCAGGTAACTGATGAAATGATTGATTGGAAAACGGAAGGGACGAAAATTTACCAACAATTAACTGAGGATATGAAAAAGGAATGGAAAGCTTGTGAGCCTTTGAGAGAAATACCTGGTGAAGATGCGGGCAATGATTTTGATTATAAAACGTGGAATGAAACAAAGAAAAAAATCTGATTTTTATTTCTCTTTTGTTAAACTCCACAAAACTTTTGGGTCTGTTGCCTCTTTAAAAAAGCCAGTCATTTTTCCATCACCCTTGCCCGTAAAACCACCATCCGGATAACCTAAAATGTTGCAATCACTATCAAAAACAATATTGTATTTATCACAACATGGCGCCTTCATATAATAAACAGTTTGTCCTTTATAGCTATAGCTCGTAATTGATTGCGGCGATCCTTCATTCGGGTCAGCCGTCATCGAATCAATTTTTGCTTTTAGGCAAACAGGGATTTCATCAGCATTTTGTGCTTTTTTATGCGCTGCACAGGCAAATAAAAAAAGGACAGATGTGAAGGTTATTGTTTTAATCATATTTTTTCCTGTAACATTACAAAAAAGCTTTCTAAAAAAGTTTACGAAATTTACCGAATGGAGAAATCGAATTTTATTGATCTCATAAAAATATTTTGCAGAAGCGGGCATGGAGGTGCGGGCAGCAGGCATTTTCTCAGGAATAAACTTACCGCTTTTGGAGGTCCTGATGGAGGTGATGGCGGTCGTGGCGGGCACATCATTTTAAAGGGTAACAAAAACCTGTGGACGCTTTTACATTTAAGGTATTATAAAAATGTTTTTGCTGAAAATGGTGAAAACGGAAGTAAAAATAATTGTACCGGTCACGATGGGAAAGATGTAATAATCGAAGTACCATTAGGCACTATTGCTACCATTGAAGAAGATGGGAAAAAAGTAGAAATATTGGAAGATGGCGAAGAAAAAGTTCTATTAACCGGTGGCCGCGGTGGCCTCGGAAATTCACATTTTGCCACTCCTACCAACCAGGCGCCGCAGCACGCACAACCGGGAGAGCCCGGCGAAGAAAGCATAGTGATTTTAGAACTAAAAGTGCTGGCAGACGTGGGTTTGGTGGGTTTCCCTAATGCCGGGAAATCGACGTTGCTTTCAGTGATTACAGCAGCTAAACCTAAGATTGCTGATTATGCTTTTACTACTTTAACACCTCAACTTGGCATGGTTCCGTATCGTGATAATAAAAGCTTTTGTGTGGCTGATCTGCCGGGTATCATTGAAGGTGCAGCCGAAGGTAAAGGACTTGGGTATCGTTTTTTAAGGCATATAGAGCGAAACCCGGTTTTGCTTTTTATGATTCCTGCAGACAGTAAAGATCATGAAGAAGAATTTAGAATTTTGCAGAATGAACTAAAAGAATACAATCCGGAGTTGCTTGATAAAAAATTCCTCATCGCGATCAGCAAAAGCGATATGCTGGATGAAGAATTGAAAGAGGCGATCGAAAAAGAATTGCCTGAAAATATTCCGCATATTTTTATTTCATCAATGACCAATAGAGGTCTCGTGGAATTGAAAGATATGTTGTGGAGCGAATTAACTGCAAGCGATTAAGAATTTTTTTTGTATCAACCAGCGTAATTAATGAGCCGTAAAATTTTATTTTTTATAAACCCTATTTCAGGAACAAAAAGCAAGTTGCAACTGGAAGAAAAGATTATTAAAAAGTGTGAAGAGAAGAATATTTCTTTTGAAATTCTTTTTACTTCCAAAGACGGAAATTATGATTTTTTGTATGAAAAAATAAAATCCGGAAACGTAACCGATATCGCTATTTGTGGAGGTGACGGCAGTATAGCTCCTATTGTATCAGCCATATTGAAAATTCCTGTAAGTATTGGGATTATTCCAATCGGTTCCGGCAACGGACTGGCAAGAACAGCCGGCATTCCTAATTCAATTGATAAAGCTATCGATGTGGTTCTGGCAGGAAAGGCAAGTGCTACAGATGTTTTCCTGATCAACAATAAACTGAGCACCCATGTTTGCGGGCTTGGCTTTGACGCAAAAGTTGCGCATGATTTTTCGGAAGCAGAAAGCCGTGGATTAAACTCTTATACCAAAATCGCTATAAAAAATTTTAGCAGTGCCAAAACCTATCCTTTTGTTATTGAGGCAGAGGGAAAAAAATTTGAAGTGGAAGCATTTTTAATTGCGATTGCCAATAGCAACCAGTTTGGAAATAATTTTAAAGTAGCACCGAAAGCCAGTATTTGTGATGGGTTGCTTGATATTGTAGTAGTTAAAAAATCGAGTAAACCACAGGCGGTTTTATCTTTTATTAAACAGGTGTTTACGGGAAATATCAAAAGTGTGCATTCGAAACATTTTCAAAAAAATAATATCCTTTATTTTCAAACAACAAAAATAAAAATAGAAAATCCACGCTTCGCTCCTTTACATATTGATGGGGATCCGGCAGAAAGTTTTAAAGAATTTTCGATTGAAATATTGCCTTCTGCTTATCGGCTGATTCATCCTTAACTATTGATTTTTTTTAAAATCATTTTCCCATTAAATAAGCATATCCAATATCAACAGTGGCTGCGCCGGTATGATTTTTTCCGTTTGCGGTACCTTTTTGAATATTTAAAAAGCCATAGTTACCGCCACCTTCAATAAAAATCCTGCTTCTGCCTGCACCATACACGAATCCGATGTTTCCTGAAATGCCGAGGTTAAAAGTATTAAGCTGATCTTTAATGTTATTATTAGCATCGAAAGACTGAGGCCCGGGAGATACAGGCTGTTGTCCTTGCTGATCAAGATATATTATACTTGAGCCCTTTGTTACCTGGTGAGCAGAAAGTAAAAAGCCTGCAAAAGGACCCGCATCTGCGTAAATTTTTAAAGGTCTGGTGCCTGATATTCTCCAACTGAATTTTGCAAGAACAGGAACTAACAGGTAATTTAATTTTGCCTCACTCTTATAATTGGCATATAAATATTGCGGCGCTTGTCCGGCCGGGAACATTGCCGCCATTTCAGGGGGCGTGGTAAAAGCCTGCATTCCATTCTTCTTGCCCCCTTGTGAAGAATATTCGAGCATCGCTTCTATTGAAAACAAATGTGTAAAATGATGTTCACCGAAAATGCCTGCGTCGGCGCCCAACCTTGATTTGTAGCCAGTGTTCAATGGATTCTGTTGCGACCCGGCGGCACTTAAATTGGGAATGCTGATTCCGCCTCTAACTCCTAAAGAGAAATTCTGAGCGTTGGTTATTTGAAACAAAAAAAACACAGTACCAAATAACAGGAATGATTTTTTTTTCATTTGGTGAAGTGATTTTAAAAAATGACAATTTAGTTTACCAAATTAATTAACGTACTCTTCAAGGTAAAGCAGGATTTTCGCTTTACATTAAAACCTAATACAAATCATAAATTAACAGACTTCATAAACGCTTCAGGATACCGGGTGCCTGCTGCCGCATTTTTAGGAAAGATTTCTTCAATTTGCTTAAGTTCTTCTTCCGACAAATGAACATTTATTGCTTTTACATTTTCCTCAACATATTTTACTTTTTTTGTTCCGGGAATGGGGAAAATATGATCACCTTGTGCTAAAACCCAGGCAAGTGCAAGCTGAGCAGGAGTACAGTTTTTTTCTTTGGCGACGGATTCAATTTTTTTGACAAGCTCAATATTATTATCAAAGTTGTCACCGATAAAACGCGGCGAAAACCTGCGGTAATCATCTTCTTCCAGGTCTTCAAACTTTTTTATTTGTCCCGTTAGAAAACCCCGGCCCAACGGACTGTAAGCCACAAATGCAATTCCGAGTTCTTTACAGGTTGGGATGATGTCTTCTTCGGGATCGCGGCTCCACAGGCTGTACTCGGTTTGAAGAGCAGAGATCGGATGAGTTGAATGCGCTTTTCTTAGTGTTTGTGCATTTACTTCACTTAACCCGATACCGCGTATCTTACCTTCTTTTACCAGGTCGGACATGGCTCCTACGGTTTCTTCAATTGGCGTATCAGGATCTTTGCGATGCAAATAATATAAATCGATCACTTCTAGATTCAATCTTTTCAGGCTTCCTTCCACGGAACTTTTTACATATTCAGGCCTTCCATTTACGCCACGTTTTTTCGGGTTTTCGGGATCTCGCAGAATTCCAAATTTAGTGGCGAGAGTAATATCCTTTCTAAAAGGAGCGATTGCTTTTCCTACTAATTTTTCATTAATATAGGGACCGTACATATCTGCCGTGTCGAAAAAAGTAATGCCCATTTCAAAAGCTTTGTGAATCGTTTTTATAGATTCTTCTTCATTTGTTTGGCCATAAAATTCACTCATGCCCATACAGCCAAGGCCAATTTCTGATGCTTTTAATCCCTGGCTTCCTAAAGACTTAATTTTCATTTATCAATGTTTTTTAAGTTCAAAAATGTAATACAAATTTTATAATAGCAGTAAACCAATAAATTTAATTAATTCCTGTTTTTTGATAATCGAAATTTCTTCTACAAGAATCAAGCCTTTTAATTTTTTTGCTATCATCGGATAGTAAACAAACAAAAACTATAAATTTTATTTTTGGATATAAAAAAAGCCACCTGCAAAGGTGGCTTTGGAAAGGGATTCACGATTTAATTATTTGGTTATTTTTTTTACGATTTTGTGTGTTGGAGAGATTAATTCCAGGTAATAATTTCCGAAAGGAAGGTTGGAAAGATTATCAACTCTTAGGTTGTTATTTCCTTTATTTAACTGTATCTTTTTTGATACAAGTTGCTTGCCTTGTACATTGAAAATTTTGATGGTTATAACTTCTGAATTATCCCATTGTGTGTTTATATTAATAAAATCTACAAAAGGGTTAGGGGCAACCGTAGTGCGGTTTTCAGCATTTTGTAATTTTACCGGAATTACATTTGACAAATTTTCTTTACCATCAATATCTACCTGTTTTAAGCGATAGTAAACCACATTTCCGGTGAAAGAGTTGAGGTTATCAATCACAGAATAATTGTGCATCAAGTTGGTTGTGCCGTTTCCTGCAACTGTCTGCATATCCGAAAACACAGCTCCATCATAACTTCTTTGAAGAATAAATTTGCTGCAATTAATTTCCATTGAGGTGCTCCAATCAACTTCTACCTGGTTTGTTTGCAGCAATTTAGCTGAGAAGCGGGTTAAGGTAACCGGTAATGGTCCTGCTTCAGGATTAATAATTGCGGTTCCGTCATCCACAAATTTTACGTTTGCGTCTGATGTTGAAGTAATACGAGCTATGTTCATAATAGAGGGAACCGGATTTCCGTTTCCCGGGTTATTTACTGTAACCTGGAACTGTACTTCATAAGTTTCATTTGCAGCAAGCGTGCCGCCGGAAGTGCTGGTAGCGCCTGTACCAATCCTGAAGACTACGGATTTTATATTGCCATTTGAAACATATTCAGCAATGTCATCTCCGGCCTGGTCAGATTTAAAACCGGCGCTTATTCCGGGTGAACTGATTACTTTCAATGAACCGGGTAAATAAGTAACAGTAGAGGGCAAAGTATCAGCTACAATAACATTATTTGCGTTCCCAATACCATTGTTAGCACCTTTTAAAGTATAAGTTAGTATTTCTCCACTTTCTGCAAGGTGATTATTATTCGCATCGGTGACTGACTTATCTAAAGTAATAGTCGGGTCTTTCATTTTAATAGTGAAAGTAAAAACTCCCGGATAATATTGATCTTGTTCAGTACCGAAAACAAGGGTAACAGAGTTGTCATTAGGAGAGATTCCATAACCGCTTCCAACATTAAACATGTCGATATCAATACCCATTTGGTTGGTATAATCAGGATTTTTTGTGGTTACATGAACCCCATTATTTGTTATGGTACCATTCCATGGGTTGTCAGAAGCATTGGTAGCATTTGAAAATGTATGCCCGTTAATTTTTAAAAAATCGCCTTTGAGGTTTGCATCTCCTTCCCAGGCAACAACCCCCATTCTTGCGTCAGCATCAGCCATAGCACCGGAAGGAACATCCAATCCGGTTAAAGTTACAGTGGTTGTAGTTGCATTACCGCCACTATACACCTGTTCAAAACCATCATAAACCCGAACACTATTATATGGAAGGCTTGAGTTTTCATACACTACCACTATGCTCCATCCGCCATGGTTTCCTCCGCTTCCGATAGAACCGGTGCTGAGTGGAACATTCCCAACTTCGTATGTTCCAGCACCGTTGTTTTTAACAAATGCAGTGATATCTGCATACGCCTGGTATTCGGTATAGCCGTAAGCATTGCTTATGTCAGTCTTATCCAACCCTAGGGCTGTTACATCTGAGTAGGTAGCAGATGTTCCTTTTCGAATTTTAATAGTCCTGTTTGATGTCTTGCTAAGATCAAAATCTTTGTTTTTAATACGCCCTCCCCAATATAAACGGGCAAGTTTAATAACATTAGTTCCGGCGGGAAGAATCAAGTCTGCACTGGAAGAATTCATAGTAACGCTTCCATTACCACTATTCCCGTCTATATCGACATATTCCATATCCTCATTATCGTTGCCATATTTACTATTTCCATCACTACTGTTATCATTCATCTTTATTAGTATCCACTTTATTTTTTGTTATGATGTTCATCAGAGTATTTCCCAGAATGGTTGAACCTCCTTTGATATTGTCTGAGTAAACAAGACTATAGCTTCGTGTTTGAGAATGAGAAGAGAAGGAAATAAGTATAAATAAAAAGACAAAAAGTGCCTTATTTAATTTCTTTTGTAAAGAAAAAAGTTGAGTAAAAATTTTCATATTAATAGCTTTCTGTGGTTTAATGATAAAATTCAGGTTTATCATATCTCCCGTGAGAAAAATATCAGAGGCTGGCATCCGAAGGAACAGGGATCGTTTACGAAAAACTTTTACAATTAAAATTTTAGAGGAATTGGGGAATGGTGTAATCAACCATTATAAATGCAAAAAATATAAGAAAGCAAGCATTTGCTTTTCGAGAGATAATTGGAACTAAATTTTAGGAATTTTGGGGGTCTTCTGAGGTTTGGGATAACAAAATTAGATATTAGATTGAAAATTCAAAGCTTTTTGAATTTTATTTTAAAAATATTTTTTGCGTAGACAATTATGTTTTCAGATTAAACATTTGCTCCGAGGCCTTTTTTGCAGGGAACCATGAAGCCGTGAAAGCAATTATTAATGCGGTTAAAATAACAAGAATGAAATCGGTAACCTCTAGTTTGACGGGAAAATAATCGATTAAAAAAGAAGCGCCGGCCAGCTTAATAAGATGATATTTCATTTGCAAAAATGCAATGATCAATGCAAGTACAACACCAATTCCTGCGCCCACAACCGCGAGTAAAATACCTTCGGTCAAAAATATTTTTTTGATTAACGATTTATCAGCTCCCATCGATTGTAAAACGCTAATATCTTTTCTTTTTTCCAGGACCAGCATGGTTAGTGCGCCTACCATATTAAAAGCTGCAATAATCAATATTAGCGTGAGCACGGCATAAATAAACCATTTCTCCATTCGCATTGAATTGTAAAGGCTCATATTTTGCTGATATTTTGTGAGCACTTTATAGTGATCTCCCAACGTTTTTTGGAGCGTTTTTGTGAATTCATCAGTTTGCCCCGGATCTTTTAAAGCAATTTCCAAAGCACTATATTCATCAGGTTTATAATTCATTTGTTGCCGCATAAAGCCAATATTGGTAATCACATATTTATTGTCAAAATCCTGCTGAATGGCAAAACTTCCGGAAGTGGTGGCATTACCTTCACTTAAAGCGGCAAGCGGGTTGTTGGATTTGGTTTTTTTGGGTAAAAAAACGGTAATAGGAAAAAGGTTCCTATCAGCCTGAACGCCTATGGCACTTTCTATACCGGCTCCTAAAATCAATTTTGGATTATCAACAGTACCCGTATTAAAAATGCCATCATACATTTTATGGGGAACACCTGACACTTTATAATAGTCAGAATCAACCCCCTTTAATAAAACCACTGTTTGCTGTTGTTCATTTTGTAATAGCGCTTTTTCCTCTATGTTTAAGGAAGTGCCTTTAATACCCGGGAGGGTATGTATTTTATTGAGCTGGGCCTGGGTAAGTGTAAAAGTTTTCCCTTTAGCCGGAACCACTTTTACATCAGAATAGAAGTTGGAGTATAATGACTTTACCAGTCCTTCAAATCCATTAAAGACACTCAACACCAGCACCTGGCATAAGGTAGAAAAAGCAATCACGCCAGCCGTTACCCACGAAATAATATTGATGGCATTGGTGCTTTTTTTTGCTTTAAAATATCGCCAGGCAAATTTGAAATGCAAGGAGTAGTTATTGAATTATTAAATTATTTATTATTCTGATTTTGAATGATTCTCATCTTCTCCCGGTTTGGGTTGTTGTTTTATTTCATCCAACAATTTTTCAATTTTAAAAACATAATCAAGTGTATCGTCAAGATAAAAAGTGAGTTGAGGAATACTTCGTAACTGGTGCCTCATTCTCTTTCCCAGTTCACCCCGTATTTCACTACTTAAATCTTTAAATTTTTCCAAAACGGCCTCCTGGTCTTTCACCTGGAAAAGGCTTAGGTAAACTCTTGCTTCAAAAAGATCGGGCGTTATTTTTACCGACGAGATCGAAACCATTCCGCCATCAATCATAGTAAGTCCCATCTTTAAAAAAATGTCATTTAGCTCTTTTGATATTTCAACTGCTACCTGCTTTTGTCTTTTACCTTCTGTCATGATATATAGTTATCGTTCTTTGTAAAATTAGTTACTTTGCTGCTATTTCAATTTAATTAAGCATTTCAATTGTTTTAATGAAGAGTTTACGGACTATTTTTCGTTACGCGGGTAAATACCCGAAATTAATTTTTGCCTATTTCACTTGCAATATTCTTTCCAATTTATTTGCAGTGGTTTCGCTGGGACTTTTAAGTCCTTTTTTATTGCTGATCTTTAAAAAACAGGATACGCTGGCTGCTGATTCTGCCAAAACAGGCTTTCTGGCGCATATTAACCCGGTAAATACTTTCAAAGTTTGGTTGCACCAAACATTGCAAACGCCGAATGGTGATATCAAAGGATTGGCGGTTATCTGCATTTTGATCGTAAGTTTTATCGTTTTGAAAAATATTTTTTTATACCTGGCTATCTATTTTTTAACACCGGTTAGAAACCTGGTGGTAAATGATATGCGTACCAGGATGTATCAAAAAATTCTTGTGCTTGCCGATCGGGTATTTTAATGAGCAGAAAAAAGGCGACATCATGAGCCGACTTACCAATGATCTTACAGATGTTGAAAGCTCGGTTATTAATCTGCTGGAAACGCTTTTCAGAGAACCGGTAACGATTATTTTGTTCTTTGCTTATATGGTCATTTTAAGTCCGCAACTTACTTTTTTCCTGCTTTTATTTTTACCTTTTTCGGGATTACTTATCGGCAGGATTGGCCGTTCTTTAAAAAGACAAAGTACGCGGGCACAGGAAAAATTGGGTGATATTCTTTCTACAATTGAAGAGACGTTAGGTGGTATCAGGGTGATAAAAGCCTTTAACGCTGAAAAGAAACAATTCGACAAATTTGAAACGCAGAACGAACAATTTCTAAATATAAAAAATGCAGTTATACGTAGGCGCGACATGGCTTCGCCGGTGAGCGAAGTATTAGGCGTTGCCGCTGTAGCCTGCGTTTTATGGTACGGAGGCAGGTTGGTATTGCATAACTCATTTCTTGATCCCGGTGATTTTTTAGCTTATATTTTAATTTTTTCACAGATCATTCAGCCTCTTAAATCTTTATCGGCAGCTTCTTACAGCATAAAAAAAGGCGCGGCAAGTATCGACAGGATCGAACATTTAATTGCAGAAGATGTTTCAATCAAAGAGATCGCAAATCCTGTAATTCTAAACGATTTTAAAAACAGTATCGAATTTAAGAATGTCACTTTTTCATATGGAGAAAAAATAATCCTGGACGATATCAACCTGAAAATTGAAAAAGGTAAAACCGTAGCGCTGGTGGGTTCTTCCGGCGCCGGGAAAAGTACGCTGGTTGATCTGATCCCCCGGTTTCATGATACAGTTAAAGGCGAATTAATGATAGATGGGATTAATATAGAAAACTATTCGCTGAAATCTCTGCGCCATCAAATGGGGATTGTAACGCAGGAACCGATCTTATTTAATGATACGATAGCGAATAATATTTCATTGGGAATGGACAATGCCACTGAGGAACAAATCATCAATGCAGCCAAAATTGCCAATGCCCATAATTTTATTTTGCTAAAAGAAAATGGTTACCAAACAACCGTCGGCGAACGCGGAAATAAGCTGAGCGGCGGCGAAAAACAGCGAATTACCATTGCACGTGCAGTATTAAAAAATCCCCCGATTCTAATTTTGGATGAAGCTACGTCGTCGCTTGATACAGAAAGTGAAAAACTGGTTCAGGATGCGATCAATAACCTGATGCACAACAGAACCAGCGTAGTGATTGCGCATCGCTTAAGTACTATTCGCCATGCGGATGAAATTATTGTTTTGCAAAATGGAAAGATCGTAGAACGCGGCACACACATGGCTTTGATGGCACTTGAAGGTTTTTACAGAAAGCTGGTAACCATGCAGGCAGTGAAGTAGCTAATCGTAGTAAACCAACAAATAAATAAGATTTTTATTTTTGCTGTAAAGGTTTAAATAAACAATTCCACCGCAATTCTGTCTGCAAATAATTTGCCCTTATTCGTTAAAACGATTTTGTTTTTTTGTTGAATAAAATTGTCTTTTTCAATTCGGTTTTTTAGTAACTTTTCAATCCTGTTTCTTTCTGCAAGAGAAAAATTTTCTTCAACAAAATCCAGGTCCAGGCCTTCAATCGTGCGCAGAGAGGTCATTACATATTCGTTCAATTTTTCTGATTTGGTGAGAATTTCTTTTTCAAAAGGAATTTCATCTTTTTTCAAAGATTCGATGTAAAGGCGGTTATTGGCGATATTCCAGCTTCTTTCTTTTCCATTATAAGAATGGGCTGATGGACCGATGCCAATGTATTTTTCACCCTTCCAATAACTGCTGTTGTGCCTGCTTCTGAACGAGGGTTTGGCAAAATTAGAAATTTCGTAATGCTCATAATCTGCAGCGCGCATCATTTCTATCAGTATTGAAAACTGTTTTGCCTGCACGTCATTGTCTACGTTTTGTTTCTTTTTTAATCCGATCATTTTTTGTAACGCAGTTTTTGGCTCTACAGTTAATGCGTAAGAAGAAATATGAGGAACGTTCAAATCAATAACAGTACGAATGTTTTTTTTCCACTCTTCATCTGTCAATCCGGGAGTGCCAAAAATTAAATCGATTGAAAAATTATTAAATCCGGCTTCACGTGCAAACCTGATGCAATTTAAGGCCTGGGTTGCATTGTGCGCCCTGTTCATCCATGCAAGATCGCGATCTATAAAAGATTGAATACCGATACTTAAACGATTAATACCGGCATTTTTCCATGTAATGAGGCTTTTGGTATTTATATCATCAGGGTTGGCTTCTAAAGTAATTTCTGCATCGGCAGCAACCTGGTAATTTCTTTTTACCGAAAAAATAATTGAAGAAATTTCATCGCCGGAAAGGAGGCTGGGCGTGCCCCCGCCAAAATAAATAGTTTCAATTATTTCCTGCGGAGAAAAAAGAATAGCAATGTCTTTTTTGTCATCTTCATCAAGCATTTTTCTTCTCAGTTCAATTTCTTTTATTAATGAACCAGTCATTTCGTTTCTTGAACCCGCAGAGGTTGAAAAATGAAAATTGCAATAGTAACAAGCCTGTTTGCAAAAAGGGATATGGATATATATGCCAGCCAAATAATTTAATTTAATGTTTGTGACATATCGTAACGGCGGTTTCATAAATTCAATTTAGCTTTGAATGATCGAAATGAAACCAGCTACTACCAAATATCTGAGCAATATTTCTTTGCTCGTTTTTTTACTGTTTCTTTTTAATCTGCCTGCTGTTTTTTCTCAAAAAAAATATACAGCGCAATATGTTCTGTCAGGCAAAGATACTTTGGATAATCTTCATCAGCTTGGGTTAAAAAACGATTTTGAAAATAAAGAAAGTGCTCAAAAATATATCAATCAATTACCTGCAACTCTTTTTAATAAAGGCTTTCCGGCTGCCTCTGTTGACTCTGTTTTTTATGATTCTACAGGCGTGCGTGTAAAAATATATTTGGGAGAAAAATATAAATGGGCTGAAATAGCTACTGACAGTATTGATAAAAACGTGCTTGAAAACACCGGTTGGAATGAACGACAATTTGAAAACAAAGGATTGAATTTTTCTGAATTACACCGGCAGGAACAGAAGATTGTAGCATATTACGAAAATAATGGCTACCCGTTTGCAGAAGTTTCTTTACAAAATATTGAAATAAAAAATGATAAAATAAAAGCAGAGCTACAGGTAAAAAAAGGCCCATTGTATCATATTGACAGCATCCACGTTTATGGTAAAGTGAAAATAAAAAATTTGTACCTGCAACACTACCTGGGCATTTTTAACGGAAGTATTTACGACAATGAAAAATTGCAAAAAATTTCGAACCGGCTGCAACAACTTCCTTTTTTGCAGGAGCAGCAGGGCTGGGATGTTACAATGCTTGGAACCGGCGCTACACTTAACTTATATCTTGAACCAAAACGAAGCAGCCAGATCAATGTATTGGTTGGATTTGTACCTGCAAATACCGTTACCGGAAAGGCACAAATTACAGCAGATGTTCATCTTGATTTGAAAAACAGCTTTGGTTCCGGTGAAAATATTTTATTAAACTGGCAACAACTTCAGCCGGAATCACCAAGATTAAATCTTGCTTATTCACTGCCTTATATTTTTAAATCAAATTTTGGTTTCCATTTTTCTTTTGACTTGTTGAAAAAAGATTCTTCTTATTTGCAATTGAACGGAATCTTTGGACTTCAATATATCGTCTCAGCTAACAAGACCTTTGATTTTTTTTACCAGGCCGAACAGAATTATTTGCTTTCCGGAGGGGTTGATACCAACCAGGTAATTTATACAAAAAGACTACCTGCAAACATTGACGTGCGCTCAGGAAATATTGGTGTTGGTTATCATTTTGTAAATACCAATTACAGGTTGAACCCCCGAAAAGGAAATGAGGTAGATGTAACTGCCACCGGTGGAATAAAGAAAACCTCAAAAAATAATGATATTTTGAATTTGAAAGATCCGGCTGATACATCCTTTAACTTTAGCTCACTTTACGATTCAATTAAACCAAAAACGTATCGTTTTAAGTTCGTTGCCTCAGCCGCACATTATTTTCCTTTAGGAAAGGCAAGTACTTTTAAAACTGCGGTTAATATCGGATGGATTCAAAGCCCTCAAAATTTTCAAAATGAATTGTTTCGCATTGGCGGCTATCGCTTACTTCGTGGCTTTGACGAAGAAAGTATTTATGCCAGTAAGTATGCGGTTTTTACCGGCGAATACCGATACCTGGTAGGTGTTAATTCTTATTTTTTCGGATTTTCGGATGTTGGATTTACGCGCACCAAATTTAACGCTGCAGATTATTCCAACTCATTTATCAGCGGTGGTATTGGATTGGAATTTGAAACAAAATTCGGATTGTTAAACCTGAGTTATGCTGTGGGAAAACGCAATGACGTAAAGTTTGACCTAAGGAATTCTTCTAAAATACATTTTGGTTATATCAATTATTTTTGACAAAATGAAAACTATCCTTTTCTCTATTATTTGTACTGGTTTGGTTTTGTGCAGTAATTTTTCAACTGCCCAAAATCAAAACGATAGTTTATTGCACAAAAGACAGGATACCGGTCATGCTTTGATAAGCAAAAAACCTGCAGTAGTTACCGGGGAGGTAAAGGATACAGTAAACAAAGAAAAACCAAAGATTTCTGTTTTGAACGACACCAATCCTTCAATTCTTTCGTCAGCAAAAAGACAAACCCATTTGCGCGGAAGCTTAAATGACAGCTCAGGTAATAAAGCCGACAGTTTAACCGATACTACTCAGAGAATAGCTACGCCTGTTACTGCCGTTGATAGTACTTTACTTGCAAAGAATCGTTATATAAATACTACAAGTAAACCTGTTTCTTTACCTGAATACATGCATATTCCTTCGGGTAAAGAATTTTTATTTTACACGTTGTGTTTGGTTCTTTTAATACTTGGTCTTTTTAAAACGTTTTTTAACGGGTATTTCAAAAATCTGTTCCGCGTTTATTTTAATACTTCGCTCAGGCAAACTCAATTATCTGATCAGTTGGAACAGGCAACACTTCCCTCACTGATATTGAACATTTTTTTTACAATTACTGCAGGAATTTACATCTGGCTGCTTTTTAATTTTTATCACCCGCCACGTTTATTTAGCGGCAGAGCGCTCTTACCTTTCTGTATTCTTTCCATTGGAATTCTCTACTTTCTGAAATTTTGCGTGTTGAAATTTATGGGCTGGGTATCGGATGTGCAGGAAAGCACTAACGGTTATATTTTTGCCATATTTCTTGTTAACAAGATTGCAGGAATTTTTTTGGTTCCAATTATTATTTTACTTGCCTTCATCAACCGCCAATGGGTGCCCATTGTTATTAATATTTCCTTTATGATAGTGGGGCTTCTTTTTTTATCGAGATATGTAAAAAGTTATGGAGTAATTGAAAAAAAGATTCCCCTTAACCCTTTGCATTTTATAATTTATATCGTTGGAGCTGAAATAGTTCCGTTACTGATCCTTTACAAAGTGGCTGTTGATTATTTGATATGAATTTTAGCGAACTATTAAAGCACTGTTTTATATTGTCTTAATAAAAAGCCCTAACTTTGTCCACATACTGCATGAATTCTAAAATGGATACAAATATCGAACCTAAGGAACCCAAAACAGTAAAGGAAATTCAAAATATTCTCATTACCCAGTCAAAACCGGAAAGTGAAAAATCTCCCTATTTTGAAATGGCGAGAAAGTTTAACGTTAACCTCAGTTTTGCCAATCCAATAAGTGTAGATCCGGTTTCTTCCAAAGAATTCAGGAAACAAAAAATTGATATCCCCTCCTATACTGCTGTTATTTTTAACAGCCGCAATGCAATTGATCATTTTTTCAGAACCTGTGATGAAATGCGAATCACTGTATCGCAGGATTTGAAATATTTCTGTATTACAGAATCTGTTGCGTTATACCTGCAAAAATTTATTTTATATAGAAAAAGAAAGGTTTTTTTCAGCTCTGATGGTACCACGAAAAACCTCTTTGAGGTGATGGATAAGTATAAAGACCAGGAAAGGTTTTTGTATCCATGTTCCCATTCATTTGACAGCGAAATTACGACCTGGCTTGAAGAAAACAACTGTGACTACGCTATACCGGTACTATATGAAATAACATCAAATGACGTAAAAGCGATCGTTGAAAAATGCGAATACCAGATCATTTGTTTCTTCACACCTCTTGGCGTAAAGAGTTTCACCGAAAATTGCCCCTCTTTTAAACAGAATGGAACTTTAATTGGCGCTTTTGGCGATAATACCCGAAAAGCAATTATTAAAGCAGGGTTCCATCCTGATATTCTTGCACCTGAACCTGAAGCGCCCAGCATGGTTTCTGCTTTAGAAAAATATTTGTCCGGCTTAAAAAAGAAATAACCTTAGTTCCCTTTAAAAAAACTCCCCTTCAATTAAGAAAGGGAGAAGTTTTTAACCAGGATAATGTATGGGCTTTTTTTATTTTATCAATTTCCCAAAATAGTGTACAGTACGAACCAGTTGAGATACATAACTCATTTCGTTATCATACCAGCTTACTGTTTTTACCAACTGGTGATCACCAACTGTTAAAACTTTAGTTTGAGTAGAATCGAACAAAGAACCATAATGGATTCCGATAATATCGGTACTTACAATTTCATCTTCGTTATACCCAAAGCTTTCATTAGAAGCTGCTTTCATTGCTGCATTTACTTCTTCAACTGTAACTTTTTTGCTCAAAATTGTGGTCAGTTCGGTAATAGAACCTGTAATTACCGGAACCCTTTGAGCAACGCCATCCAATTTTCCATTCAATTCAGGCAAAACCAAACCAATTGCTTTTGCAGCACCTGTGCTGTTTGGAACTATGTTAGCTGCTGCTGCTCTTGCTCTTCTTAAATCACCTTTTGGATGTGGTGCATCCAGTGTACTCTGGTCGTTGGTATAGGCATGAATGGTAGTCATAAAACCGGTTTCAATGCCAAAAGAGTCATTCAAAACTTTAGCCATCGGAGCCAGGCAATTGGTTGTACATGATGCACATGAAATGATGGTTTCGCTTCCATCAAGTATTTCGTGGTTTACGTTGAAAACAACTGTTTTTACGCCACCTGTAGCCGGAGCTGAAATTACTACTTTCTTTGCGCCTGCTTTTATATGAGCGCTCGCTTTATCTTTATCTGCGAAAAATCCTGTGCTTTCAATTACAACATCCACATCATCCGACGCCCAGGGAATTTGGGAAGGATCTCTTTGGGCATAAATTTTTATTTCTTCACCATTTACAATTATTGAATTTTCGGTGTGTTTTACTTCAGTTTCAAATCTGCCTTGTGCGCTATCGTATTTTAATAAATGTGCTAACTGTTTAGGGCTTGTCAGATCATTGATAGCTACTACATCTATACCTTCCATGTTGTAGATCTGTCTGAAAACAAGGCGCCCGATTCTGCCGAAACCATTAATGGCAACTTTTACTGTGCTCATAATTTATTTTGTTTTTATTTTAAATTGAGGTTGCAAAATTAAGCTTTTGTAAAAGAAAACAGGGCGATAAAATTATTCTAATTTTTAATAATAATGACACACTAACTTTTATTTTAATTTAAAGTATTCATATTTTGTTTGATAAAATCAAGAGTTTTTCCCACTAACGTATTTATTTCCTTTAAGGTAAAACCTGTATGGCAGCAAGGCATCGGCACCAGCACTTTCTACACCAATCCTTTTACTGGTACCAATATTTTTATTTGGTATTTTTTCGCCATTGTCCAGCAAATAAATTTGTTCGTCAAGCAGGAACAACCCTGAGTGATGCTTAAAAATACCGAGTGCTTTCCCTACATTTCCCGGGCCGCGGGTAAGGGTTTTATCAATTTATTTTTACCTGTTCTTTTTAGCATTATGTCAATTCCTTTTACCGGTTCGATGGCACGAATTAAAACAGCATCCGGAATTTCTATTTCGTTAGTAACGACATTCATCATTTGGTGCATTCCATAACAAATATAAACGTAAGCGGTTCCTGCTGCGGAATACATATGCTCGTTGCGTGCTGTTCTTCTTCCGGCAAATGAATGCGAGGCTTTATCAACGAAAGCAACATAGGCTTCGGTCTCTACAATTTTTCCGGATGTGATTTGTCCTTCAAAATTGGTTACCACAATTTTCCCTAATAATTCTTTGGCAATTTTTACTACATCTTTTCTTTGATAAAAAGATAAAGGAACTTTTTTCATTGTTTTAACGATTCAGGCTTTTACAAAGTAAGCGGGTTTCATTTTAATTCTCTTTAAATGCTTAAGTTCGATCAATATTTTCTACAAATTATTTGAAATGGTTTATTTAATTCCTTCTTTTTTATCAGAAAATGCTGTTGAAACTATTCCGGGGTATGTACTTGATAAGGTAAAAAATTGCCAGGTGATTTTCGCTGAAAATGAGCGTACAGCGAGGCGATTTTTAAAAGCAATGGACAAGGAAATTGTGATTGATGATTTTGAATGGCATAGTATCCATAAAGCTGAAGAAGAACAGCTTATGGTTTTTCGCGAAAAAATTAAAGAAGAAAAAAATATTGCGATCATCAGCGAAGCAGGCTGCCCCGGAGTTGCAGATCCTGGCCAAATATTAATTGATGAAGCGCAAAAATTAAACGCAGAAATCAGGCCTCTTGTTGGGCCTAACTCAATTTTATTGGCTTTAATGGCGAGTGGGCTTAATGGTCAGCATTTTACCTTCAATGGCTATTTGCCGATTGATAATGGAGAAAGAATCAAAAAAATAAAGCAACTGGAAGAAGAATCAGTGCGAAAAAAATGTACGCAGATATTTATTGAAACGCCTTATAGAAATAATAAAATGCTTGAAACCATTTTGCAACATGCTAACCTTTCAACCAGGCTTTGCATTGCATCAGAAATTACTTCTGAAAGAGAAATTATCAAAACAAAAATGATAGCTGAATGGAAAAAGGAAAAGATTGATTTGCACAAAAAACCGGTGATCTTTTTACTACAGGCATAAATCGTTGGTTGTTGTTTAGTGAATTGGTTTATCGGAGTAAACAAACTTTTATCGAAGATTTTTATTTTTATCAAAAAAAGAGCTGAACTATTCGCCTAATAAACCAACAAACTTTTTATCCCGGCATCCGGCTTATATATTTTTCCATCTGTTTTACCTGGTCAACGATTTGCGGAGTAGTTGGTTTTAGTTTTTTTACCTTTCTAAAATATTCTTTTGCTGCACGAAATTCTCTTTTATTGATCATGATAGAACACAGTTGTAAATAAGCTGCGGCTTCATTTTCCTTATCAGGTAAGCCGGCGCGAATAGCCTGGCGAATATAAGTTTCTGACTCGCGCATGTTTCCTTTTTGCATCGCCAGCATTCCGAATTGCAGTTTGTTGGCGCCCTCTGCTTCTTTCATGGGCATCCCAAGACTTAAGCTTTTTTTCATGTGTGCTTCTGCAGTATCAAAATCCTGGTTGGCCATGGCAAGGTTGCCTTTCAAAGTAAAATAAACGGAACTAACCGGTTTGATCAATAACCCGGGAAACCAGATAGAATCAATCACTTTTTGCGCACCTTCCATATCACCTTCTTCCATATAACCCTGTATCAGCCTCATAGGGCCAAATAAAAAATGGCCTACGATGAGAATTGCGGCAATCAGGTAAAGCACAAAAGAAGGCCAGAAACTGGATTCGATATTTACTACGATCCCGAAAACCAAAAAAACTGCGCCAAGAATAAGGCGATACTTGATAATAAAATTGAGAAATTTCATATTTATGTTTTTGATACAAAAACAGTATCGTTGTAGTCCCGACAAGAATCGAACTTGTATCTAAAGTTTAGGAAACTTCTATTCTATCCATTGAACTACGGGACCAATTTTATAAATCTTTTTAACGGATTAAACCGTTTTTAAAGGTCGGCAAAATTAATGGAATTTTTTTTAAGGAAAATAGGTTTGAAATTTGTACCCAAACGAATTAAAAAAAATTATGGCTTTATTATTTGAACCGTTGAAAATCAGGGATGTTACTTTGAAAAACAGGATAGTGGTTTCGCCCATGTGCCAATATTCGAGCGTGGATGGCTTCGCTAACAACTGGCATTTGGTGCATCTTGGTTCACGTGCTGTTGGGGGCGCCGGTTTGGTATTTACTGAAGCTACAGCCGTTTCTGCTGAAGGAAGAATTACGCCGGATGATCTTGGTATTTGGAAAAATGAACATATTATCTTTTTAAAAAAGATCGTTGATTTTTTAAAAGACAACGGAGCCGTTACGGGTATTCAACTGGCGCATGCCGGCAGAAAAGCGAGCCATTTAAGCCCATGGAAAGGAAGAGCGCCACTTGACAAAAAATCAGGATGCATGGCAAACGGTGGCACCAAGCGCCATTCCGTATAAAGAAAGCGATCCGGTGCCAAAGGAAATGTCGATTAAGAGAAATAAAAAAATGGTAAAGGATTTTGGTGATGCCGCACAAAGGGCGATACAGGCAGGATTTGAAGTATTTGAAATCCATGCTGCTCATGGTTATTTGATCAATGAATTTTTATCACCGTTAAGCAATAAACGCGAAGATGAATATGGAGGTTCTTTTGAAAACCGGATAAGATTGCTTCTTGAGATTGTGAAGGAAATACGTGGAATAATCAATGAAGGAACTCCCCTTTTTGTGCGCATTTCTGCTACAGATTGGGTAAAAGGTGGCTGGGATGAAAATGATTCTGTTAAACTGGCAAAAATTTTAAAAGAGCATGGAGTAGACGTGATTGATTGTTCCAGCGGTGGTAATTCTCCTGAACAAAAAATTCCTGTTGGTCCATTATACCAGGTTCCTTTTTCTGAAAAAATAAAAAAAGAAGCCGGGATATTAACTACGGCTGTAGGAATGATTACGACTGCAGAAGGAAGCAGAAGAAATATTAAAAGAACAAAAGGCAGATCTGATTGCTATGGCGCGCCAGTTTTTGCGTGAACCTTATTTTCCATTGCATGCGGCAAAAGAATTGGGAGTTGATCTGCCATGGCCGCCACAATATGAAAGAGCCAAACTTAAATAAAATCCTTCCTGAATTGTTTGATGGTTTTGAAAAGCCGGGTATTAATTTTTTCATGAGGTTTAATTTTTAGTATGCTTTGTTGATTTTTAGCAGTGAGCATCATCCAAAAAAATTCGGATGAACAACTCACTTGTTTTATCTTCAATCCTTGGTCATTAAATTATTGATATATGAAAAAAATATTTTCACTCGTTACCTTACTTTTCCTGTTGTCATTCGCTATCGCGCAAAAATATCCCAGCAGCTATACTGATGGGAAATATGTTACTGTAAACGGCGCCAAATTATGGGTTGTTTTAGTTGGCCATGGTGATCCTTTAATAATTATTCCCGGTGGGCCGGGCGGCAGCCACATTGGTTATCGCGTTTTTGATTCGTTGGCAAAAGACAATGAATTGGTTTATTTTGACGCTTTCGGAAGAGGAAAAAGCGATACTGCAAAAGATGTAAAAGAATATACGCTTGGCGAGAGATATTGAAGATATTGAAGGATTGAGAAAAGCGCTTGGTTTTGAAAAATGGAATGTGTTAGGGCATTCTTATGGTGGCGTTGTTGCCCAGGGATATGCTTTAAAATATCCGGAGCATGTGAGTCATCTTATTCTTGGCCAATACTTTTCACAGTTATATTATGTGGCAGGCAAATGATGACAACAGCAACCATGAAATAAAAACCAATTATCCGGAAGTGTGGGATTCATTAATGATCATTCGGGAAAAAGGTGCTGTATCCAGCGATCCGGCACACATAGAACTGTATTCTAAAGTTCCTTATGGATTTTTATATGCGTATAATCCCAATAATTTTATTTCCCGCGGGCAAAAACCCTATCCGAATTCATTTAATTCCAAACTGTATTATCAAATGGTGGGGAAAGATGGGGATTTTATTGTGGGAAGTGATATTGGCAATTTTGATTACCGGAAGGAATTAAAAAATTTAAAAATGCCCGTTTTAATTTATGGTGGAAGATATGACCGGGTTGCTGTTCCTTATATGATGGAAAAATTCAAAGAATATTGTCCGCAGGCAAAGTTTGTAATGTTTGAAAAATCCGGCCACAATCCGCAGGTAGAAGAGCCTGAAAAATTGTTTCCTTTGATAGAAAGTTTTTTGCATTGATACTTCGAAATAAGGCTTCTGCTATTTTCCAGTAAACCAACAAATATTGATTTTTTTATTTTCAATCTGGTTGATAAAAATACGATGAAGCTGAAGTGTTTATTTTTAGAATAACAAATAAAATGAGGAAAAATTTTATTGTTGATCAGGGTGTATATCTTATGTGGGATGATAATTATTTTGATTTACATAATAATTATCAATTTCGTGAGTGTAATGTCATGCCAGCTAAAAGAATAGTTATTTTAAATTGGCTAAGGCTTGAAGGGAAATGGATAAATCCAGGGGACCCGAATGAGATAATTATAGTTTTTCATAACGTTTCCTTTTTTTCAATCAGTAAGGATTTGATAACTGAAAGGATTAAAACTATTCAAGAAATTGGATATAAAGAACCAGATGATGGAGATTTAGATTGGTTAAATGGGGATGGTAATTTTAAGGCCACTTATCATATAATTTTCCGTTTTGAAAATGACGAGTTTATTAGAATACATGCAGAGTTTGCAGAAGTTAAGGAAGTTAAAATGTCATGAAACGATGGTTGTTAATTATCTATCAACTATTTAATCATTTCTTTCAATCTCCTTCTTTCGGTAGAATGCCTGGAATTAAAAGAGCAACTGTCCTTATGTTGCATCTACGTCAATATGGCAAGCGTAGAAAACAAGAAATAAAAAAATGTTTTTTTTGTTGCTTTACTATCAGGCCAGCGCCAGCAAAACCTGCCATGCTTCTGCAACCTTTCCTTCATCCAACAATTCACTTGCATAGAGATGTAATTCTCTTTCCATCTCAACAGGATCAGTAGAAAAATATTGAAAGATATTTTTCAGTCTTTTATCTTCAAATGCAGGGTTGATTTCCGGTGTTTCATGCACATTGGCCAACTGCCCCAAATGATTTCCTGTAAGGATTTTACTGTTTTTAATGCTTTCAGGAACTGATCAAAACCAATTCCCAATTCAACATTTGGTTTCTCTACTTCAAACAAATTTTCTGCAGTCTATCTTTGCATACCAGTTTCCTCCAAGGCGTGCTACGTGGTGTAATTTCAGTTGATCTATTCCTCCATTTTCATCCAAAATGTTTTCATTGATATGCATCATCATAACCTCGCAAATTATTAATTGCCCTGCACCTCCTTCTGTCCCCAGCGATTTTACTTCAAGCACTTTACATTCCATCTGAACCGGGCTTTCTTTTACTCGTGGCGGCTTTATAGTTAATGATGGCTCTTTGGTAAATCCTGATTTTATAAATTCATCGGTTTCTTTTGGATATTCGCAACTGCTCAAACTTACCTGTTGCACCATTTCGTAATCGACAATGTTGATGGCCACTTCAGGCACTTCAAGCACATTTTCGAGCGTATGTTTGGTGGTGTTGTCTCTTACCCTTCTCAATACAGAAAAAATAACTACAGGTGGGTTGCCGCTGAATAAATTGAAATAACTAAAGGGGCTAAGGTTTACGTTTCCATCCTTATCCAAAGTAGAGGCAAAGCAGATGGGCCGCGGCGCAATAGCATGTTTCAGTAGATTTTGAGATTCTTTGCTACCTGCTTCTTTTAAATTAATTGTTTTAAACATAGAACTATTTAATCACTGCAATTTGGAAAAGAAGATCAAACATTCTTTTTCAAATCAAAAATTGAAAAATCACTTTCATCTTTTACAATGGTGTTTTTTAATATTCCGAGGCCTTCCACTTCCAATTCAATTTCATCACCTTCCTTCAGCCATTGTTCTTCATAGTTTGGATCATTTAATTTGCCCGTACCGTTCAATTCCAGAAAACAACCTGTGCCGACAGTGCCACTGCCGATAATATCGCCCGGATAAAGCTGAACCCCGTAACTGGCGCGTTCAATAATTTCAGCAAAAGTCCATTCCATATCGGCTAAATTTCCTTCACTCACCTGTGCGCCATTTACACGGCATTTCATGGTCAAATTGTACGCATTGCCTGTGTGATTTTCTTTTGCAGGAACTTTAAATTCTTCCAATTCATCGGGCGTAACCAGCCACGGGCCTATTGCGGTTGCAAAATCTTTTCCTTTGGCCGGTCCAAGATTCAATTTCATTTCTTCCATTTGCAAAGCCCGGGCACTAAAATCATTCATGATCATAAAACCGCCAATATATTCGTCAGCTTCTTCGGCCTTTATATTTTTGCCGGGTTTGCAGATAACGATGGCTACTTCCAGTTCAAAATCCAGTTTTTGCAAATGATCGGGCATGCAAACAATTTCGCCCGGGCCCTGTAATGCTGTTATGATTTGAAAAATAAAAAACCGGAAATTGGTCAAATTCAGGAATCATTGGAGCATTTCTGTTTCTTCTTGCGGTGGCAACATGCTGCTCTAAAAGCATAGGCATCACGAAAACTGGTAGGAGACGGAACCGGGGCAAGTAATTCTGCTTCTTCAAGCGAAATGGCTTTATAACGGTTGGTTCCTTCTTCAAGAGCACGGTTAACAGAATAGGCGATAGGAAAAGAATCTTCCCAATAATTAAGAAACATAGTAATAGAAACCGGCAAATTGGGATTTAAATTATCGGTATCAAACAAATATCCATTTACCAAAAGCGCTAATTGTGCATCATCATCTCTTAAGTACGAAACTAATTTCATCAAAAAAATATTTTATTAAAGTTGCAAGATAATTATTTAGCAACGATGAACAGGTTACTGCCTTGGTGATTCATGCCTGAAAATTTGCGTATTACTTATAGAAAATTTTTAAATTTGAATATCGGAAGTACAAAATTTGGAATAATTTTTGCTTAATTTTGTAAGCAGAAAATTAAGCGTATGAAATTCGAAAAGATTCATAATAAGGGACAAGCTCAAATCTTCAAAAATCAATACCTTGAATATTTAACAAAAACACATCCATTAGTTATTTGGGGCTTGTATTTGCCAATAATTATTTTTTTACCCTACTATTCAGTAACTACTATTGGCTTTAGCATAATTACAGTTATCTCCTTTTTTTGGCTGGTATTTTTTTCTGGACATTCTTTGAATATATAATGCATCGTTTTGTGTTTCATTGGGTAAGCGATAGTCCGCGCATCCAAAGAGTGAGTTACGTTTTGCATGGCAATCACCACGAATTTCCCAGAGACAGGCAACGCCTTTTTATGCCGCCGGTTCCCAGCCTTATTCTTGCTTCCCTCATTTTTTTAATGATGTATGCCGCGATCGGAAATAATGTGTTTTCATTCTTCCCCGGTTTCATGTTAGGGTACCTGATGTATGGAAGCATGCATTATGCCATTCATGCATGGAATCCTCCCTACAAATGGATGAAACCCATTTGGCGCAATCATCATTTACATCATTATAAAAGCGAAGAAAAAGGTTTTGGCGTAAGTTCTCATATCTGGGATAAAGTATTTGGAACTGCGATTCGATTTACAGAAAGAAAAAGAAAATAAAGAAGAGGTTCAGAAGCTGATGTTTACCAAAAGAAAATCCGGGTAGCGCAAAACAAATTTCTTAAGAAAAAGTTAGTTTACTGGTAACCGTTAGGTTTATTACCATTTTTCTTCATCGGAATCTTTGCTATTTCCTGAACTGAATTTTTTCCTGCTTTCAATTTTTTGCAATTGTCTTTCAATAATTAAATCGGCTAAAACACTTGCTGCATCCTCATTTGGCTTTTCGTTTAAGTAAAGCCTGATCTTTTTTTCATTTACATCAATACGATACAACAATTGTATCAGCGCACTGGAAATCTTTATTGATAAGTTCGTTGATAAGTACAAGTAATTTTTCGCGTATTTCATTTTGAGAATTGGGTTGTAATGAATGGGTAATCTCAACAATTTTATCAGGAAGAGAAACTGAGTTGTCTTTTTCCATATTAAGACAGAATTAATATTTTTCTAAAATTCCCAAACCAAATAAAGCAAAATCATATTTTACAGGATCATTTTTATCAAATTTTCTTAGTTGCTCTGTAAGTTCAATGGCTGCCATCCAATCTACTTGTTTTCTTTGTAATAAATTCAGACGCTTTGAAACTCTTGCTACGTGAACATCTACAGGGCAAATTAATTCTGCCGGCGTAATTTTTTTCCAGATTCCAAAATCCACCCCTTTATTATCATTGCGTACCATCCATCTTAAAAACATATTCAGTCGTTTACAACTTGAATTTTTTTGAGGTGATGCAACGTGTTTTCTTGTTCTTTCAGGAACATCTTCCATCGAAAAAAAGTATTGATTAAAATGAGTTTAAAGTATTTTCAATGATGTTTGAATTGTCAGATTCTTTAAGAATTTTATTATTGAAGAAAGCCGATTCAAGTGATTTATTTTTTGAATAATGATCCTTAAAAAATGAAACAAAATACAAAAGGTCAGTATCATTAAAAGTGCGGTGACAAAAGCCTTCCAGTCTTTTTAAATCATTATCTGTATGATGCATACAAAAATCGTAAGGTGCATTGTCCATCAATTGAAAAAGCTGTGTGCCTTTGTTGATAATCGTTTTGCGAATTCCCCATGCAAACATGGCCGCAAAAAAACCGGCAATTTCAATATCTTGTTTTTTGCTAAAAAGATGCGGCAAACAAACAGGATCGTCTTTTATAAAAGAAGGATTATTGAATTGAATTACTTTTTTGTCAAGGAATATTTTGAGGTCATTTGATATTTTTCTTTCTTCACTCATTTTTTATTTTTCCTTTCGCGCAGCTTTTTTACCCAATTGCATTATCCAAATCTTCAATCAGGTCATCAGCATCTTCTATGCCCACACTCAATCTCATCAGAGAATCTACCAAACCATTTTTAATTCTTTCTTCACGTGGAATGCTTGCGTGTGTCATTGAAGAAGGATGTCCGATAAGGCTTTCAACACCTCCAAGACTTTCAGCCAGTGCAAAAAGTTTGGTAGAAGAAAGCACTTTTTTAGCAGCTTCTGCGCTGTCATCTTTTAAAGTGAAACTCATCATTCCTCCATAGCCGCGCATTTGTTTTTTAGCAATTTCATGATTGGGATGATCTTCAAAACCTGACCCAATATACTTTATCAACTTTTGGATTTTCGCGGAGCCAACGCGCAATTTTTTCTCCGTTGGAACAATGGCGTTGCATACGCACATGCAAAGTTTTTAAACCACGTAACATTAAAAAACAATCCTGCGGGCCGGGGATAGCGCCACAACTGTTTTGGATAAAAGCCAGTTTATTTTTTAGTTCTTCATCTTTTACAATTAAGGCTCCGAGAACAGAATCGCTATGGCCGCCAATATATTTGGTGGCCGAATGCAAAACAATGTCGGCACCAAGATCCAAAGGGTTTTGCAAATAAGGTGAAGCAAAAGTGTTATCCACACAAAGCAGCAGATTATTCTTTTTGGCAATTGCTGCTACTGCCGCGATATCAGTGATATTCATCATCGGGTTGGTGGGTGTTTCTGTCCAGATGAGCTTTGTTTTTTCATTGATATATTTTGAAACTTCATTGGCATCCTGCATGTTTATGAAATGAAATTTTATCCCATATTTTTCAAAGATCTTTGTGAAAAGCCGATAGCTTCCTCCGTACATGTCATTGGCAGCAATTACTTCATCACCCGGATTTAATAATTTTATTACCGCATCAGAAGCGGCGGATCCGCTGGCAAAACATAAACCGAATTTTCCGTTTTCAACGGTTGCCAATGCATTCTCTAAAGCTGTCCGTGGTAGGGTTTTTTGTTCTTGCGTATTCATATCCTTTATGCACCCCCGGGCTTTCCTGCACAAAAGTTGAAGTTTGATAAATAGGCGTCATTATCGCACCTGTGGCAGGATCAGGTTCAGCACCTGCATGAATAAATTGAGTTTCCTGTTTCAAAATAATATCGTTTTAAATTTATGAGGTAAAAGATCAGTAAACCAACAAATAACTGTAAATTTTATTTTCAAAAAATTGAATGAGGCTGCAAATATAAACGGATTTATTCAGCCTGAAGTTCCTGCATTTTTCCAAAAGCAAAATTCCTTTAATTCAGGGAAAAAACTGTTCATAATAATTAGCAAGTTGCTCGATAATTTTCATTAAAGATCGTAAAAGCCATTTCTGATTCATTTAAATAGGAAGCACGGCGTACAAGGCCTCCAAAGCTTTTACGGATTCCATCTTTAAAACTGTAACCATACAACCAATTTTGCGATTGCATGTACGGAAACATTTTTTGAAAGGGCAAAGGAAAATAAGTAGCATTTTTATTAAGCTGCTGATAAGTTGCTTCTGTAAAATTTTTGAGCCCGTTATTTTTTAAAAATTGCTTTTCGTCAACTGCAAGAAAATGATCGTAAACAATATCTACAAATGGACCTGAATATAAGCGGTAATGCAGGTCTGAACAATTCTTTTGCTTCTGCAGTAACAGGATGAAAATCGGTAAATTCATCGATTGCGCGGTGGAGTTGAATTCCCTTTTGTATAGAAACAGGATAATCGAATTTTCTTTTCCCTTTCACAAAATCACTGATCATGTTTCCTGTTAAGAAATCTTCGTCTCCGAATGATAATAGTGCGTGTGCCAGAAAATTCATTTGTAAAATAGCATAATCTTAAATGAAAAGGTAACAATAAAAAACTTAACAATAAACCGGTTCAATTGGCATATAATTTTCGGTGGTTACTATTATTAATCAAAAATTCAAATTGTTATGCAAGACGAAGAAAGAATAACTGACCCTTCAATGGGAAGTAATGAACTGGGAAGTGAAATTCGTGAGGATTTACCAGGTGTTTATGCAGGAAGCTGATACCCAGCTTGAAATAACTGCTCTCGGTGGTAAAAAGCATAAACACAAAAAAGGAGTTGATGCGAATACTGAGAACAATGAAGTAAACAAAGAAAATTCAAAAAGCCCTGAAAAGGGTCGGCAAATAATCCCGCTTCCCTAATTTAAAAAGGCAGACCGCGTCTGCCTTTTTAAGAATAGTGTAGAATATAATACTCAAAATTAATATTAGTTATGGGTACAAGTACGTCCAAAAAGGGAGCAAAGGTGACAAAGGCTGAAATTAAAACCCGGTCTTCAAAAAATATGTCAACTATTCCTGATACAACGCCAAAGGGACCTTCTTCAGGAAAGATGAAAAACAAAGTTCTTTTTATTACAGGCGGTGATAGTGGCATTGGAAAAGCTTGTACGCTTTTATTTGCAAAAGAAGGTGCGGATGTGGCCATCGTTTATTTGGACGAACATGAAGACGCAAAGGACACGATGAAAAAAATTGAAGCTTATGATAGAAAGTGTTTACTGATTCCCGGGGATTTAAGAAGAGAATCTTTTTGCAAAAAAGCAATTAATAAAGCAGTGAAAGAATTTGGAAGGATTGATATTTTAATTAACAATGCGGGTACGCAGGTTGAAAGTAATTCACTTGAAAATATTGCTACTGAAAATATGATCAAAACATTTGAGACTAACATTTTTTCAATGTTTTGGATTACCAAAGCCGCATTGCCTTATATGAAAAGGGGGAGTGCTATTATAAATACCACATCGGTTACCGCTTACCGGGGACATTCTACCCTGATTGACTACGCCGCTACAAAAGGGGCTATAGTTGCATTTACAAGAAGTCTCAGTAATAATTTAGTTTCAAAAGGAATCAGGGTAAATGCTGTTGCTCCCGGCCCTATCTGGACGCCTTTGATAACGTCTTCCACGCCTGATAAAAAATTATCAGAGCATGGATCAGGAACGCCAATGGGACGTGGTGGACAACCCGCCGAAGTAGCGCCTTCTTATTTATTTTTGGCCTGCAATGAGGATTCAGGGTATATTTCAGGACAAGTGCTGCATCCAAATGGTGGCGAGGTAGTCAATGGATAAAGAAATATAAAAAAGTTTTTATTGCCCGTGGCGATGAAAAAGGCCTTAAAGGGAAAAATCAATAAAGATTTTCCAAATCAATCAGCTTTCTTTTATGTAAATTCGGGCTATGTTTTCAATTCATAAAAAAAAGGAATCAGGTTTTGATAAGATCATTTTAAAAAATGAGGTTACTAATAATTACGCTGCCGTTATTCCCGCGTGTGGCGCTATACTTAATGAATTTGTGGTCGTGGAAAATAAGGAGAAGATTAATGTAATTGATTGTTATGAGACCCTTGATGAGTTTAAAAATCAACTGGAAGAAAAGGGTTTTAAAGGTTGTAAACTTTCACCTTTCGTTTGCCGTTTGAACCATGGGAAATACACTTTTGGTGAAAATGAATATACCGTTGAAAAGTATTTCATGGGAAAGCATGCCATTCACGGTTTATTGTATGACAGGCCTTTTACAATTGTTGATGAAACTGCCAATGCAGCCGAAGCTTCTGTAACCATGAAATATGAATACCGTGCCGAAGATCCGGGCTATCCGTTTAATTACGATTGCATTATTACGTGGCGATTGGAACCGGAAAATAAACTTACGGTAATCACAGAATGTGTCAACCAGGATCAAGGTTTAATTCCGATGCAGGATGGTTGGCATCCTTATTTTACTTTAGGTGATACGATCAACGATCTTGATCTTGAATTCCAGTCTAAAAGTATGGTTGAGTTCAACACTGAATTAATTCCTACCAAAAAATTAGTGGATTACAACCGGTTTTCAGGTATTGAAAAACTGGGAGATCGGTTTTTGGATAATTGTTTTACATTAGACACACAGGAATGCCAGCCCCTTTGCGTTTTAAGAAACAGCGAAAAAAAGATCGAGATACAGTTTTTCCCTGATGAATCTTATCCTTATTTACAAATCTATACGCCGCCGCATCGTAAAAGTATTGCCATAGAAAATTTAAGCGGGGCCCCTGACGGATTTCAATAATGAAATGGGCGTAATAACGCTTGAGCCCGGGCAATCTGCTTTATTTAAAACCTCCTATAAAATTCTTCTTTTAGATAAATTTAAATTGTAATGACAGGATCAGCAGCGGAAGTGAAAGCGGTTTTCAAAGAAAAATTTAAAGAAGAACCTCATCTTTATTATTCTCCCGGAAGGATTAACCTGATTGGCGAACATGTAGATTATAATGATGGTTTTGTTATGCCCGGGGCTATTGACAAAGGAATTTTTTTTGCCATTGCTTTAAATAATTCTGAAGAAATAAATTGTTATTCCATAGATTTTGATGAAAGTATTTCGTTGTCTTTATCTGCGGTAAAAAAGATGGAAGGCTGGAAAAATTATGTGTTGGGAATTGTAAATGAATT
The DNA here is from genome assembly GCA_963734995.1 of uncultured Chloroflexia bacterium. Lineage (GTDB taxonomy): Bacteria > Chloroflexota > Limnocylindria > Limnocylindrales > CSP1-4 > CAIXZV01. The sequence goes on from CAVTJD010000007.1 coordinate 65,174, forward strand.
TCAAAAATTGGATTTGCCGGTCAAAGGATTTAATTGTGCGTTTGGGGGAAATATTCCGATTGGCGGCGGTATCTCTTCATCGGCTGCACTCGAAGGCGGTATTTCTTATAGTCTTAATGAATTGTGCAATTTTAAAATGAGCCGAAAAGAACTTGGCTTTGCTCGGACAGCGTGCAGAACACAATTTTCCCGGCGTTATGTGTGGAATCATGGATCAATACGCCAACATGATGGGCAAAGAAGACACCGTGCTTTTATTGGATTGTAAGACCGTTACCCATGAAGATATTCCACTGCATATTGAAGGGTATGAGATCATTCTTATCAATACAAAAGTTCATCATTCATTGGCCGGTTCAGAATATAACCAGCGAAGAAAAGAATGCGAAAAAGGATTGGCGATATTAAAAAAAGGATTGAACATTCAATCTTTCAGAGATATTAAAGATCCTGTAGAATTATTTCCGTTTAAAAATGAAATGGGCAACGAAGTGTATAACCGTTGTTTGTTTGTGGTTGAAGAAATTTTCGTACCAAAAAAGCTGCTAACTTTTTAAAAGAAAATAATATTAATGGTTTTGGCAAACTGATGTTTCAAACACATGATGGGTTAAAAGATCTTTATGAAGTAAGTTGTAAAGAGCTTGATTTTTTAGTAACTGCGGCTAAAGAAAATAAGGATGTGATTGGTGCAAGGTTATGGGTGGCGGTTTTGGAGGTTGTACTATTAATATGGTGAAACATGAAGGCGTAGAATCTTTTTTAGTGAAAATTTTATCGGCGTATAAAAAAGAATTCAATATTAATGCTGAAAGTTATAAAGTAAAAGTAGTTGAAGGAACGCATTCAATCTGAAGAAAATATATCTACTCATGAGTTTCAAAAATAAAACGGCGTTTATAACAGGTGCTTCCCGTGGAATCGGAAAGGCAATAGCGATGAGGCTTGCAAAGGAAGGTGCGAATATAATTGTTGCTGCAAAATCAGTTGAAGAAAATCCAAAATTGGGCGGAACCATTTTTACCGCTGCAAAAGAAATAGAAGATGCAGGAGGCAAGGCGTTGGCTGTTCAATGTGATATTCGCTTTGAAGACCAAATAAAAAATGCGGTTGAAACTGCTGTAAAAACCTTTGGAGGAATTGATATTCTCATCAACAATGCCTCTGCGATCTTTTTAGGAAAAGTGGAACAAACAGAGCCCAAAGCCTTTGATTTAATGCATGATATTAATGTGAGAGGTACTTTTTTTGTAAGCCGAGCTTGTATTCCTTTTTTGAAAAATGGTGTAAACGCACATATTCTCAATTTATCGCCTCCGCTTAATTTGGATAACAAATGGTTTAGCAATCATGTGGCTTACACCATGAGCAAGTACAACATGACGATGATTGCTTTGGGGTTATCAGGAGAATTAAAAAAATACAATATTGCTGCAAATACGTTGTGGCCAAAAACCACTATTGCCACTGCTGCTGTTAGAAATTTACTGGGTGGCGAAACATTGATACAAATGAGCCGCACTCCTGAAATTATTGCGGATGCTGCTTATTACATACTTAAAAGATCTTCTTCAGAATGCACCGGAAATACATTTATAGATGAAGAAGTTTTGGCTCAGGAAGGAATAACCGATCTTGATAAATATGCGGTAAAGCCCGGTGGAAAACTTTATACAGATTTGTTTTTGTGATAAAACAGTAAAGCAACAAATTCATCAACAAATTCTTTAATTTTTATTCTGCATCAGCTTTTTCAAGGAACTGGCGTAGCACATATTGAAGAATGCCGCCATGCCTGTAATATTCAATTTCAATTGAAGAATCAAGCCTTGCGATTACATTGAATTTTATTTCAGTCCCATCTTCTTTTTTTGCAATTACTTCTATTTCTTTGGAAGGCTTTATATCGTTGGCAATTCCGGTAATGGTAAAAGTTTCATTTCCTGTTAGTCCCAAAGTTGCAGCGTTATCGCCTTCTTTATATTGCAGTGGCAAAACGCCCATTCCTACTAAATTGCTTCTGTGAATACGTTCATAACTTTCGGCAATCACGGCTTTTATTCCCAGCAAAAAGGTTCCTTTTGCTGCCCAGTCTCTTGATGAACCGCTGCCATATTCTTTGCCTGCCAAAACAACTAATGGAGTTTTTGTTTCTTTGTATTTCATGGCTGCATCAAACACAGGCATTTCTTCACCGGTTGGTAAAAATTTGGTAAATCCTCCTTCTTTTTCAACCAGTAAATTTCGGATGCGGACGTTTGCAAAAGTGCCACGAACCATTACTTCATCATTTCCTCTTCGCGATCCGTAAGAATTAAAATCCTTTTTTTCAACAGCGAGGTTTATCAAATAATTTCCCGCGGGTGAGCGCTCATTGAAAGATCCTGCCGGAGAAATATGATCAGTAGTTACGCTGTCGCCCAGCATTAATAAAACCCTTGCTCCGTTTATATCTTTAAGCTCTTCTGCTTTATCAGAAATATTATAGAAGAAAGGCGCTTCTTTTATATAGGTGGAATTTTTATCCCAGATGTATAATTTTTCTTCAGGCACTTTCAGTTTTTTCCAACTTTCATTTCCTTCAAAAATTTCTCCGTAGTTTTTTGCAAAATCTTTGGGAGAAAGTACTTTACTCATTACCTCATTGATCTCATCATCTGAAGGCCAGATGTCTTTTAAGTAAACAGGCTGCAGGTTAGAATCATAACTGATAGGATCGGTGGTAAGATCAATATCCACGCGGCCTGCAATTGCATACGCAACGACCAGCATGGGCGACATTAAAAAATTCATTCTTACCTGCGGATGAATGCGCGCTTCAAAATTCCTGTTGCCTGAAAGAACGGAAGCAACCACAAGGTCATGTTCTTCAACCGCTTTTGCAGTGTAGGGGGGCAAAGGTCCGGAGTTGCCAATACAGGAAGTGCAGCCATAACCCTACGAGGTGAAAATCCAGCGCTTCCAGGTCGTTTAAAAGATCAGCTTTTTCAAGATAATCAGTTACTACTTTTGATCCCGGAGCCAGCGATGTTTTTACCCATGGCTTTTTATCCAAACCATGTTCGCGTGCTTTTCGTGCTACCAAACCGGCTCCAATCATTACAAACGGATTGGAAGTATTGGTGCATGAAGTAATGGCGGCTATAGCAACGGAGCCGTCTGTAAGCTCAAATTTTTCCTGTCCGAGCGTTATCCAGACTTTTTTCATTCCGTTGATATTCTTCTCTTCAATTTCAGTTTCAGCAGGCATTTTGGAAGGAGAAGGATCAACCGGTTGCCCACCTCCTTCGGCAAACCAACGGGATAATTGTTCTACCGGTTTTATGTATTGACGGCCATAATTCTTTTCCATTAATTCATAAAACCTGCTCTTTAAATCCTTCATAAGGATTTTATCCTGTGGTCGTTTTGGGCCTGCAACTGTCGGTTGAATAGAAGACATATCCAGTTCTACTACTTTCGTGTAAGTGATATTTTCGTCTCCGGTTCTCCAAAGCAGATTTGTTTTGCAATAATCTTCCACCAGTTTCACCTGCTCTTCCGTGCGATTGCTCTTGCGCATATATTCCAGCGTTTTATCATCAATCGGGAAATAAGTGATGGTGCAGCCAAACTCGGGCGACATGTTTCCGATCGTTGCGCGGTCAGGCACCGAAAGTGAATCTAGGCCGGCACCAAAAACTTCAACGAATTTTCCGACAACACCGGTTTTTCTTAAAAGTTCAGCAATATTTAAAACAAGGTCGGTAGCTGTAGAACCAACATGGAAGTTTTCCGGTTAATTTTAATCCAATTACTTCAGGCATAATAAAATAAACAGGCTGACCAAGAATAGCCGCTTCTGCTTCAATGCCACCAACGCCCCAGGCAACCACGCCGATGCCATTTACCATTGGCGTATGGCTATCGGTTCCCACTAAAGTATCAGGAAAAATTTCACCATTTCTTTCAATCACTCCTTTTGATAAAAATTCAAGATTTACCTGGTGGCAAATGCCCATTCCCGGCGGAACCACGCTGAAATTATTAAAAGATTTTTGGGCCCATTTTAAAAAAGAATACCGCTCGTGATTACGTTTGTATTCTTCATCCATATTTCTTTTGTAAGAATATTCGGTTCCAAAATAATCTACCTGTACAGAGTGATCGATAACAAGATCAACCGGAATTAAAGGATTGATCTCATCAGGATTTTTCCCTTTGCGTGCTATTTCTGCACGAAGGGAAGCGATGTCAACTACAGCAGGAACACCGGTAAAATCCTGCATAAAACACGCGCAGGTTTAAATGGAATGTCTTTATCGGAGCCGGCCGGTTTCCAGTTTAAAAGTGTTTCAATATTTTCTTTTGTAATGGCAAAATCATCAAAATTCCTCAACACATTTTCCAATAAAATACGGATTGAGAAAGGCAGGTTACTGATATTATGACCCTGCTTTTGCAACTCAGCCAGGCTGTAATAGGTGAAATTTCCGTTTTTGGTGTTAAGGAGTTTTTTAATATTGTAAGGATCTTTTGCCATATTTAAAATGTTTTATGTTCATTTATAATATAATCTTTTCCAGGTGGAATTTCAACAGGCAGTAAACAAACTTTTTTTGAGGATTTTTATTTTAAAATTCCTCGGTAACAATTTTTTCTTCCTTCACACCGAGATCCAAAAGGTCTTTGTGAATGTCTTCTACCATTGCATCAGGGCCGCAGATATAAAAGTATTGATCGAAATCTTTGACTTTTCTTTTGAGATAAGACTTGATCGATTTTTTCATTATCGTACTCATCCGTTTTTTCGTCGGTGATGGTATTGATAAAATTATCACCAAGCATGTGCTCGAAATTCATCTTTTAAAATAATATCCTTCACTGTTCTGTTGGAAAAGATGAGTTTGTTGTTTCCTGTTTTATGTTCATGATGCAGGTTTCTTAAAATGGCGATGAAAGGTGTAACTCCCGCTCCGCCTGCAATAAATACGCCTTCTCCTTTGTAATGAATTGCGCCCCACACATCGTGAAGAATCAGTTCATCTCCCACTTTCAGTTTCCCTAATTCATTGGTAACACCATTATGATCATTATATATTTTGATAGTGAATTCCAGCGTATCCCAATCATTTAAAGAAGTAAAAGTGAAAGGCCTTCTTTCAGTTTTCCAGCCGGGCTTAATTGATAACCACATCAGTGGCCTGCCCGGGCGTAAATTCATAAGATCCGGGTTTAGTGAGCGTGAATCTTTTTACATTGTGCGTTACATTTTCAATCTTTAGAATTTTTACTTTATGTTCTTCTGTTGAATATTCTTCCATCTTATTTATTCTTAATTTATTTTTCTTTCTTTTCACTCACGGGAATGATAAACAAAGGCGTTTTACTGTGGCGTAAAACTTTTTCTGCCACGCTTCCCATCAGTATTTTGTCTAATCCTCTGCGGCTGTGGCTTCCCAGTACAATCACGTCGGCTTTTAAATTCATTGGCTGCTTCAATTATAGCATCGCCTGAGTCGCCATCTTTTACCAATGTTTTTATAGATGGATCGTCCAGGTGTTTTTTTGTCTTTTCAAGATATTCATGGGCAGCTTTTTCTAATTCTATCACTGTATTGGTTTGTACTACACCCATCGTGCTGAAAGTATCAAAGCCCATTATCGGCGAATAATCGAGCGAAGAATAATAGGTGTAATCCGCCACTACATGCAATAAAGTAATTTCCGCATTCATTGATTTTGCCAATGAATATCCTGTTTCAGCAATTTTTTGTGCTGTAGGATTATAGTCGATTGCAATTAATACTTTTTTCATTTTTCTTATTTTTATTTTAAAAACAGTATTTATTGAAGCAACGCTTTTGCTTTTGCTACCACATTCTCTACTGAAAAGCCATATTCTTTCATTACTTCTTCACCCGGAGCTGATTCTCCGAATTTTGTAATGCCAACAACATCGCCATCATCAGTTACAAATTTGTGCCAGCCAATTGGTGAACCGGCTTCTACAGCCAAACGCGCACGTACTTTTTTAGGCAATACTTTTTCTTTGTATTCATTGTTTTGCGTTTCAAAAAGTTCCCAGCTTGGGAAACTTACTACGCGCGCCTTAATTGATTCTTCCTTTAGTTTTTCCTGTGCTTCCAAAACAAGGTGTACTTCGCTTCCGCTTGCCATTAAGATTAATTGAGGTTCACCTTCGCAATCGGATAAAATGTAAGCGCCTTTATCAAGATTTCCGGCTTTTGCATATTTATCCTGGTCAATAATAGGTACATTTTGTCTTGTAAGAATAATGGCAACGGGGCCTCCTTTATGTTCAATGGTTGTGCGCCATGCCTGCACGGTTTCATTAGGATCTGCAGGACGAATAACCGTAAGGTCGGGAACTGAGCGCAAACCAATTAATTGCTCTACCGGTTGGTGTGTTGTTCCGTCTTCTCCCAGCGCAATACTATCATGCGTGAAAATAAATACAGGCTTGATTTTCATGATAGCAGCCAACCTTACCGGCGGCCGCATATAATCAGAAAAAATAAGGAAAGTAGCACCATACGGAATAAAGCCTTTGGTAAGCGCAATTCCGTTTAAAACAGAGCCCATAGCATGTTCGCGTATTCCAAAATGGAAATTACGACCACTGTGGTTTTCATCTGTGAAAGATTCAAAAGCATTCAATACCGTATCGGTTGACGGGGAAAGATCGGCAGAGCCACCAATGAATAAAGGCAATTTTTCCGCAATAGCATTCAATGCTTTTCCGGAAGCTTTCCTGGTGGCAAGCCCTTTTGCATCTGGTTTAAAAACGGGCAAATTATCTTTCCATCCTTCCGGTAATTTTCCATCACTTAGCAATTCATATTCTGCAGCTTCCGAAGGATATTTTTCTTTGTATTTTGAATAAAGGTCTTTCCAATCCTCTTCTTTTTTTACACCCGCATTTCCTTTTTTTCTGTAATAATCCAGCACCTCATCAGAAACTTCAAAACTTTTATCCGGATCAAATCCCAAATTTTCTTTTACTAAGCGAACTTCATCTTTTCCTAAAGGTGAACCGTGAGCCGCAGCTGTATCTACTTTGTTTGGACTTCCAAATCCAATATGTGTGCGCACTTTTATTAATGAAGGACGATGAGTATCATTTTGCGCATTGATGATTGCCGCGTGAATTGCTTCAGTGTCGTTTCCGTCAGCAACAGATTGAACGTGCCAGCCATACGCCTGGAAACGTTCAGTTACATCTTCAGTAAAAGCAAGCGACGTGTCACCTTCAATGGTAATTTTATTATCATCGTATAAATAAATAAGATTGCCCAGTTTAAGATGCCCTGCAAGCGAAGCTGCTTCAGCGCTTACACCTTCCATAATATCTCCATCGCTGCAGATGGAATAAATTTTATAATCAAATAAATCAAAACCCGGCTTGTTATAGCGTGATGCAAGATATTGCTGTGCAATGGCCATTCCTACTCCGTTTGCAAAACCTTGTCCGAGCGGGCCGGTTGTTACTTCTATTCCCGGCAATAAACCATATTCAGGATGGCCGGCAGTTTTGCTATGCAGTTGACGAAAATTTTTCAAATCATCGAGGCTTACCTCATATCCGGTGAGGTATAAAAAGCTATACTGCAACATACAGGCATGGCCTGCAGATAAAATAAAACGGTCACGATTGGGCCAAAGCGGATCATTCGGGTTATAATTCATCACTTTTGTCCACAGTACATCACCTATCGGTGCAAGTCCCATTGGTGTGCCGGGGTGGCCTGAATTGGCTTTTTGCACCGCATCTGCAGATAGTACGCGTACTGTATTAATTCCTCTTTGTTCAATTGATTCCATTGTTTTTTTTCGTTTAAGATTTGTTTAATGTTTTTGTCGCAAAGTATATGCCGTTAAAGAAACAGGGTTTTTTAACAAAAGTAACAAGAAAGAAAGTTCTGAAGAAAATTACCTGTTTTTAAAGGCGTTGTAAGTTTTAATTTTCCTTTATTTATTAAATACTACTATTGGGGAAGGAGTTTTTGCAGAAGATGAGATGCAGTAAACCAACAAATAAAGCCAATTCTTATCTTACAATTAAATCAGGTACCACTAGTTGATTGCCGGTATAAACAGTAAGTTTTATGGTATTGGTAGTATTGGGTACTTCATAAGGAACATCTAAAACACATTTAGCTCCCGAAATTGGGCTATTAATCCGTATTTCACTTCCCGGAGTAATATCTACCGGGGGAACTCCATTAGCATCCCAGTTGTTTACATTGGACCAATTACCATTTCCTATAAAAGTATATATCACAGGTAGATTAAGATTCCTGTGCGGAGTAGTGGTTTGAGTGGAAGCAGTTTTGGTTGTAGTTTTTAAATCAGCCTTGGTTTTTGTTGACTGGCAAAAAGCCGATTGCGCAAGAAAAAGAGCGGTAATCAAAAAAATGCTTTTCATACTGTAAACGGTTTATCGGAATGAAATTAAAAATAATTTTTAATAAACTAAATTAACTTTCTCCTTTTCCATGACAATGTTTGTATTTTTTACCGCTACCGCAGGGGCAAGGATCATTGCGTCCTACTTTGGGCCCAACTCTTATAGGTTCCTGTTTACATTTTCTGAAGGATCAATGTAATCATTTTCCTGCGAAAGGTATTCGGGTCCTGCACCTGCGCCTGCAAATTCTGCTTTGCGTTGACGCATTTTGCTCATGTCGGTTCTTCTTCTTCTTTCTTCTGTGATACCTGTTTCCTGGTTTTGTTCTGCCGGAATATGGCAATGAGCAAGGAAACTTACAATATCTTTATTTACCTGGTCGTCCATTTGTTTGAAGGCGCCAAAAGCTTCAATCTTATAAATTACCAACGGGTCTTTTTGTTCGTATCCTGCGGTTTGAACACTTTGTCTCAGGTCGTCCATGGCACGCAAATGCTCTTTCCATGCATCATCAATTAAGGCGAGAGTAATATTGCGTTCCAGCGCATTGGTGAGTTCTGCGCCGTTTGTTTCTATCGTTTTATCAAATTGGCAATCGCCTGCATGGCTTTTTTACCATCAGTAAACGGAACAGCAACATTGATAATATGAGCGCCTTGTTCTTTACGAATGTTTTTGAGAACAGGAAGCGTTTGTTCATTCATTGCCTTGTTTTTGGCGTTGTAATGATCTTTGGCTTCATAATATAATTTGTTGGCCAATTCATCAAGGTCTTCTTTTTCAAGTTCTTCAGCAGTAATGGTAGTATCAATTCCAAAATTCATGATCACAGCAAGTTTGAACTCTTCATGATCATTTATTTCTTTGAATGAATTAATGATTCCTTCAGCTACAGCATAGAATGCATTATCAAGATCGAGAGCAAGCCTTTCTCCAAACAAGGCATGGTTTCTTTTTCCGTAAATAACCGTACGTTGTTTGTTCATTACATCATCATACTCCAGCAATCTTTTCCTGATACCAAAGTTGTTTTCTTCTACTTTCTTTTGTGCACGTTCAATACTGTTGGAAATCATTTTGTGCTGGATTACTTCGCCTTCTTTATAACCCATTCTGTCCATCAGAGAAGCAATTTTTTCACTTCCGAACATGCGCATCAGGTCATCTTCCAGTGAAACGAAAAATTTAGAAGATCCGGGATCACCTTGTCTTCCGGCACGACCACGCAACTGCCTGTCTACACGGCGGCTTTCATGCCTTTCTGTACCAAGGATCGCCAGACCACCTGCTTCTTTCACTCCGGGTCCGAGTTTAATATCTGTACCACGACCGGCCATATTGGTAGCGATGGTAACCGCTCCTGCCAAACCCGCTTCTGCAACTACCTGGGCTTCTTTGGCATGTTGTTTTGCGTTCAAAACATTATGCGCTACGCCTTTCTGCTTCATCATTCTGCTGAGTAATTCACTTACTTCAACAGAAGTGGTTCCTACAAGAATAGGTCTTCCTTCAGCAGTCATTTTTTCTACTTCATCAATTACGGCCTTATATTTTTCACGCTTGGTTTTGAATACAAGATCCTGCACATCTTCTCTTATTACAGGAACATTGGTAGGAATTGAAACGACATCCAATTTATAAATATCCCAGAATTCCGCAGCTTCTGTTTCAGCAGTACCGGTCATACCGGCCAGCTTATGATACATCCTGAAATAATTCTGTAAAGTAATGGTAGCATAGGTTTGAGTAGCGCTTTCGATCTTCACATTTTCTTTTGCTTCAATAGCCTGGTGCAAACCGTCTGAATAACGGCGGCCTTCCATGATACGGCCTGTTTGCTCATCTACGATTTTTACCTGCCCGTCAATTACCACATATTCCACATCATTTTCAAAAAGAGTATAGGCTTTTAATAGTTGGGTAATGGTATGAATTCTTTCGGCTTTTATAGAATAATCATTTAGCAAAGTTTCTTTCTGTTCCAGTTTTTCTTCCGGGGTGACTCGCTTTTTTCAATATCAGCAAGCTTTACTCCTATATCAGGCATGATGAAGAATTCAGGATCTTCACCCGATTTGGTAATCAGTGCAATTCCTTTATCAGTTAATTGCACCTGGTTGTTTTTTTCGTCAATTACGAAATACAATTCTTCATCTACCACGTGCATATTTTTTTCCTGGTCCGACAGGTAATAATTTTCAGATTTTTGAAGTTTTACCTTCATGCCCGGGTTCACTCAGGTATTTAATGAGCGCGTTATTTTTTGGTAGTCCGCGATGTGCACGAAATAAAGCCAAGGCCGCCATCTTTCGGGTCATCATTTCCTTCGGATATTTTTTTCTTTGCTTCAACTAAAAAATTACTGGTTACTTTTCTCTGTGCTTCTACTATTTTTTCAACACGTGGTTTTAGTTGGTCATATTCCTGCTGATCGCCACGTGGGATTGGTCCTGAAATAATTAAAGGTGTTCTCGCATCATCAATCAATACACTGTCCACCTCATCCACCATGGCAAAGTGATGTTTGCCTTGCACCATTTCTTCGGGGCGTATGTACCATATTATCACGCAGGTAATCAAAACCAAATTCGTTATTGGTTCCGTACACAACATCACTTTGATAGGCTTTTCTTCTTTCTTCACTGTTAGGCTGATGTTTATCGATACAATCAACTGTAAGTCCAAGCCATTCCAGTAAAGTTCCGTTCCATTCACTATCACGTCGTGCCAGGTAATCGTTCACTGTTACAATGTGAACGCCCAAACCTGCCAAGTGCATTGAGGTAAGCCGGTAAAACAGAAACCAGCGTTTTACCTTCACCTGTTGCCATTTCAGCAATTTTTCCCTGGTGTAAAACGATACCTCCTATCAATTGAACATCGTAGGGAACCATATTCCAAACGATCTCATTTCCACCTGCTGTCCATGTGTTTTTGTATATTGCTTTTTCTCCTTCAATGCTGATGTAATTTTTAGTTTCTGCAAAAGTTTTATCCAGTTCTGTGGCAGTTGATTCAAGCTCAGTGTTTTCTTTAAAACGGCGGGCGGTTTCTTTAACTACGGCAAAAGCTTCCGGTAAAATATCAAGAAGTACTTCTTCCAGTTTTTTATCACGGTCTTTTCGCATGTCATCTATATGCCGATAGATGGCATCGCGCCCGGCAATATCTGCTGAATCAAGCTTTTCTGCCTCTGCTTTTTGCAGATTCTATCTGCGTCATCAATTTCTTTCAGGTATTCTTTAATGCGACCACGGAAATCAACTGATTTACCCCGTAATTCATCATTGGACAAAGATTTTGTGGGGAGGGCCGCGTCGTTGCCAGCAGGCGCATCGGCTGCCCGGGCACGCAGCTCCTTCTTCGTCGGCGCCGGGGCACGTCGACGGCGTAGCCGTGGCGGGCGAAGTAGGCGAGGGCCGCGGCGTTGTCGGCGTCGACCTCGCCCCGTCCGTCGCGGAAGACGACCCCGGCCCGGGTGCCGGTGAAGCCCGGGTCCGGGGTGCTGATCGTGCGGGTGGCCATCAGGACACCGTCACGCCGCGCAGCACGGTGGCGGCCTTCGTGGCCTTGAGCGCGACCGCGAGCGGGCCCATCTCGACCTCGCCGGTCTTGACCGCGCCGGCCTCGGTGAAGTCGGGCAGCCAGGTCCGCACCAGCGGCTGGCCCGAGACCGTGACGCCGTGGAAGCCATCGAGGCCGACCCGGTAGGCGTAGAGGTCGGTGAGCCCGCGCGCGACCGGGATGATCGGGTTGTTGGAGCCGGCCTTGGCGCCGGCGTCGATGAGCAGCGCGTTGCCGTAGAACTCGCGCCGGATCGGCGGGCCGGCCCGTCGGTGAGCCCGTCGACCGGGCGCTCGACGTACTGGTTCGCCCGGCGCGCGACGGCGCGGAACTTGGCGATCGCGAGGCTGTTGCCGACGATGACCGAGGGCGGCCCGTCGAGGACCGAGAGCCACTGGTCGATCGCGTCGAGGGCCTTCATGTAGCGAGGTGGCCGCGACGTCGAAGTCGGTCCAGTCGCCGCCGCCCGGGAGGCCCGAGGCCGCGATCTCGGTCGAGGTCCCGGTGAGGGCAGCGTCGAGGCCGTCGAAGCCGTTGGGGTCGACCGCGGTGTCGCCGTTGACGAGCTCGTCGGTGAACTTCGTCCGGGTCGCCTTGGCCAGCTGCTCGAGCTGGAACGCGGTCTCGGCACCCCGGGCGAGGTCGGACAGGACGCGGTCGATCTGGAACGCGCCGCCGAGCGGCTCGAGGTCGACCGTGTAGCGGTCCTTGGCGGCCTCGGCCGGGGTGTACTCGGCGTTGATCGCGCGGAAGGCGGCGGCCCGCTCGGTGATGACCCGGTGGTAGCCGTAGGTCAGGGTCGAGCCGCCGCCCATCGGGTTGACGGTGTCGTGGAACAGCAGGCTATCGAGCAGGGCCGACTGCTTGCGGAACTCGTCGATGACGAGGCGATCGACGTCGTCCTGGGTGTTGAGCGCCGCCTCGGCGAGGGTGACGGGCATCGGGTTGTTCTCCTTCAGGCCCGCTCCCTTCGGGCGGGCGGTGTCAGCCGGTTCGTGATCCGAGCCGGGCCGCGACGGCGGTGGCCAGATCGGTGGCCCGCGGCGCTCCCGGTGCCGGGGTCCGCCGTCGACGGAGCCCGGGCCCGGCGTCGCCGGCGCCCGGTAGGCGTCGGGCACCCGCGCCTTGGTGCGCCTTGAGCGCGTCGTCGAGGCCGGTCACCTGGTCGGTGTCGTCGACCTTGAGCGCTGCGAACTCCGCGGCGTTGGCCAGGTCCTCGATGAGCGAGGGCACGGCGCCGGCGCGCGCGAGAGCGAGCTTCGTCTCGGCCCGGCGGACCCGGGCGTGGAGCCGTTCGGTGACCTCGTCGGCGCCGGCCTTGCGCGCGGCGGCGATCGCCTTCTCGGTCTCGGACAGCGATCGCGGTCCGGAGCTGCTCGAGCTCCCGCTCGGCGGCCTTCGACGCGGCGATGGCGGCGTTGCGCTCGGCCTTCATCGCGTCGAGGGCCCGCTTGCCGGCGTCGCCCAGGCCCAGGGTGTCGTCCGGTGCGGACGGATCCGGGGCAGGGGTCGGCGCAGGCTGGGCCTGCGGGGTCGGGGCCGGCGCGCTGGCCGCCGGCGGCGTCTGGGGAGGCGTTGCGCCTCCCGCGGCGGGCGTTGCGCCCGCGGGACTGGTCGGTTCGCTCATGAGGGTGGCTGCGCGCCTCCTGCGGTGTCAATCGGCCCGGGGATGTGGGATGCCCGGCGCCGGGATGGCGATGACGGGCTGGGCGGGCTCCGGCGGCGCGGCCGCGAGCTCGGCCTCCCAGTCGAGGATCTGCTGCTGGCTGTAGCCGAGCTCGGTCCACAGCTGGCGGCGCGGGACGTCGAGGTCCTTCTTCTTGGTCACGGCGTCGACGTGCTGGCTCTCGGACTTCGTCTCGGGGTTGCGGAAGGCGGCCTCGGCGCCGGTCATCGCGGCCCACTTCTCGTAGCGGGCCGCGGCCGCCGCCGAGTTGCCCGGCGCTCGCGCCTTGATCCGGAAGGCCAGCCGCATCGCGTCCTCGAGCGGGTCCTTCCAGTCGTCGCCCCGCTCGCCCGCGACCGCGCTGATGCCGCGCTCGACCGCGGTGAGGCTCTCGCCCGACGGGAACGTGCCCTGGGTGCCGAGCAGGTAGTGGGGCGGGAAGCGGCTCGCGGTCGCGATCGCCTGGACGAGCGTCTCGTGGACCTTGATGTAGCCCGCGAGGTCGGTCTGGCTGAACTCGGCGAGGCGCGGCTCGGGCTCGCCCGGCGCGTTCGGGGGCACGGTGATCAGCGAGTCGAGCGCGACGTCGAACGGCTGGACCGGCGCGCCGGTGGCCGGGTCGACCTCGAGCGCGAAGTTGAGCATGACCTTCTGGCGGAAGGCGCCGTACAGCCCGGCCAGCATGACGTTCGCGATGTTGGCGTTGATCGCGTCCTGGATCGGCACGACCTTGCCGAGCTCGGACTCGCCGACGAGGTGGAGGTCGGGCTTGTTGGGGAACGGGATGACCGGGACCTCGCCGAGCGGGTTGGGCAGCGGCCACGGCTCGCCCGGGACGATCCGGCGCTCCCAGGCCGTGCCGCCGACCGTCGCGAGCTCGGCGCCGGCGCGTGTTCGCCGGCGGCGCGGCGTCCGGTACTTGTAGACGGCGTCGGGCAGGAACAGGGTGGCGAACATCGCGCCCGGCTCGTCCTCGTCGGCCCAGCGCTTGAGCGCGGCCCGGCGCACGCCCGGTCTCGGGATGGACCGAGACGATGACCTCGGCCCCGTCCTCGACCCAGATCCGCGGCGACCAGTCCTCGTCGGGCCACAGGACGAGGCTGAACTCGCCCTTGATGAGCCCCGAGCGCATGCCCCGCTTGAAGCCCGCGTCGAGGTTGTTGTCCTGCCAGATCTCCCAGGCGGCCGCGGACGCGCGGTCGTCGCCGCCGAACGTGAAGCCGTCGACGCCGAGGCGCTCGCTGATCGAGTCGACGACGACGCCCGCGTAGTTGACGTAGATCGGCATCCGCAGCCCGAACGCCTCGATGACCCGGCGGATCTTGTACGTCTCGCGGTGGCGTGCCCTCGTAGTACGCCTGGTAGAGGGCCATCCCGGTCGCGTCGACGAGGCGGCGATCGACGCCCACGTCGTCGCGCCGGCCGGCGCGGGTGAACGTCGCCCGGCCCGCCCGCTCGGTGAGGCGGCGGCCGAGCCGGTCGAGCCACCAGGTCGGGCTGCCGACGTCGGGGCGCGCGTCACCGGAAGCTCCCGTACACGCGGGGCTTCGGCGGCGGGGGCGGCTCGAGCATCGCCATCGCGATCGCCCGGACCATCGCGACCGCGGCGACGTTGGGCCGCGTCGAGCCGTGCTTGGTCCGGGTGACCTTCATGCCCCGGTCGGTCAGGACCGCGGTCGTGTTGGCGACGTGCTCGGCGAGGATCGGGTCGGCCTCGTGGACGAGGCGCCCGGTCGTGATGAGCTCGTAGGCGAGGGTCGAGGGCGGGCCCATGACCGCCGCGGTCATCGGGACCTCGACCATGTTCAGCCCGTCGTGCGTCGAGGATCTCGGCCGACTCGCCGAACGCCTGGCGGTCGAACGCGAAGGCGGGCCCGGGCAGCGGCCGCTTCGTCCGCTCGTCGCGCGCCTGCGGCAGCGGGAACTCGGCGCGCAGGGCGCGGAGGCGCTGGCGCATCGCTTCGGTGCTGGCCATGCCGGTCGCCGACTCGGGCGCGAACACCTGCGCCCTCACCACGACGCGCTCCGCCTGGCGCTGGGCGACGACGACGGCCGCCTGCTCGCCCGAGGGACTGCGGTCGATCCCCACGCCGATCGGGAGGCGCGGCGTTGAGCGGCAGGTCGCCGGTCGTGTCGCGCCAGGCGCCGTCGCGGAGCCAGGCGTCCTCGAAGCCGACGAACTGGTTGAGGTGGTAGCGGCGCCACTCGAGGAGCGCGCCGCGGGCCCGAAGGCGCGCGAACTGGGCGCCCAGGTACTTGCCGTCGTGGAGCCAGCTGACCGGGTTCGCGGCGTACCAGACCGCGGGGTCCTCGATGTCGGCGTCGCGCGGCGCGCCGTACCAGTAGATGAGCGTGCCGTTGACGCGGTCGCGGTAGATGAGGAGCGAGCCCCGGTCCTCGAGCTCGCCGGACCCGGAGAACATCGACTCGAACAGCTCGGCGAGGATGCCCTCGCCGGCGACGCCAGCGGTCGTGATCCAGAGCGTGAACGGCTGCTCGCGGGCGCCGGTGCCGGTCGTGAGCGCGGTGTAGAGCTCGGCGGTCTTGTGGGCGTGGAGCTCGTCGACGATGTTGGCCGACGGGTTGAGGCCGTGCTGGAGGGCGGCGTCGGACGACAGCGAGCGCATGACCCCGCCGTTGCGCGGGCACTCGATGACGTAGCGGTGCGGGACGAGCCGGTCGAGCAGGAGCGGGCTGCGGCTGGACCATGCTCCGGGCCTGCCCGAGGACGATGCCGGCCTGGTTGCGGGCGGCCGCGGCGACGTAGACCTCGGGCTCGGGCTCGCCGTCGGCGTCGAGCATGTACAGCCCGGCGGCGCTGGCCATCGTGGACTTCGTGTTCTTGCGCGGGATGCCGAGGCCGACCTCGTTGTAGATGCGGAGGCCGGTCGCGGGGTCGAACTCGAGCGCCTCCCACCAGAACTCGCGCTGCCAGGGCTCGTAGACGAGGGGCCGGCCGGCCCAGCGGCCCTTGGTGTGGCGGATGTAGCGCTCGCAGTACGCGGCGAAGTGGGGGCCGCCAGACAGGGCATCGGGGACCACGGCTCAGCCCACATCGCCGACCACCCGAAGCCGCGGCGGGAGCCCGATGTCGGCGGTGAGCGTCAGTCGAGCGCACGCGCCTGGTCGATCCGCAGGCCGACCCGGGCCGACGGCGAGAGGCCGAGCTCGCGGGCGAACTGGCGGACCTCGTCGGCGTTGTCGCGGGCGACCTGGTGGAGCGGGTTCTTGACGAGCTCGGCGCCGTGACGGCCTCGGACGAGCGGCCCGGTTTGGCCGTACACGCGGGCCGCTGCGGCGTACCGGCTGACCGCCTCGCAGTAGCAGCGCAGGACGTCGGCGTCGGCCGCCCGGATGACGCCGGTGTGGCGCATGTCGCGGATGACCCGCCGCCAGACGACCTTGGCGTCGGCGTCCATGTCGGCCGGCATCTTCGGGCACGTCGGCCGAGGGCATCGGCTCGCGGAGGTTGAGCCGGCTCGGGCGCGTCTCGCCGCGCAGCCGCTTGACCTTCGTCGGGGTCGGCGCCGGGCCGCGCCTACCCATCGACCCGCTCCGCCGTCTTCCCGGTGAAGGCCTGCCAGCGCTCGATCGCGACCTGGACGTACTTGGGGTCGATCTCCATCGCGTAGCAGCGCCGGCCGAGCGTCTCGGCCGCCATCAGGGTCGTGCCCGAGCCCGAGAAGGGCTCGTAGACCGCCTCGCCCGCCCGGAGGTGGTTGCGGATCGGGATCTCGGAGAGGAGCACCGGCTTCTGGGTCGGGTGGTCCTCCTTGGTCTCCTTGGAGCCGCCCCCGATCCGCTTGGGCGACGGCGCCCGCCAGATCGTCGACTGGTCGCGCTCGCCGATGAACAGGTGCGGCGACGCCCGGGCGTCGGACGACCACACACGGCTCGTGGGCCCAGTGGTACCAGGAGCGCCCGACCGAGAAGAGGCCCTTGTCCCAGATGATCTGGCCGGCGAGCTCGAACCCAATCGCGATCAGGCCCTGGAGCACCTCGAGGGTGTGGATGCTCGCGTACCAGACGTAGCCGACCTGGAGCGACGGCACGAGCGCGAACGCCTCGGACCAGTCGGCCCGGGTGTCCATGCTGATCGAGGTGTTGCGGTGGCCGGCGGTGTGGTGGCCGCGCTTCGGCTTGGCGTCGTCCTCGGGGACCTCGGCCATCATGTACGGCTTCTCCGCGCCGGCCACGACGCCCCAGCCCTTGACCCGCTTCCGCGGTCCGTTGTACACGCCGTCGCGCCAGGTCTGGTCGAGCTGGACGCCGTAGGGCGGGTCGGTCGCGAGCAGCGTTGGGGTCGCGCCGTCGAGCAGCCGCGCCACGTCGTCGGCGTTCGTCGCGTCGCCGCACAGGATCCGGTGGTCGCCCAGACGCCAAAGCTCGCCCGGCTTGACGTACGGCTCCTCGGGCGGCTCGGGCACCTCGTCGGGGTCGGTCAGTCCGGCCTTGGGCTGGCTGCCGCCGAGGTCGCCGAGCAGGGCGAGAAGCCCGGCGTCGTCGACCGTGACGTCAGCCAGGAGCGCCTTGAGCTTCTCGTCGTCGCGCCCGGCCATCGCGCCGATCGGGTCGAGGGTCGCGAGGACCAGCGCCTCCTCGTCGGGCGCGAGGTCGACGTACAGGACGGGGACGGTCGGCTCGCCGCGGGACAGCGCGAGGGCGACCCGGGCGTGGCCGTCGACGACGAAGCCCGTGCGCCGGTTGACGAGCACCTGCTGGACCCAGCCAACCGCGTCGAGCGCGCCGGCGAGGGCGTCCTGCTGCGCCTTCGGGTGGATCCGCCAGTTCGCGGGGTTGGCCAGGAGCTGGTCAGGCGCCTCCTCGCCGGACCCGGTGATCCGGTTGCGCCAGCCCGTCGTCGGGGCGACCGCCGCGGGGGCCTTCGCGGTCACCGGTCGGCCTCCGATCGACGGCCTCGCCTTGTCGGGAGGGATGAATGCCTGTTGACACGTGCCCGCGCGACAGCGAGCATCTCGCTATTCGGAGGTTTGACCTTGGATCCGTTTGTCATGCTCTTGGGCGTGCTCGTCGGCGTGGCGATCATCCTCGGGGTGGTCTTCACACTTTTCTTCGTGATCACGAGAGGCGCGCGACTGACGTTCGGCCCACGCCGCCGACTCGAAGCCGACCTCGGTCTCGATGCGTTGAAGGCACGGCTCGCGCGAGGCGAGATCACGACGCAGGAGTTTGAGCAGGCCAAGCGCGCACTCGGGGTCTGATTCGCGCACGTTCCTTTCGCGCCGCTTGGCACAACAGGCCGACCGCGTCCATCTCGCCGATAACCCGCTCGCCTCGTCACACATCCCTCCGTCGGCGTAGCGGGCGCGAGCCCGCGCTCCTCCCTCGCCGCGGTGGTGCTGGTGGCCACTCGCCGGCTCACCGCGGCACGTGGCCCAACGTGGGCGCCCACGGGCCAACCTGAACGGGCCTCCGATCGACGCCCAGTGACATTTCTGGCGAAACCCGGCCGCGTGCACACAGTCGCCGGGCGCGGTCAGCGGGCAAGCGCGTCGCCCTAGGGTCTACCCCGCCCCGGTCCGGTCGACGACGCACCCTTCGTCGAGTTGCACGAGCGGCACAGCACCGCGGTGTTGCCGATGTCGAACGGCGCACCGCCAGCGGCGAGCGGCACGACGTGATCGACGGTCAGGTCCGAGGCGGCGGTGGGCGGGGCGCTGGTAGCCCGGGCACCAGTTGCCGCGCTCGCCACGCCAGGCGCGGAGCACGCGGGCGCTGAGTCGCTGCCAGGCCCGCGTGCTGTAGAGGGCGTTGTGCCGGCTGCGGTTGGACTGCCGGGCGTGCTCGGTGCAGCGGCTGCCCGCGCGGCTGGTGACGACACCGCAGACCGTGCAGAGCTTCACCCGCCAATCGTCGACGGACTGGGTGGCGGGGTCTATTCGCTCCGGGTGCTACGCCTGCAGGACCAGTCGGACGCGCTCCGGGAGGCGCGCGTGGTCAGGAGGGTCGCCGCCGCTCGACGATCGCGAACGTTGCGGCGATCCACGCGAGGCTGAGCACCCCGAAGACTGCGACCTCAGTCGCCACCCACCCCGGGTAGTCCGGGGCGTGGACGCCGACCGCAACAACCTCGAGTCCGGAGATCCAGGCGTCGGGGTCGACACCCGCTGGCGCCAGCGAACCGATGTCGAAGCTGCTGACCTCGGACCCATCAGGGAGACGGTAGAACTTGCCGGTGAACTTGCCTCCGTCGTACTCGCCGTTGAACCAGGATGGGACGGCGATCTCGTGCGCATTGGCGTCGACCCACGTATCGAGCAGGAAATACCGCCGATGCTCAGGAACAGCGCGAGGAGCGCGCTCAGCAAGATGGTCGGGAGCATCCGACCGGACCAGGCCCCTACCGCTAGCGCGATCCCGAAGGCCGCCAGGCCCCGAGCGACGACTCCCGGACCATGCAGCCCGGCATCGTCAAACGAGGGTCGGCCGAATTGCCAAGGGATTCGCGCGGCGGCGAGCAATTCAGCGGCGACCGCCATGAACGCCAGCAGAGCGACGAGGATCACGAGGATCGGGACGAGCCGCCCCAGGAGCCACCGCCGGCGCGAGCCTGCGAGCGCCCAGACGGTGGACGCCGTCCCGCCTTCGATCTCGCGACCGACGTCCTGATGCTCACCACCTTCGACCTCGACGAATACGCGTTCGAGGCGATGCGCGCCGGGGCCAGCGGTTTCCTGCTGAAGGACGCACCGGCCGAGGACATCGTCCACGCGGTGTACGCCGTGGCCCGCGGCGATGCCACGCTTGCGCCCGCCGTGACAAGGCGTCTGGTCGAGCACTACGCCGCGCGACCGAGGCCGGAAGCGTTCACCGCGCTCACAACGCTCACGCCTCGCGAGCTGGAGGTCCTGCGGCTGCTGGCGGCCGGCGGCTCAAACGCGGAGATCGGCAGTCAGCTTGCGCTCGGTGAGGCGACCGTGAAGACACACATCGGCCGCATCCTGGACAAGCACGACGTCCGCGACCGGGTCCAGGCGGTGATCTATGCGTATGAGTCGGGCCTCATCGAGCCGGGCGGTTCATCCACGGAACGGGAGGGAGACCTTCAGCACCGGCTGGAGTAGCCCCCCACTTGCGCGAGGACGCCCTTCGGGCAGGCCGCCAATCTTCCGTTGGGCCTCGGAACTCGGGCTCCGGCAACCGCCTCGCCAGGATCCACACACCAGCTGCACCGTGGTCGCAGCTCCCACCTTGGACCGGGCGTTCGCCAGGTGGTGCTTCACGGTCGAGTGCGACAGGTCGAGGCGGTGGGCGGCCGCCGTCTCCGACCCGGCGACGAGGACCACAACGACCTCGCGGTCGGTGGCGCTCTCGGCGGGGCGGGACGACCGGCGCCGGTCCCTACGGCCCCGTCTGTGCCTGGGCGAACCAGAGCGGAGACTGCGTCGTGCCGTTCTGCCCGACGAGCCCGAGCCCGTCAGCGAACAGGAACTCGGCGTCGGCGGTGCCCACCCCAGACCCTGTCCAGACCGGCATCTGGTCGGTCGATCCGGTGGCCCCGAGCGTCTGCCACGTGATGCCGTCGGACGAGACCCAGAAGGCCTCCTGGTCCCCGGTGGCGTAGGAGTCGCCGACGATCCGGGTGCCGTCCGCTGCCCTCGGGATCACGGGGTCGCTGGCTGGCTTCGCCACCGCTGACCAGCGACGTCCATCGGGGGACGTCCAGCCATACGAGCCGTCGCGGCCGCCCCAGGCCACCATGCCGGCGCTCCCGACATAGACGGCTCGGATCTGGTCGCCGACGGCGGCCGCCGCGCCATCGACGATGGCCGGTTCCCACGTCATGCCGTCCGGGGAGACCCAGGCCGCAGGGGTCGTGTCGCTGTTGCCGGTCACACAGCACGTGGGTTGCACGCCACCGGTCGACCCGGTCAGCACGAACCCGGTTCCGACCGCGGCAACGCTGGCAAGGTGGGCGTCCGTGAAGTCGGCCGGCAGCGCCTCGCGCTGCCAGATCGCCCCGTCCGTCGTGGTCCAGATGGCCTCCTGGTCCCAGCCGGTGTCGCCGGCCAGGACCAGGAGGCTCCCGTTGGACGCAACAGCGTCGACCGTCAGGCCGGCCATAGCCGGCGGGGCGGCGGCGGCCGTCCAATGATGGCCATCGGTGGTGGTCCAGAAGGCGACCGGCGTGGGCGCGCAGACCTGGCCCTCGCCCTCGGGCGGCACGCACTTGGTCTCGCCCGAGACCCCGACCGCCACCAGCCCCGTGCCGACTGGGAGGACGTTCCCAATGCTTGACCAGCCGGACGCGGGGAGGTCGAGCATGGTCCGGGTCCAGGTCCGCCAGTCGGGCGACCACCAGGTCGCCGCCTGGATGCCGCCGTTGGCGTTCTGGACCGAGCCGACGGCGACGTACCCGCCCGTCCACGACACGACGTCTGAGACGTTCTCGTACGGGGCCATGAGCGCAGGCGCTGCCCAGCGGAGCGCGGTCCAATCGGCGCGGGCGCTGGGCAAGGGGGTCGCCGACTGGACGACTGCCGGTGATGCGTTGGCGTGCGACGACGGCGAAGCGGCCGCGATCGACGGTTGCGACGAGCCAGGCGTGGCGCACGCGGCGACGAGCACGATGACGAAGGTAGCGGCGATGCGGCGCAATCACGACCCCTTGGGCAGCGAACCCGACAAGGCTACGACGAACTCCGACCTCATCGCGTTGCGCACGTGTCTGCTCCACGCCGTGGCCCCGCCCCCGAGGTTCCGCGGCAGTTCGCTAGACCACTACTCATCCGCCCGAGGTTGGCCCTCGGGCTCAGGCAACCGCGGCGCCAGCATCCACACGAGCTGGGCCGTCGTCTCCGCCCCCACCTTCAACCGGGCGTTCGCCAGGTGGTGCTTCACGGTCGAGTGCGATAGGCCGAGTCGGTGGGCGGCCGCCTTCTCCGACCCGGCGGCGATGACAGCGGCGACCACCGCGAGCTCGCGGTCCGTCGCGAAGCCCGCCGACCCCCGAGGCGCCGCTCGGCGCGTCCTCACGCCAGCCGCCTCGCCGCGGCGAGCCACTCATCCCGGCCCTCGATCGGGACCTCGTAGGTTGCTAACGCGCGCCCAACACCTGTCGGGCGCGCCAACGCAACCTTCGTGGGCAGCGCCAGCGCCAGGCCGTGGGCATACGCCGACGGCGTGAGTCTCACCCACACGATCTCCCTCCCTGTAACGACGATCTGGTCGTAGATGGCGTGGAGCACGTCCGCCTTCGCCTCGGGGACGTCGGCCTCGGTCCACGTCGCTGACAACGCGCGGAGCCACTCGATCGCCCGCTCCGCGGCGACCCGCTCCCCCGAGGTCCGCTCGACCGACTCCTTCGCCGCGCGGAGCTCGCGCAGTCGCTCGAGGTACGCCGCGTCCTGGAGACGGCCGGCCGCGTGGTCGAGGGGCAGCCCGCGGGTCTGGCGGTCGATCCGGGCGCGGTCGAGTCCGACCGGACGGGGCGCGCCGCCGAGCGCCGCGACCACGGCGCCGATCGTGACGTCGTCGAGCTCGATCCCCGCGACTCGCTCGAGGATGGGCTCCTCCCACGTCTCGTCACCGTTGCGGGCCTGTTGGCGCCAACGCCTCGCACCGGCGCGGATGGAGCTTCCTGATCGCCGGCAGGAAGTGATCATCGACCTGGTCGACCGCGTCCTGCTGCCCGCGCTGACGAGCGAGGCCTGAGCTCGGCTGTCGGACCGGCGCGTCGGGCTCGGCTGCGGCGCTGCCTTCAGGCCATCCGGCTGAACCTCGCCGCGTACCGGGCGGTGAAGAGGTCAAGACCCTTGCGCTCGATGACCGTCGCCAGGGGGGCCGCCATGGCACCGCCCTCCGGGTTGGGGAGCTGGCCCACGCCGGCTCGGTTGCCCAACGGCAGGAAGATCCGCGGAACAGACGCCGGGGCATAGACAGACGAGGGTGCCTCGCCCCGGAGTTGGGCCCGGACGTTCTCGACGACGACTGCCGCCTGCACCTGCGCGTGGGTCGCCATCTTGGCATCGGGCAGGTCGGCGACGTCGCCGAGCGCGTAGACGTTCCGGTAGCCGACCACGTTGAGGTGCTCGTCGACTGGGATTGTGTGCCGCCCGGTGAGCCGTACCAGGGCGCCGTCCTCCAGGTAGCCGGTGTTCACGCGCGACCCGAAGCAGCGGAACCAGATGTCGGCGGTGATCCCCTCGCCGGTCTCGGTCGTCACCGTGAAGTCCCCCAGCGTCCCCGCCTCGCCGGGCGGCAGGGCGGTCAGCGGGGTGCCGAGGCGCAGCTCCACGCCCAGCTCCCCGAGCTGGCGGTGCAGGTCCTCGCGCACCTCGGGAAGGAATCCGGGGAGAAGCTCCGGCGACCGGCCGACGACGACGATGCGCTTGTCCGGCCACACCTCGCGGATCTCGCCCGACAGCTCGAGGCCGACCGGACCCGCTCCCACGACCAGCACACGCCCGGCGCGCGCGAGCGCCCAATTCGTGGCGCGCAGGTCGTCGACCGCTTGGGCGGCGCTGGTGGTCGGGTGGCGGGGGTGCGCCGGATACGCGTGGCTCGACCCGGTCGCCAGGACGAGGACGTCGGCATCGATGTGGCCGACCGCAGCGAGGGTGACGCCCGTCGGATCAGCCGACGTCACGGTGTCCCGGACGATGTGGCCGCGCTCGAGCAGGGTCTCGTAGTCGAAGAACGGAATGTGGGCCCAGTCGGGGCGCGCGACCGCTCGCAGCGACGCCGAGAAGTTGACGAACGCGTCACGAGGATCGACGAGGGCCACGTCGGCCTCGCCATCGAGGGACTTGGCAACGAAGGTGCCGGCATACCCGCCGCCGACGACGACAGCTTTCACGGACCGTTGCCTTCCGATCATATAAGTTGACGCGACAACTCTAGTTCGTCACCAGTTGTTGCGTCAACTCTGAATCGGTAGGATGTCCGGGGCGCCTGCCGTTGACCGGCAGCGTGACACGCTCGGACCATCGGAGGATGACGTGGCCGAAGCGACATCCCTGTCGCCCGATGAGTGGGCGTTCTGGGATACCTGGATGCAGGCACAGCGCCTGCTGGCGAGAGAGGTCGATCGGGCCCTGCAGCGCGACTTCGGGATCTCCAAGGCCGAGTTCGGCGTCCTGCTGACGCTGCAGGCGGCCCCGGGCGGACGGATGCGCGTCACTGAGCTGGCCGACTCGCTCGACTGGGAGAAGAGTCGCGTGGCGCACCAGCTCACGCGGATGGAGCGCCGCGGCCTGCTCGAGCGAAGCGAGGCGGGCGCTGCGGGCCGCCGGACTGGCGTCGCGCTGACGCCGTCAGGCCAAGAGGCGGTCGAGCGGGCCATCCGGGGCCACGCCGGCAACATCCGCCGGCTCGCCTTTGACCGGCTCTCACCGGAGCAGGCCGCGGCGATCGGCGCCTGGAGCCGGGGCCTGGTCGATCTCCTCGCGCCGAACGCGTGCGAGCCGGGCGCGCCCGGCGAACCCTGAGGCCCTGCGCCGCACCGTGTCCGGCCCACACCGCAGCGGTCGCCGGCACGCTCCCGATCCCGCGGCCCGCCAACCTACGAGGAGCCCCGCGACCTCGGCTCGTTGCACATTCGCGAGAGGGTCGCCCTGTCCGAGGGCCCCATGCGGCGGCCGATCGATCTGGCGGAGCTTGATCCGCACGGGTCGGTGGACGTCTCGAGCTCGCCCGGGTGCGCCTCGCGCCGGCGTCAGGGCACGCGCCGAGCCCCGTTGCGACGCCACCGCTGACGCCGGTGGCGACCCCGACCGCGACGCCCACCGAGATCCGGACCTCGCTGCCCACCGTATTTCCGGTACCGACCGCGCGGATCGGTCAAGAGCTGGGCGACGTGCTGGATATCGCCGGCCATTGCGACCTCACGCTCGCCGCCGCTCGGGATCGGCCAGCCGGTAGACCCTGGTGGCCGTGCCACCCATGATCGCGGCGCGCTCGTCAGGGGTGAGCCCGCCGATCACGCGCTCCAGCGCCTCGAGGTGCGCGGCATACGAGCTCGCGAGCAGGCACACGGGCCAGTCGCTCCCGAACAGGAGACGACCGGCGCCAAATGCCTCGAGCGCCACTTCGAGCGCGGGCCACAGCTCCTCGACCGTCCAGCCCAGCCCCACGGCAGTCGTCAGGCCGGAGACCTTGGCGACGACGTTGGGCCGCTGCGCGGCCGCCGCGACCTGCTCTCGCCAGGTGTCCCAGCCGGCGCGACGGTACGGTGGCTTGGCCAGGTGATCGATCACCAGCGTCAGGTCGGGAAGTGCGTCCGCGAGCGTGGGCACGTGGCGCAGATGGTTTGGGAAGACGGCGACGACGTCGAACGTCAGGCCGCGGCTGGCGACCTCGCGCAGCCCGGCCAGCACGGCCGGGCGGAGCAACCAGTCAGGGTCCGGCTCGTAGTGGATGAGGTGGCGGACCCCGACCAGCGTCGGGCCGGCACGCTCGCCGAGCGCCGTGACGGCCGCGACCGGATCATCGAGCGGCACCCAGCCAACGACCCCGCGGACCCACGGCGCCGCGGCCGCAACGGCGAGCATCGAATCGGTGTCCGCGAGCGTGTTGGCGTTCTGGACGATGATCGTCCCGTCGATCGCCCCCTCCTCCAGGAGGGGCTCCAGGTCAGCTGCCGTGAAGGTTCGGTAGATCGGTCCGTGCTCGGGTGTGGGCCAGTCAAACCCACCGGTCTCGACGTCCCACAGGTGATGGTGCGCGTCGATCCGTGGCGATCGCCGCCCTTCCGCGGGCCCGTCGCGCGGCCGATGTCCAGGCGCGGGCCTGCCGCCCGACCGCTCCTCGCTCACCGGCCGCCGCGTGCCGGTTCCGGCCCACCGATGTCGCCGTCCGTCTCGCGCCGATCCCCGAAGCCGTCGCGGAACCACGACTCGGTGGTCGCGACATGGACCAGCGCCGCGGCCTCGGCACGTGTCGGATCGTGCGCGCGGAGCGCCCGCAGGATGTCGTCGTGCTGGGCCAGCGTCCGCGAGCGCGCGTCCTCGTCGAGCACCCCGCGCCATGCCCGGGCGCGGACGGTCCGGCCCGACACAGCGTTGAGCATCGACGCGAGGGTTGCATTGCCCGACGCCTCGCCGACCAGCCGATGAAACTCCGCGTCATGCTGGATCCGCTCTGCCTCGGCATCGGCCTGGCGCATCTGCTCGATGCACGCAGCCAAGGCGTCGGTCCCGGCGACATCCATCCGAGCTGCGGCCAGGGCGGTGGCGGCCGGCTCGAGGATGCGCCGGACGCCGATGAGCTCGAGCGAGAACCCTTCCTCGATCAGGTCCATCGCCGCGCCGATGCCGCCCAGCAGCAGGTCCGGGCGCAGGCTGGTCACGAACGTGCCGTCGCCGCGCCTGACGTCGAGCACATGGGCGGTGACCAGCGCACGGACCGCCTCACGAACGGTGTTGCGTGACGCGCCGAGCTCCGCCGCGAGCTCCGACTCGGGGGGCAGGCGTGACCCCGGGCCGAGCGACCCCGCCGTGATCTGATCCTTGATCCGCTGGATGACCGTTTCGGTCAGCGGCGCCGCCATGGCCGACTCCCAACCCTCGCTCCACCCTGGTTCGGCGTGAAGTATACCCATAGACATCGGATGTCTAGGTGACTAGTCTTGCGCATCAATGGGAGAGAGTATCGCCCTGCACGGGTGCACGGACATGGGACATCCTATGTCTCTGTTCATCGACCCCGTTGTCATGCTGTCCTCCGGCGCGGGGCCGAGCTCGCTCGGCCCCGCGCATCCCAACCCAGGAGTCGCCGTGGCCGTCACCATCACCCAGGTATCCGCGCTGGACGTCCGCTTCCCCACCTCGGCGACGCTCGACGGGTCGGATGCCATGACCACCGCCCCGGACTACTCGGCGGCCTACGTCATCCTGCGCACCGACCATCCGGGCGGGCTCGAGGGACACGGCCTGGCGTTCACCAGCGGCCGCGGCAACGAGCTGTGCGTGGCGGCCATCGGGGCGCTCGCCCCGCTGGTGGCGGGCCGCACGCTCGAGTCGTTCACCGCGGACCTTGGCGAGTTCTGGTCCCACATGGTCGGCGACAGCCAGCTCCGCTGGGTGGGCCCCGAGAAGGGGATCATCCACCTTGCCACGGCGGCGATCGTGAATGCCGTCTGGGACCTGTACGCCAAGACCGAGGGCAAGCCGCTGTGGAAGCTGCTTGCCGACATGACGCCCGAGGAGATCGTCCGCTGCCTGCCCTTCCGCTACATCAGCGACGTGTTGTCGCCCGAGGATGCGCTCGAGCTGCTGCGCCGCCAGGCACCGACGAAGGCCCGGCGCGAGGCCGAGATCGTGGCGGCCGGCTACCCCGCCTACACGACCTCGACCGGCTGGCTGGGCTATGGTGACGACAAGATCCGCCAGCTGTGCCGGTCGGGCGTCGCCGCCGGCTGGACGCACTTCAAGCTCAAGGTCGGGCGAGACCGGGCGGACGACGTCCGTCGCGCCGGCATCGTGCGCGAGGAGATCGGCCCGGACCGCGTGCTGATGGTCGATGCCAACCAGGTGTGGGGCGTGGACGAGGCGGTCGAGTGGATGCGCGAGCTGGCGCCCATGCGCCCGCTGTGGATCGAGGAGCCGACCAGCCCCGACGACATCCTTGGTCATGCCCGGATCGCACGGGCGCTCGAGCCCCTGGGTATCCGGGTCGCGACCGGCGAGCACTGCCACAACCGGGTGATGTGGAAGCAGCTGCTCCAGGCCCGCGCGGTCGACTTCTGCCAGATCGACGCCTGCCGGCTGGGCGGCGTCAACGAGGTGCTCGCGGTCCTGCTCATGGCCGCCAAGTTCGGCGTGCCGGTGTGCCCGCATGCCGGTGGCGTCGGCCTGTGCGAGTACGTCCAGCACCTGGCCGTGTTCGACTACGTCGCGGTCAGCGGCACGCTCGACGAGCGCATCCTCGAGTATGTCGACCACCTCCACGAGCATTTCCTCCACCCGGTCGAGATCCGGGAGGGGCGCTATCGGGTGCCGACCGCCTCCGGCTACACGATCGAGATGCGGCCCGAGTCGCTGGCGGCCTATGCCTTCCCCGACGGGCCGTTCTGGGCGGCGCGCCGGGCCGCGACGGGGTCGCCCGCGCGGCCGGCATCCGACGCGCTCGCGAAGCCGTCGGGGGGGCCGCGATGAGCGGGCGCCTCGCGGGCAAGGTGGCCCTCATCACCGGAGCGGGCTCGGGGATCGGCCGGGCGACCGCCCTGCTGTTCGCCGCCGAAGGGGCCTCGGTCGCCGTTGCCGACATCGATCCCACCGGCGCCGAGCAGACGGTGGCCCTGATCGCGGCCGACACGGCCGCCGTGGGGGCCGCGGAGCCGCCCGAGACCCGGGAGCGCCCGGGCCCGGACGCGCGGCCGTTCTCCGTCGACGTGACCAGCCTGGCCGAGACACAGGCCCTGGCCACCGCGGTCGTGGACGCGTGGGGCCGGATCGATGTCCTGTTCAACAACGCGGGGATCGCGGGCGTGGGCAGCGTCGAGGAGACCTCGCTCGACCTGTGGGAGCGGGTGATGGCCGTGAACGTGCGGGGCGTGTTTCTGGTGGCCCGGGCGGTCCTGCCGGCCATGGTCGCCGCCCACAGCGGATCGATCATCAACATGTCGTCGACGATCGCCGAGATCGGCCTCGCCCGGCGGGCGTCCTATGCCGCGTCCAAGGGCGCGGTGCTGGCGCTCACCCGCCAGATGCAGGCGGACTACGCGCCGCACGGCATCCGCGTCAACGCGCTGCTGCCGGGCACGATCCACACCCCGTTCGTGGATCGCTATCTCGCGGACAGCTACGACGACCCGGCGGCCGGCCTGGAGATCCTCCGGCGGCGGCAGCTCACGGGCGACCTCGGACGGCCGGAGGACGTCGCGGCGGCGGCCCTGTTCCTCGCGTCCGACGAGGCCCGGTTCGTGTTGGGCTCGGGGCTGTTCGTCGATGGTGGCGTGCGGGGCGCGAAGTGAGCAGCGCCGGTGGACGATGCGCCTCCCGACGCACGCGGTCGATGGCGCTGAGCGGCTGGCGGTCGTCGCTGGGGCGGCCGGGGCGATCGATGTCGCCGACCTGCTCCACGACGGCCCCTGGACCATGGGGCGGCTGCTCGAGGATGTGCCGCTGACCCGCGCCCAACACCTCGCGCGCCAACGCCATCGCTTGTCCGAAACCGCTCGATCGGGGAGGAGCGGTCAGGCCCATTGGCCCGACGTGCCAGGCGCAGGCGGCCACGCGCAACGGCGATGGGCACGGCAAACCGATTCTGCTCACCGGCACGGGAACGCCCGCCCGCGCTCCAACGCGCGGGCGGGACGCTTGAGGCCGGAGCCGAGGGTCAGCGGGTTGTCGCTCTCGCGGCCGCCTCGATGAGCCGGACGAAGCGCGCGGCGTAGTGCGTGAAGCCACCGGCGTGACTCGCGTCATCGAAGGTGACCGTCGTCGCGCCCATCCGATTGGCCATGAACTGCTGGAGGGCGGGGTCGATCATCCTGTCCGCGCCGGAGATGGCATACCAGCTCGGCACGGCGTGCCAGGCCACCGGGCCCGACGGTGCGAAGAACAGGCCGAGGTTCGTCGGTGTCTGCTCGGATGCCAGCCGTGACGCCCGCCAGGGGCTGAGGTCCTGGGCGAAGTCGTCGCGGAAGTACGCCGGATCGATCGTCGTCGGGCCGAGCGGAGGCGGACCGAGGAAGACAAGGTGACCCGGCGCGAACGCAGCCGGAGGCGCGTACCCGGCACCGAGGTCGACGAGCGATTCACCCTCGTCGGGGGCGAACGCGGCGGTGTAGACGAGTGCCTGCACGTCGGTCCGACCCGCGGCTGCCTGAGAGATGACCGATCCGCCGTACGAGTGGCCGACGAGGATCTTCTTGCCGCCGATTCCGTCGAGAGCGGATTGGACGGTAGCGACATCGGCACCCGCGTCCGAGAGCCCGAGGGCCGGGATGATGACTCGGTAGCCGTCCCACCGGAGCCTGGCCGCCACCTGGTTCCAGCCGGCCGGTCCCGCCCAGGCCCCGTGGACCAGGACGATCGTGGGTCTGTGGGAAGCCGCCCGGTCAGTCCCGTGAGCCAGGACCGACGGGCCCAGTGGGGTGAGCGCAACCACAGCGAACGTCACGGCCAGCAGGCCCGCTCGCCAGTGCTGTGCCCATCTGGATCGCGTTGTGTTCATCGGGGACTCCCATTCGATCTGAGGTTGATGTGGTTGGCCGAGGTCAATCACGGCAGCTTCCATCGACTGCCGAGGTCGGCGATGGACCTGTCAGGCGGGCACGGCCTGCCGCGCGTTCTCGACCGCCCAGGCGAGCGCGAAGTCGGCCACCTCCTCCCAGCCCGGTTCGGCGATGGTCCAGTGCGACCTGCCGGGGAACTCCCGATATGCCGTGAGCGCGTCCGACTTCGCGTAATGACCGGCCGCCGATCGGTCGACCACCGCCGGGACCGTGTGGTCGGCCCCGCCCGCGATGAGCAGGAGCGGCGCCCGGTCGGGGTTGGCGAAGTCGACCTTCGTCGTTGCGTGCGGGTTGAAGTTCGCGAGGGCGCCCTGGAAGAGGACGCGTCCCGGTCCCGGCACGGCGTACCGCGCGAACGCTGCCTGCGAATCCTCGTCCGACAGGGTGTTTCCGAAGGCGTATCGGAACTCGTCGGGCGTCAGGGCGACCGCTCGACCGTAGTTCGCGGGGTTCTTCAGGACAGGAAAACCCGACCGAAGCTGGGAGAACGGCAGCGCGAGGATGCCCTTGACGGCGGCTGCGTCGATCGCGACACCGGCCGCGCCGAGGCCGCGGTCGAGGAGGATCTCGGTGAACGCGCCGCCAAAGGAATGGCCCATGATGATCGGCGGCTGGTCGAGCTCGCGGATGATCGCGTCGTAGTGGTCGACGATCTCCTCGATGCCGAGATGATCGACCGCCGACGGATCGGCACGCAGCTGCTGGATGTCGCCTTCCATGCCGGGCCAGCTGCGGGCGATCACGCGATAGCCGGCCTGCTCGTACCGCTGCACCCAGTGCTCCCAGGAGAGGGCAGTCATCCACAACCCGTGGATCAGGACGATCGTGTCTGGTGCCGTTCGCGAGGGGGACGCCATGAGAGTTCTCCTTTTCCGACTTCCTGGAGGGCCGAGACGCGGACGCGTCGCCGATGCAGGTCCCGGACCCGGAGTACGACCTTGCCGCGCGGATGTCACTGCCGGCCGAGGTCGCAGGCCTCTCGAACCTCGTCCAGCGGAAACACCCAGCCGGGATTGTCTGGCTGGGTGTGTGCCCACGGCTTCTGTCATGCGACTGCGCAATGACCGGAAACGCCGACGATCGCTGAGTCGAGTCGCCTAACGAGCTGGGTCGTGCTCGGCCGACGGACCCGATGGCTGGCGTCTCGAGGGCAGACGGTGCTGCCCTCCATACGGTCAACGTCCAGTCGGATGACGGAAGCGGATCGGGCGCTCGTGCCGCCATGCTCGCTCGACATCGGTCAAGGCAGGAGGCGATCCCATGAACACAGCCGCCGTTTCCACGGACGAACCGTCCCGGAGGTGTGGGTGATCACCTTGAGGCCCAGGGCGACCATCCATCACGTCGAAGGGGGCTGGTACCGGGCCAACTGGCATTTCAGCTTCGATGACTACGACGACCCGGCGAACACGTGGTTCGGGGACCTTCGCGTGTTCAACGACGACACCATGCTCCCCGGGGCCACGTGGCCGATGCATCCCCACCGGGACATCGAGGGCATCACGTACGTCGCCGACGGCACGTTCGAGCATGCGGACAGCTGCGGGAACGGCGGCGTGCTGACGCCGGGCTCGGTTCAGCGTGCCACCCTCGGGTCGGGCATGCAGCACTCCGAGCGCAACCACAGCGCAACGGAGGCGATGCGGTTCATCCAGATGTGGATCATGCCGGCGCGGCGCGGCCTTGAGCCATCAGTCGAGCAGCAGA
Organism: uncultured Chloroflexia bacterium; assembly: GCA_963734995.1. Taxonomy (GTDB): domain Bacteria; phylum Chloroflexota; class Limnocylindria; order Limnocylindrales; family CSP1-4; genus CAIXZV01. Next base: position 97,721 of record CAVTJD010000007.1, read on the forward strand.
CGTTCTCGGAGGACGCCCGACGCGGTCGCTGGCTGCCCGTCCTCGTGCCGGCACCAGGCTTCGGCGGCGACGGAGCGCCATCCAACCCCGCAGCCGTCGTGGTCCACCAGGATGCGGCGGTGTTCGCAACGCTGCTTGCGGCGGGGCAGGGCGTCATCCATGTGTTCCGACCGGGGTTCCAGGGCTACCTGTTCATCGTGCGTGGCGCGGCTCACGTCGCAACCGACGCCGACGCCGGCGAGATCGACGAGGGCGGGGCTGTGAAGGTGACTGGCGAGCGGGACGTGACGATCCGTGCCCGCGACCCCGGTGCCGAGGCCTTGCTCGTCGAGACCCGCGCGGTCGACCGGACGATCTGACGAGCTGCAAACGGATGGCACACGTGCGACCGCTTCATGTCGTTGCCTTCGCCGGTAGTCTGCGCCGCGCCTCGTACAACCGCGGGCTCATCCGGGCTGCCGCCGCCCTCGCCCCGCATGGCGTGACGATCGCCACCATCGACCTCGAGGGCATCCCGTTCTACAACCAGGATCTCGAGGACGCCGGCGAGCCGCCGCCCGTCGGGCGCTTCAAACGAGCCATCGCGACAGCGGACGCGCTGCTGGTAGCCACGCCCGAGTACAACCACGGAATCCCTGGCGTGCTCAAGAACGCGATCGATTGGGCCTCGCGCCCACGACAGACAAGCCCGCTCCGGGACAAGCCCATTGCCATCATGGGGGCCAGCCCGGGTCGCGGCGCGACGGCGAGGGCGCAGGCGCAGCTCCGCGAGACGTTCGTGTTCACCGGTGCCTGCGTGATGCCCCAGCCTGAGCTGCTCATCGGTGGCGCAACCGCGCTGTTCGACGACGACGGCGATCTCGTGGACCGCGCCACTGGCGATTATGTCTCCGGTCTGGTGCTCGCACTGCAGGCCTGGACGATCCGGCTGGATCCACGGGTTGCGGCCTGATCCGAGGGTGCCTTAAGGGATTGGCCGGGCGTCCTCGTTGGCGTACGATCCCCCCTGCCTGACCGGATCTGCGGCAGCGTCCAGGTGTCGAGCAGAGCGACACCGCCTTTTGGATCGCAGGACTCGACGATGCCCGACCGCGTCCCTCCAAACGACAAGCAGGCCTTGTCGAACCCGGATCGATTGTCGCCGGAGATGGCCGAGCCACGCGCGCGGCCGACGCTGCTGATCGCTCGCGAGCGTGAGCTGGGCCTCATCGAGCAGGTCCTCGAATCCCTGCCACACGCTGGTGGCGGCCTCCTCCTATGGGGCGCGGCCGGCGTCGGCAAGACGGCGCTGCTGACAGCGGCGGCGGAAGGCGCGAGGGCGCGAGGCTACCTCGTCCTGCGTGCATCGGGCTCCCAGTTCGAGCGTGACCTGCCGTTCGCCGGTCTCCACCAGCTTCTCCACCCGATCGTCGATCGGATCGACGGGCTGGCTGTGCCGCAACGAGACGCCCTCCGGGTCGCTCTGGGACTCGCGACTGAGCGGCAACCCGACCTGTTCCACATCGGCCTCGCCGCCCTGAACCTGCTCGGGGACGTCGCAGCCACGACCCCGATGGTGCTGGTCGTGGACGATTGCCACTGGCTCGACAGCTCGACCGTCGAAGTCCTCGCGTTCGTCGGCCGACGGCTCCACGCCGACGCGATCGGGATCGTCGGCGCCGCCAGGGACATCGGCGACATGCCGCTCGCCGCGTCGGGACTCGCGGAGGTCGAGGTCCGATCCCTCGATGATCAGGCGGCCGCCGAACTGCTGCTCAGCCGCGCGCCGGACCTGCCGCAGGCGCTGCGGGCTCGCATCCTCGTCGAAGCGGCAGGCAATCCCCTGGCCCTCGTGGAGCTGCCCTCGGCGATCGTCCAGTCGCCGGGCGAGACGCTGCGGGAGCCACTCGCCCTCACGACGAGGCTGGAGCGATCATTCGCCGCACGCCACGACAAGCTCCCGGAATCGACGCGCGCGCTGCTTCTGGTTGCCTCACTGGACGAGGTCGTAACGCTTGGCGAGGCCATTGGTGCTGCGTCACTGCTCGTCGGGTCCGACGTGATGCTCCAGGACCTCGAACCGGCCGTCGATGAGCGCCTGGTGCGCGTGGTCGACACCCGGCTGACCTTCCCACATCCGCTCGTCCGCAATGCCATCCATCAGGCGACAACCGTGACTGCGCTGCGGGACGCGCACCTGGCACTCGTTCGTGTCCTGTCGTATTCGCCAGAGCGCCAGGTCTGGCATCGGGCCGCCGCCGCGCTTGGCCCGGACGAGGAGGTTGCCACCGCGCTCGACGGCATGGCGTCCGACGCGGTACGCCGCGGCGCCCCGGGTGAAGCTGCGTCGGCATTGGCTCGCGCCGCCGTGCTGTCAGTGGATCCGCAGGCGCGCGCCGGACGCATGCTCCGGGCTGGCGAGCACGGGGTCCGCGTCGGACGTCGCGGCTTTGTCGCGTCGGTGCTCGAGGACGCGGCGCGGCTCGACCTGAGCCCGCTCGATCAGGCGCGCCTCGCCTTGATCCGGGAGGCCTTCGAACCAGGGGTCGACGGCGAGCCATCCGTGATTCTCGCCCTCGTATCGCATGCCCGATCGGCGGCGACAGCTGACCATCCCGACCTCGCACTCGAGCTCCTGATCGCCGCAGCGTCGAACGCGTTCTGGGCGGCGCACACCGATGAAACGCGCGAGGCGATCCGGGAGGCCGCGGCGAGCCTCGGGGTGGCGTCACGAGATCCGCGGCAGCTGGCGATCGAGGCGTTCATCGCGCCCGCAGAGGACATCGATGATGTGGTCACGCTGCTTAGGCCCTGGCAGGGCATCCAGGACCTGTCGGCCGACGGGCTGCTGTTGCTCGGCAGCGCCGCGTTCGCCGCCTGCGACCACGAGCTGTCCGTGGGCTTCCTGTCGGCCTCCGTGGACGGCTTGCGGGCGGAGGGTCGCCTCGAGCGGCTTGCGCAGGCCCTTGTGATGCGCGCCTGGAGCGGGATCCACGTTGGGCGCTGGGACCTGGCCGCCCCTGATGCCCAGGAGGCATACCTGCTCAGCGAAGAGACCGCGCAGCCGATCTGGGGCGCCGGTGCGACCGCCGCACTCGCGTGGCTCGCGGCAGTTCGGGGGCAGGAGGACGACGCAAGCGAGCTCGTCATGGCCGCCGAGCACGTCGCGCTCCCGGCGCGGAGCCGGGCTGTCTGCTCGCTGACGACCCTGAGCCGGGGGATGCTCGCGCTGGCACGTGGCGAGAGTGAGGTCGCCTACCAGCACCTCCGACGAATGCTGGACCCGACCGATCTCGCGCACCACCAGATGACCTCGGCATGGGGCATCGCGGGTCTTGCCGATGCCGCAATGGCCATCGGAAGCGCACCCGAGGCGGGCGAGCTCATCGCGGACCTGGCCGAGCGAGGCGAGCGGCGGGGGTCAGGAGTCCACCGTCGGATGGTCGCGCACGCCCGGGCGGTGCTTGCCTCGGATGCAGAAGCGGGAGGGCTCTTCGTCGCCGCCCTCGAGCAGGTCCGCGAGCCAGCCTTCGATCGAGCTCGACTGCAGCTGGCTCACGGCAGCTGGCTCCGGCGCCATCGACGAATCGTTGAGGCGCGTGACGCGCTCCGCGCGGCCCGCGAGACGTTCGACGCGACCGGAGCGGTGCCGTGGGGTGAGCGAGCCCGCGAGGAGCTTCGGGCGAGCGGCGAGAGCAGCATGGTGCGTCGGCCCGGCGTCCTCGACGATCTCAGCCCGCAGGAGCTCCAGGTGGCGCAGATGGCGGGCGCCGGACTGACGAACCGCGAGATCGGTGAGCGGCTCTACCTCTCTCATCGCACCGTCGCGTCTCACCTGTATCGAGTCTTTCCGAAGCTGAACGTGACGTCGCGGGCGCAACTCCGGGACGCGCTCACGGCAGGGGGAAGCTGAGCCCTCCCAGATCGGCGGGTCAACGGCGAGCGCGCCGGGAGGGCGTTTGTGCGTTCCGCACAACTTGCCTGATGCGAAATATTGCAGAACAGGCAGGAATACGGTAAGTTCGGGGCATGACGACTCCGGGGCTTCGCGAGCGCAAGAAGCGGGCGACCCGCCGCGCCATCGGTGAGGCCGCGGTCGCCCTCGCCATGGAGCGCGGGCTGGAGAACGTCCGGATCGAGGACATCGCGGCGGCGGCCGATGTGTCCGTCAGGACGTTCAGCAACTACTTCCGGACCAAGTACGACGCCATCGGCGCGCTCGGGCTTGACCGCGCCGCCGAGCTCGGCGAGGGGCTCCGATCCCGTCCCCCGGACGAGCCGATCTGGCCGGCGATCCGGGCAGCTGTGTTGGCGCAGTACCCCGACCAGGACGAGCACCGCGACCGCGAGTGGGTGGTGCGACTGCGACGGGTCATGATCTCCGAGCCGATGTGGGGCAGCCACTACGCCGTGACCGCCGCGACGGTCGCCGCGCTGGCGGGTGCGATCGCGGAGCGGACAGGGGCGGGCGCCGACGACCTGTGGTCGGAGGTCGTCGCCTGGTCCGTCGTCACGGCCACCCAGGCCGGCTTGCACCGCTGGTCCCTGGCCGAACCGCAGGTGCCGCTGCGCCCGCTGCTCGAACGGGCGCTCGACGCGCTCGAGCGCCTCCCGGCGCCGGCGGACCGAGCGTGAAGACCCTGGGTGTCTGCTACGACGCTGGCGTCGTCAAGGACATCCCCTGGCGGCCGCGCCTCGACGCCCGGACGGCGCGACGCGAGATGCAGATCATCCGCGACGACCTCCATTGCACCGCGGTCCGCGTCATGGCACGTGACATCGACCGGTTACAGCTGGCCACGGAGGCGGCCCTCGAGGCCGGCCTCGATGTCTGGCTCTCGCCAGCTGTGTGGGACCGGGACGCCGATGGGACGATCGCCGCCACCGAGCGGGCGGCGCGGGCCGCTGAGCAGCTGCGCGCGGCGGCGCCGGGACGCGTCACGTTCGTGGTTGGCGGGGAGCTGACACTGTGCATGCGCGGCATCCTGCCGGGCCGCAGCCTCGCCGCCCGGATGAAGGGCGCCATGGCGAGCGGCGCCATCCGGAGCGGGGCCCACAACGGGCCGCTCAATGCCGTCCTCGCGCGGCTCGAGGCAGCCATCCGTCCGGTCTTCGGCGGCCCGCTCGCATATGCCGCCCTCCCCTGGGAGCAGGTCGACTGGTCCCGGTTCGATGTCGTCGGCGTCGACCACTACCGGGCGGCGCGGATCAAGGACCGCTACGTCGAGATGCTCGCCCCATTCCTCGCGACCGACAAGCCGGTCGTCGTCACGGAGTTCGGTAACCCCTCCTGCGAGGGCGGCGACGAGATGAGCGCGCTCTCGACCAACCCGAACATCGACCCCGTCACCTTTGTCCTCCACGCCCTTCCGGGGGTCGGCCGGTTCGTGCGCCCGCGCGTGTCGAACGTCATCCCGCGCGACGAGGCGCTCCAGGCACGGGAGCTCGCTGACACCCTGGCGATCCTCGACGGCGCCGGGGTCGAGGGCGCCTTCGTCAGCACTTTCATCTTCGCCATCAGGCCCTACGACCCCGACCCACGCTACGACCTCGACGCATGCAGTCCCGGCCTCGTCCGGCCGCTCGCCCGCGGTCGGCGCGGCACGCCATACCCCGACCTGCCCTGGGAGCCGAAGGAGGGGTTCCGGGCGGTCGCGGATTTCTACGAACTCAGCGCCGGGGACCCGGCCGTCGCGCGTCGCGCGCCGACGTTCGGAGGGTAAAGAATGGCCATCCTCACCATTGCTTTCTGCGTCCTGACTCGCGCCCCCTGAACGGCTCGCCCCGGTGTCGGAGCCATGGGAGAAGATACTGAGGGTGTAGATCTGTGGCCGGCCCTGACCTTGCAGCGCTTCATCGCTCGCGCGTCCTCACCGCAACGCCGCAGGCAACACTGGTGACGCTTGATTGCACGCCTGTCGACATCGTGAGGAGCGTGTCTGGCGGGGGCGGTGGGGTCTGTTCGCCTCGGGTGCTACGCCTGGGGAGGGGTGGCGGGCCACACGGCGCAGTGCAGGAACGTTTCGAAGTGGTCCGCAGTCTGCAGGGGGGCCAGCGTGCCACCCACTGTCAGCCGCCTGTGCCCGTCGACACGGCGTGGGCTCGGGCGCCAGCCGGCGATCGCGATGGGTGCTGCGGGGGCTCAGTGGACGGTCGTGCCCGAGCGGCGCGCAGCGCGCGGGCCACCGCAACGATCAGGGTCGCTCCGACGACTGCGCCGGCGGCGGCATAGGCTCCGGGGGCACCGAGAGAGACCGCCGAGACGGCTGCCAGCAGGCCGCCGGCCCCCATGCCCCCGTCGTAGGCGATGCTCCACGCGGCACTCGCGGTGTCATACGAGGCGCGATCCACCCGGTCGAACATCACGACAAGCGTCACGTTCTGGATCACGCCGAAACCCGCACCGAAGAAGACCATCGCGAGCGCGAGCCCCGTGGATTCTCGGGCGACCACGAGGAGAGCCGTCCCGGCCAGGACGGCAGCCAGACCGCAGATCACCTGGGCGATGGCCGGGACCCGGGCGTGGATGCGGCCCGACCCCCAGCGCGAGACAGTGGCGGCGATCGACTGGAGGAGCAGGCATCCCGCAACGACTCCCCCGAAACGAGAGCTGCCGGCGACCGGCAGCAACGTGACGAGCAGGCCGTATGCGACGGTCGTGCTTGCGAACACGATCGCTGGCGGCACCAGGGCGCGCCCAAGCGCCCGGGCAGATGCTCCGTCGCCGGAGGCGGATGACCGCCGCCGGCGCTCGTCGTGCCCGATGAGGAGCACGCACGGTACGGAGCACAGCGCGACAGACGCCCCGAGGACGGCAACCGGCAGCGCCCCAAGCGTCTCGGCAAGGTGCTCGCCAAGCGCCACGCCGATGATGGCCGGGACGCCAACCACGAGACCGTACAACCCGAGGCCCGCAGCCCGGCGGTCATCCGGGAGGAGGGATGCGGCCAGCGACCCCGCGACGACCACGGTCAGGCCGAAGCCGACGCCGCGCATCGCTGACGCTGCCACGACCGCCTCGGGCGCGGGCGCTATCGCGAGGAGGCCCGACGGAAGGCCCAGGAGGATCAGCCCACTCGCGAAGGTCACGCGTTGACCGGCGGCTCCCGCCAGTGGCGGTGCCGCCACCTCGCCGACGACGGCGCCGATCATCAGCGCGAACATCGCGGCACCGGCCGTCGCGGCGGCATCGGCGCCGCGAGCAAGGGCTGGCACTGCAGCGAGCAGCAGGTAGAAGGCGAGATCGCCACCAACCGACGCCGCGTACACGAGAAGCAGGTCACGCCTGGGCCGCGAATCGCGGGTCGCTCCGTGGGTCGCTCCGTGGGTCATGTCGGCATCCCTTCCAGGTCCTTCCGGCGCTCGTCGCCGAGGACCCGACTGTGCCGATTCACTGGTCGCGTGCTAAGGTCCAGTCACATGGCACGTACGAGGACCAGTTCGTCGTCGGAGCTGCTGGTGGAGCTCCGTCGCGATGGCGCTGGATCGCTGCACGGGCAGATCGAGCGAGCGCTTCGCGCGGCCATACGTGACGGCCGACTGACCCCGGGGGCGATCATGCCGTCGTCCCGCGCGCTCGCCGGACACCTCGAGGTGTCACGCGGTGTGATCGTCGAGGCGTACGAGCAGCTCGCCGCGGAGGGCTTCCTCGTCAGCCAGCAGGGCGGCATCACCCGCGTCGGACCGACGGCAGCCGCCGCGCCGGAAGCCATCCCCGCCCCGGCATCCGAAAGCCCGCGCATCGACTTCGCGTACGGCCGGCCAGACGTCACGCAGTTCCCGCGGGGGGCCTGGTTGCGGTCGGTCCGCGAGGTCCTCAATGTGGCGCCGAGCGACCTCCTGTCCTACGGCGACCCGCGCGGCGTCCCTGAGCTGCGGTCGGCCCTCGCGGCCTACCTCAACCGGGTCCGGGGAATGGTGGTACACCCGGACCGAGTCATCGTGTGCAACGGATTCGCCCAGGCCATCTCGATCGTTGGGGCGGTCCTGGCGCTTCAGCCCGGCGCCCGGATCGCGGTCGAGGATCCCGGCCAACGAGACCCGATCGACATCGCGGAACGGGTCGGGTTGCCCTGGGTGCCGGTCCCGGTCGACAAGGGCGGCGTCTCGGTGGCCGCTCTCAAGCGGTCGGCCGCGGTCGCAGTGGTCGTCACCCCGGCCCATCATTTTCCTCTCGGGTCGGTGCTGGCGGCGGATCGCCGCGCGGACCTCGTCGCCTGGGCCAGGGACCGGGCCGGCCTGATCGTCGAGGACGACTACGATGCCGAGTATCGCTACGACCACGAGCCGATCGGCGCCATTCAGGGGCTCGCGCCCGACCACGTCGTGTACTGCGGGTCCGCGAGCAAGGTGCTGGCGCCCGGGCTGCGGCTGGGTTGGCTGGTGGCGCCTGATCGGTTGGTCAAGCCGCTTGCCGCGGCAAAGGAGGCGAGCGATCGGGGGTCGCCGGCCCTCGAGCAGCTGGCGTTCGCCAACTTCCTGGCTCGCGGCGACTTCGACCACCACCTGCGTCGGATGCGCTCGGTCTACCGACAGCGCCGCGGCGTTCTGCTCAGCGCCCTGGGCCGAGATGCCCCCGAGCTCGTGCCGGCGGGCGCCTCGGCGGGGCTCCACGTCACCGCCTGGCTCCCCGACGGGGTGGACGAGGAGGCGGTCGTCGCGGCGGCACGCGACGCCGGCATCAGGATCGCAGGGCTCGCAGGACTACTGGGTGGACGCTCGCGACCGACGCCCGGGTCTGATCTTCGGCTACGGGACAGCCGGCGACCGTGCGATCGAGGAAGGCGTCGCAACGATTGGAGCGCTGGTGCGCGGCTCACGCGCCGCGCCCCGGGTGGCGTTGGGGGGGCCGCGGTGACGGCGCCCGCCGCGCCGCGCTGCTACATCCAGCGCCCGTCGCGGATACCCGGCGGTGGTGCGGCATCGATCAGACGCCTTTGGCCCGGCCCGGATCCTGCCCGACGGGTGCATGGACCTTACCTTGGCGAGCGACGGTGGGTATCGGACCTGGGCTGGCCGTTGCCACGGCGGCGGGGGCCGTAAACCTGAGCGGGCGCCAGCGCCATCGCAGATCGGTGGACGTGTTCGGGTGCGGCCCCGAGACCCTCGCGCGGATCTCCGCCTTGGCCACATCGGTCAACCGTCGGTGCGCGCCAGGAACGCCCCCAGCGCCGCGGCCAGCAGGCCCGGATCGACGTCATGCGTCTGGCCCTCAAGCGTCTGCCGTGCCGCATTGGGCAGGGCATCGGCCACTGCAGCCCCTCCAGCGCGGATCCAGGGCGGGCTGGCGCCACCGTCCACGACGAGCACGGGAGCCGAGACAGCCCGCCAGTGCGGGGCGTCGAGCGGATGGCCATGCTGGTACGGGCTCATGATCGACCCGTCATAGGGGAGCGTATGAGCGAGCTCAGTCATAGCGGCCCAGAATGGCGCCTGCCGCATCCCGGCGACGAGGTCCGCGGGGAGCCCGACGGCCCCGGTGAGGAACCGCGTGACGGCCGCGTCCCGATCGCCCTCCGCCACGAGGGCGCGCAGCCGGTCAGCGTCGTCCCCGGGCACCGCGTCGCGGCTGCCGTCAACGATCACCGGCGGTTCGTACATGGCGAGAGCCTCAATGGCGGCACCGTGTGCTGCAGCCTCGATGGCGAGAACGGCGCCCGATGACATGCCGAACACGGCGGCGCGGCCGCCGGCAGCGCGGATCACAGCACCGAGATCGTCCTCCTCGCACCCGTCTCGGTACGTCAGGGCGTCGCCACTGCTGCCTCGCCCTCGGCGGTCGTACCGCACCACCGTGAACCGGTCGGCGAGCGCGGCCGCGAGGGCGGCCATGAGGGGGTCGCCGCGAGTCTGGAAGGCGCCGCCCACCAGGATGAGCGGTCGGCCCGAGCCGCCCTGCTCATAGGCGATGGGCGTACCGTCGAGGGAGATCGCGCGGTTCATCGTGGGTAGCCTCCGTGCAGCAGGTGGGGGTACCCGTCTACCGGTCGCCCGAGGCGAACAGGATCGGGCGGACCTCGATCGCCGAGAACGTGGCCTCGGGCACCTGTGCGGCCAACTCGATCGCCCGCTCCAGCGTGGGGCAGTCCACCACGTAGTAGCCGCACATGAACGTCTGCCCAGGATCGAGCGGGCCGGCCGTCTCCCTGGCCGCGCCGTCCCGCATCCGCACGACGCGGCTCTGACTGGGGTCGGCAAGGGCCTCGGTCCGAACGAATTCGCCTGAGGCACGTGTCGCCGCCTGGAGCCGCTCGTGCCCCGCGTAGACAGCCTGGCGCTCCGCCTCCGAGAGCGAGTCCCAGGCAGCGGGGTCCATGTGCATGACGAGCAAGTAGCGCATCGGGCATCTCCTTCGACAGGGCTGGCTCTAGGCTGGCGGCAGCATCCTGTCGCGGAGCACAGCGTCCAAGGGCCAGTCCCGCCGCCGGGATCTGGACCAGTTCATCGATTGCCGAGGGACGAGGGCCTGGGGAAGACCAACCCGTCAAGGGATCTTGACGGGTCTGGGACTGTCAAGGTATCTTGACGGCATGCCTGAGCACGACTCGACGGAAGCCCTTGAGGCCGATCTCCGTGCCCGCATCGCCGAGGATCCGCTGGGAGCACTCGCGGCGATCACCGAGCTGCGACAGGCGATCAAGGAACGCGAGCGTGAAGCCGTGCTCCGCGCGCTGGAGACGCACTCCTGGCGCGAGGTCGGGGAAGCCCTGGGGGTGAGCAAGCAGGCGGCCTTCCAGCGCTTCGGGCGCGAATGGGTGCGCATGGCGCACGCCAACCTGCCCGCCGCGGCGCTGGAGCAGACGATCAAGGACCGACTCAACCGATAGGAGGCAAGACATGCACGTCATGGCAGTGTCAACTGTCTCGGACCCCGACAGGTTCTGGGCTTCATTGAAGAAGGCTTACGGCCGCCTCCCCAAGGGCGCCCAATGGACGCTGGCCGTGGCGAGCAGCGACGGGACCAAGGCGGTCAACGTCATCGTCGGCGATTCGATCGCCACCGTGAGGCGCGTCTTCGAGGAGCACGCCGGCACCTTCGGCACCACGGAGTACTTCGAGGCCGATGCGGCCAACGCGGTCGGCCTCTCAACGGCGCAGTAGGCCAGACATCCCGGGGACTGAGGCATGATCGATCGGGCGGACCTTCGATATCGGGTGTCGCAGCTCCTGCGGGAGTACCGGATCCCGGGCGCCGCGATCGGCGTCCTCCATGAGGGCGAGATCAGCGACTTCGCCGTCGGCGTCCGGGACGTGACCAACCGGGAGCCCGCGACCACGGACACGATCTACCAACTCGGGTCGATGTCCAAGACCTGGACCGCGCTCGCGTTCATGCAGCTTGTTGACGAAGGCAAGGTCGGCCTCGACGAGCCGGTGCGCACCTATCTGCCCGGGTTCAGGGTCGCCGACCCGCTGGTCAGCGCCAGCGTCACGCCGCGCCATCTTCTCAACCACACGAACGGCATCGAGGAGGACTTCGGCGATCCTGGCGAGGGTGATGACGTGTACGCGCGCATGGTCGCCAACATCGCAGACGCTGCGCAGGTGTTCCCGCTTGGTGCCACCCATGGGTACAGCGCCGCACTTGGGTACGCCATCCTCGCCCGGGTCATGGAGGTCCTCGACGGCCAGACCTGGGACGCGATCATGAAGGCTCGTCTCTTCGACCAGCTGGGGTTGACCAGCACGAGCAGTCGGCGCGAAGACGTGGACCTCGATCGGGCGGCGACCGGCCACATCATCAGGTCGATCGACGAGGGCCCGATCGTCGCGCCGGTCCCGTGCCTGCCGCGCCTTTACGGTCCCGGCGGAAACGTCAGCTCAACGGCACGCGACGTGCTGACGATGGCGGAGGTGTTCCTGAACAGGGGCAAGGCGAAGAACGGAGCGCGGATCCTCTCGCCCGCGAGCATCCACGAGATGATGGAGTCGCGCGTTCCGGTGCCCGACCCGTACATGTTCGGGCCCGAGTGGGGTCTCGGGCTCGTCGTGTGCAACTGGTCGGGCGAGACGGTCTATGCCCACGACGGGAGCACCATCGGTCAGAACGCTCGCCTGAGGATCCTGCCTGACAGAGGGATCGCCGCCGTGCTGCTGACGAACGGCGGGCCGCGCGAGGACTTCTCCAAACGGGTCCTCAACGAGATTCTGACCGACCTCGGAGCCCCCACGGTCCCCGACCTCCCGCAACCCGATCCAACGCTGTCGCTGGATGTCGCGAGGTACGAGGGCGTCTACGAGCGGCCCGGCTCCCGATATGAGGTTCAGGCCAAGGGCAGCTCGCTCAGCCTGACCTTCGTCCGGGATCCCTGGCAGGCCCGGGTCTCGGGCCAGCCGGAGCGGACGAGCTACGAGCTGCTGCCGATCGACGACACCCACTTCCTGATGCCGCCGACTCATCCCCTGGAGGACACGCAAACGGTCGCGATCTACGGCTCAGGAAACGGGGCAGCGAAGTACCTCCACACCAACTGTCGCGTGCATCCCCGGGTTTTGACGAGGCGACGTGCACCGACGTAGCTGCGGGAGACCCGACACCCTCGGGCCGCCGCCACTCGTTCGACCGAGCCACGCCCTCGGGTGCGGGCAGCCGGTACCGCTCGTATGCACGGGCGAAGCCGTCGGCGTCGCCTACCTCGCCACACGGCGACGCGCGCCATACCTCGGGCTCCAGCAGCCGCGGCGCGAGGATCCACACCAGCTGCGTCGTCGTCGAGGCGCCCACCTTGGACCGAGCGCTCGCGAGGTGGTGCACGGGGAAGGATCTCCTGGCCTATTCCGCGTTCCGGGGCTTCGGCCCGACGCCCGCCGGGACCTGTCCGTGGAGATGCGGGGCGTAGACGAGCTTCACAGTCCGGCCATCGAGGACGGTCGATTCGATGAGATCCAGATCGAACTCCGCCCCGTCGCGGAAGAGGGCCGCGTACCCGGCGCGTCCGGTGATCGCGGGGAACATCATGACCTCGAGCCGATCGACGAGCCCGGCGGCGAGCAGCGCACGGTTGAGCGAGATGCTGCCGTGCGATCGCATCGGGATGTTGGTCGTTCGCTTCAGGCGCTCGATTGCCGTCACCGCATCCTCGTTGATCACCGTCGAGTTCTGCCACCCGAGCGGCTCTTCGAGCGTGCTGGAGAACACGATCTTGGGCAGTCTGTTCAGGCTGTCGTAGTACGGCTCGTCGTACTCGACCACGAACTCCCGGAATCCGCGGAACGTCGTCGCGCCGAAGACAAGCACCTGCTCTTGCTCGAACGTGTGCACCCGATCAGCGATCAGCTCGGGGCCTTCCTTGCCCCAGTATCCGGGCCAGCCGTCGGCTGAGCCGTTGCCGTCGAGGCTGCAGAAGAAGTCGACCGTGAACGTGGTACTCATGCTGCTGCTCCCTGTTCCCTTGATTTCTTGCGCCGCCCGTCGTGGGCGGGCCATCATCACATCTACGAACAGGACGGCCCCGGAGACGGGCGCGCCGACCGCCGGACTCAAGGTCTCCTGCTGCGGCCTGCCGGCCGTTCGCAGCGCGTCGCGATGCTCACAGCGCGCTCACCATCGTCACTCGGCATCGGGCCGCCAGGGCTCGTGAACATGGGCGAGCCAGACCTGCTCGGGGGCGAGCGCGCGGACCAGTCGCTGGCCCTCGGTCCGCGGGTCGTCGAGCTCGCCGAACCAGATCGCCAGGTCGCCACCGATCACGACAGGACGCCGGCCGGTCTCCACGACGACCACCTGCGTCCCGTCCGTATGCCCTGGCGCGGGAACAAGGCGGAGCCCGGGGAGCAACTCCAGCTCGCCGTCGACCGCCACGTAGCGCACACCGGGCGCGTCGACCCACTCCCGGATCGTGTAGTCGTCGCGGGTGCGCGCGTCGTCGAGCTCGCGCCGCTGAACGTAGATCGGCGCCCCGACGAAGAGATGGTTGCCGCCACAGTGATCCGCGTGGAGGTGCGTGTTGACGACCATGTCGATGCCGGCGAGATCGAGCTCCTGCCGGTCCAGCGGGCGCAGGTCCGGAGCCATATCCGCCAGCAGCGGGTGCAGCTCGGTCATGCCGGTGTCGATCAGCACGCGTCCGTCGGGATGCTCGACCAGGTGCACGTACACGGGCATGACCTCGCCCTCGATGTGCAGGTCGGCGACGTGGATTGGCGTGATCGCGATGGGGGCGCGTCCGCTCATCGGCTGACTCCCGGGGTGCTACGTCCCGGGAGGGTCGACCGGGCCGCGTGCTTGCTCGCATCCATCCCGTTGAGCGCCGTTACATGCTCGAGCGACGCTGGACGAGCAGCTCGTCCAGCTGGTCGAACACCTCCGGACTCCAGCTGATCGCCCCGGACGCGACCGCGGCGTCGAGCGCCTCCTTCGACGGATAGCGGTCGTGGACGACCAGCCGGGTCCGGTCCTGATCTTCCTCGAAGGTCACCGTCGTGACGATCGTGCCGGCGTCACCTTCCTCGTTCGTCCAGACCAGACGCGTCGGCGGGGTCACCTCGAGGTACCGGCCGAAGAACGCCATCGGCTCGGCCGTGCCGTTGTCGAAGGTGAGCCGGTAGCCGCCCCCGACCCGGGCATCGATCTCGCACGTCCGCAGCCTCAGGCCGAACGACTGCGGGACCCACCACTGCCGGAACAGCTCGGCGTCGGTCCACGCCTCGAACACGACGGCGGGCGGACCGTCGATCGTCCGGGTCACGACCAGGTCCTGCTCGGACGTCCGGTCGATCGTCGTATGGGCTGTCGTCGTGCTGGCGTCAGCCGCGCTCCGGTTGTCCATCAGTCCGCTCCTTCCGTCGTCGTTCGGCGACGACCTGCTCCAGCGCGTCGAACCGCGCGTGCCACAGCTGGCGCTGCTGCTCGATCCAGGCGGTCTCGTCCTCGAGCCGCCGCGGGCCGAGCCGGCACGTGCGCACCCGCCCGACCTTCTCGGTCGTGACGAGCCCGGCGTGCTCCAGCACTCCGACATGCTTCCGCATGCCCGTGAGGGTCATATGGAATGCCTCGGCCAGATCCGAGATCGACGCGTCGCTGCGCCCGAGCCGCTCCAGCACGCCACGGCGGGTGGCGTCCGAGAGGGCTGCGAACGAGGCGTCGAGTCGAGCGACGGGATACTGAACCATTTGGTTCAGTATAGATGCGAGTCGACGCACGGGCATGGTCGACAATTCCTTGACGCTCGCCCGCCGGTCCGCAACGCCCTCGAAACAGACAGCGGACTATCCTCTGGACCCTCGCGCCGCGCTTGGCGGAGATCTCGTGGCTCGCGCACGTCGCGCTCGACCGCGTGTTCGGCTTCGGACTCCGGACGCCGGACGGCTGGCAGCGCGAGTGATATGCGCTCGATCGCTGACGGGCGCCCCAGGACGCCTCACCGATGTGCAGGACAAGACGTGAAGGCCGGTCGGAGCATGGTGGACGAAACGCCGTCCGATCGACTGCGTCACCTGAGCCTCGCCGCGGGCGGCTGGGCGTTGCTGTACGCCGCTGTATTCGCGCCTACTACGCGGCGGGCGGCACGATCGGGCTTGTCGGCGAGGTCCGCTTCGAGGCGCTGTGGCGGCAGACCAATCTCGTCGCTGCGCTGCTCCTGTTCGGGGCCGCGCTCCTGCCGATCCTCGTGCTTCGCCTGTGGGCGCGTCCGCGTCCGCGTCCGCGCGCCGTCCTCCTCGCCGTCGCGTGGGTCAATCGCGGTTGGCTGCGTCATGCACGGCCTGGTCGACGACATCCAGCGCATCCTGAGCCTGGCCGGCCTGCTCGATATCCGCTACCCCGACCTGTGGCGCTCCCTGGACGACCGGGTCGCTGACCTCCAGGGCCCCCTGTTCAACGAGACGCGGTTCATCGTCGAGGGCCTGTTGTGGGCGGCGATCGCGCGGTCCATCCTCGGCAGGTCGAGCGGTCGGAGCTGGTGGACGGCGACGGCGGCCGCCGCAGTCGTCGTACTGACCGTCGCCGGCCTTCTCAGCGCGCTCGGGATCACGGGCGCATCGTGATCGGCTGACGGGTCGCATCGCCACGAACTACAGGAGGCCACATTGGGACGGATCGTCGTTATGAACCAGGTCACCCTCGACGGGGTGATGCAAGGCCCTGCCCGACCAGGGGAGGACACCAGGGGCGGGTTCACGCGCAGCGGCTGGGGCAGCCGGTCCACACAGTCACCGGAGGAGATCACCCGCGCCATGAGCGAGCGCATGACCGCGGGCGGCGGACTCCGCTGTTGGCTCTTCGGGCGGTGGACGTACGAGGATCTGGTCGGAACGTGGAACGAGCGTGGCGGCCCGTTCAAGGACGCCCTCAACACCACGCCCAAGTACGTCGCGTCGACCACCCTCGAGGAGCCGCTGCGCTGGCCGAACTCGACCTTGCTGCGGGGCGATGTCGCCGAGGCCGTGCGCAAGCTCAAGGCTGAGTCCGACGGCGTGCTGGGGGTCATGGGCAGCGGCGAGCTGATCCGCACGCTGATGGCTGCCGACCTCATCGACGAGTACCTGCTCATGATTCACCCGCTCGTCCTCGGTAGTGGACGGCGTCTGTTCCCGGAGGGCGTGGAGATGACCCTCCGACTCGCCCAGGGGCCGACCAGCTCGGGCGATGTGGCGATCGCGAGCTATGAGCCCGCGCGGACCTGAGGGATTCGTTCCCGCCCGGTAGCCACCCAAGGGCGCGGCCCACGTCTTCTATCCCGAGGCGACCGACGAGCGGTGTACGGCCGCGCTCCATCCTCATCCGAGGTGCTCGACCCGCCAGGGTCGCGGATCCTCCTCCTGGACGCCCTGGGGCCACCCGAGATCCGCCGGTGACCCGAAGAGGCTGTGGCTCACGCCATCTGAGTCTCCGGCGCGCGGTCCAATGAGCCTCGCGATAGCGAGCAGGGACGACAGCAAGAGCATCCCGATGCGAGACGGAACATCGGATAGGTTCACATGCGGCCTCCGGTCTCCCGCAGACTGTTACCAGTCATCATCGTTTTGGTGGTAACATCCTAGACCGTCCTCACCGGTGTGTCAACCAGTAAACTGACGTTTGATGGACACACACGCGGAGCCAATGGCAGACGTCGGACGGATGCGGATCGTCGGCGGGAATCTCGCGCTCGACTTCGTGAACACCCGGACCGGGCCACCGGGCGGACCCAGCGACGACGACGTCCTTCGTGACTACGACGACCTGGTTGCGTGGGCGCGTCACGTGGGTTTCCTCAGCGGCAGCGAGGCTGGAACGCTCTTACGTCTCGCGCGCCGAGACCACGTCGCGGCCCGCGACGCCTTCGAGCGGACAATCCATCTACGCGACGCTCTGGACGACGTCTTCAGAGCGAGCGCGCAAAGGCAGCGACCGCCCGCGCCATCCGTCGCCGCCCTGCGAACTGCCGAGGTCGAGGCGCTCGCCCGCGGGGCGCTCGTCGCCACAGATGGCTCGTTCGCGTGGAGCTGGTCGGACGACCAAAGCCTGGCGCGTCCGCTGGGTCCGGTGGTTCATGCCGCGGTCGAGCTGCTTACGGACGGTCCGCTCGATCGAGTCAAGGCCTGTGCCGGCTGCCAGTTCCTCTTCCTCGACGGGAGCAAGAACCGCAGCCGCCGATGGTGCAGCATGGAAGACTGCGGGAGCAACGCGAAGATGCGCCGGTTCGTGGCGCGCCGCGCCGCGCGGCATCCCAGCGAGCCCTGATCCCCTCTCGTTGGCCCGCGAAGGCCCACAGTGGTCGGCGCCGGCGTACCGGCGCCAACCATTCAATGGCTGCGGAACCTCGGCCCACGCCTGCGGTGCCACTCCCCGTGGGCTGGGCAGGAGCCGGCCGAGCACGGCTGGCTGACCGCGTCAGCTCGCCGACCTCGAGATGCCGGACAGGAGCACGTCGAGCGTGGCATCCAGATCAGGACCGAAGCCTGCGGCCGCCTCCTCGCGGGATGCCCACCGGTACAGCACGCCGAGGTACGCGTCGAACAGGACACGTCCGGCTCGGTCGGCGTCAATTCGGGGGTCGACGTCGCCCCGCTCCTGCCCCGCTCGGATCGTGTCCGCGAATAGCCGCGACGTGTCTGATTCGGATGCCAGGAGCGGGCCACCGGCCTGCAGCCAGGCGCGGGTCATCGCGCGGCCTGTTCGGGGATCCTGGTCGAACATCTGCGCGATCACGTGCAGTGCAAGCGCCAACTGACGCGCGGTCTGCATCGTTCCCGGCTCGCGTTCGGTGACGCGGGTCGCCAGCTCGGCGCGGCGGTCCTCGAACCAGGCGAGCACGAGGTCCGCCTTGCGAGGGAAGGCGTTGAACACCGTGGCACGAGAGAAGTCGGCCGACTCGGCGATCTCGTCCATCGTGGTGGCCTCATAGCCCTGAGCCGCGAACAGGGCGACCGCGGCGTCAAGGATGCGCTGCCGCGTCTCGCGCTTCTTTCGCTCTCGCCGACCCGGGCCGCTTGACAATTTCATACTCCAGTATAAGGATGGACTCTCATCTAGTATAGCGTCATTCCTCGGAGCCAAGGAGCCGAAACACGTGCAGGAGCTGGTAGTCGACTTCATCACCTCCCTCGACGGCTATGGGGCAGCCGACGGGTGGCCCGGGTGGTGGGGCCTCCAGGGGCCGGAGTACCTCGGCTGGCTCGCGGAGCAGCCGGAGCGGGAGTACACGATCTTGATGGGTGCAACCACGTACCGGATGTTCTCGGAGTTCGCTGCCCAGATGGAGAGCCCGGGTTCTGAAGCAGGTTCAGAGGAGGCCGCCAGCATCGCAGCGCTGGCCAACGCGACCAAGGTCGTCTTCTCATCCACCCTGCACGAGCCGTTGCCGCTGGCCCACACGACATTGGTCACGGGTGACGCCGTCGCAGCCGTCGCCGCGATGAAGCGCGAGGGCACCAGCCCGATGCGGACGGTCGGCAGCCTGGCCCTGTCTCGGTCACTGCTGGAGGCCGGCCTCGCGGACCGATTCCGGGTGGTCGTGTTCCCGGTGATCACCGGACGCACCGGTCGTGAACGTGTCTATGACGGCTACCCGGACGTCGCCCTGGAAATGGTGTCCAGCCGGACGTTCGACGGGCGAGCTCAGCTGCTCGAATACGTCCCTACCGTCCTGTCCGGCCCGCCGAGCAGCCAACCCGCCAGCTAGAAGCCACAGCCAGGGAGAAGTCATGTCAATCGCCCGGGTCCAGTTCTTCTCCATCTCGCTCGACGGCTTCGGGACCGGCGAGGGCCTGAGCCGTGAGGCCCCGTTCGGCCACGCCGGCGAGCGGCTGCACGAGTGGATGTTCGTCACCCGCTGGTGGCACGAGATGATCGGCGAGCCGGGCGGCAGCACCGGGATCGACGACGCGTTCCTGCGACTGCACGACTCGGGGGTGGGCGCCGAGATCATGGGCGCCGGGAAGTTCGGCTACCCCGGCTGGCACGAGGACCCCGACTGGAAGGGCTGGTGGGGTGCCAACCCCCCGTTCCACACCCCCGTGGTCGTCATGACCCACCACCCTCGGCCGCCGATCGAGATGGAGGGCGGCACGACCTTCCACTTCCTCGACGCATCGCCGGCCGAGGCGCTTCGGCGGGCGCGCGACGAGGCCAACGGCCTGGACGTCCGCCTCGGCGGTGGTGTCACGACGATCCGTGAATTCCTCGCTGCGGGACTCGTTGACCACATGCACGTGGTCGTGGTGCCGATCGTGCTCGGCCGGGGCGTGCGCCTGTGGGATGGTCTTGAGGAGCTCGAGAAGGACTTCACGGTCGAGACCAAGGCCTCGCCCAGTGGTGTCGTCCACGTGACGTTCAGCCGGACAGGGACCTGATCCGACCCGCGGCGGCCAGGCATCGATCAAGACGAGGAGGGAATCCATGGGCCGGATCGTCGTCACCGAGTACATCTCACTCGACGGCGTCGTCGAGGCACCGAGCGGCACCGAGCCGTTCGAGCGGGTCGGCTGGGCCGACGCCTTCTCCCGTGGTCCCGCGGGCGACCAGTTCAAGGTCGATGAGACGATGGCCGCGGATGCCCAGCTGCTGGGACGCATCACCTACGAGCAGTTCGCCGCCTCCTGGCCGACGTTCACGGGCGACTTCGCCGACTACTTCAACGCGATGCCCAAGCACGTCGTCTCGTCAACGCTGACAAACCCCTCGTGGGCCAACACGACCGTGATCAGCGGCGACGTCGTCGCCGCGGTCAACGGGCTCAAGGCCCGGTACGAGCGCGACATCCTCGTGCACGGCAGCCCGCAACTCGTACGCACCCTGATCGAGCACGACCTCGTCGATGCGCTGCACCTGCTGGTCTACCCGGTGATCGTCGGCGCGGGCAAGCGCCTGTTCGACCACACCAGCGAGACGAAGGCCCTGCGGCTCGCCGAGGCTCGAACCTTCGACGATGGCGTCCACCTGCTGATGTACACGCGTGCCGGGTGATGGCGCACGGGGCGGGGATCATCAAGCCGGGACAGGAGACGCCGTTGGCCTGGTACGGAAAGGAGCTCGATCGATGCCGCGCATCCGCCGCTTCGATCATGTGGGGATCACGGTCGCAGACCTCAAGGCGGTCACCGAGTTCTTCGTCGAGCTGGGGTTCGAGGTTGAGGGCGGGATGGCCATGGAGGGCGAATTCGTCGACACCGTGATCGGCATCCCGGACTCTCGGAGTGAGATCGTGATGCTGCGTCCGCCTGACGGCGGAACAGGGTTGGAGCTGTCGAGCTTCACCCGGCCGCAGCATGAACCGGGCTCGCCCAACGCGATGTCCACCGAGCTGGGCCTTCGCAACATCTCGTTCGAGGTCGATGACCTCGATGCCATCCTCGAGCGCCTCGCCACGGACGGCTACGGCCTTGTCGGTGGCGTCGGTCAGTACGAGCAGATCTGGCGCATGGCGTATGTGCGTGGGCCCGAAGGGATCATCGTGTCCCTGGCCCAGCGCATCGGCTGAGCCAGCTGCTCGCAAGCACCTCACCGAGCGCCTGGGCTGGCGAAGAGCTACGACGAACCTGCGGTGGGACCTCCACGACAGCCTCGCCGCCTCAGGGGTAGATCAGCCTGCGCTCGCGGCACATCGCCACGTACTTCTCGATCCTTGCCAGCCTGGTCTCGGGACGCTTCGCGTCGGCGATGCGATAGAGGATCGCGTAGCGGTTGCGGCTGTCGAGGGTGGCGAAGAATGCGGCCGCCTCGACATCCGCCTGCAGCGCCGCCTGCAGGTCCTCGGGCACGGTGATCGTCCTCTGCCCCTCATAGGCAGCATCCCAGCGGCCGTCGGCCATCGCGCGCTCGACCTCGGCCAGGCCGCCGGTTCGCATCTGTCCGAGCTCGATGAGCTGGGTCGCCCGCTTGCGGTTGACCTGCGACCAGCGGCTCCGGGTCTTGCGCGGCGTGAACCGCTGCAGCCAGTGGCGGTCGTCGAACGTGCGCTTCTGCCCGTCGATCCAGCCGACGCACAGCGCGGCGTCGAGGGCCTCCTCGTAGGTCACGCTGCCGATGCCGCTCTTCCGCTTGGCGATCTTGAGCCACAGGCCGGGCGATGCGGGCTCCTGCGCCTCGAGCCAGTGCTCGAACTCGCGCTTCGACGCAAACGCGATGACGGGCAGGTCGTCGTTCTGCGGCATCCCTACCGGAGTCCCACCTCGTGCGGCATGGCTGGGCCACTCTACCCGCGGCCGACCCCCTGTGCCACCGTGCGGCCCGTCGGGGCAAGCCTCCGTCGGGCGCTCAGCGGGGCATCACGACGCCGATGGTCAGCAGGATGTTGGCGTAGATGCGCTGCTCGCCCGTGGCGATCGCGAGCGCCGTATCGGGTCCGCGGGCCATGTCGTAGAAGTCGAAACGCCCCAGCCGCTGGAGGTCGGTGGCAGGAAGGATCCGCCGGAAGTCGGCGTAGATCGAGGGCTCCGTGCCGTCGTCGGGTCCCATGACGTGGGCGGCCTCGACGGGGATCGCCTCGGCCAGGACCTCGAGCACGTCGGTGACGGTGAGCTTGCCCGGCTCGAGGTTGAGGAACACCCTGCGGCCGGCCGGGTTGGAGCGCGTGGCGAGGGGATAGTTGCCGTCCGCGATCAGGACCTGGGCGCCGTGGCCGGCCTCGCCGAGCGCCTGCAGAATCTCGGGGTGCAGGAGCCGGGTCGTGAGCATGGAGCCTCCTATGAGGTGGGGTCGAACACGATCTTGCGGTGGGCGAGTCGGTGGGCAGCGATCTCGTCGAAGGTGGCGGGCGCCTCCGAGAGCGGGGCGCGGTGCGAGATCATCGCGGGCATGTCGAGGTCGCCGGAGACGACGGCGGCCAGGCTGTCGGTCCATTCGTGGCCGGGCCACGGCGCCGAGTAGGACATGAAGCAGCCAGAGAGCGTGAGCTCGCGGCGCATGAGCGCCTCCACGAAGCGCATCGGCAGCTCGGCATCGGCAGGCTGGTTGCCGCCCAGGACGACGCTGCCTCGTGGCCGGGTCAGCTCGACCACGGACTGCAGCGCGGCCGGCGAGCCGGAGGCCTCGAGCACGAGGTCCGCCCCGGCGCCCGTGCGCCGGCGTACCTCGTCGGCAACGGCGTCGCGGGCCGGGTTCAGCGTCGCGTCGGCTCCCAGCCCGCGGGCGGCCTCGAGGTTCGCGTCCACGACGTCGACGGCGACGACGAGCGACGCGCCGAGGATCCGCAGCCACTGGACGATCATCAGCCCGATCGAGCCCGCTCCGAGCACGACGGCCGTTTGGCCGCCAGCCATCCCGCCCAGGTCGAGGATATGGCGCGCCACCGTCGCCGGCTCGATGAGCGCGGCCGACTCGAACGGCATCTCGTCCGGCAGGAGCAGCACATTGCGCTGGGGCGCCACGACCCGCTCGGCGAGCGCACCGGCGCGCCGCGACCCGACGAACGTGTAGCTGCGGCAGGCCGAGAAGCGGCCGGCCAGGCACTGCTCGCAGGTGTGATCCGGGATGAGCGGAACGAGCGCCGCGCGGCGGCCAACCAGGGCCCGGTCCACGCCCGCGCCGGCCCCGATGATCACGCCGGCCGCCTCGTGGCCCAGGATCATCGGGTACTCGCGGTGGCCGCGGGCGAAGCGGTGGATGTCGGAGCCGCAGATCGAGCTGGCACGCACCTCGAGCAACACCTCGCCCGGACCCGCCACGGGGTCCGCGACGTCGTGGACGGCGATCCGTTGGCGATCCTCCAGCACGAGCGCCTTCATGCCAATGCCTCCTCCGCCATCGGCCGCATCCGGGCCATGCGTTCGAACTGCGGGAGCATCGCCCGCGACAGGCCGTGCCAGACCTCGAACAGCTCGCGGTATTGCGCGTGCCTGGCGGGGTCGGGCTCGAATGTCGTCCGCCGCGTGAGCAGCCGCTCGACGGTCCCCGCGGGTTCGCCCGCCAGACCGGCTGCCCGTGCGCCCAGTGCGAACAGGGCCAGGCCCGTGCCCCCCTCGGTGCCGTCGACCAGCCGGGCGACGGTGAACGGCCGGCCCGTGGCGTCCGCCTTGACCTGGTTCCAGACGGCCGAGCGCGCGGCGCCGCCCTGCCCCAGCCACTCGGTGACCCGGTGGCCACGGGCCTCGGCCAGGCGCAGGTTGTCCACGACCGCGAACGCGCAGCCCTCGAGGACCGCCCGCACGAGGTCGGCGCGGCTCGTCGCATAGGTGAGCCCCGCGAAGACGCCCCGCGGCGCGCTGCTCCACAGCGGCGTCCGCTCGCCGGCGAGGTAGGGCAGGAACAGCACGCCGTTGGCCCCCACGGGCGACGTCTCGGCCTCCGTGGTCAGCTCGTCGAAGCTCGACCCGGAGGCGCCGACCGCCTGCCGGAGCCAGCGAAGCGCGCCACCGCCGACCGTGCCCGCCTGGAGCAGGTACTGACCCTCGAGCACGTGGTGGCTGAAGATCAGCCGTGGCTCGATCACCACCTCGGCCACGCTCATCCCGAAGCCGCCCGCAGACCCCCCCTGGTCCTGGGTCAGGCCGGTCCGTGTGACCCCGCTGCCCAGCGCGCCCATGGCCGCGTCAAGGCCCCCGACGAGGACCGGGGTCCCCGGCGCCAGGCCCGTCTCCCGGGCGGCGAGCCGGGACACCCCGCCGGCATGATGCCCGGCCCGGCGCAGCGGCGGCAACCGGTCCGCGGGGATACCCAGCGAGGCCGCGGCCGTCTCGTCCCAGCGCTCGCGGCGCAGGTCGAAGCAGTGGAAGCCGTAGGCCTGGGTGAGGTCGCAGGTCGCCTCGCCCGTCAGCCGGGCCACGAGGAAGCCCGACGCGGTCAGGAACCAGCGCGCCGCGTCGAAGGCCTCCGGGCGATGGGCGCGGAGCCAGGCGAGCTTGGGCGCGAGGTACGCGGCGTCGAGCGGGTTCGCGGCGAGCTCCACCAGGGCGGCCGCGTCGGGACGACCGCGCAGGTACGATGCCTCGGCTTCGGCCCGCCGATCGAGCCAGGTCATCGCCGGTGCCAGCGGCCGCAGCCCGGCGTCGACCGCGACCAGGGTCCAGCCGATGGCGTCGAGCGCGACCGCCGCGACCTCGTCGGCGCCCGCGCCGGCCGAGGCGAGCACGCTCCGCGTCGCCTCACCCAGCGCTGACCACCAGCGCTCGGGATCGATCTCGGCCCAGCCGGGCATCGGTCGCGCCAGCTCGCAGATCACCGACGCCTCGGCGACGATTCGGCCGTCCTCGGCCCACAGGGCAGCCTTGAGGGCAGACGTCCCCTGGTCGAGGCTGAGAACGTGCCGCGGGCTCACGGCGGCGTGATCGTCCCGTCGGGATCCCACAGCTCCTCCCAGGGCTGGCCGGCCTTCCACAGGAACACGTGGCCCTTGATCAGGCGGCAGTTGCGGTCGATGCCGGCGATGGCCACCATCTCCGCGTCGGTCAGGGGCTCGCCGACCGTGCCCGCGAGGTTTGCCGCGAGGTTCCGGCGCTTGGTCGAGAACGGGATCGGGACCTGGCCTCGCTGGATCGCCCACTTGAGGCACACCACGGCCGGGTGGACGCCGAGGCGGCGGGCAGCGGCGACGATGATCGGGTCCTCGACGTCCACCGTGTCCTGCGGGGTCCGGTCGCGCTCCGGCCGCGCGGGCGAGCCGATGGGCGAGAAGCCGATGGGCACGATCCCCGCTTCGGTCACGAACGCGAACAGCTCGGGCTGCTGGAAGTGCGGGTGCAGCTCCATCTCGTTGGCAGCCGGCCGGATCCGCGCGTCGCGGAGCACGAGCCGCAGCTTCGGGATCGTCATGTTCGACGTCCCGATGTGGCGCACGAGGCCACGGTCGACCAGCTTCTCCAGCTCGCCCCAGGTGTCCATGTACCGCTCGTGCAGGTAAGGCCGCGCGTTCGAGTCGCGGGACCCGACGCCCACCCCCGGCTGGTGGGTGTTGGGGAACGGCCAGTGGATGAGGTACAGGTCCAGGTACTCGAGGCGGAGGTCGCGCAGCGAGCGTTCGAACGCCGGAGCGACGTGCGCCGGGCTGTGGCGGTCGTTCCATAGCTTGGACGTGATCCACAGCTCGTCGCGCGGGATACCGCCGCGGATCGCCCGCTCGAGGACCTCGCCGATCTCGGCCTCGTTGCCGTACACCGCGGCACAGTCGACGTGCCGGTAGCCGAGCCGGAGGGCATCCGCGACGGCGGCGGCTACCACGCGCGCCGGGGCGTGGTCCGAGCCGAACGTTCCAAGCCCGATCGCCGGCATCGAGGCGCCGCTCGCGAGCGTCCGCCGCGGGACCGAGGCCGGGTCGATCGGCGCCACGGTGTCGCCCGGCGCGAGCGGCGGCTGTCCGTGGTCACCCGTGTGGGCCGGGGTCGTCATACGAGGGTTCCTCCCAGTGGTTCGAGGGTGACCCTGGGCGGCAGCCGAGCGAGGTCGGACGGGTCGAGGATCAGGCGATCCGCGCCGGTGGCGGCAGCGACGACGCCGTGACGCGTACTCATGGCTGACATTCCTCCCTCGCGCGGGTAGGAGATCATTGTAGGAATGCGGGTGGGCGCATCGGGCTCCTCCACGACGCAGTCGAGCCGTGGCTATCCGTCCCGCTGGTCATTGACATCCGGCGCGGCCGCGACGACGGGCCGTCGCCTCGAGCTGGCGGGGACCGGCAGGATCTCGACGTACCCATCGGTTCCGTGCACCCGGATCCGTTGCCCGTCCCCGATGAGCGCGGTGGCGTGCTCAACGCCGACGACCGACGGCAGGCCGTACTCCCGCGCGATCACCGCGCCATGGGTCATCAGACCGCCCACCTCGGTGACCAGACCTCCGATGGTGACGAACAGCGGTGTCCAGCTGGGATCGGTGGCGGCCGTGACCAGGATGTCGCCGGGTTCGAGATCGGCGTCCGCCATGTCCAGGACGACGCGCGCGCGCCCCTCGACGGTTCCGGCGGAGACCGGCAGGCCGACCAGCGCGCCCGCCGGCGCGCCGCCCCGCCGGTACGCCCCGGTGAGGGCCTCACCCTCCGAGGTCAGCACCCGCGGCGGCGTCAGCGCCTGATACGAGCGGTACGCGTCCCTGCGCTCCCGGATCAGGGTCACATCGGCCCGGCCGGTGCGAACCACCTCGCGGAGCTCGGGCAGCGTGAGATAGAAGATGTCTTCGCGGTTGCCGAGCACACCGGCGCGAACGAGGCGATCGGCCTCCGCGAGCAGCGCCTGCTTGTAGCTGAAGTAGCGGCTGACCATGCCGTACTTCGGGTACTCGCGGTACCCGGCGAAGGTGCGGACGCGGTCGATCATCCGCTCGGCCTGCTCGGCCTTCGACGCCCCGTCCGGCAGCGCCCGCAGGCGCGCCAGGACCCCGCGCTCTGCCTGCCGGGCCTGCTCCAGCCCCAGCTCGAAGCGTCGCCTGGCCGCACCCGGCTCGAAGCTCCGGACGTTGCCGAGCAGGATCGGTACGAGCGCCGTGGGATGTTCGCTCCAGCGCGGCCTCGTGATGTCGATCTCACCGACGCAGCGCATGCCGTACCGATCGAGCCACGCGGTGATGGCGGCGTGTGCTTCGCGCCCGCCCTCGAGACCGGCCAGGCCGTCGAGGAAGCCGTCGTCCCCGGCGCGCTCCAGGTGCGCCACCAACGCCGGATGCGGGCGGATCGTGTCGGCGACGTCGAGCAGCGCGAGGCCCATCTCCGAGGTGACGTTGTTCGGCACCGACTGCGTGAGCGTGTCGGCAGAGTCGGTGTCGTCGAGCCACTCGCGCAGCCGGTCCTTGAGCCACCAGGTGGCTTCCATCCCGGCCATGATGGCCTGGTAGCTCTGCGGGTCGGCGAGGCTCCGTCGCAGCTCGCCGAGGTCGGCCAGGATGAAATCGAGCAGGTCGGTGCCGGTCCTGCCACGAATGTCGCGCCGCAGCGTGGTGATCGAAGCCTCGCTGCGCGCGATCAGCCCGGTGACGATGGCGGGGTCGGTCTCGATCGTTGGCGACGGGCCACCGGCCGACGAACCGCCCGCCGGCCCGCGGTCAGGCCCGGCGCCAGCGGGTTCGTCCGGCGCCGACGGGATGAGGTCGCCTCGGTCGATGACGGTCTGCAGCGCATCCCGGATGAGGGGATCGGAGCGGCCCACGAGCTCGAGGAAGCCGGCCCGGCTCGACGGTGAGGCGAGGATGCGGGTGACGTCGACGAACAGCCGCCCGCCGGCTTCGGCCATCGGCCGCTGCGTCGTGTGCTGCCACACCGAGAGCCCGAGCGGGCGCATCGCATCGGTCATCATCTGCTGGTGGCCCACGGAGATGTAGACGTGCTTCGCTCCGTCGTCATCGACCGGGATCGGGAACAGGGTGGTGATCGGACGGCTCTGAAGGACCCAGACGTCGTCGTCGACGAGGGCCCACTCGATGTCCTGCGGGTGGCCGAAATGCGCCTCGATCCGCCGACCCAGCACCTCGAGCGCCACGACCTGGTCGTCGGCCAGGGCTGCCAGCACCCCGCGCTCCGGGTCCACGACCTCGTGGCGGGTTCCGCCCGCGGGTGAGGGTTGGATGGCGAGTCGCTTGGTCCCGATCGCCCGGGTGGCGATCTCGCCGTCCCTGACCGAGTAGACATCGGGGTTGACGAGACCGGAGACCAGGGCCTCACCGAGGCCGATGCTCGCCTCCACGCGCGCGACCCGCCGGTTTCCCGTCACCGGGTCGGCCGTGAACAGGATCCCGGCCGCCCGCGGGAGCACCATCGCCTGCACGACGACTGCCATGTGTGCCGCCCGATGGTCGAGTCCGTTTCGCAATCGGTAGGTCACGGCCCGCTCGGTGAACAGCGACGCCCAGCATCGGCTGATGTGCTCGAGGATCGATGCCGGCCCGACGGCGTTGAGGTACGTGTCCTGCTGGCCGGCGAACGACGCTGTTGGCTGGTCCTCCGCCGTCGCGCTCGACCGGACGGCGCAGGCGACCTGCTCGCCCAGCCCGGCGAGCGCGCGAGTGATCGCCGCCACGAGGTCGCCTGGCATGGCGGTCGCCTCGATCGTCCGGCGGATCTGCTCGCTGCGCGCGCCGAGCTCCTTCGTGTCATCGAGCGTCAGGTGCGACAGATGGGCGATCTGGCCGTCGAGGGTCGGTGCTGCGGCAAAGACGCGCCGGAAGGCTCGGGTCGTCACACAGAAGCCGGGCGGCACGCGGACGCCCTCGATCCGCGTCAGCTCGCCGAGGTTCGCGCCCTTGCCACCGGCGATCGCGACCTGCGTCCGGTCGAGGTCGCGGAGATCCAGGATGTCGCTGCTCATGCACCCTCTTCATCGTTGCGGTGCCGCGTCGGCCCGTGACTCTAGAGCACGACCCGGGGCTTGCGGCAAGCCCCCCGGTGCGCGGTACCCTTAAAGTCGAAGGGTGCGAGTTGGAGGGCGTGCAGGTCCGGCCGCAGCGCCCAGGGATGCCGGCGACATCGGGCGGCGCCGGCGTTCGACGCAGTGGTCAAACCCCAGTTCCGAGGGATGATCGGGGCGAGGGCCAAGCCAAACAGCGCCCCGGCGGACGCAAGCCGAGCTCGGGCAGTCAGACGATGGCGTGATCCGCGGCCCAGCGGGAGAGCTCGTAGCGGTTGGAGAGCTGGAGCTTCCGAAGGACGGCGGAGACGTGCGTCTCGACCGTCTTGACCGAGATCCCGAGCTCGCCGCCGACCTCCTTGTACGTGTAGCCGCGAGCGATGAACCGGAGAACCTCTCGCTCCCGTGGCGAGAGCTGGTCGAGATCGGGGTCGATCGGTGCCGACGGCTCGGTGAGGAAGGCGTCGAGAACGAAACCGGCAAGGCGCGGCGAGAACACGGCGTCGCCGTCATGGACGCGCCGCACCGCGGCGTACAGCTCCTCCGGGGCAATCGACTTCGTGACGTACCCCCGGGCACCGGCCCGGATCACGCCGATGACATCCTCCGCGGCATCAGACACGGACAGCGCCAGGAACCGCACGTCGGGAAAGTCCGTGCGGATCGCCTCGATCACCGCGAGCCCACCACCGGCCGGCATGTGGACGTCCAGGAGGACGACGTCGGGCTGCAGCGACCGGATCGCGGCAATCGCCTCCGCAACGGTGCCGGCGTCGCCGACGATCTCGATGTCGTCGTGCAACTCCGAGCGCACGCCGGATCGGAAGAGCGCATGGTCGTCGACGATGACGACCCGGACCGGCGGCGTGCTCGGTCCGTTCATGCCGGGATGCGCCCCCGGGCAACATCTCGCCGCGGGAGGTTCAGATGGACCTCCGTTCCGGCTCCCGGGCGGCTCCGGATCACAACGCTGCCGTCATGCTGCCGCATTCGCTGGACGATCGAATCCGCAATCCCACGCCGATCCTTGGGCACCTCGTCGGGGTCGAACCCGATGCCGCCGTCGCGGACGAAGGCGTTGACCTGGTCGCCTTCGACCTCGACGTAGACGGACACCTCCTCGACGCCCGCGTGCTTGGCAGCGTTGAGCACGGCCTCGTTGCAGGCGGCGACGAGGGCGCGAAGGTCATCGTCCATCTCGGCATCACCGACCACGACGGCTTCGATCCTCACCTGGTGGGCTCGTTCCAGGCGTCCGGCCATGGCGTCGATCGCATCGTGCAGACGCATCCCGTGGACGCTTGGCGCTCGGCCGTAGAGCCAGGCGCGCAGCTCGCGCTCCTGGGTCCGAGCCAGGGTGACCATCTCTCGCGGATCCTTCGCGCGCTGGATGAGTGCCAGCGTCTGGAGGACCGAGTCGTGCAGGTGCGCGGCCATCTCGGCACGGGCCTGGGTCCGGATCCTGGCCGACCGCTCCTCGATCAGGTCGTTGGCCAGGCGCCACAGCCACGGGCCCGCGAGCAGGGCCAGCCCGCCGGTCGTGACGATCACCGCGAGGACGACATTCGCCGCCGCCGCCAGCGTGGTGGTGGCGGCCAGGAAGACCACCATGCCGCCCAGGATCAGGAGCGCGCCGGCAATGACTCGCGGCCGGGATTCGCGCGTGCGCAGCAGCTCCTCGAGCGGTGTGCCGATGCTCGCGAGGTCAAGGCGTCCGCGACCCTCCTCGCCAGCACCACGCGCCCAGATGATGGCGAACCCGATTGCCGCGAGAGTCACCGGCCACGCCAGCCCGTCGCCAACCCGCACCCCGGTGAGCCACAGGATGACCAGGGCACCCGCCACGACGAGGCCGCCGCCGAGAAGCTCGCGCGCCTCGGGTCGCGGGACGTCGTGGTGCGTCGTCGGAGGTGCCACACCCGCGGGTTCGGCCGGCACGAGCACCCACAGCAGCAGGTAGGCGACGACGCCGAACCCGGCCGCGAGACCCAGGACGATGAACGCAAGCCGAACGACGAACGGATCGAGTCCCAGGTGATCGCCGACGCCCCCGGCTACCCCGGCGAGCATCCGGTTGCGACGACTGCGCCGAAGGATCGAGCGGGTTGCGCGCACCTGGGCACGGTGCTGCGGAAGGTTGAGTCCGGCCATTTCGGTGATCCTCGCACAGGCGCCCCGGCCAACAGCATCGGTGGGGACCCTGAGGCGTTGGCGTCCGCTGGTCAGGGTACTGCTCGGGGACTGTCCCGATGGCGTCCGCGCCCCGTTGCCCGGACCATGACCTCATGACGACCCAGGAGCCCACCGCCGCGCCGGATCCGCCGCCCGGCCCACCGGCCGGCGACATCCCGCTGCCCGTGCGCCGCCTCCAGCGCCGCACCTCCGACCGTGTCGTGGGTGGTGTCGCCGGCGGCCTCGCCGACTACCTGAACGTCGATCCGATCCTGATCCGGGTCGCGTTCGCCGGGTTGATGGTGTTCGGCGGCGCCGGCCTGGTGCTGTACGTGGTCGGATGGGTGCTGATGCCCGCCACCGGAGAACCCGAGTCGATCGCCCAGTCCGCGCTCCGGCTCGTGGCTCGGCGGACCGGGCGACTCGGCGCGATGGTCGTGGTCGTGGTCGCGGCGGTCATCCTGAGTCCCTGGATCGTGAACCGGTTCGCCGACCGCTATTTCGGCACCCCCGAGGTGTTCTGGGCGATTGCCATTGCCCTCATCGGGGTCGTGCTGCTGCTCCCACGCGATCGAACGGATAGGCACAGGTCGAGCGAGGTTGCGTCGACCGCACGGGTCGAGCGGCCGGAAGGCAGCGTGGCCGCCCCCGCGTGGGTCCAGGTTGCGGTGGGGCCGCGGCCGGTCGGTGTGCGGTCCCCGCTCGGCTGGTACATCCTCGCGGGCGCGCTGTTCCTGATCGCCGCGCTCGCCGTGGTCGACACGGTGGCGACGGTCAGGGTCCTGCCCGGCCAGTATCTCGGCGCCGGCCTGCTGGCGCTTGGCCTGGGGCTCGTCGTCGGGGCATGGTGGGGTCGGGCGCGACGCGCCATCCTTGTCGGTCTGGCCGTGCTGCCCCTTGCTGCGGCATCGGCATTCCTCACCGTCCCGCTCGAGGGCGGTGTCGCTGACACCCAGTTCCGGCCCCAGAACCTGGCCGAGGTCGAGTCGGCGTATCACCTCGTTGCCGGCCGGCTCCTGATCGACCTCACCGGCCTCGAGGCAGGTGCCGAGCCAGTCACGCTGACGGCGACCGTCGGGATCGGCGATCTGTTCGTGATCGTGCCGCAGGACGCGACCGTGCAGGTGACCGGCACGGTACAGGGCGGGCGGCTCTGGCTGTTCGGCCGCGATCACGTTGGCACCGGCCTGGCCGATCATGTCGCGGGACCGGGTGACGGAGCCGGCGACCGGCTGGTGCTGAACCTCGATGTCGGCATCGGCGAGGTCTGGGTCGAGCGATCCAGCGTGGGAGGGAGCTGACAATGCGACGTCATGACTTCGACGCGCTGTCATTCACGTTCGGGCTGCTGTTTGCCGGTGCGGGGCTCGTGCTCCTTGGCGGCAGTGCGATCCCGGAAGGCCTCGCGCTCCCGTGGACCGGTCCGGCTGCCGCAGCCGGCATCGCCATCATCGTGCTGATAGCGGCGCGACCTCGCTCGGACCCGGCGGAGCCTGATGACCCGGCGGAGCCCGATGACCCGGCGGCGGACCAGCCCATCGCCTGAGGCGAGCCTCATCCCGACGACGGGACCAGGCAGAGCCACGGTCGCGTGCCGTCGTCGGTCAGGCCGTGCCCCGACTCGATCGAGCGGCAGCGATCCGTCGGGCAGCTAGTGCGTCCCGGTGATCAGTCGCTCGCGATCGAACAGCCGCGCCACGACGCGCCAACCCACCGCATCCAGAACGAGCAGCCCGACCGCCACTGCGAAGGCGAGAACCAGCGATGGGGGGACCACGCCGAGCGAGATGAGCATGATCGCGAACAGGGGCGGCAGGCTTACGAGCAGGCCGACCTGTTGCGCGACCCGCAGGTCACCTACGCGGACCGACACACCGATCCCGACCCAGATCGACCAGATCGCGAGGAGCGGCGTGAACAGCAGCTGGGCGACGAGATCCGGGCCCTGGATCAGGGCCGTTGCCACCCCCGGCTTCGCCAGCAGCACGACCAGGGCCAGGTAGATGGCGTAGACGGCGTAGGCGATGACGACCGACGGGCCGAACGCGGCCAGCGCCTTGCCCAGCAGGAACTCCTCGGCCCGGATGGGTGTGGTGAGTGTCGGCTCGAGGGTGCCCTGCTGGCGCTCCCCGGCCACCGCGTAGGCGGCCACGGTGATCGGAACGAGCACGGGGATCCCAAGCATGAACAGCAGCACGTGCTCGCGGATGAGCCCAGCGGAGGCCGACTGGTCGAGGGTGACGACGGTGATGAGCGGCTGGATGACGAACACCAGCGGCAGGATGGCCATGCTCGCCACGAGCGACCGGTTGCGCCGGGATTCGGCGAGCTCCTTGCGGGCGATGGCCAGCACTCGTCGACGGTTGAGGCTCATGTGCGCATCGCCTCGCGGTCCTCATCGATCAGCTGCAGGTACACATCCTCGAGGGAGTGGCGCGCCTCGCCGATCGACAGGACGTCTGCACCGGCGGCGACCAATGCCCGGGTCACGGCCGGCGCGGCCATCGTGGCATCGGAGACGGTCAGCGTGTATGCGGCTCCGTCGGCTGCATCCGACGCATCGGCCGGGTGCCACGCGGTAACGCCGGGCTGCCCCGTGAATGCCCGGTCAGGGTCGGGCAGGGGCGCCCGGGTCCGAACCGAGAGCGAGGTGCCGAACAGCCGGCTGCGCAGCTCGGCCGGTCGACCGATCGTGCGGAGCGTGGTGTTCAGGATCGCCACCTGATCACACAGGCGTTCCGCCTCCTCGAGGCGGTGCGTGGTGAGGAAGATCGTGACCCGTCGCTCATGCAGCCCTTCGATCAGCTCGTGGACCTCTCGAGCTGCGACCGGATCGAGGCCTGCCGTCGGCTCGTCGAGGAACAGGATCTCCGGGTCGCTGAGCAGCGCCCGTGCCAGGGCAACTCGCTGCCGCAGCCCCTTGGACAGCGTCCCGCAGGTATCTGCGGCGCGGTTGGCAAGGTTCACCGCCTTGAGGGCGGCGTCGATGCGCGCACGGGGCTCCCGGACCTCGTACAGATCGGCGAAGCAGGCCAGGTTCTCCATCACGCTCAGCCGGAGGTAGAGGCCGGGCGATTCCGGCATGACCGCGATGCGACGACGGATCTCGATGCCGTTCTCGGGCGTGAGGGCGAGCCCGGCGACCGTCGCCGATCCCGACGTCGGCGCGATCAGCGTGCCGAGCGTCCGGACAGTCGACGACTTGCCCGCGCCGTTGGGACCGAGAAAGCCGAAGACCTCGCCCCGCGCCACCTCGAACGAGACGTCGTCGTACGCGACGCGGTCGCCGAAGCGCTTCGACAGGTGACGCACGCTCAGCGCCGGCGCGCCATCATCACGTGGCGTGGGCGTGCGCTCGACGGTCATGATTCCTGCCAGGGTTCCGCTGGTCGCGCGAGCCGGCCGGGCAGCATCAGCCGTCGCCCGAGACGGGCGAGGCCCTGATCGAACATCAGGAGCACCGCCAGGAGCTGCACGAGGCACAGGGCGACGCCGACAACGAGATCTGCCTGTGCGACGCTCGCCGAACCCCCGGCCAGGCCGGCAACCAGGCCGTATCCGTTGACGGCAGCGAGGATCGCAAAGGCGACCCTTGCCCAGCCATGCCCACGGACCACGGCCCGGCCGAGCCCCACCCAGAAGGCGGCGGCCACGCAGGCGGCCAGCACCACTGGCTCGAGCTGACCGGCCAGGACCGCCTGCCACTGAGCCTCGGTGAAACCCGGACGCCGGTCGATGAGTGCCGCCCGGACCGAGCCCGAGGTCGCGAGGATCACCGTCGCGGCAGCCAGCTCGAGCAGGGCACCGACGTAGATCAGGACGCTCAGGCGGACGCGCGCCGCAGCGTCCCGCGGCAGCCCGGGTCGCAGTCGCAACCGAAGCCCATTGGCCATCAGGTCCAGGCACTCGCTCATTCGCGGTCGCCGCTGGCCGTCGCGGGCCCCGGCGAGGAGCACCCCGAGCATCTCCGCCTCGTACTCCCGGCGGAAGGCGGGCGGATACCAGCGCAGCCAACGGCGGTACCGGTGCTCGAGCTCCTCGGCCGTCGTCACTCGAGACCTGCCTTTGCCCGGCCGAGCCGGGCCAGCGCTGCGGCCGCGTTGGACTGGAGCCGTGCCGCTTCGGCGGCCAGTGCGCGCTCGCCCTCAGGCGTGAGCCGGTAGTAGCGGCGGAGGCGGCTGTCCACGATCTCCTCGCGATCGACGCGGATCAACCCGTCGACGCGCAGCCGGTCCAGGGCCGCGTACAGCGTTCCCGCGCGCAACCGGACCCGCCCATCCGAGATTCGCGTCACGTCGGTCATGATCCCGTAGCCGTGCTTGCTCGCACCCGCGAGCGCCGTCAGGATCAGGAAGGACGCCTCCTGCATGGTTCGATCGGCCACGCCGGCAGTATATATCGATCAACTGCTTGTCAGCGTCGCGTGCCCCGTCGCCTGACCGTGCTCAACGCGGACACGCGTTCAGGCGCACGATTCCGGGTGGCCGCCACGCGGAGCGGCGGGTCGGGGCTCACTCAGGGAGAGACCATCCTCATGTCTGCAATCGTCGTCAACCGGATCAGGCTGCGCGTCCCGGTCGGGGAGCTGGTCGCGGTGCTGGAGCGCGAGTTCCCGCCGGTGTTCCGCTCGCTGCCGGGCTTTCAGCGATGCAGCGTGTTCGAGGCCGGCCCGAATGAGGCAGTCGTCGTCATCTACTGGGACTCGGTCGAGGACGCCTCCCGTGGCGGAGCGGTGATCGGTCCGGGCCTGTTCAACACGCATGTTGCACCGGTCGCGGAGAGCCAGGACCGGGTCGTCGGACCGGTCGTCGTGGACATCTCCTGAACCGGAACCCGGCGGCGCGGCACGCTCAGCGCCGTCCGCACGTTCGGCGCGAGTGGCCCCGCGCCAACCTTGACATCCGACAACTGATGTTGGATGAATCCGCCAGATGCAGCCCAAGGACTTGACCTGAGAGACATGTTCGTGGATTCTGAACAAGTGGCCCGGTACGGGTCACGCCGAGCAGGTCATCCGGTCGACGTCACCGTGTTGGCATCGTCGGAGGAGGAGGCTGACCCGAGATGAACAAGGATCTCGATCGCAGGACCACGCAGCTCGCCGATCAGTATCTGGCGGGCCGGATGTCTCGACGGACCTTCGTCACCCGCCTGCTGGCCCTGGGCCTCGCCCCGAGCGTTGTGGGCGCGATTGTCGCCGCGTGCGGATCCTCGGCGACCCCGGCCCCGACCACAAGCGGCGCGTCGGGCAACCCGCCGGCCAGCAGCGGCGCCGGAAGCCAGGCGCCAACGGCCAAGGACCTCAAGGGCAACGTCCGCTTCCTGGTCGGGCCGTGGTCCGACCAGGAGGTCGAGCACCACCAGCACATCGCGGCAGGTTTCCAGGCCCTGTATCCGGACGTGACGTTCGATTTCCGCCTCTACCAGTGGGACACGTCGGCCCAGGAGATCAACACCTCCGTCCAGTCGGGCGCCCACGACATCTACATGACGACGGAGAGCTCATACCCGGACTATGAGGCGTCCGGCGTGTTCACCGACCTCACGCCGCGGATCACCGATCCCGCGTTTGCCTCGGAGCTGACGAAGTACCTGTACATGGACCGCGTCAAGATGTACGGGCCCAAGATCCTTGGCCTGCCCATCAGCTGGCATGTCGAGGACGCCATGTTCGTCAACATGGACATGGTCAAGGCCGCCGGCTACGACGAGCACTTCGCCGACGACTGGGACACGTTCCTGGCGTGCATCACCAAGATGACCAAGCCGGGCGAGACCTATGGTTTCGGGATCGGCATCCAGCTTGGTGGCTACGGCGAGTGGTACCAGCGCCTGCGTGCGGCCGGCGGCTCGTACCTGACCGAGGACCAGACGGCACCCAACGTCAACCATCCCGAGGTGGTCGAGGTCACCCAGCAGTTCGCCGATCTGTTCAAGCAGGGGATCGCACCGCCCCTCGGGACCTACACCTATGACAACGCCCCGGCGGCGTTCGCGGCCGGCAAGATGGCGATCTACTCCTCGGACCTCGCAGCGACGACCGTGCTGCCGGACCCCGTGCCATTCAACTGGGCCCTCGTCCCGTATCCGCCTGGACCGGTCTCGCGGGTCAACTTCAACGACCTCAGCCTCTACATGGTGAACGCCAAGTCCGCCGACCAGGACCTCATGTGGGAGGTCGTGAAGTGGTGGACGAACGGCGAGAACGATGCCTACTGGGCCGACAACTCCGGCACCTATCCGGCGCGGACGGACGCTGCCGACAACGGATACGGCGCCAACTCGGCCCCACAGCTCGCCGCTTCACTTCCTGATTTCAAGAAGTACGCGGTCGGGCTCGAGGACTTCCCTGCCTGGGCCAACGTCGAGAGCCTGGCTGAGGTCGAGATCCAGAACTGCTACGCCGGCAAGGAGTCGGCGCAGGACGCAGTCTCGAACGTCGAGAAGATCGTCCAGCAGGAGGTCGGTCTCTAACCGAGGAGGTCGGTCTCCGGATCCGAGGCGGCCCGGCTCCTCCGGGCCGCCGCCGCTCGTCGCGAAATCTACGCAACGCAGGAGGAGTCGGTCGTTGTCGAGGATGCGTCTGGCCGCCTCCGAGCACCAGCGGTTGCGCCGTCGAGCACGGCTCCGTCGAGAGCTCATCGGCTGGGCGTTCCTGGCCCCGTTCCTGGTCTTCTTCGTCGTGTTCCTGGTCATCCCCGTGCTCGGGACCGTCTGGTGGAGCACCCAGTTCGGCGGGCTGACCACGGGCACCCATTTCGTCGGCCTCAACAACTTCACCCGGCTGCCCGACGTGGTGGGCGCCACCGAAGCCGTTCAGAACACGCTGGTGTTCGCGCTGCTGTCGGTGCCGCCCATCCTGGTCGGCGCGCTGTTGATCGGGCTGCTGCTGGCGCGCATCAGCCACGGCGGGGCCGCGTACCGCTTCCTGGTCTACTTCCCGGTGCTGGTGCCACCGGTGGTCGCGGCGCTGATCTGGCTGTTCCTCACGAACGTCGACTTCGGCCTGTTCAACCAGGTGCTGCGAGCGTTCGGGGCGGAGCCGGTCACCTGGCTCGGCGCGTCGACGGCGCTGCCGGTCCTGGCAGCGCTGGACATCTGGCGCAACGTCGGCTACTGGGCGATCTTCTTTGTGGCGGCGATCATCGGCCTGCCCGAGGAGCTGTACCAGGCCGCCTCGCTCGACGGTGCCGAGGGGTTCGCGAAGCTGCGCTACATCACGATCCCGCTGCTTCGGCGGATCCTGCTGTTCGCAACCGTGGTCGCGACGATCTGGGGCCTGCAGGTGTTTGACACCGCCCTCGTCCTCACCAACGGCGGGCCGGGCACATCGACGACCACGATCGTCCTCCGGGTCTGGCAGTACGTGTTCGGCAGCAACAACAAGGTGGGCTACGCGGCCGCGATCTCGCTGGTGTTCCTGGTCGCCATCCTCATCCTGACCGTGATCCAGCTATATGCGCTGCGCTCGCAGCGTGGTGAGGACTGACCATGGCCGTGCAGGCAATCGGACGCCGCCGCTCGGAGCAGGACGCGGCGGCCGTCGCCGAGCATCAGCGGCGCGCGAAGCGGCGGGGACGGCTGGTGGGCATGGGCCGCCACCTGCTCCTGGCGCTGGTCAGCTTCATCCTGGTGGCGCCGTTCTACTACGTCGTCCTCGCGTCGCTGAAGGACAGCACCGAGATCTTCCAGTATCCGCCCAAGCTCATCCCGTTCCCACCGTACCTCGGCAACTACGAGCGCCTGCTGACGGACACGGCGTTCCCGCGCTGGATGCTGAACACGATGTTCGTCGCGAGCACCGTCACGGTATGCAAGATCTTCCTGGACTCGATGGCCGGGTATGCGCTGGCCAAGCTCGACATCACGGGCAAGCGGTTCATCTTCGTGCTGCTCCTGCTGCTGCTGATGGTGCCGTTCGGCGCGCTGCTCATCCCGCTGTGGACGCTGGTGTCGACGCTCGGCCTGCTCAACACCTACTGGGCCCTGATCCTGCCGGCGCTCGCGAACCCGCTCGGCGTCTTCCTCATGCGGCAGTTCATCCTGGGCCTGCCCAAAGACCTTGAGAACGCCGCCCGACTCGACGGCGTGAGCGAGTTCGGG
The DNA here is from genome assembly GCA_963734995.1 of uncultured Chloroflexia bacterium. GTDB lineage: Bacteria > Chloroflexota > Limnocylindria > Limnocylindrales > CSP1-4 > CAIXZV01. The sequence continues at coordinate 136,658 of CAVTJD010000007.1, forward strand.
ATCTACTGGCGGATCATCCTGCCGCTGATCAAGCCCGGTCTCGTCGTGCTGGCGGTGATCATCTTCACCGATCAGTTCATGAGCTTCGTGTGGCCGCTGATCTCCACGAGCAGCGACGATGTGGAGGTCGTGACGGTGGGGGTCGCCGCGATGCGCTCGCATGGCGGGGTCGATTACGGCCTGTGGTCCGCATCCGCGGTGATGTCGCTCATCCCGATCGGGATCGTGTTCTTCGTCCTCCAACGCCAGTTCCTGGCCCGTTCACTTGCCGGAGCGCTCAAGCAATGACATCTGCCCAACCCCCCGCGCCGAGCGCGGGCGCGACCGTGCCCACCATCGAGCTCGTCGAGATCAGCAAGCAGTTCGACAAGACACGGGCCCTGCGGGCGGTCTCGCTGGATATCGCGCCGGGCGAGTTCCTGGTCCTGCTCGGGCCATCCGGCTGCGGCAAGAGCACCCTGCTCAAGATCATCGCGGGACTCGAAGATCCGACCGACGGCGAGGTGTACATCAACGGGAAGCTGGCGAACTACCTGCGCCCCAAGGACCGGGACGTGTCGATGGTGTTCCAGAACTACGCGCTGTACCCGCATATGACCGTCGGCACGAACCTCGGCTTCCCGCTCAAGATGCGCAAGCGCCCGCCCGACGAGGTCGCGGCCCGTGTCCGCGAGGTCGCCGGGATGCTGGAGCTGACCCAGCAGCTGGAACGGTACCCGGACCAGCTGTCCGGCGGCCAGAGACAGCGCGTCGCGCTCGGTCGGGCGATCATCCGCGAGCCGGTCGCCTTCCTCATGGACGAGCCGCTGTCCAACCTCGACGCGCTGCTGCGGGTCCAGATGCGGACCGAGCTGCTGCGGCTGCACCGGCGCGTGGGCCGGACCACCGTCTACGTCACCCACGACCAGGTCGAGGCGATGACCATGGCCGACCGCATCGTGGTCATGCGCGATGGAGTGATCCAGCAAGTCGGCTCGACCAACGACCTCTACAGCCGACCGGCAAACCGGTTCGTCGCAACGTTCGTAGGCAGCCCGCCCATGAACCTGTTCCCCGGACACCTCACCTCGACCGAAGGTGGTCGTCGCCGGTTCGAGGGTGCGCTCATGGTCGACCTGGCGGGAACCACGGTCCGCGCGTCGGGGGAGATCACCCTGGGTGTCCGTCCAGAGGCGCTGCATGTCGTCGGCCCCGAGGCACCCGGGTCGGTCGAGGCGACCGTGGACCTCGTCGAGTCCGTCGGTGCCGATGTCTACCTGTCGGTGCGGATCGGAGCCGAGGTGACGGCGATCGCGCGGGTCGATGCGAGCTCGACCATCGTCGATGGACAGCGAATCCACCTGCGGGCCGACCCATCGGCCATCCATCTGTTCGATGCCGAAGGCAACCGCATCCCGGTTGAGGGCCAGTAACCATGATCAATTCGAGGACCGCCGCCCACCATCCGCAGTTCACGCTGCACCCGGCCGAGCCCGATCTGACTGCCGTTCCGCTCCCCGCCCCGCCGCCGGGCCAGCCGTTCCCGCTGTCGATCTCGGGCAACCGCCGGCGCTTGCTCGACGCGGATGGGCAACCATTCCTCATCCAGGGCGATGCGGCCTGGTCGATCGTCGCGAACCTCACCTATGACGATGCGGTCCGCTATCTGGACGATCGGCGCGCCAAGGGCTTCAACACCATCCTGGTCAACCTGATCGAGCACCTGTTCTCGAAGGACCCGCCGCGCGATCTGGCCGGTCGCGAGCCGTTCACCGCGCCTGGTGATCTCGGCACCCCGAACGATGCGTACTTCGACGCGGCGGAGCGCGTTCTCGATGCGTGCGCCGAGCGTGGGTTCCTGGTCATCCTCGCCCCGACCTATATCGGCTACCGCAAGGACCGTCCGGGCGTCTCGCGGCATCTCGAGGGCTGGTACGACGAGATCGTCGCAACGGGGCCCGATGGGTGCCGCCGGTACGGCGAGTATCTCGGTCGCCGGTTCCGGAGGTTCGCCAACATCATGTGGTCGATCGGCGGTGACTGGCATCCGGAGGAGGCTCGTCCCGGGCTCGATGCCACGGCCGCCGGGATCCGGAGCGCGGGCGTGCGGAACCTGTTCACGGCGCATCCTCATCCGGAGACCTCGCCGATCGAGGCGTTTGCCGGCTCGGACTGGCTCGACGTCAACGTCACGTACACCTACGGGATCGTCCACCAGGAGCTGCTTCGGGACTGGAGCCGCGACCCAGCGTGGCCGTTCTTCCTCATCGAGTCGACCTACGAGGGTGAGCACAACGCGTCCGAGCTGCAGATCCGGCGGCAGGCCTGGTGGTCGGTCCTGTGCGGAGGCAATGGCCACGTCATGGGCAATCACCCGATCTGGCCGTTCTGGTCCGGCTGGCAGGACGCGCTCGATCTGCCCGGTTCCGTGGCGATGGCACGCTGGGGCAACTTCTTCCGAGGGCTGCCGTGGGCCGACCTCGTCCCCGACACGGACATGCAGGTGCTGACGGGTGGGCTCGGTGAGTCACGCGGGCTCGACCGGGCCACCGCGGCCGTGACGCCGGACAGGCGCCTCGCCGTCGTGTACACGCCGTCGCAGCGACCGCTCGAGATTCAGCTGCCGGCTCTGGCCGGTCCGAGGGTCCGGGTCGCCTGGTTCGAGCCAGCAACCGGCCGCCGGCGCGCGGGCGGCGTGCTCGTGGCGGACGAACCGGCCTGGCTCGCGCCGCCGTTCCCTGATGACACCGCGCTGGTCCTCGAGTCCGTCTCCTGATCGCGCACCAGAGATCAGCGGACCAGCGAACGGACGGCGAATGGAACGAGTGACGCGCTGGGTCGCCCACGAGCTCGTGCTCGAGAGCGCCCGCGAGCGAGCACGGCCGTTCTGGGATGTCGACGTGCGCCTCTCGCTCGAGTCCCCATCGGGCCGGCGGATGCCGGTCGATGCGTTCTGGGATGGTGATCGGACATGGCGGGCGCGCGTCCGGCTCGACGAGCTTGGCGCCTGGAGCTGGCGCTCGATCGCATCGGACCACGCCGACGCCGGACTGCACGGCAGGACGGGAACGCTCGAATGCGTCGCCTACCAGGGCGCCAACCCCGTCTATGTGCACGGTCCGGTCAGGGTCGCGGCTGGCGGAACCTCGCTGGCCCACGCCGACGGCACCCCGTTCCTATGGCTTGGCGACACCGTCTGGAACGGGCTGATCCGATCAGATCCCGCCGGCTGGGAAACCTACCTCGAGACGCGTCGCGCGCAGGGCTTCTCGGCCGTGCAGTTCTTCTCGACCCAGTGGCGCGGACTGGCCACCGACCCGCAGGGTGAGCCATCGTTCCATGAAGCGAGTGGCTTCGCGCCGAACCCGCGCTTCTACCAGCGACTGGATCCCAAGGTAAGGGCGATCGCTGACCATGGCCTGCTCGGCTACGCGATCGTGGTGTTGTCACTCTACGACGACGAGCCCGGGTGGGCGTGGCCGGCTCGAGCAGCTGGTGCGGTTCGCCCGGTGGCTCCGTGCGCGCTGGGGCGCCTACCACATGTCCTGGACGCTGGCCGGCGACGGCGCCTTCGCCGGGAGGCGAGCCGAGGAACGGTTCTGGCCGATCGGCCGCGCCGTGTACGCGGATCCCCCCGAGGCGCTGGTCACGATGCATCCGCGGGGCTGGACCTGGGTGGGGCAGGAGTTTCGCCATGAGCCATGGGTCACGTTTCTGAGCTACCAGTCATGCCACTCTGATCTGCCGGACAAGGTCCGCTGGCTGCCCGACGGCGACGCGGCGCGCGACTGGAGAACGACGCCCGCCAAGCCGATCATCAACCTCGAGCCCAACTACGAGGATCACCCCTCATATGACACCGGAGTCCGGTTCACGGCGCACGAGGTCCGCCGGGCGAGCTACTGGAGCTTGCTCGTCACGCCCACCTCCGGCGTGAGCTACGGTCACTACTCTCTGTGGGCATGGGCGACCCAGCCGGAACCCGTTGGCGACGGCATTCGGTCACAGGCCGAGGAGCTCCTCGAGCCCTGGAACGGGGTCCTCGACACACCCGGCACGCGCTCGATGACAGTCCTGCGGCGCTTCTTCGAATCGGGTGAGTGGTGGCGGCTCAGGCCCGCCCAGGATCTCCTGCTCATCCAGCCGGGGACCGCCGACGTGCGTCGGTTCATCACGGCCGGCCGCACCACCGACGACCGCTGGACGGTGGTCTACACACCATGTGGCGGGTCGATCGAGCTCGCGCGCGACGCTGTGGGTGCCCGGAATGCCCGCTGGTTCGACCCTCGCGCCGGCTTGTGGCAAGCGGCTCGTTCCGAAGCGGGCACAGCCGCCGATCGCGCCGTCTTCGTCACCCCGGACGATGGCGACTGGGTGTTGGACCTTCGTGCCTGACACGGAGCCGGGAATTGACAGCAGCGGCCCGTTGGCCGGGCGGGCCATATCCGCGACACGCAGCGACAGGAGGGCAAGGCTCATGATCGAACCGTATGGCAACCGGTTTGCCGGCAAGCGGGCGCTGGTGACGGGAGCGAGCAAGGGGATCGGGCGGGCCACGGCGCTCCGCTTCGCCGCCGAGGGAGCCGCGGTCGGTCTGATCGCCCGCGGACAGACCGGTCTGGACGAGGTCGCCGGTGAGATCGAGGCCGCCGGGGGCCGGTGCGTGACCGCCGCTGCGGACTGCGCTGTCGAGGACCAGGTCTCCTCGGCGATCGACCGGATCGCATCATCCCTGGGCGGGATCGACATCGTCGTCTCCAACGCCGCCGTCGAGCTCCCCGACGAGGATGATCGGGTCGATCGGATCACGCTCGAGTCGTGGAACAGGCTCATCGTCACCAACCTCAATGGCCAGTTCCTGACCTGCAAGCACGCGCTGCCACACCTGCAGGCCGCCGGCGGAGGTGCGGTCGTCTGCCTTGGCTCGAACTGCGGCTACCTCGGCATGGCCACCAACGAGCCTGCCTACAGCGCGAGCAAGGGCGGCATCTTCGCGATGATGAAGGTCATGGCGATTGACTTCGCCCGCCACGGCATCCGGGTCAACATGGTGATCCCCGGGTTCATCGACACCCCGATGAACGGCTTCGTCATGGACGATCCGGAGCAGCTCAAGTACTGGAGCGATCAGGTGCCGCTGGGCCGGGCCGGTCGGCCGGACGAGATCGCCGCGGCGATCACCTGGCTGTCGTCGGACGAGGCGTCCTACTGCATCGGGACGGCTCTGATCGTCGACGGCGGGCAATCATCGATCTGATCACCGGACACGTGTCCGTCAGCAGATCACGGTCCGCCGGCCTACGGATACGTCGTGTACGGCATCTCGAAGTCGTGGGCGTGGCCACTGCCGGACTCGATGATGCACTTGAAGCCGGGCTCCGTGTCCAGGAAGTACCACTCGATGTGGTCGCCGATGTGGCTCCTCGCGGTGATCCCGATCCCGTCGGCGGCGAACTGCGCCTTGACCCGCTCGGACTCCTCGACGCTGTCGAACATCACCGCGATCGACGAGATGCCCTCGCCCTTGGTCTCGAGAAACTCGTGGAACGGGTTGCCCGCCGCGAGCGGCTCGATGAGCTCGAAGTTGAGGTCGCCGACCATGGTCTCAGCCCAGCGGACCTTGAACTCGGCCGGCTTGCCGTGCCACTCCGAGTGATGCATGACGCGCTCGCCGTCCGATTCGTAGACCTTCCACGGCCCCCAGCCAAAGGCATCGTGGAAGTTGCGCAGCTTGGTGTCGAGGTCGCGCACAGTGACCGACACCTGGGTGATCGGATACGTGATCCCGCTCACCGGCGACGGCCCCGGCTCGGCGCCGGGCCGCGGGTAGATCTGGGCCGGCTTGACGAAATCGATCGCGTGCCCGCTCCCCGACTCGATGAGGCAGCCGAACTGGCGCTCGGTGTCGAGGTAGTAGTACTCGATGTGGTCGCCGATGTCGGCCTTCATGCTGACGTCGATGCCGAAGCGCTTCTTGAACGCCACCTTGACCGCCTCGCCGTCCTCGCGCTCGAGGAACATGGTTGCGATCGAGGCGACGCCCTCGCCGCGGCGGTCCATGAACTCCGACCACAGGTTCGGGCCCTCCAGCGGCTGGAGCAGCTCGAAGTTGAGGGATCCGACGTAGACCTCTGCGCCACGCAGCGCGTAGTGGACGGGCTCGCCCCGCAGCATCGTGTTGTGGTGAACAGGGAGCACGTGATCGAACACCTGCCACGGCGCCCACCCAAACGCGCGGTGGTAGCGAGCCATGGTGGCGTCAAGGTCGCGCACCGCCAGCGATACCTGGGTGATGCCGTACCGCAGGCCGGCCATCCCGACCGGCAGATCGGCCGACGGAGCGCTCATGTGGTTCCTCCTGGGCTCGAGGACGGGCTCATCCGAGGGCTGTCCGACCTCGGCTCGGCCAATCGTCCACAATTCATGAACAATCGAACCACCGGCCCGACGTGGTGTCAAGCGACGGCCGGTCGATCGGGCCGGATGGTAGAGTCGCGACGCTTGGAGGACGGTGCCATCTCGGCGCCGCAGCGATCGGCATGGCACTCATACCATCGCGACGCCCGCGAGGTCGAGGACACGAGCACGAGTTGTCAGCCCCGGTTCGCGGGGCCTTCCACCGGACGGCTGCGCCGATCATCGGATGCCTGTCGTCGCGCGAGCCTCTGCGCATGACCCGCCGGGGGCTCCGCAAGGCCGACACGTTGCGCCGGGCGTTGGCGCGCCATCTCCTGACGGTCATGCCGGGCGAGAACCTCGCACCGGTGCGCAGCCTTGCCGAGCGTTTTCATGCGAGCGTTGGCGCCACGCAGATCGAGCTGTCGGCCCTCGCGTCGGAGGGAGCGGTTGACCTCGACAGCAGGCCCGGGCGCGGAGCGATCCTGCTGGGGCGCAACGTGGGTCGCCTGTACGAGGCCACCGGCCGCGGGCCGCTCCTGGTCGCGATGTCGCTGCCCTCGACGGAGCGGATCAACGGGCTGGCCACAGGCATCCGCGCCAGCCTCGTCGGAGGTGGCGTCGAAGCCTACCTGTCGTTCATACGCGGGTCCCGACCGCGGATGGCTGCCCTGGGCCAGGGCAGATGCCAGGTCGCCGTCATGTCGCAGCTCGCCGCTGAGGCACTGAAGGACAGGCAATTCGAGATCCTGATGACCCTGCCGCCTGGCACCTTCGTGCGCGAGCATCGGGTCTTCACCTCCGCCCGCGGCGATGGTCGCCCGATCCGCCGGGTCGCGATCGACCGCTCCTCATACGATTTCGAGCGGATGACCACGCTCGAGTTCGGGGACGGTGTCGAGTACGTGCCCCTCAACTACCTCCAAGCCGTGCGCGAGATCGAGGCCGGCAGGATTGATGCCGCGATCCTGGACGTCGAGGACGCGATGATGCGCTACCCGCCCGACATGCCCAGCCGGTCGCTGTCCGATCGAACCCTTCGTGCACTCGCCGGTTCGAACACGAGCGCCGCGTTCGTCGGGTGTGCCGGGGACGTGACGGTGGGCGAGGTCGTCCGTGCCTGCGTCGACCCCACCGACCTCGCTCAGATCCAGCAGGATGTCATCGCCGGGCGGCGCGCGCCCGAGTATTGACAGCCACGCCGGTCGGGCGCGTCAGCGCCTGCGTGCGTCGATGCGGGCGGTCGCGTAAGGCAGGAGCTCGAGAACCAGGCGGCCGTGCGCAGACGGCCTGTCCCAGGCCGTGGCGCGATATCGGGCCGGGCGGGCCATCGCGGCAGCGGCGCTGTCCTCGTCCAGGAGGCGCACCCGAATGTCCTCGAGCTTCCCGGGGTCCAGCACCACCGCACGTGGCTCGGGGCGCATGTTCGCGACGAGCACGCGGACGTTCGCATCCCGCTGCATGGCCAGACCGAGCAGGGTCGCAGGATCGTCCGTGATCAGGGGCGCGCATCGCCAGGCGGCGCCGCCGGCCAGGTCGGCAAGCGCGTGGTAGACAGGAAACACGCCGCCGGCCGGAACAGCGTCATGGGCAGCGCGGCTGCCGGACGCAACCATCACCCCCCGGGGGCCGATGGTCTCGAAGTACGTCACGGATGCCGCCCCGGCCCGCGCCAGCGCGGCGTAGCTGCCGACTGTCCACCCCGCCGCGAACAGGGACGGCTGGCGGGGATCGATGGCAGCCGGGCGCACCGTCGACGCCCCCGGATCATCGGTGTCGCTCTCTACGTCCGTGGCCGCTGGGTTGAAGCGCTGGCGGAGCGTGATGGGGCTGACCGTGATCGCCAGGTCCTCGGCGAACGCTCGCGCGGTCGCAACGGTCGTGGACTGAGTCGCCAGGGTCTCGACCAGCGACGCCTCGTCGAAGGCGTGGACCTGCGGGTTCATGGCATATGTCAGCGCGTCCGCGCCCGTGAGCTCGGGGCGGTCACGGTTGAGCTCCGCGAAGTCGCCGTCGGTCCCGGTCGCGAACACGGTACCGGTCGCCGCCCGACCGAGCGCCTCTCGCACGCGGTCAATCCAGCCACCCGGCGTGGCGCGCGTCCCGGCCGTAGGCTCGTAGAACACCAGCACCCGCCCGGGTGGCCGTGGAGCCATCCGCCCGGCCAGCTCGGGTAGCCGGTCGACGGTGTCCTCGCGAATGAACAGCGCGAGCTCGAGTGCGGCATCGATGGCGGTCGCGTCGCGCATTGCCCGGTCGAGACAAGCGGCCCAGTCCGCTGCCGACAGATGGATATCGGTCCGGAGATGGTCGAGACCGACAGCTCGCAACCGCCGCGCCTCGCGCGCAGACAGGGCTCGCGCGACGAGCGTGGTTGCCCCGACACCAAGGCTCGGTCCCGGGCGACCCGGCGAGTCGGGCAGCTCCACCGACAGGCTGTCAGCGAGCCGGCGCTTCGAGACGGGTCGGGTGGCACTCGCCGGGTCAACGGTGATGCGCACGACTTGGTGGAAGCGCTGACCCCTGGTCGCGCGATGCGGATAGCCCAGGGCGATCGGCGTGCAGTAGGTCTTGAATGACGCATCCGTCCAGTTGCGCTGATCCTCCATCTCGAACAGGTCGCCTTCGAACTCGGCGGTGACCGACACACCGTCAAGGTCGACGACCAGGTTCGAGCAGGCTGGGAACAGGGGCACCTCCTGGCCATCGACGATCGATTGCGGCGCGATGAGCTCGGGCAGCAGACCCTCGACAGGCCCGTTCACCGTGTCAGCCCGGAACGGACGACCGGCCGCCGTCGCAGCCGGATGCAGCACGCAGAAGCCGATACGGCAGTAATCGAAGTCTCGTCGGGCCTCGCCATCCATGACATAGGTGACAGTCCCGTCCGGGGCCGCGGTGACCGTCCCCTGCCAGCGGACGTCGATGTCGCCGGCGTGGTTGCGAGCATCGAAGGTCGCGATCGTCGTGCCACGCTCGTCCCGGATGGTCAGCTCGCTGACGACCGGTTCGACCGTGTCCCAGTTCCGGTCACGGACCGACATGTAGACCCGATCGATGAGCATGATCTCGCCGAGCGTGATGCGTGCCAGCTCGGGTCCGATGAGCACGGCTGACACAGGTCCGGCTCGGACCATGCGCTCCTCCGGGGGTGGGTCGTCATGCCCGTACCACAGCTGGTACCGGGACGGTGACGACGCGCCGGCGGGACGCGTGCTGCTCGCGGCCGTCACGACGACGTTCGCGCTGCACGACCCGCTTCGACATCATCCAAACGGATCCATGGTGGCGCGGCCGGGATCGGCTTCGAATCCATCTCGTGCCCTCCCACGATCGTGGCGTGGCAGACAAACTCGCGATCGAACGATCTGATGTTGCCCTCGATGTCATACAGGTCGCGCCGACCGGGAACGATCTCAAGGATTGCGAGATCGGCCGGCGCCCCGATCCGCAGGGAGCCAACCTCCGTCCAACCGAACGTCGCGGCCGGCGCTGCGGTGGTGGCCCGGATGATCTCGCCCAGAGGCCAGCCGAGGTAGAGAAACTTGGTCATGACGGTCAGCAGCGTCAGCTCTGGGGATCCGTCGCCCCGGACGTGCGCGATGACGGCCTGATCCTCGACGAGGTTGTGGCCGGCAACGCTCAGCTGATGGAGGTCCGTTGAGAGTGTATCGGGCCAGAATCCCTGCTCCGCCAGTGCCTCGGCGGTCGTGAACGAGAACGACCCGGCACCGTGACCGATGTCGAACCGAACGCCCCGCTCCCGAGCCTCCAGCACCGCTGGTCGAACCCGGCCGTGTCTATCGATCAGGCGCTCCGCAGCGCCCGTATACGCATGGGTGATGATGTCCCCCGGACGCATGAGCTCGAGGATCCGCTCGATGGTCGGCGGCACTCCGCTGATGTGGCACATGACCGGAAGGCCCGTCGCCTGGCCCGCTTCGATGGCCTTCCGGAGCGGCCGAAGCCCTGGGTAGCAGACGCCCTCCCTGCCCATCCGGGTCTTGATCCCCACGACGAGGCCTGGGTACGCCTTGGCAACGCGCTCCAGCACGTCCACGTCGCACGCCGCCGGGTTGCAGTACTCGTCGTAGTTCAGCCCCGCGAGGCCCAGGTACGAGACATTGATGAGCGCGCGGATTCGGGCGATCGAGCGCGCCGTCACATGCTCCAGGAACGCCGGCATCCGGAACGCACCGGCCGAGCCCGCATCGACCCAGGTCGTCACGCCCGACCGCCAGGCAAGGCTGTCCGCGTCGATTCCGAAGTAGTCGGCGCCACGGGACACGTGGGTGTGGATGTCGACGAGCCCCGGGCAGACGATCCGGCCGGTGGCGTTGATGACGCGATCGACATCCTCGGCGGGCAGGCTGCTGTCGATGGCTGCGACACGGTCGCCGACGATGCCGATGTCCCGCCGATCGTCGATGCCGGCCGCGGGGTCGAGGAGCCTACCGCCCCTGATCACGAGATCGAAGTGCATCGCTCCTCCTCGACGACTGCTCCGGGCGCCGGTTGCGAGCGTCCGAGCTCATGTTCATGCTCCTTGAACAAGCGTATCTCAGGGAGCTGTCGGCGCTGGCCCAGGCGACCCGACCGGCGGGTCAAGTCGTTGATGGGTGCCCGTCGTCGAGGTCATCGGGTCCGAGAAGCGCCGTCGCTGTTCCTTCGTCCGTGACCAGGATGTCGATCGCCCCGGTCGCGATCGCGCCTTCGATCGCTCGGGCCTTGTCGAGACCGCCCGCGACGGCGACGACCGTCGGGATCGCTCGGAGCTCCTCGAGAGAGACCGCGATCGTCCGTGCCCGGAGCGCCTCGATCGGGTCGCCGGCGTGATCAAAGAAGCAGGTGTTGATGTTCCCGGCCGCGCCGGCCGCACCCAGAACAGCCCAGTCCTCGGGATCCACGTGGCCACCGCGGAACAATGTGGCCCCCTCCGCCATCTGGCCAATGCCCACCAGTGCCAGATCGCTCCGCCGGGCTGCATCGAGCGCAGCCCTGACGGTTCGATCTCCCATCAATGCCGATGCCGCTTGGTCGGAGCCGACGATCGCCGGGGCGTGCAGGTAGTCGACGGTCGACCCGGGATACAGCTCGGCCATCCGCCGGACCAGGTCGTGGCCCTGGATACCGGGGTTCGGATCGGCGATACCACCGGCGAGCTGGGCAAGCTTGAGTCCCGAGACAGCGCCGGCGCGCAGATCGTGGACGACGGCGGCCAGCGTCCGGCCCCATGAGACGCCAAGGCGCATCCCGTTCCTGAGCAGCCCCTCGACGTACCGAGCCGCGGTTCCCGCCAGCGCGATCTCGCCACTCGGGTCGTTGGGCTCGCCGGGCGCGACGACGACGCGGGCCAGGCCGTGGCGAACCGCCACCCGTCGCCCGAGCAGGAGGTCCGCGCGCATCGGTGGCCGGATCTCCACGTGCACGACGCCCTCGTCACGAGCGCGCTTCAGGTACCTGGAGACGGTCGAGGGATCGAGCCCAAGCTCGCGGGCGATCTCGACCTGCAAATCAGCCCGAAGGTAGTAGCGCGTCGCGATGTCGGTCAGGAAGTCCTCGGGCTTGGTCTCGGCAACGGTGCTCGCGGCGCGGCGACGTCGGCTCACAGGTCCTCCACTCAAACGAGGCGACTATCGTACGACGCAAGCCCTTGACGCACGATGCACAATCTTTCTGGGCGGGACCCGGGAAGGTCTGATTCGCCAGGTCTGATGGGTGCCGCGCAGCGCACTTGTCGAGCTTTGGCGGAGGTTCTCCAGATCATGACGGGTCCTGCGGCGCCTCTCCGGATCCTCGTCGTCGGTGATCCCTACTGTCCGTCGGCCATGATGCGGGCAGCCTTCGACCGAATGGCTCCTCCCCACGAGGTGGCGTTCGCCGACGTGACCGACGAGCCGGGGTGGACGCCCACATCGCCCTCGGAGCTGCGCATCCGCGAGTACATGGGCACACCGGCTCAGGTCATCGACGCGCTCGAGGACCATGACGTGCTCGTCGTCCAGGGCGCGCCCGTGACCGACGCCGTCCTGGCCGCGAGCCCGCGGCTGCGGCTCGTATGCTGCGCCCGCGGCGGACCGGTCAACGTCGATGTCGCGGCCGCGACGGAACGCGGCATCCCGGTGACCACCACGCCCGGCAAGAACGCCGATGCGGTCGCCGAGCTCACGCTCGCGTTCCTGGTCATGCTGGCGCGCCGGCTGCGTGAGGTCATGCACCACGTCGACGGCGGTGGGGAGTTCGGTCACGACAACTACGAGGGGGCCAGATGGTTCGGCCGCGACCTCGCGGGTCAAACCGTCGGTCTCGTCGGGTTCGGCCAGATCGGCAGGCGCGTTGCCAGCCGAGCCAGGGCGTTCGGCATGCGGGTCGTGGCGTTCGACCCGTTCGTCCAGCCGGAGGAGATTCGCGCCGGCGGTGCAGAGCCCATCGACCTGCAGGGCCTGCTGCAGGAGGCCGACTTCGTGTCGCTCCACGCTCGGGCGACCCCGGACAATCGCGGTCTGATCGGGGCTCGGGAGATCGCGACGATGAAGCCCGGTGCCTACCTGGTCAACACCTCGCGCGACACGTTGCTCGACGAGGCCGCCGTGCTGGCGGGCCTCGAATCGGGACAGCTCGCCGGCGTCGCGCTCGACGTCGCCAGCCCGTCGCCCGACATCGGCCGTCATCCGCTGCTCGAGCACCCCAACGCGATCGTTACCGCCCATATCGGCGGCGCGACGTTCGACACGCTGCGTCATGGCGGCGAGATGGCAGCCGATGAGATCGAGCGCTTCGCAGCCGGGGCCGCGCTCCAACACGTCGCCGACGGGAAAGCCCTGCTGGTCAGGACCGGCGGCGCGAAACGATGAGCCACGTCCTTGCCATCGACCTCGGCACCGGCAGCTGCCGGGCGGTGCTGTTCGATGACGACGGCACGCAGCTCGCCATAGGCCAGCGCGAGTGGACGCACGAGGCGCTCCCCGGCGTCCCCGGATCCCAGGTCTTCGACACCCGCCATAACTGGGCGCTCATCGGCGAGTGCGTCCGCGAGGCGCTCGCAACCGCGGGGGTTGCGGCCACCGACGTCGCCGCGGTCAGCAGCACCAGCATGCGCGAGGGCATGGTCCTGTACGACAAGGCCGGGCGCGAGATCTGGGCCTGCCCCAACGTCGACTCGCGCGCCTCCGCGGAGGCAGACGAGCTCGTCCGAAGCGGGCGCGCGCGGCGGATCTTCGAGCAGGGTGGCGACTGGGTGTCGATCACCGCGCCGGCCCGGTTCCTGTGGATCAAGGAGCACATGCCCGACGTGTTCCGCAACACGGCTCATGTCGGCATGCTCAGCGATTGGGTGCTCTACCGGCTCACCGGGCGTTTCGTGACCGACCCATCGTCGGGGTCCAGCTCGGACCTGTTCGATCTGCGCAGCCGATCCTGGTCCGCGTCCTCTCTCGAGCTCATCGACCTGTCACCGTCGATCGTCCCGGAGGTGCTCGAACCGGGCACCGTCGTCGGGCCGCTGACCGGACGTGCAGCGGACGAGACCGGCCTCGCTGCGGGCACGCCAGTCGTGGTCGGTGGCGCCGATACGCAGATGGGCCTGGTCGGCATCGGCGTGGCGCAGCCCGACCGGATCACCCTCGTGGGGGGCAGCTTCTGGCAGCTCACCGTGGTGACCGACGAGCCGCTGATCGATCCGCAGGCGCGCGTCCGAACGCTATGCCACGCCGTCCCCGGCCAGTGGATGACCGAAGGGATCGGCTTCTGGTGCGGGATCGCGATGCGCTGGTTCCGCGACGCGTTCTGCGATGCGGAAGCGGCCGAGGCGGCGCGGCGCGGCGTCGACACCTATGTCGTGATGGAGGAGGCCGCGAGCTCGGTCCCTCCGGGGTCGGCCGGCGTGACCGCCATCTTCGCCAACATCATGAACGCGAAGCGCTGGGTCCAGGCGTCGCCCTCGTTCCTCGGCTTCGACGTGGGGCAGCCCGAGGTGTCCGGCCGGAAGGCCTGCATCCGCGCCCTGGAGGAGCAGGCTGCCTACACGGCGCGCGGCCACCTCGAGATCATCCGCGAGCTCACCGGGCGCGCATACGGTGATCTGGTGTTCACAGGTGGTGCCGCCAAAGGCCGGCTGTGGCCACAGATCGTGGCGGACGTGGTCGGCCTTCCCGTTCGCGTCCCGGTGGTCAAGGAGTCGACGGCCCTGGGTGCGGCATTCTGCGCAGGCGTCGGCGCCGGCATCTATCGCAGCCTGACCGAGGTCGCCGGTGAGCTCGTCCGGTTCGACCGGACGTTCGAGCCACGGACCGAGGCAGCGGCCGTCTACGACGAGCGGTACGCGACCTGGCGGGAGCTCTATGCGCAGATCCTCAACCTGAGCGAGTCGAGACTCCTGCCGCCGATGTGGTGGCCGGCGGGCGCCGACGCCCACGAACCAAGCACCAGTGCCTGACGCAGAAAGGACGAATCGCGATGCCCGAGGCTGACAGCGCCGAGACCAAGCAGTTCCACGAGGACGTGCCCCAGCGCAACGAGGCATTCTTCCTCAAGGGCGCCGGCGCGTACGACTGGGGGATGCAGAACCGGCTGGCCCGGATCTTCCGGCCCCAGAGCGGGCACACCGTGATGCTCGCGATCGACCACGGCTACTTCCAGGGACCGACGACCGGGCTCGAGCGAGTCGACCTCAACATCGTGCCCCTGGCTCCGCACGCGGATGCGCTGATGCTCACGCGCGGAATCCTGCGGAGCGTCGTGCCACCCACGGTCCAGCAGGGCGTCGTCCTGCGGGCGAGCGGCGGACCGAGCATCCTCAAGGAGCTCTCGAACGAGCGGATCGCGATGGATGTCGACGATGCCGTCCGCCTCGGTGCCTCCGCCATCGCCGTCCAGGTGTTCGTCGGCGGCGAGTTCGAGACCCAGACCGTCACCAACATGACCCGGCTCGTCGACGAGGGCTACAAGCGCGGCGTCCCGGTGCTCGGGGTGACCGCCGTCGGCAAGGAGCTCGTTCGCGACGCGCGCTATCTGGGCCTTGCGACGCGGATCTGCGCCGAGCTCGGTGCCCAGGTCGTGAAGACCTACTACTGCGCGGAGGGGTTCGAGAAGGTGACCGCCGGGTGCCCGGTGCCGATCGTGATGGCGGGCGGCAAGAAGCTGCCCGAGCTCGACGCGCTGACCATGGCGTGGCAGGCGATCGACAGCGGTGCCGCGGGTGTCGACATGGGCCGCAACATCTTCCAGAGCTCGTCGCCGGCGGCAATGATCCAGGCCGTGCGCAAGATCGTCCACGAGGGCTATCGGCCGGCCGAGGCGTATGAGGTGTTCCAGGCGCTCGAGCGTGAGTTTGCGAGCCCCAAGGTCCCGGCCTGAGCCATGACCGCGAACGTCGAGACCCCGGGCTCGTCGCTGGAGCGATTGCTCGGGCGAGGGCCGCGGCTCAGCGTGGGCATGCTCACAGCCAACCTGCTCGAGCTCGGCAGCGATCTGGAGCGCCTGGCCGCAACCGGGACCGAGATCGTCCACATCGACGTGATGGACGGCGTCTACTGTCCCCAGATGACCTTCGGGCCGCCGCTCGTCAAGGCCATCCGGACGCCGCTGCTCAAGGACGTCCACCTCATGGTCACCGACCCCCTGTCGAAGGTCGACGCGTTCGTGGCCGCGGGAGCCGACATCATCACCTTCCACCTCGCCGGCGTCGCCCACCCGCACCGGGTGCTGCGGACGCTCGCCGGCGCCACCAACGTCAACGACCCAGAGCGTGGCATCGTCCGGGGCGTCGGGCTCGATCCCAGCACGCCGATCGAGACGATCGAGCCGCTGCTCGGCGACCTCGACCTCGTGCTCGTGCTGGCGATCGATCCGGGCTGGAGCGGTCAGTCGTTCCTGCCCCGGACGGCCGATCGGGTCGCGCGCGTGCGAGAGCTGATCGTCGCCTCCGGTCGACCGATCCTGCTGGGCGTGGACGGCGGCGTGACCAAGGCCAACATCGAGCAGGTGGCGGCGCTCGGGGCGGATCTGATCGTGACCGGCAGCGCCGTGTTCGACGGTGGCGATGTCGCCGCGAACGTGACGCTGATGGCGGCGGGCGCTGCGGCGGGGGCGGCGGGCGCGGCGGGCGCGGGCGGTTCCGCCGCGTGAGCGCGGACGCACGAGCCGGCGGTCCTGCGGCGCCGCCACTCGCCTTCCGCTCGGCCTACGAGCAGGTCAGGCGAGACTATGGCGCCGCGGTCGGTCGACACCGGTCCGAGCTCGTCACGCCGGCGCTGGTGCTCGACCTGCCGGCCGCGCGACGCAACATCGCGGCCATGGCGACGGCGCTGCGGACGCTGCCCGCGGAGATACGTCCCCACATCAAGGTGCACAAGAGCCCCGAGCTCGCTCGCCTCCAGGTGGAGGCCGGGGCGATCGGGCTGTCGACGGCGACCGTCTGGGAGGCGGCCGTGCTGGCCCAGTTCGGCCTCGACCACCTGTTCGTCGTGAACACCGTGGTGGGCGCGGCCAAGATCCGAGTCCTGGCCGACCTGGCCCGCGGGCGCGACGTGATCGTCGCGGTCGACGATGCGACCAACGCCTCGGATCTGGCGACCGCCGCCCGCGACGCCGGCAGTGAGCTCGGCGTGTGCATCGAGGTCGACACCGGCATGGACCGATGCGGCGTCGACACGCCGGACGCGGCCGTCGCGCTCGCGCGCGACATCGTCGAGCTGCGAGGGCTCCGCCTGGTCGGGATCACCGGCTACGAGGGGCACTGCTCGCTGACCGAGGATGCGGACCGCCGGCACGCGCTGCAGCGGGACGCGATGGCGCTGTTCGTGGGCGTCGCCGAGCGGCTCGAGGCTGCCGGCATCCCGGTCCACGTCCGGTCGGCCGGTGGCACGGCGACCTGGGACTGGACGGCGGCCTACCCGGGGGTGACCGAGATCCAGGCCGGCACGTACGTCGTGATGGACGAGTTCCACGGCCGGATGGTGGGTGGGTTCGAGCGAGCGCTGACGGTCGCGTCGACGGTCATCAGCTGCCCGCCCGGTCGCGTGATCATCGATGCCGGCAGCAAGTCGATCGCCGACGGCGAGCTCTCGCGCATCGTCGGCCACGCGGAGCGCGCCGTCCGGTTCGACGAGGAGCATGGGGTCTTCGCCGCGGCCGATCCGGCGCCGCGCCCCGGCGACGTCGTCGCCGTCGTGCCGGGCTACGCTCCTTCGACCGTGAACTGGTTCGATGCGTACCACGTCGTCGACGGCGACGGTGTCGTCACCGACATCTGGCCGGTGATCCCGCGCGGTCCCGGCCACCACGGCCTGGCCGGAACATGAGGCAGCTGGCCCGAGCGGCCCTCCTGGCACCGCTCGTGACCCGATTCGCGCCGCGACGGTCCGTGCGGGCGGCGGGCTGATGCCTCGGCTCTGGGACGCGTCCTATTCGCGACGCGAGCTGCTGCGCCGGGTCGGCCGGCTGGACCAGGTCGCCGGCGTCCGCCTGGTGACGCTCGGCGACGGACCGGGGCGGGACGTGCGAGTGCTCGAGTTCAGGACCGGCACGGGCTTCGCGTTCGAGGTGATCGTCGATCGAACCTTCGATGTCGGACGGTGCGAGATGGGCGGGCGCCCGCTGAGCTGGCTGGCGCCGCCCGGCACGGTCGGGCCCTGGTACTACGAGCCTGACGACTGGGGTTGGTTCCGTGCCTGGGGTGGCGGCATGGTCGTGACATGCGGCCTCGATCACACGCTGGTCGCGGAAGAGGACACGGCCGAGCAGTTCAACCAGCCCCACATGTTCACCACGGTGCGCTACGGGCTGCACGGCCGGGTCGGCGGGCTGCCGGCACGCCTGATCGGGTACGGCGAACGCTGGGACGGCGACGAATGCACCCTGTGGGCCGAGGGCGAGGTGCTGCAGGCCGCCGTGTTCGGCGAGCAGCTCACACTGCATCGCCGGATCGAGGCGACGGTCGGCCGGTCGTCACTGCGCATCCACGACGAGGTCCGGAACATCGGGTTCAGCCGAACGAGCCACATGCTCCTGTACCACTGCAACGCAGGGTTCCCCGTGGTCGATGAGGGCGCCGAGCTGCTGGTCCCGGCCCGCCAGGTGACGAGCGATCCGTGGGCCGAGGTCGCGGGCCACGCCACGCTGATCGGCCCGACGGCGAACGCGCAGGAGGCGTGCTTCTACTACCAGCCGGCCGCCGCGGCCGACGGCACGGTGCCGGTGGCCATCGTCAATCGCCGCCTGGGCCTGGGCGTCTATCAGGTGTTCCGCACGGACCAGCTGCCGCACTTCATGGTGTGGCGGATGCCGGGCGAGGGCACCTATGCCGTTGCGCTCGAGCCGGGCACCAACCCGGCGATCCCGAGAGCCGACGCTCGGCGCACGGGCAAGCTCATCGAGCTCGGTCCCGGCGAGGCGCGAACGTACGATCTCGAGCTCGGGGCGCTGACCGGGGCGGCCGAGCTCGATGCCTACGCCGAGCGAGTCGCCGCAGCGGCGGGATCCCAGGCCTGAGCGCAGGGCCCCCGGTCGGTCGGGGACGCCTTCCCTCGACCGCCTACAGCACCTGCGTGGTGGGCCACACGACGACCTCGAACACGTCCACGTTGGGCGGCTGTTCGAGCGCGAATTTGACCACGGCCGCGACGTCGCCGGCTTCGAGCGGGACCACGCCCGGCACCAGCGAGTCGGCCTCCGGATACACGTGGATGAGCGGCGTCTCCACCAGCCCGGGCTCGACCACGGTGACCCGGATCCCGCTCGGTGCCACCTCCTTGCGCAGGCTCTCCGCGAATGCCACGGTGGCGTGCTTGGTGGCGATGTATGCCGGCTCACCCACATACGTCTCGCGCCCCGATGCCGAGGACACGATCACCACGTGGCCCGAACCCTGTGCCGAGAAGCGGGGCAGCGCGGCGCGGACCGCGTACAGCACCCCCAGCACGTTGGTCTGGACAACGGCTGCCCACAGATCCGGGTCCGCCTTCTCGACCGGGCCGAAATCCGCGATCGCGGCACTGGCCACCAGGATGTCGAGGCGTCCGAAGGTGTCGATCGCATGGTCGACGGCCGCCTGCACCGACTCGAAGTTGCGCACGTCCGCTTCGCATGCTGACGCTCGCCCGCCGGCGGCGGCGATCGCCTCGACCTGCTGCTCGAGCAGGGCGAGCCGGCGACCCGTGACGACGACCGCCGCGCCCGCGGACGCGAGGTCGCACGCCACGGCGGCGCCGATACCGCTGCCACCGCCGGTGACCAGCGCCACCTTCCCATCGAGCAAGTCCCTGCCCATGCCGGCTCCTTCCGCGCCGTCGGGCCGCGCCGGGCCGGCGCCACGGGCAGCCGGGCACGGGCGCCGACCGAGTCAGCCGCTAGATGTTCAGCATCCCTGAACGATAGCCCGCCGGCGCGAGCCTGTCCGTCTCATCGGGCACGGTGCGGCGGACGGCAGCCTGATGCCGACGGCCCGAACTGAGACGACACCGCGCGAGTGGCAACTGGGCAAACGCACCGTCCTGGCGCCAATCCGACGGTTGCGAGAAGATGACGCCGATGGCCATCATGTCCCCGTCCCAACCACTCTCCGATCAGGCGCCGGGCGATCCCGACCGGACCCAGCCTTACCAGCCCGGCGTGTGCAACATCGGTCCGGCGGAGATCGCACGTCGGCGGCGGGTGGGTCACGTGGGGCTCGCCGTATCGATCGTGCTGCTCGTGGCGCTGATCGTCGCCGGGCTCCCGGCCTGGACGCGGCTCCTGGTCGCGGTGCCCGCGGTCATGGCGGCGTCCGGCTACCTCCAGGCGTGGCTTCGCTTCTGCGCCGGGTTCGGGTCGCGCGGCGTGTTCAACTTCGGAGAGCTCGGGCGGGTCGAGAAGATCCGCGATCCATCGGACAAGGCCCGCGACCTGGCACGTGCCCGGCAGATCGGATTGGCGAGCCTGGTGATCGGGCTGATCGCCGGCATCGCGGCGGCGCTGCTCCCGCTGTAGGTCGTTTCGCGGGCCGGGAGGCTCGCCCGGGGCCCGGCCGGCGGCGTCAGCCGGCGGCCGGCAGCAGGTCCGTGAACCGAGCCCGAACGTCAGCGGCCGATGCCGCGTCGAGGGCCTTGCGGGCGGTGACCCGGAGCGTGGTCGCGTCGGCCGCGCGGATGGCGCGCCGGACCGGCGCCAGGCTTGACGACGCCATGCTCAGCACCGTGACCCCAAGCCCGACCAGGGCCAGGGCGGCGGCCGGATCACCGGCCATCTCGCCGCACACCGAGAGCTCGGCGCCCGTGGCGGAGGCCGCGTCGACCGCGTGGGCGATGAGCCGCAGGACCGCCGGGTGGAGCGGATCGCGATACCGCTCGAGCGCCGCGTTCCCGCGATCCGCCGCCAGCGTGTACTGGGTGAGATCGTTGGTGCCCAGGCTCGCGAACCGCAGCCGGTCGAGATACGACTCGGCGACCAGCACCGCGGATGGGATCTCGAGCATGACGCCCAGCTCCACCTCACCGTACGGCAGCCCGTCCGCGTCGAGCGACGCGCGCGCGCGGGCAGCGAGCTCGAGCAGCACGTCCACGTCGGTCGCGTCCGCCACCATGGGAGCCATGACCTTGATGCGCCCGATGGCTCGATCATCGACGGGTGCCGCGGACCGCATGGCGGCGCGCAGCTGGGTCAGGAACAGCTCGGGCCGCTCCGGAGCGAGACGCAGCGCGCGGACACCCAGGAACGGGTTGGCCTCGGGCGCGATCGGCAGGTACGGGATCGGCTTGTCACCGCCCACGTCGAGCAGCCGGATCGTGACCTGCCCGGGTGCGAACGCCTCCACGATCTGGCGGTTCACACGCGTCTGCTCCTCCTCGGACGGCGGGCTCGACCGCTCGACGAACAGGAACTCGGTGCGGAACAGGCCCACGCCGGTGGCGCCGAGCGCAACCGCCCGCTCGGCCTCGGCGGGCGTGCCGATGTTGGCCAGCAGGCTGACCGCGATCCCGTCCCGGCTGACGCACGGCAGGCCGGCCTCCGCCAGCGCCGTGCGCGCGGCGTTGGCGGCCGCCTGCCGGCGCGCCTCGAGCCTGGCGCTGGCGTCGGGGTCGGGATCGAACACCACCTCCCCGGTGTCACCGTCGATGACCACCTCCGGCGAGATGCCGCTCGATGATGGACCGGCGCCCGCTGGCCCATCGCGCTCCAGCGAATGGGCCACCTCGACCAGGCCGGGCACGCCCACCACGGCCGGGATCCCGAACGCGCGGGCCAGGATCGCGGCGTGCGACGTGGGCGATCCGCCCTCCAGCGCAAGACCCAGCAGGCGATCGCGCGGCAGGCCCGCGGCGAGCGACGGCGGGATGTCCTCGGCCACGACGATCGCCGGGCGATCGAGGGTGACGGCGCGCTGGATCCCGGCGAGGCGGGCGGCGATCCGCTCGGCGACGTCGAGGACGTCTGCGGCACGTGCCGCAAGCAGCTCGTCGCCCAGCGTCTCGAGCTGATCCGCCACGCTCCGAGCGGCGATCCGGATCGCGCCGATCGCATCGTGGCCCGCATGCACCTCGTTCGAGGCCGCGTCGAGGAGCATCGGGTCGACGGCCATCATCGCCTGCGCGCCGAAGATCTCACCCTCCTCCCGGCGACCCGCGGTCTCGAGCGAGGACGCGAGGGCGTCGAGCTCCGCGGCGGCGGCGTCACGCGCAGCCTCCAGTCGCTCGATCTCGCGTGCCGCCTGGGCCGGCTCGATGCTGCCACCCGGAGGCGCGCTCGCCGCGGCCACGCGAACCCATGGGCCGCGCGCGACGCCGCTCGACGCCGGCGCACCGTGGAGCGCTCGCATCATGATCGTCTCCCTCGCCGTACGGCCGTCAGCGCTGGCCGCCCCGGAACTCGATCCGACGCTCCTGGCCGGTCAGCAGTCGATGGATGTTGTCGGCATGGAACAGCCAGATGAGCGCGACGGCAAGGACCGCGTAGCCAACGAAGGCAGGCGCAACGGCGCCCAGGATCACGGCGGCGATGAGCCCGATGGCCGCCGCGGCCGATGTGGAGAGCGAGGCCAGCGAGCTGATCCGCGTCACCAGCAGGACGCCCAGGAACACGGGCAGCACCGCGAACGCGATGACCGGCTGGATCACGAGCAGCCCGCCCCAGGCCGGGGCCACGCCACGTCCACCCTTGAACCCGATATAGGGGGAGCGGCTGTGACCCACGATCGCCGCCAGGGCGGCAACCGCCTGGACGATCGGCGGCATCCCCAGCGCGATCGCGAGCAGGACGCTGACCGAGCCCTTGGCCGCATCCAGCAAGCCGGCCACGAGCGCCGCCCTGGGGCCGATCGCGCGCATCGTGTTCGCACCGCCCGTGCGGCCGCTGCCCAGCGTTCGGGGATCCGGACCACCGATGATCCGGGCGACGACGATCCCCCACGGGATCCCGCCGATGAAGTAGGCGGCGGCGACCGTCGCGACGGCCAGGACGACTGTGCCGGCATCCATTGCCGGCGAGTATAGCCAGCGGCGCCCGTCGGTCCCGAGCTCGTTGCCGGACGGATGTCATCGCGCTCAGCGAGCCCGGACCGCGTCGAGCAGGCGGTCAGGTCGCTGGCGGAACCATGCCCGTCGGGCGGGGTCGGCGCTCGCCTCGCGAACGAGTCGGGCGAGTGCTTCGTTCACCGGCGCGTGGAGCCCGGCCTCGGTCGCCGCTCGTGCCACCGCGCCATTGAGCCAGTCCACCTCGGTCAGCGCCCCGGCCGACAGCGCGATCCGGAGGGACGGATCCTTGCCGCCACGTGCGCCGGCAACCACGCGACCCAGCGCCAACCTGGCCAGCGGCTCGGGCAGCCGCACGCCGCGTGCCAGCCAGGTCACGCTCGCACCCGGCAGGTCAACCACTCGAAGACCGAGCGCATCGACCACCCGCAGCGCCTCGAGCAGCTGCCGGCGCTCCAGCGCGAACAGGCGTCGGTCACCGTAGATCGTCGCCGGATCCAGGTCCAGCAGCGCGCTGGTGGCGTTGGCGACCAGGTTGGCCACCAGCTTGGACCATTTCATCGATGGCGCGTCGCTCATCCAGCTCGCGGGCAACCCGGCCCTCGAGAAGCCTGCCACCAGGTGCCGACCGGCACCGTCCACGTCACCGTGGACGGGGGCCAGCGCGATCCCGCCGCGACGCAGCCAGGTCACCGTCCCGTCCGGGTCGCGCTCCACGGCCGCGGTGAGCGACGCGGCCAGCTGCGGCCGCTCCCCGCGCACCGCCGCGACCGTCTCCTCCGCGCCGATCCCGTTCTCGGCCGTCAGGACGATCGCGTCGGGCACGACCCCGAGACCGGAGATCGCATCGTCCAGATCGTGCTGCCTGACGGCCACCACGACCACCTCCGGGGCAGCGCCGCCCACGTCCGAGGTGAAACCTGCGACCTGCACCTCCGCGACGGATCGCGACCCGTCGGGTCGCCTGACCGCGATGGTGCCGGGAATGATCCCGACCTGGCCGCGGCGCACGATGGTGACGCTGTCACCGGCCGTCGCCAGGGCCCAACCCAGCAGCCCGCCGACGGCGCCGGCACCGACGATGAGGATGCGCACCGATCAGCGAGCGCGTGCGATGACGGTCACGCCCAGCCGATGACGACCGAGGTGAGCCACAGGCCGTATGCGACGGTCGCGATCCCGACCACCGTCAGGATCCAGGTGATCGCGCGCTCGGTCCGCGGGCTCAGCCCGAAGTCGAACAGGACCGCTCGAAGACCCAGCAGCCCGTGCCAGGTCACGACGACCAGGAATGCAACCTCGAGGACCAGGATGATCGGCGTCCGCAGGTACTCGACGACGTCGTGGAAGTCGCGCAGGCCACCGGGCACGATGAAATGGTTGGCGATCATGTGCAGGGTCACGAGCACCAGGACCAGCGCGCCGGTGACCACCTGGATGAACCAGCCGACGGTACCCGCGCCGCGCACCGCGGGCTCATCCCGGGTCGGATCGGCATCGACGCACCGTGGACTGGGCGATCGCACCGTGACGGGCGTCCGCGGAGCCGCTCATCGAGCCCCTCCCGTCTCACCGAAGATCCGTACGCGCGCCGATCAGGAACACGATGAACCCGATGATGAAGAACGCGACGAACAGCGCGCGCTGGCGGTCGACGACGATCCCGAGACCGACCAGGCTGACCCGGATCCCGTTGAGACCGTGGGCCAGCAACCCGAACAGCAGCACGACGTCGAGCAGCAGGAACAGCGGGTTGGTCGCGATGGCAATGAACCCGTCCCATGAATCCGGTCCGCCGGCCAGCATCGACAGCACGACCAGATGCAGGTAGAGGTAGAGCAGCACCCCCAGCCCGGTCGCGCGGTTGAGGATGAACGCCCAGCCGCCCAGCCGCCGGCCTCGCAGATCAACCCAGCTCACCGGGCCGCGGCGCCGAACGGGCCGGTCGACCGGCCGCGCGACGGGCGCCGTCCTCGCCGCTCGTTCGTCGGTCATCGATCGCTCCTCGTCCCGCCGAGCAGTCCGCCCAGCCGTCGTCGCGCCGCATTCCGGCGCAGCCGCATGATCGCACCCGCGGGATCCACGTTCGAGGGGCAGGCCTCGGTGCATTCGAACGCGGTATGGCAGCGCCAGATCCCGTGGTCGACATCGGCGAGCGCCATCGCCCGCTCGGCGTCAGCGGTGCGAGGCTCGGCGACGACCCGCCAGGCGGCCGCCAGCGCGGCCGGGCCTAGATAGCGCGCATCGGTGGCGCTGATCGGGCAGGCAGACACGCAGATCCCGCACTCGATGCAGTCCTCGAACCGACCGAGCCGCTCCACGCCCTCCGCCGGCCGCGATCCCGGACCCAGCTCGCTGTCACGGATCAGGGGCCGGCCCATCGGTGCGTAGCGCTCGAAGAATGCCGACATGTCGACGACCAGGTCGCTGACGACGGCGCCGGCGTTGGCGATCGGCTCGACCGTCACCGTGTCGCCACCGAGGTCCTCGAGCTTCGTCACGCAGGCCAGGCTCTCCCGGCCGTTCACCCGCATCGCACACGTACCGCATGACGCGTGGAAGCACGAGTGCCGGAGCAGGAGCGTCGGGTCCTGGTGGCGACGGATCGAGACGAGCCCGTCGAGCACCGTCGTCCGCGCCTCGACCGGCACCTGGAACGTGTCGAGATGCGGTTGCTCGCCGCGCTTCGAGCGGGACACGCGGAAGGTCACGGTTCGTTCGCGCTTCGCGCCGCCGGCCGGGGTGGTCGATCGTGGTTCGAGGGTTGCGTGCTCGGTCATCGTCTGGCTCAGTTCAGGTAGTAGGCGGTGTGGGGCAGCAGCACGACATCGCGCGTCTGGCATGGCCGGTCGATGCCCAGCTTCGCGCACACGACATCGGCCGTCTTCTCGGCCATCGCGCGCGCGGTCGTCGCCTTGCCGCCCGAGATGGTCACGAAACCCTCGACGCCGTCCTCCGCGTGGTCGAAGCACTGGAACGTCCGGCTGAGCTCGCGCCCCGTCGATCCGCCCCGGCTCCCGATCAACGGCCGTGCGGCGGACCAGGCTGCCCGCTGCTCGGCGGTCCGAACCGAGGGTGCCAGCAGCGAGCCTTCCCGGTACATCGCCTCGACATGGTCCTCGGGCACGCCCAGGTCGTCGGGGTGGTCCACCAGCCACGAGCTGGTGCCCACGACCGTCAGGCCACGCTGGGGGACCAGGATGTCGCCGTCGCCCGACGGATGACACCGGTTGACCACCATGTTGCACACGCGACCCCGGATCGCGAGCAGGACGCCCGGCGACGGCTGGACGGGCACCTCGACCCCGGCCATGGTGGCGACCGACTCACTCCACGGCCCCGTGGCGTTGAC
Organism: uncultured Chloroflexia bacterium; assembly: GCA_963734995.1. Taxonomy (GTDB): domain Bacteria; phylum Chloroflexota; class Limnocylindria; order Limnocylindrales; family CSP1-4; genus CAIXZV01. Next base: position 162,827 of record CAVTJD010000007.1, read on the forward strand.
GACGATGTCGCCGGTGATCGTCGACTCGCGGCCATCGGTATGGTCACGCACGACCACACCCGACACGCAACGGTTGGCGCTGACGACGTCGATCACCTCGGTGAACGGCCGGATGACCGCGCCGTTGTGCTTCGCGGTCGCAAACCAGCGCAGCGGCAGGCGCATCGCATCGAACGTCGCATCGGGGATCTGAAGCGACCACAGCAGATCGGGATTGAGACCGGGCTCGAGGCGCAGCGTCTCCGCCGTGGTCAGCTCGCGAGCCGGGATGCCGGCCTCCTCGCACGCCGCGACGAGCTTGCGTCCGTACTCGCGATCCTCCTCGGTCAGGGCGACGAACAGGCCGTCGTTCTCCTCGAACGTGCCGGGGGCCGTGCGCCGCAGGATCTGATTCTCCTGGATGCACTCCGCCCCGGCCGTCGCGTCGTTGACGGCGTACCGCGCACCGCTGTGGAGCAGTCCGTGATGGCGGCCGGTCGTCCCCGATGTGACCTCGCCGCGCTCCACGAGCGTGACCCGCAGGCCGCGAAGCACGAGATCGTGCGCGAGCGCCGCTCCAGTGCCCCCGCCACCGACGATCACGATGTGGGCTGATGGCCTTGTGGTCGGTGCCTCGTTCATGTGTCAGGTGTCCAGGTGTGCCGGTGCGGGGCGTGCGCGCCCGCACCCGGCACCAGCGAGCAGGGGCCGCCGGCGGCGTCGCCGCCGGCGGCCCCTGAACCCGCGTTCTAGTGCTCGACCCAGTCGAAGGTCCGGGTCACGGCCTTCTTCCAGAAGCCGTACTCCTTGCCGACCGTTGCCGAATCGAGCTTCGGAGACCACTCCTTGTCCTTGGCCCAGTTCGCCCGGAGATCCTCGACGGCGTTCCAGAAGCCGACGGCCAGGCCGGCCGCGTACGCCGCGCCCAGGGCCGTCGTCTCGGCGACCTTCGGCCGGATGACCGGCACGCCCAGGACGTCGGACTGGAACTGCATCAGCAGGTCGTTGTAGACCATGCCGCCGTCGACCTTGAGGGCCGTCAGCGTGACGCCGGAGTCGGCGTTCATCGCGTCGTAGACCTCGCGGGTCTGCCAGGCCGTCGCCTCGAGCACCGCCCGGGCGATGTGGCCCTTGTTCACGTAGCGGGTGAGGCCGGCGATGACGCCGCGCGCCTCGCTCTTCCAGTACGGGGCGAACAGGCCCGAGAACGCGGGCACGAAGTACACGCCGCCGTTGTCCTCGACCGTGGCCGCCAGGGCCTCGATGTCGGGCGACGCCGCGATCATGCCCAGGTTGTCGCGCAGCCACTGCACGAGGGCGCCGGTGATCGCGATCGAGCCCTCGAGCATGTAGGCGGCCGGCTGGTCGCCGATCTTGTAGCCGACGCCGGTGATCAGGCCGCTCTTCGAGGGCACGAGCTTGGTGCCCGTGTTGATGAGCATGAAGCAGCCGGTGCCGTACGTGTTCTTCGCCTCGCCGACGCTGAAGCACGTTTGCCCGAACAGGGCCGCCTGCTGGTCACCGAGGTCGCCTGCGACGGGCACGCCGGCGAGATCGCCGGTGGCCTTGCCGTAGACCTCGGACGAGGCCTTGATCGTGGGCAGCATCGAGCGCGGGATGCCCATGATGCCCAGGATCTCGTCGTCCCAATCGAGGGTCTCGAGGTTCATGAGCATCGTGCGGCTGGCATTGGTCACGTCGGTGACATGGACGCCGCCGTTGACGCCGCCGGTGAGGTTCCAGATGCACCAGGTGTCGATGTTGCCGAACATCAGGTGCCCGGCGTCCGCAGCCTCCTTGGCGCCCGCGACGTTGTCCAGGATCCAGCGGACCTTGGGACCCGAGAAGTAGGTCGCCAGCGGCAGGCCTACCTTCGCCCGGAACCGATCCTGGCCGCCGTCCTCGGCGAACTTGTTGATCGTCACGTCGGTGCGGGTGTCCTGCCACACGATCGCGTTGCACACCGGCTTGCCGGTGCGCCGATCCCATACGACGGCGGTCTCGCGCTGGTTGGTGATCCCGACGGCGGCGAGATCCGACGCCTTGATGCCGGCCTTGCCGAGGGCGCCGCGGATGACCTCGACGCTCCGGGTCCAGATCTCCACGGGATCGTGCTCGACCCAGCCCGGCTTCGGGAAGATCTGCTCATGCTCCTTCTGATCGATGGCGACGACCTGGCCCGAGTGATCGAAGATCATGAACCGGGTACTGGTCGTGCCCTGATCGAGCGCGCCAACGTATTGCGTCATGCGTGTTCTCCTTTGTCGCCGGTCATTGGCTGATCAGCCGACCGTCCCCAGCGTGTCGCGAAGCGTCTCGAACAGGATCGTGGTACTGGTTGCACCGGGATCCTGGTGCCCCGCGGAGCGCTCGCCCAGGTAGCTTGCGCGACCCTTGCGGGCGACCAGTGGCGTGACCCGATCGCGGCCACCCGCCGCGGCGGTGGCCGCAGCGGCGAGCGCCGCCCCGGGGTCCGTATCGACGCCTGCCTCGAGCGCCTCGACGGCCGGCGTCATGGCGTCGACCATCGTCTTGTCATCGAGCCCGGCCTTGCCTCGCTGAACCACACCCTCGAGACCGGCCCGCAGCGCATCTGCGAGCTGGCGGGGGGTGACCTCGCGGGCCTCGCCCAGCGCCGTCCCCATACGCAGGAACAGCGTCCCGTACAGCGGGCCGCTCGCCCCGCCGACAGTCGAGATGAGCTTCATGCCGGTCTGCTTGAACAGCGTCCCGGCATCGCCGTCCGAGAGCCCTGGCAGGATCTCCCGGACGGCGGTCATGCCGCGGTCCATGTTGATGCCGTGGTCGGCATCGCCGATCGCCGAGTCGAGCTCGGTCAGCTCCTCGCGGGCAGCACGAATGCGATCCGCGAACGTCTCGAGCATCGTGGCGAGCTCGGCGGTCGTGATGCCCACCGGTCAGACGCCCCAGCGAAGCGCCGGCGTGTCGACCGGTGCATCCCAGTAGCGCACGAGCTCGTCGTCGAGCTTGAGCAGCGTGATCGAGCAGCCGGCCATCTCCAGCGAGGTGATGTAGTTGCCGACCAGGTTGCGCTCGATCGTGATGCCGCGATCGGCGACGATCTGGGCGAGCTTGTTGTAGACGACGTACAGCTCGATGAGCGGGGTGCCGCCCATGCCGTTGACGAACGCGAGCACGCGATCGCCCTTCTGGAAGGGCATGTCGTCGAGCACCGGCCCGGCCAGCACCTCGGTGATCTCGTCGGCCGTGGCCAGCTTGCGCCGCTCACGTCCCGGCTCACCGTGGATGCCGACCCCGATCTCCATCTCGTCGTCGCCGATGTCGAACGTCGGCTTGCCGGCGGCGGGAACGGTGCACGAGGTGAGCGCCATGCCCATCGACCGGACGTTGTTCTGCACCTTCTCGCACAGCGCCTTGACCGTGGCCAGATCGGCGCCGGCTTCGGCTGCCGCGCCGACGATCTTCTCGGCCAGCACGGTGCCGCCCACGCCCCGCCGACCCGCCGTGTACAGCGAGTCCTTGACGGCCACGTCGTCGGCCATGACGACCGCCTCGACATCGATCCCCTCGGCCCCGGCCAGCTCGGCCGCAATCTCGAAGTTCATGATGTCGCCGGTGTAGTTCTTGACGATGTGCAGCACACCCGCGCCGCCGTTGACGGCCTTCGTGGCGGCCAGCATCTGATCCGGAACGGGTGAGGTGAACACCGCGCCCGGGCAGGCTGCGTCGAGCATGCCCATACCGACGAAGCCGCCGTGCATCGGCTCGTGACCCGAGCCACCGCCCGAGATCACACCGACCTTGCCCGGTCGCGGCGCGTCCCTGCGCACGACGATGTTGGGCTCTTCGATCCTGATCAGATCCCCGTGTGCCGCGGCCATGCCGGCGAGCTCGTCGTCGACCAGGGAATCCGGAGTGTTGATGAGCTTCTTCATAGGTTGCTCCCCTGCCCGCAGGCATGGACTGCAGCGAAAACGGGCACGCTGTCATCGAGGTTGGCCGCCGCGACGACGTGAGTCGCGCGGCAGCCAACCGTGGCCGCTGACTAGGAGACGGCCTTGAGCATGTACTGCACGCCCAGGTAGTTCCAGACGAGCCAGCCGAGCGCGCCGCCGATGAGCGGACCGACGACCGGGATCCAGGAGTAGCCCCAGTCACTGTCACCCTTGCCCGGGATGGGCAGGATCGCGTGCATGATCCGCGGCCCGAGGTCACGGGCCGGGTTGATCGCGTATCCCGTCGTGCCGCCGAGGCTGAGGCCGATGGCCAGAACCAGCAGGCCCCAGGCGAGCGCGCCGCCGATCTGCGGAGCGCCACCTGACAGGCTGAAGCCGACGAACACGAGCGCGAAGGTGCCGATGATCTCGGACACCAGGTTCCAGGTCGGGTTCCTGATGTTCGGCACGGTGGAGAACACGGCGAGCTTGAGGCCCGGATCCTCCGTCTCCTTCCAGTGCGGGTAGTAGTGCAGGAAGACGACCGCGGCGCCGAGCATCGCCCCGATGAGCTGCGCAACCCAGTAGCCGATCAGCTGGTCGACGCCGAACGAGCCGTTGTTCGCGAGGCTATCGAGGAACACGGCGACGGTCACCGCCGGGTTGATGTGGGCCCCGCTCGTCAGGCCGGCGATCGAGATGCCGGCGAACACGGCCATGCCCCATCCGAAGGTGATCACGATCCAGCCGTTGGAGTTCCCGACGCCGGTCAGCTGGTTGGTCTTGGACTTGGCCAGCAACACGCCGGCCACCACACCGTCACCGAGCAGGATCAGTGTGAAGGTGCCGAGCAGCTCGGCCACGAATTTCTCTGGTGTCATGCTCCCTCTCCCTCTACGCGAGGTTGGCTATCTAAGCGACTGCCATGACATGGAGACGCGGAGATTGGTTGGGAGGAGCCCGCTTTCCTGTCTCTGGCCGGTCGCGGTTGTCGGTGCCGCGTCGCGCCTGTCAGGGCCGGCGAGCGTGGACCGAGACCGTGGCTGCGTGGACGGGTCACCGCGGACCCGCTGCGGGCTCGGAATGGTTCGGAACCGCACCAGCGACGGTGCCGGCGACCGCGAGGACGGACGTTGCGCAGGCGGTCGAGTCCACCCCTCGGTCCTCATCCATCGAGCGGTTCGAGCGGTGCACCGGCGATGCTCCCATGACCCGTCGGGTGCCGTGTGACCACCCCGAGCTCCTCGGACAGGAAGGTCTCCCCGGCAAGCTACATTCAGACCTCCTCTGGCAGAAGCGTTGGCGGCCGACATGGGTGCCGCCCCCACGATCGGAGACAAAAGAAAAAGTCCGCGCCTTGACATCACTGCCAAGACGGGACTTGTCCGTTCATCGTCCCGAGGTAGGGGTGAACGGGTTCTACTCCCTCGATGGTACGGTTGTCAATACCTTGTCGGCAGGTTCCGGTTCGGTGACGCGGGATCGACGAGCAGCGGGGCGAGCGAGTCGGCGACATCGCGCCCGATGACGATGCCGTCCGCGAGCTCGAGGCAGGCGAGAGCGTCTGACGGCTCCATGATCAACCCGTAGGCGAGCAGCGGCCGCGGCAGGCGCCCCACCTCCGAGGGGAGCATGTGCGGCAGGACGAGACCGGGCGAGACGACGGCTCCGATCCCGATTGTCCGCGGCAGGCTGTCCAGCGTGCGGGCCACGCCGGTGGAATCGAAGGCGAGCGTGCGCAGCAGGGCGAGACCGCCGCATTCGGCGACGCGCTGGGCCGTCTGCGGCCGGCGCGTCAACACGATCCGGATGCCCAGCCGCTCCATCACAAACGCCACGGCGTCATCGTCCGCGCGCAGGCCCCGAACGCTGTCCAGGTCGACGGCCTTCGGCAGGTCCGTCGTCATCGCCGCGGTCAGCAGCGCGGGCAGGTCGACGTCGCGGAACAGCACGCCGACATCGTGGATCGGCGGCGGCCTGACGGGCTCGTGGGCACTGGTGGCCACCAGCACGCGCGGTAGACGGGCATCGCGAGCGCTACCCGCCATTGCGATCCCACAGCGCCTGCGAGCTCGTCGTCACGCCCACCGCACCGGCGGCCAGCATGGCCCTCACGTCCGCGGGCGTCCGCACGAAGCCGCCAGCGAGGACGGGCACCGCGAAGCGGGGGATCATGTGGGCGATCGACGGCAGGATCACACCGGGCAGCACCTCGACGATATCCGGGCTCGAGCGCGACAGCGCGGTCACCGCAGCATCGAGATGACTTCGCCGGGACAGGAGCAACCGCTCGATGGCGACGACCCGCTCCTGCCGGATGAGCGGGATCAGCCGGCCACGCGAGGTGATGATGGCGTCGACCTCGGCCCGGGCCAGCCACGAGACACCGACAGGATCGTCGCGCAGCCCGGCAACGAGATCGAGATGGACGGCCACCAGCTTGCCGGCCTCGTGGATCCGGCGCACGACGTGACCGAGCTCCAGCCCGTTGCCCCTGAGAATGAACAGGATCGGTGCACGGCTGGCGATGGCGGCATCGAGGTGCCGGTCGGCCACGATCGCGGCGCAGCACGGCGCCTCGGCCAGGCACGAGATGAACTCGGCCGGCGACGGCGCCTGGTAGCGGCGCGACGATCTCGCGCGGTCGGTCAGCTGACGAGCGCTAACCACGGCCGGCCGGGTACGGTCGATTGCCGCTCACGGTCAGCCGTCCGGCGAGATGGTCTCGCCGAGCCCGTCCTCGATCGCCCGGGTGATCGCGGCGATCGCCTCGTCCGCGTCCTCGCCGTCGGCGGTGACCTGGATCTCGTGGCCCTTTGAGACCCCCAGGGGCAGCACGGCCAGGATGCTCTTGGCATCGGCAGGCCCGCGGCCGCCGGTGAGGTTCTCGACCGTGATCCGGGCACGGAACCGGCCCGCCGTCCTCACGAACTGCGCCGCCGGGCGCGCATGGATGCCGGATGGATTGCGAACTGTCAGGCGCACGGAGCTCATCGGTTGACACCCTTGTCGAGGTCGCGCGCCGCGTCGGCGGCCGCGACCACCTCCTCGATCGACTGGCCGATGCTGGCCTGGACGGCCGCGACGACGGCACCTTCGACCAGTGGTCCCGAGGAGATGATGACAGGCCCGGTCCGGGTGGGTCCGAGCATCTCGACGGCGCTCTCGGTCGCCAGGATCGCGCTGCCCAGGTCGCCGATCACGACCACGCCGGCACCGGCCTGCACCCGCTCGATCGCGGCACCGATCCCGTCGGCATCCGTCCCGATCGAGCCATCGGGCTGACCACCCACCCCTTCGAGCGGAACGTCGTCCCCCGCCATCTGGCGGGCCAGCTCGACAACCCCCTCGGCGATCCGGCGCGAATGCGACACGACGACGATGCCGACGAGCGGCGACTCCTGAGTCATCGACGGCTTGGCTCCTGCTGCGGGCCGGTCGGCGTCTGACCGGCGTGAGGTTGGGCGGGCAACCGGTGCGTGTCCGGTACCTCGCGGGTGGTCACGGATGGGGGCCGATCAGCCGCTCCTCTGGGCTGTCGCATGGCGGTTGGGAAACCCTGGCGTGCTCAGCGTCAGAACGTCACACACGCGAATTCGGGCGATCGCTCCGCCCGTCCGGGACGCCGGGGCTCGCTCGCATGCCGGCAAAGCCCTGTTGGTGGCAAGGCTAGTCTGCGAGTCGGCAGGGGGCAACCGGCGCGATCTGGGCCATCCCGGGCACCCGCGGAGATCAGACCTCCGCCGAGCCTCCACCGTTGAGGCCGCTGCTGATCATCGACAGCGACGGGTCCGGGCCCTTGAACCCGACCAGGTACTCGAGCCTGATCGGCGCGAAGCACTCGTAGAACATCACATCCTCGTCGCCCAGCTGGCGGAACGCGTGGATCGTGTTCGACGGGATCACCATCAGCGCCCCTGGCCCAACCTCGGCCTCCTCGTCGCCGACCTTGGCCCACAGCCGCCCGGCCGTGACCAGCATGATCTGCTCGGCCTCGTGGCTGTGCTCGGGGATCACGGCCCCGCCACGGTAGATGATCCGGGTCATCATGACCTTCTCGCCCGAAACCGCCTGGCGCAGCACGCCGGGCACGTACTCGACCGTCGGGAACTCGTCCCAGGTGGTGATCTGGCCCACGTCAGCCCTCCGGTTGTGCTGTTCGAGCCGCGGTCGCGCCGCCGGCTGCAGTCTTCGAGTCCAGCGCCCGGAGCACGGCCTCGGGCGTGATCGGCAGCTCGTCGATCCGAACCCCGATCGCGTCGTACACCGCGTTCGCGATCGCGGGGATCGGGGAGTTGGCGGTCATCTCGCCCACGCCCTTGACCCCGTACGGGCCGTTCGAGGACGGGATCTCGAGCACCACGCTCTCGATCTCGGGCAGGTCCGCCGGTCCGGGCATCAGGTAGCTGCTGAAGTCGCGGGCCGCATGGTCCGGGCGCGGGTAGTAGGGCTTCGTGGTCTCGTACAGTGCGTGGGACATGCCCATGACCGCGCCCCCGGTGATCTGGCCCTCGACCAGCGCGGGGTTGACCTGCCGCCCGACCTCGTACGCGCTGCGAATGGCGAGCACGGTGATCCGGCCGGTCTCGGTATCGACCTCGACGTCGGCGATCGTGCACGCGTGGGCCTCGGTGGAATCGGGGTCCATGGCGCCCGTCTCCGGATCGACCTCGCTCTTGGGCTTCATCCACATGCCCCGGCCCGCGATCCCGCGGCCGTGCTTGAAATGCGCGGCGAGCGCCAGGTCGGACACGCTGATCGCGCGATGCGGGCTGCCCTTGACCCGGATGAAGCCCTCGCCGTCGAGCTCGAGATCGGCGGCTGCCGCCTCCAGCTCGTCGGCGGCGATCGCGAGCATCGCCTCGCGGGCCTCGGTGGCCGCGGCGATCACGGCGTTGCCCACGCGGTGGGTCGCGCGGCTGGCGAACGTGCCCATGTCGTGGGGTCCGGTGTCGGTATCGGCGGTGTCGACGATGATCGTGTCGTCCGGCACGCCCAGGGTCTCGGCTGCGATCTGGCGGATCACGGTCTTGAGGCCCTGACCCAGGTCGACTGCGGACAGCGTGACCACGAACGAGCCCATGGTCGTGGCATGGACGAGCGCCTGAGACGGGTCGCCGCCCAGGTTCATGCCGGTCGGGTAGTTGACCGCGGCGATGCCGCGGCCGCGCACCTTGGCCATCGTCAATCCCCTTCCGCCGCGCGTGGCGCCGAGGTCATCGCCATCAGCTCGGGCGGCAGCTCGTGTCCGACGAGACGGGCCGCGGCCTGCATCGTCTCGATCAAGGTTGCGTCCTCCGCATGCTTGCGGTGCGGCCGGAGATCGCCGTTGCGGTAGGCGTTGAGGAACCGGACGGTCCACGGGTCGAGACCGGTCGCCTCCGCGATCCGGTCCATCTGCACCTCCACGGCATACGAGCCCATGGTCACGCCGAAGCCGCGCATGGCGCTCGTCGGCTGATGGTTGGTGAACACGCAGTAGGCGTCGATCGAGACGTTCGGGATCAGGTACGGACCGCCGACGTTCGCGGCGTGCTTGGTCAGCGCGTACGGGGTCTGCCGGGCGTAGGCACCCGAATCCGCGTAGCTGGTGACCTTGCGCGCGATGATCCGCCCGTCGCGCATCACCCCGTCCTTGATGTAGATCCGCCAGGCGCTACGGGTCGACGAGACGCGCATCTCCTCCGCCCGGCTGTAGCGGTACTTCACCGGCCGGTTGGTCAGCTGTGCGCCCAGCGCGGCCAGCGGCTCGACGATGACGTCGACCTTGCCGCCGAACCCACCGCCCACGGTGCCGCCCACGAAGTGGAGCCTGTTGGGCGGGGTCTGGAGGATGATCGAGGTGTTGTCGAGGCTGAAGTACAGGGCCTGCGTGTTGGTGTAGACGGTGATCCGGCCGTCCGGCTCCGGCCTGGCGATGCAGGCCGTGGTCTCGATCGGCGCCTGCTCGATCGGCTTCGAGTCGTAGCGAGCCTCGACGATCAGGTCGGCATCGGCAAACCCCTGCTCGACGTCGCCCAGGCGCACGCGCCGGCAATCGTGGCCCTCGTACTTGAAGGTGTTGTCGCCCCAGTGGGTGACGACCGGCGCATCGGGCTTCAACGCCTCCTCGACGTCGAACACCGCGGGCAGCTCCTCCAGGTCGAGGCGGACCTTCGACGCGGCCTCGATCGCGGCCGGCTCGGTCTCGGCGAGGATCGCGACGATCGGCTCGCCGAGGTAGCGCACGCGATCCTCGGCCAGCACGAACTCCTCCTCGGGCTCGACGCCGATGAGGGTGAGGATCGTGTACAGGTTGTGCGGGACGTCGGTATGGGTGAGCGCCCGGACGAACCCGGGGACCGACGCCGCCTCGCGCAGATCCACGCCCTTGAGCCGGGCATGGTGCACGGGGCTGCGGACCATCTTGAGATGGAGCATGCCGGGGAAGCTCAGGTCGGCGGCGTACTGCGTACGCCCGGTGACGTGGCCCACGCCGTCGCTGCGGGCGATCGACTGGCCGACGCTGCGCAGGGCGGTCATCGCGCCACCGCCCCGGCCGCATCCGGATCGCCGACAGCATCCGCGGCTGCATCGATGGCGGCCACGATCGGCGAGTAGCCGGTGCAGCGACAGATGTTGCCGCTCATCGCCTCGACGATCTCGTCGCGTGTCGGGTGCGGGTTGTGGCCGAGCAGCCCGACGCCCAGCATGATCATGCCCGGCGTGCAGTAGCCGCACTGCGTGGCGTACGCATCGAGGAACGCCTGCTGGAGGGGATGGAGGCCCTGGGCCGGTGTGATCGTCTCCACGACATCGACTCGCCGGCCGGCCACCTCCTCGACCGGGAGCAGGCACGACAGCACGGGCTCGCCGTCCAGCAGCACGGTGCAGCTACCGCAGCCGCCCTGCCGGCAGCCGTCCTTGGTCGCCGTCTGGCCGAGCTGGTCGCGAAGCACGACCTGGAGCGTGGTCAAGGGACGAGCCATGACCTCGACCTGCCGGTCGCCGAGCGCGAAGGTCACGATGGTCGCGGTCATGCGGCGCCTCCTGCGTGCCGGGTCGCGATGTCCGTCAATGCTCGCTCCACGTACAGCCGTGTCATCCGGCGCCGGTACCAGTCGGTCGCGATGCCGTCCGTGGCCGGGTCGGCCTCATCGGCCGCGGCCGCGGCGGCGGCCGCGATCGATGGCGCGTCGAGCGACGATCCGGTCAGGACCGCCTCCGCGGAACGGGCCCGGAACGGGTGCGGGCCGACCGCGCCCAGGGCGATCCGTGCCTCGGCGACACGTCCGGCCTCGAGCCTCGTCCGGGCGGCCACCGTCACCACCGCCGGGGTGCTCGCCTGGCGACGTCCGAGCCGGTGGAACGCGCTGATCCCCGACGGCGGTACGACCCGGATCTCGGCGACGAGCTCGTTCGGCCCGAGCACGTTGGTCATGAACCCGGTGTGGAACGCCTCCAGCAGGATCTCACGCTGCTCCGCCGGGTTGACCACGATGACCGTGGCATCGAGGGCCAGCAGCGCGACCGTCACGTCGCCCGCCGGCGGGGGTGCGAACAGGTTGCCGCCCGCCGTGCCCATGTTCCGGATCGCCCAGCTGCCCGTCTGCCTGGCGGCCTGCTGGACGATCGGCAGCTCATCGATCTCCAGCAGTCGCTGGAGCGGGCAGGTGGCCCCGATCCGGATCAGGCCGGGCGATCGATCCAGCGTGTCGAGTCCCGCCGCACGGAGGCTCATGACGCGTTCGGGCGCGGAGATCCCGTCGTTGATGAGCGGCATGGCGATGGTTCCGCCGGCCATCACCAGCGTGTCGGGTCCGTGACGGCTCAGCAGCTCGACCGCGTCGCCCACGGACGCCGGTCGCAAGTATTCGATCACGCCCACGCGTCCGCCTCCATGCTTGCGTTCACGATGCCACCCCCATGCCGTCGGTCTCGACGTCGTCGGCCATGGTCCCGGGTGCGTCCGTGCGGCGCCCGAGCTGCTGATCCAGGCGGGCCAGCCCCTGGTCGAGGATGGTGCGTGCCAGCCGCTCGATCAGGCCCGTGTCGAGCCACGCGAGCGGCCCCTCGATCCGGGCGTCGGCCACGTATACCAGGCGGGTACCGGAACCGACCGTCTCGATCAGCTCGAGCGTGGCGAGCCCGGCGATCGTGCCGGGCCGACCCTGGACGTGCCCCTCGAGCCGGCATGTGGCCGGCGGTTGCGCATCGGCGACCCGCACGACCAGCTCGTACGACCCCGCGATGCCGGGCAGCCGGATCGCGATCCGTGCCCGGTAGTCGGTCGGGCTGTCTCGCTCGACGGCCTCACAGCCGGGGATGCAGGCGAGCAGCACGGTCGGGTCCTGGATCGCCTCGAACACGACGGGTCGGGATGCGGCGAGATCGCGATGGCCGGCAATCCTCATCGCGAACCCTCGCCCACGGCTCGCGAACCCTCACCCACGGCGCTGGCGCCGGTGGACGCATCGTTTCCGGCGGCCGAGACGCGGTCCCCCGCCGACGTTTCGCCGCTCATCGCGTGCAGGGCCCGCTCGACATGATCGAGGTGCCCGCGCATCGCCCGCTCCGCCGCGTCGGGATCTCGCGCTCGCAGCGCGTCGACGATCCGCCGATGGTCGCTCACGGTGGTCTCTCGGATCTCGCGCAGACCGCCGGTCCGCTGGCGGCTGACCTTGCCCAGCGTGTCCACGATCGTCATGAATTGCGCGAGCATGAAGTTGTCCGCGGCGGCGCAGATCGCGTCATGGAACGCGATGTCCACCTCGCTGAACCGCTCCGGGTCATCGACCGCCGCGACCAGCTGCGCCAGCAGCTCCCCCAGCTCGTCGAGGCCCGCGTCCGACAGCCGCCGGGCGGCGAACCGGACGTTGCCCGTCTCGACGACGCGCCGTGCCTCGAACACCTTCGTCAGGGCCGTCTCATCGCTCGAGAACGCGAAGTCGAGATGCGAGATCAGCTGCTTCGGCTCGAGCGACGTGACATAGGTGCCGGTGCCCTGGCGGATGTCGACCACCTTCATCAGGGACAGCGCGCGCAGCGCCTCGCGCAGCACGGGCCGGCTGACACCCAGACGCCGCGCCAGATCGCGCTCGGCAGGCAGCCGATCGCCGGGGCGCAGCTCCTGGTCCCGGATCAGTGCCAGCAGGCGTCCGGCGATCTCCTCGGGCAGCGTGCTCCGGGGCCGGAGCGCGCCGAAACCATCCATCGACACGCTCGTCGTCCGCAGGTGCCCGACGTCGACCTCGCCCACGTCACTCCTGTCATCCATCGCCTGCCGGTTGCACCAGCGACCGCCGACCGGCCACTGTGGTAGGCTGGTCAGGCCACCTTACCACAGTCGGTGGATGGCTCACCATCGACCGCACTGAACAAGATCGGCCAACAGCATCAGGCCATGTCCCGCGGCGTCCTGGCAGCCCTCCTGGCTGTGCCGCGCGGACCCGGACACACGGGAGACCCTCGATGATCGAGCGCCACGTCACCTTCCAGGTCCCGGCTGCCAACGCCGCTGCGTTCGAGCGGTTCTTCAACGAGACCTACAAGCCCGAGATGGCGAAGGCGCCCGGCTACGTGCGGGTCGAGCTGTTGCGCGAGATCGAAGCGCCGACACGGTTCCAGATGGCGCTTCGGTTCACCGACCCGGAGTCGGCGGCCGGCTGGCGCACGTCCCCGGTCCACCAGGCGCTGCAGCCCGAGCTCAACGCCCTCCACGAGGGCATGGACGTCATCGGCTACGACGTGATCGCCTGACAAGGCGCGAGCGGGCAGCTCCAGGAGGGACGCGATGGCAAGCCCGATGAGCGGCGGCGCCGAGTCGTTCCTCGTCACCGGCGGGACGGGGTGCATCGGCGCCTGGGTCGTGCGCGAGCTCGTACGGGCCGGGATACGGGTGACCGTCCTGACGGCCCACCGCCGGCTCGACCGGTTGCAGCTCATCCTGTCCGACGAGGAGCTGGCACGCGTCACGCTGGCCGAGGGTGACCTCGCCGACGTGGACGTGTTGGAGGCCGCGGCCCGGCGGGCGGGCGCGAATCGGATCATCCATCTCGCGGGCATGCAGCTGCCGCTGTGCGCGGCCGATCCGCTCGAGGGCGCCCGTGTCAACGTGTCGGGCACGCTGGCCGTGTTCGAGGTGGCGCGACGGCTCGGCATCGGGCCCGTGATCTATGCCAGCAGCGCCGCCGTCTACGGACCCGCCGCACAGTACGCGCACCCGATCGTCGACGACGATGACCCGCTGTTCCCGACCTCGCACTACGGCGTGTACAAGGTCGCCAATGAGCAGAGCGCGCGGGTTTGGTGGGCGAACGAGGGCGTCGCGAGCATCGGTCTGCGCCCCCACTCGGCGTACGGGCCCGGTCGCGACCAGGGCGTGACCTCGAAGCCGACCGTGGCGATGATCGCGGCAGCCGCCGGTCGTGCGTACCGGATCGGGTTCAGCGGCCGGTACCAGTTCCAGTTCGCAGAGGACGTGGCACGGGTGTTCGTCCGGGCCGCCCGGCTACCCGCGCAGGGTGCGTCGGTGTACAACATCGGCGGCAGCCTGTTCGGGATCGACCAGATCGTGCACGCGATCGAGGCCGTGGCACCCGAAGCCGCCGGACGGATCACGGCCGAGGACGCGATCATGCCCTTCCCCGCCGGGTTCGACGGCGGCTCGCTCCAGCGAGTCATCGGGGCCGTCACCGAGACCGACCTCGCCGTCGGTGTCCGCCGTACGATCGAGTGCTACCGGGCCGCGTTGGATCGTGGGCTGCTCGGGTCGGCCGATCTGGATCGCATCCTCGGGTAGCGGGAGATCGAGCCATGCCGTCGCTGACGATCCGGCCCGCCGCAGGCGTTCGCTGGGACCTGGTGGCGCTGGGCGAGGTCATGCTGCGGCTCGACCCGGGCGAGGAGCGGATCGCGACGACCCGCTCGTTCCGTGCCTGGGAAGGCGGCGGCGAGTACAACGTCGCCCGGGGCCTGCGCCGCTGCTTCGGGCTCCGGACGGGCATGGTCACCGCGCTCGCCGACAACGCCGTCGGACGGCTGGTCGAGGATCTGATGCGGCAGGGCGGCGTCGACCTGGACCATCTCCGATGGGTCCCCTACGACGGCGTGGGGCGCAGCGTCCGCAACGGCCTCAACTTCACCGAGCGGGGCTTCGGCGTGCGGGCGGCGCTCGGCATGTCCGATCGCGGGCACACGGCCGCCTCGCAGCTCCGGCCGGGCGATGTCGACTGGGACGCGATCTTCGGGGCCGAGGGCAGTCGCTGGTTCCACACGGGCGGGATCTTCGCGGCACTGTCGGAGACGACCGGCGAGGTCGTCGCCGAGGCGATGGCGGCCGCCCGCCGGCACGGGACGATCGTGAGCTACGACCTCAACTACCGGCCATCGCTGTGGCAGACGATCGGCGGGCCGGAGCAAGCGCGCGAGGTCAATCGCCGGCTGGTGCCGCTGGTTGACGTGCTGTTCGGCAACGAGGAGGACTTCACGCTCGGGCTCGGGTTCGAGGTCGATCCACCCTCGCCGGACGGCGAGGCCCGGGCCGCCGATGCCGAGGCCGTCGATGCGCTCGACCCTGCGGCGTACGGACGAATGATGGCGACGGTCACCGGACGCTATCCGAACCTCGCGGTCGTGGCCACCACACTCCGCCGCGCGACGACCGCGAGCCGCAACGACTGGGGCGCGGCGTGCTACGCGGACGGGTCGCTGATCCGGGCA
Organism: uncultured Chloroflexia bacterium; assembly: GCA_963734995.1. GTDB lineage: Bacteria > Chloroflexota > Limnocylindria > Limnocylindrales > CSP1-4 > CAIXZV01. Next base: position 178,423 of record CAVTJD010000007.1, read on the forward strand.
CAACCGATGGACGGGCTCGAGATCCTCGACCGGGTGGGTGGTGGCGATTCGTTTGCCGCTGGCTTCATCTACGGCCTGCTGCAGTGAGCTGCCGCCCGAGCGCGCGCTTGACTACGGCGTCGCGCATGGGGCGCTGGCGATGACCACGCCCGGGTGACAGCTCGATGGCGACGCTGGCCGATGTCGAGGCGGTCATGCGGCGCTCGGGAGCGCGCGTCCAGCGCTGATCGCCGGCAACACGCGCGAGCGGTTTGATGGCCGCCGTGGCGCGGCCGGCCGGCCCGGGGTGGATCGGACCTGCGATCTCGCCCCGCGATTGGGGTTGACCCTGATCTCATCGATATCCCGATATGTCAGAGTCTCGCCATGCGCGGCCGGACAGTGCGTCTCGTGGTCGGCGTGCTCGGCACCCTGTGGGCCGTGGCCGCCGAATGGATCGCGCTCGGGAACGGCGGATCGCCGAGCGCCGGGTTGCTCCAGCTGGCCATCGGGCTCACGTATCTCTACGGCGGGCTCACGATCTGGGCTCACGCGCCGGCCAACCGCACTGGCGCCAAGATGACGGCCGTCGGTCTCACCTGGTTCATGCAGGCTGTCGCCGGCGCACCCATCCCGTACGTGGGCGAGATCGGTCTGGCCCTCGAGGACCTGTCTGCGGTCTTCCTGCTCACGCTCGTGCTCTCCTACCCGAGCGGGATCCTCGGCGACGCGATCGACCGCATCGGGATCGCGATCATGCTGATCGGCACGACGGCGATCAACACCGCCAACCTGTTCCCGACGACGCCACTGCTGCTGAACGAGGGCAGCAACGGCCTCTACGCCGGGCTGACGCTGGGCATCATGGCCAGCACCCTGGTCATCCGGCGCTGGATCGTCGCACCACCCCGCACCCGCCGCGACCTGACGCCGGTGCTCGTGGCGGGCGGGGTGTTCATCGTGACAGTCGTGATCAACATCGTCCGGCGCATCGCCGAGGTGCCCGACACGACGGCCGAGCTGCTGATCGCGATCAAGGACCTCGCACCTGCCGCCATCCCGGTTGCGCTGCTGATCGGCTTCTATCGACAGAGCGAGCACCGCCTGCAGGCGCTCGTCGATGCGATCCCGGACCCGATGCTCCGGTTCACGCGGGACGGCCGGCGGCTGGACGCGGGGGCGACGGCCTCGGCCCGCGGCTCGCGCTGGGCAGCGACGGCTGCGGTGCACGACGACGTTCGCAGCGGACTGCTCCAGTCAGCGACGCGCCACGAAGCGCTGGAGGCAGCGGCCCGCGCGCTCGACGAGGGAGGGTCGCAGACATTCGACTTCTCGCTGGACCTGCCCGGTGGCCGGCGCGAGCTCGAGGCGCGGCTGGCCCCCAGCGGGCCGGACGAGGTCACGGCGATCATCCGGGACTTCACTGATCAGCGCGCGGCCGAGGCCGAGATCCGCCGCTCCCGCGCACGGCTCGTCCAGGCCACGGACGCGGAGCGGCGCCGGCTCGAGCGCGACCTGCACGACGGCGCGCAGCAGCACCTGGTCGCAGTCGCGCTGGCACTTCGGCTGCTCCGCGCGCGGCTCACGAGCCACGGGCAGCCCAGCCCCGACGTGATCGCGGCCGCCGACGACGCCGCGGCCGCACTGAAGGCGGCGATGACCGAGCTGCGCGAGCTCGCACTCGGCATTCATCCGGCGATCCTGACCGAGGCGGGCCTGGGCGAGGCGATCGGTGCCCTGGCGGCACGCTCCGGGGTGCCGGTCGAGGTCATCGCGCGACCCGATCGGCGCCTTCCGCCTGCGGTCGAGGCGACTGCCTACTTCGTCGTCTCGGAGGCGCTGGCGAACGTGGCCAAGTACGCGTCGGCTTCGCGGGCCGAGGTCGACGCGAGGTGTGTCGACGCCACCCTTCGGATTCGCGTCACCGATGACGGCGTGGGGGGTGCGGACCCGACACGAGGTTCCGGCATCCGGGGCCTCGAGGATCGCGTCGCCGCGCTGGGTGGACGCGTCAGCCTGAGCAGCCTGTCCGGCCACGGGACGGTCATCGCGGCCGAGATCCCGATCGCCTGACCAGCGGCCAGCGGGCGGCTAGCGGGGGGCGGGTCGGCGGACGGTAGTAGCCGGTCTGCGGGGGCGTCAGCGGGCGCCCACGCGCGTGACATCGGCGCCGCCCGAGGCCGACACGTCGACGGTGCCGTCACCGGCAACCGCCAGGTGGGCACCCCCCGACGCCGACCCCGAGACACGGTCGGTCACGCGGACCGAAGCCGTGGCCGCGCCGGCGACGCGAACATCGATCGCTTCCGCGACGAGATCGTCGAGATCGACGATCGAGCCACCGTCGGCGACCAGCGACACCGTGTTGGCGCTCCCGGAGATCGTCAGCTGCGACCCACCCCTGATCCCGAGCTCGAGAACGTCGGCCTCGAGAGCCTCGACGCTCACCTGGGCGCCACCGCTCGTCGAGACGGACGCGAGGGTCGGGGTCGTCACCGTTACGACCACGGGTGTCGAGGTCAAGAAGTCATCGTTGGCCCCCACCTTCAGGGTGCTGCCGGACACCTCGGTGGCGATGGCCGGCAGGACATTCTGCTGGGCGCTGACCTGCAGCGGGCCGGCGGCACCGAGCTTCAGCAGGACGTGGATCCCCGAGCCGACGTCGAGCCCGCTGAAGGGCCGAACGTCGCGCGTCTCGGTGACGATAGGCCCCGAGCCCTGGATGCAGCCGACGAGCGACAGCGGGAGCATGAGCACGGCCAGCAGAGCGGCGGCACGAGCACGGGCGATCGACGTCATGGCTACATGTCCTCACGGTTGATGACCCACAGACCGGCTGCGCCCGACGATGAGGATCGTCAGGGCCCAGCTCGCGACTGTCGCGAGGTTGGCCGGGTCGTTGGTCGCGACGGCGAATCGCCACCGCGGTGATGGAGCTCGGCCACAGCTCGGCGACCGAAGGGCAGGAACGCGCTGAGGAAGTACGGGGCGAACGCGATCGCAAACGCGATGGCGGCGATCCCCGCCTGGTTGTGGATACGGGTCGCGAGCCCGAGGTCGAGGGCGACGAACAGGGCCGGGAGCGCGATCAGCACGCCACCGAAGCGGGCGACCGCGGCCAGGTCCGGCACGTTGCCGTAGGTCAGGGTCGAGAGCACGACCATCCAGGTGAGCGGCAGCATGACGGCGAACACGGCCAGGGCCAGGACGGCGGCGGTCCACTTCGCCAGCAGCACCGACGAGCGCGAGATCGGCTTGGACAGGGTCCAGGCCAGCGTCCCGGTCTCGCGCTCCTGGGTCAGCATGCCGATGCTGGCGAAGATGCCGGCCAGCATGACCCACTGCATCGATCTTGGAGCCGAAGATGTTGAACGTGGCATCCAGCATGCCGCTCGTGGGTACGCCGCCGCCGGCCTGGTCGATCCGTGTGGCGAGCGTACCGATCGTGCCCAGCGTGGCCACGACGACGAACGTGACCAGGGCGGCGCGCCGCTGCCACCACTCGGTGAGCTCCTTGCGCAGGAACGGTGTGAACCCCAGCAGGGGGAATGGATCGCGGTCATGCTGCACGCTCCTCGTTGACGATCCGGAGGAAGACCGACTCGAGGTCGGGCGCCTCCTGGTGGTTGGCTGCGACGACCAGCCCGTGGTCGGCGGCGAAGCGCATCACGCCCCGCTGCACGGCCTCGGTCCGCCCGTCTTCGATGGCAAGGTCGTATCGCCACTCGTCGCCGGTTCGACCGGTCTGGGTTGACCCGGGTGACACCCGCGAGTCCGGACAGGCCGGCGGCGGTCGAATTCGTCGGCACCGACCAGGGCGACGTGGACCGTCCCCGCCGCCGCGCGACGCATCAGGTCCGCGGTGGGGGCGCTGACGACGAGATGGCCCCGGTCGAGGATCGCGACGTGATCGCTGACCCGCTGGACGTCGTCCAGGATGTGGGTCGAGTAGAACACCGTCTTGTCGCCCTTGAGCTGCCTGAGCAGCGCCAGCACGTCATGACGGCCGAGCGGATCGAGGGCGGCCGCGGGCTCGTCGAGCAGCAGCACGGCCGGGTCGCCCGCGAGCGCCTGTGCGATCCCCAGCCGCTGACGCATGCCACCCGAGTACTGGCTGGTCGGCCGGTCGGCGGCGTCCGCGAGACCGACCAGATCGAGCAGCTCGCCGATGCGCCGGCGGTCGCGCTGCCGCGGGAAAGAAGCGTCGTGACGTACTCGAGCGTCTGGCGGCCGGACATCCAGCCGTAGAAGCGGGGGTCCTGGGCCAGGTAGCCCAGCTGCGCACGGTGGGCGCCCTGGACGTCGACGGGGACGCCGTTGATGGTCGCCGTGCCGCCGGTCGCACGGGCGAGACCGGCGAGGATCTTGAGGGTGGTCGTCTTGCCCGCGCCGTTGGGACCGAGGAACCCGAAGATCGAGCCCGCCGGTACGTCGAGCGTGAGGTCACCCAGGGCCGTGACCGCGTCGTAGCGCTTGGTCAGGCTCGTGGTGGTGATGGCCGATGTCATGGGCATGCTCCTCCGGGAACGGTCGGCTCGCCTCGTCGGCGGCCGTTGGAAGTGATCACAGGATCGGGCGCCGTGGTGCCCGTGCCATCGGAGCCGGCCCCAGTCGCAGGCCCCGGGCTGCCCCTGATCGCGGGGCTTGCCCCGAGCCTGCCGGGCGGGAATCCAGGACGTCGCACGCCACACGGCCGCGCTCGGCGCGCCGATCCGGGCGTCGGCGTGCGACAGCGATTGACCGACGATGGCGCTCAGCCGGCCGTATCGAGCCCGTCCTGCATGGCTGACTGCCATGCGTCGGCGTCAGTTGGCACGGCGAGATGGACGACGAGCACACGGTCGAATGCGAGCGCATCGCCGGAACACTCGGGCTGGATCAGCAGGATCCGCTTGAGCTCCGGATCGATGGTCAGCACGTCTCGCGCGTCGCACGGCCCGCCGGTCCAGCTGAGGCGGAGGGTGTTGGGTTCGTCGTTGCCCACCAGCAGCCGGTAGGACCCGACGGACGCACCGTCCGTAGGGTCGCCTAATTCGGCGGCCAGGACGAGGCCTTCAGGCGCGAGGATCTCGACGCTCACATCGTTGCCGGTCGCACTCGACAGGGCGACCACCCGCGACACCGGCGGGCTCGCGGGGGGTGCGGGTGTGTTGGGCGCGGGCGTGGCGGGCGCCTGGCTGTCGGGCGCCTGGCTGTCGGACTGGATCGCGCTTCCGGCGCACGCCGCGAGGGCGAGGGCGAGGGCGAGGGCGGGCGAGGGCGAGCGTCGCGCGGACATCGTGGCGGGGGGTCATGGTCACCTTGGTGCTCCCTGTGCGCCGACCGAGCGCGAGTGGCTCGAGGTACCGGCGCGACCGGAGCGTGCGCGACGCGCCACGACGGCTCATCGGAGGTGGCCCTTGAACGCCGTTGGGGCTGTCCCTCTCCCGCCGCGCGCGGGCGGTCGCGAGTCATGACGGTGGACGGACCGAGGCGATCAGGAAATCGGGGCTAGCCCGAACACCGGACGCTGGCCGTCCCCGATGCCCCTCGAACGCGGCCCGACGACCCTTGGCAGCGTGTTCCGACCATGCAGACCCGGAGCGAGGAGCGTCCCATGCAGTTGATCCGAAACCTCACGCGACGAAGGTTGCGCACGGGCCTGACCGTGACCGGCATCACGATCGGCATCTGGGCCCTCGTGGTGTTCAGCTCGATGGCCAACAAGGTCGATGCCCTGGTCGGCGGCGGCGAGGCGTACTACGCGGGCAAGATCGTGGTCACCGTCGGTGGCTTCGGCGGCCTCGGCGGCCAGCCACTCCCGCTCGACGCGATCGACGACGTTCGCTCGATCGACGGTGTCGATGTCGTGGTGCCCGCGAGCACGCTGCTGGCCGCCGAGATGGGCGCCGTGAGCTTCGGCCCGCCCGATCAGGTGTTCGCGCGCGCCCGTCGGTGCCGACCAGGGCCGCGAGACGTTCGACCACCGCGCTCGTCGCGGGTCGCCAGCTGACGGCCGCCGACGAGGGACACGACGTGGTCGTCCTCGGCTCATCGATCGCCGAGAAGCGCCACGCGGGCGTGGGCGACACGATCACGCTCCACGACCGCCCGTTCCAGGTCGTCGGGATCCTCGAGCCGACGCTCACCGCTCCCGACGTGACCCTCTACGTCCCGTTCACCATCGGTCAGCAGCTGGCCTACGAGGACCTGCCCCAGGTCCTGCGCGACAAGGTTCGGGCGGAGGATCTCGCCACCGAGCTTCATCGTCTACCCGGCACCCGGCGCGAGCGACCAGGCCGATCGCGGACGCGATCGAGGCCTCGCCTGCCGGACGTCGACGGCGATGACGGGCGAGCGCCTAGTGACCAGTCGGTCAGCAGCTCGGTCGTCGATCTTCAACGCGATCATCGTCGGGCATCGGGCTCGTCAGCCTGATCGTCGGCGGCCTGTCGGTCATCAACACGATGGCGATGTCGGTCGCCGAGCGCACCCGCGAGATCGGCATCAAGCGGGCGATCGGCGCCAGCCGCCGGCGGATCATCCGCGAGCTGGTGGTGGAGGCCGGCGTGATCGGCGCCATCGGCGGCGTCCTCGGCGTCGCGCTCGGCGCGCTGGTGGTGGTGCTCGTCAACGAGGCCAGGCCGGTCGTCCGGGACGGTCCTGTTCCAGACTGACGCTCGGCACCGCCGTGTTCGCCTTCACCTTCTCCACGGTCCTGGGCGTCCTCGCCGGGATCGTGCCCGCCTGGAGCGCCGCCCGGCTCGATCCGGTCACCGCCCTCCGCTACGAGTAAGGAGCTCACGTCATGGCAATTCCTCGAAGCGCATGACCTGCGCAAGACCTACCGGCTGTCGAAGGCCAATCACGTCGAGGCCCTGCGGGGCGTGGACGTGACGATCGAGGACGGCGAGATGGTCGCGATCATGGGCCCGTCCGGGTCCGGCAAGTCAACCCTGATGCACGTCCTCGGCCTGCTCCACGCCCCCGACGCGGAGGGCGGCGCCGGCGCCCGAGCTGCGGTTCGAGGGGCGGTCGACGATCGAACCTGTCCGGATCGCGAGCGGACCCGGATCCGGGCCACCGAGATGGGCTTCGTGTTCCAGTCGTTCAACCTGATCCCGACCCTGTCGGCGATCGAGAACATCATGCTCGCGGCCGACTACGCGGGCACCGACCGCTCGACGTCCCGGTCGCCGCGGCCCTCGAGGCCCTCGACCTGGTCGGCCTGGCCGACCGGGCGGACCACCGCCCGTCAGAGCTCTCGGGTGGCGAGCAGCAGCGGGTCGCGATCGCGCGGGCGCTGATCAACCGCCCGCGGCTGGTCCTGGGCGACGAGCCGACGGGCAACCTGGACAGCCATCGCACCGACGAGGTGCTGGCGCTGCTGCGCCGTCTCAACCGCGAGCAGGGCCAGACGTTCGTGATCGTGACCCACGATCCGCGGGTCGGCGCGGCGTGCGATCGGGTCGTCCGGATGCAGGACGGGCTGATCGTGGACGACGGGTGGAGCGAGATGGCGGCCGTCGCCTAGCGACGACCCATCCCTCGCCCGGTGCCGGCTCATCGCAGCCCACGCCAGACTCGCGTCCCTCGGGCGCCCGGCCTCAGGCCGGGCGCCTTCCACGTTCCCCGGTGGGTGCCGCGCCACCCATGCCTCTCAGGACCGATCGCGGCGGGCCGTCAGCTCGGCGACCCACTCGCGGAGGCGATCGACATGCTCGGCATAGTGGTCCCTGCCCGACTTCCGAATCCACCAGGCGGCCTCGTCGCTGCGCTCCGTGAGGGCGCACCAATCCTGGACCATCAGCGTCCGCGCCGCGTTCGCAAGCAGCCACGCGGACTCCCATGGCTGATCGGACATCGCGTCGAGGAACAGCGCGTTGAGCGCGTCGATGTCGACCTCGTGCCCGTCATAGGTGCGGGCGCCGATCCGCTCCAGCTGCACCTCCGCCTCGGCCAGCCAGCAGCCCAGGTGGGCCACGACGTCGCGCACGCTCCAGTGCGGGATCGACCTGGTAGCCGGGGACGAGCCACTCCTCCGGCGTCAACGATCGAACCAGCTCGATCAGCTCGTACCAGCCTCGCCGCTCGGCCTCGATCTCGGCGGCATACGGATGGTTCGGTGGCGGTCCGGGCACCTGCGTCGAACCAGGCTCCGGGGGGCGAGCGCTCATCGCGAGGACGCGAACTCGCCTTCGAGCGGCAGCCCCGCGTCCTCCCAGTCGAGCAGGCCACCGGCGTAGCGGCGGACGTTGCGGTAGCCCCGCCGGAGCAGGTCGCGGTACAGGGCGACGCTGGACAGGCAATCCACCTGCGAACAGTAGACCACGACCTCGTCCTCCGGCCGCACGGCCGCGTACAGCGCCTCAGGCGTGTCGAAGTGCAGCGAGCCGGGGATGTGCTTGGCAGCGAAGGCCCACCGGTTGAGGGCCATGATCAGCTTGACGTCGTCGCCTCGGTCGAGCTTCGCCTTGAGCTCGTCCCGGTCGATCGTCCGGATCGGGTCCGGGCCCAGGGCGGCATGCGGGTGCGGCTGATCCGGCGGCCCGGGTCGCTCGCTCATATGGCGCTGCGCGCCGCAATGGACGGCCCCGGGTGGAACAAGCCACCATCTCGTGCCCGGCGTGCGCCGTGCTCATCGGACCATCCGGCGCCAGCCGTTCGGGACACGACCCGCAGGACCCGGAACCGGCTGATCCAATGGATGCGCGTCGGGCGGCGCGAGCCGGGGCCCGTCCACATAGTCGTTCGCCGCGTAGTCCCAGAACCAATCCTCGCCGGGCTCAAAGCTGCGGACCACGGGGTGACCTCGATCGACCGCATGGCGCAGCGCATGCTGCGATGGCGAGCTGTCGCAGCAACCGATGTGGCCGCAGGCCGCGCATCGCCGCAGGTGGAACCACCAGCCATCGGTCTCGAGGCACTCCACGCAGCCTTCGCCGCTCGGAGCTGCGCCTGGATCGATCATGACACCGTCGGACACGTGGGCCACCCTTCATCGCCTGCGGGTTGCCGGCGGGTGGCCCAGGTCGCGAGTCCCGGCCATCGCCGTCCCCGTCAGTTTCGCCCAGTCGCGCGCGCCGTGCCCGCGAGCCGGGCGCCTGCGCCTGGCGCGCGCGCTCCGCGGCCCAGTCGGGCGCGCCGTCGGCAACTTAGGTGAGCACGACGGACACATGGGCTGGTCAGCGCCCATCGCGCATGCGACCATTCGCCGGGATGAGCGCCCAACAGGCGCCGAGCGCGCTCCGGATCGTGATCGCCGACGACTCCCTCCTGGTCAGGGAGGGAACGGCCCGCCTGCTCGCCGAGGCGGGGTTCGACGTGGCCGGCCAGGCCGGCAGACGGCGAAAGCCTGCTGGCGCTCGTGGCCGAGTCCCAGCCGGACGTCGTGATCGTGGACATCCGGATGCCGCCAGGCTTCAGCGACGAGGGCCTGCGCGCCGCGGCCACGATCCGCGAGCGGTGGGGCGACGGGATCGGCGTGCTCGTCCTGTCACATCACGTGGAGGCGGCATTTGCGCTAAGCCTGCTGCGCGAAGGTGCCCGCGGAACCGGTTACCTGCTCAGGGATCGGATGGCCGACCTCGAGGACTTCTCGGATGCCATCCGGCGGGTCGCCCGCGGCGGCTCGGTCGTCGACCCGGCGGTGGTCGCGCGCCTGGTGGAGCAGCCCCGGTCCCGCAGCCGCCGTGTCGCAGAGCTCACCGAACGCGAGCGCGAGGTCCTGGGGCTGATGGCCGAGGGCCGCTCCAACCAGGCGATCGCGGACCGGCTGTTCGTGACGCCCAAGACGGTCGAGGCCCACATCGCCTCGATCTTCTCGAAGCTCGACCTGCTGCCCGCCCCCGATGACCATCGGCGGGTGCTGGCCGTGCTCGCATACCTCGGGATGGATCCGGATCCGGCCTAGGACGCGGCCCTGCTCGTAGCGGCTCACGGCGCCATCCGGGCCCGCCGCGCCTCCCGGTCCTCAGCCGGGGTCGGCGCGCGTGGCGTCGCCGGCCCGCGTGATCGGGATGAGCTCGCCGATCGCGGACGCCGACAGATCATCCTTGCGGACGAACCCGGCGGCCGGGCTGCCCAGGAGGCGGCTGCCGTAGGTCGCGCCGTCTCGGCTCGAGATGAGCACCACGCCCGGGGCGGGTCGCCGTCCGGCCAGCTGGCTGGCGACCTCGAGCCCGTCGAGGTCGGGCAACCCGATGTCGAGCAGCACCACGTCCGGCTCGAGCGCCGCGGCCTGCGCGAGCGCCGAGCGCCCGTCGGCAGCCTCCCCCACCACGACAAGCCCCTCGGCCTCGAGCAGCGCTCGAGCCTCGCGGCGGAACTCCTGATGATCGTCGACGATGAGAAAGGTGGTCACGTGATCCGGGTCGTCCTGCGGTCTGCTGGTCATCGGTCCACAGCCTGCGGCATCGAAGGCGATCGTGCATTGGGGTCATCCCCGGAAATCGCGGCGTGTCAGCCCGAGTCAGGCGGGTCGCTCCGGGAGCCTGATCAACTGCGCCGGCACACGCCGCTCACGCCCCGGGCCGGTCTCGCCCCACGCGGGCGACCGCGGGTCGACTGGTTGGCAGCTCAGCCAACGGCGCGCCGGCGACGCTCGTGGACCGCGTCGTGGATCTCCGCAGTCGTCCGTGGCCGGCCGCGGATCGCGGCGTGGCGCACATCGAGATTCGACGAGCCCGCCGTGCCGGGCACAGCGTCGCCGGCCGGCGCACCGGCGCCGTGCAGCACCGGGATCCCCGCGTCATCGAGGTCGCTGCCCTGATCGAACATCTCGAGATCCCAGGGAAGGCCGGCGGCGAACAGCGCCGCGAACACCTCGACCAGCTCGGGGTCGAACTGCACACCACCCTGACGCCGGAGCTCGACCAGGGCCTCATCGTGCGTGATCGCCTGTCGATAGGGGCGGCCGGCAACCATCGCCTCGTATGCGTCGACGATGGACACGATGCGAGCCCCGATGGGGATCTCGGTGCCGGACAGGCCGTGCGGGTATCCCCGGCCGTCGTACCACTCGTGATGGTGCAGGACGATCGTTGCCGCGTCCCGAAGGGCTCCGGCCTGCTCGAGCACGACCTGGCCGATCTTCGGGTGCTCGGTGACCACCCGCCATTCGGACATCGCCAGCTCACCGGGCCGATCCAGGATCTCGTCGGGGATGGCCAGCTTGCCCAGATCGTGCAACAGGCTGGCGGTCCGGATCCGGTCGAGCTCGCCCTCGGGGAGATCGATCGCTCGTGCCAGCGCGACGGACGCCTCGGCGATCAGCGTCGACGGCTTGCCGGCCCAGCCGGGGCGACCGGCCAGCGTGTTGATCAGGGCTTCCTGCGCGGCAACCATGGCGGCGCGCCCGATGTCGAGCGCCCTGGAGCGGGCCTCGGTGCTGATCGGAGCCCGCCGCACGGTCCCATCGTCGCCCGTCTCGCGGAACACGTAGACCTGGTCGCGGCCGAGCGCCTTGGCGGAGTACAGGGCGGCATCGGCATCCCGGACCAGATGATCGAGCGCGATGGTATCGACCTGGCCGCCGGCAACGCCCGCCGACAGCGTCACCGACACGACCTCACCTTCGGGCAGGCGAACCGAGCTCCCGCTCACGGTCCGGCGCAGCTTCTCGGCCAGCGCGGCGGCCGCATCGACGTCGGTCTCGGGCAGGACGATCAGGAACTCCTCGCCCCCGTAGCGGCCCGCGACATCCGTTGCGCGGACGCTCGACCCGAGCAGCTGCCCGACGTGTCGCAGCACGGTGTCACCGGCCACGTGGCCATGCGCGTCGTTGAGCCGCTTGAAATGGTCGAGATCCACGATGATCACGGACAGCGGGTGGTGGTACCGGGTCGCCCGGGCGAGCTCGCCCGACAGCCGGGCCATGACGGCCTGCCGATTGGCGATCCCGGTCAGCGGATCGACCGTGGCCAGACGCCAGGTGTCCGCGACTCGATCGGACAGCTCGCGGAAGGCCCCGCGCAGACGCGGATCGGCGATCCGCTCGGCCTCGAGCGCGATCAGCTCACCATCGTCACCCGCGCGCGCCAGTCGCTCAGCCATCCCCGCGACGCGCCGGTTCTGGCGACGCACGACGAACAGGGCGAAGCCGGCAGTGCCGGCCAGCGCGCCGATCAGCATTGCCGTCAGCAGGATGACTGCCGCGGCGGTCCTGACGTCCAAAGCACCTCACGCAGACGATCGTGCGGTGCGCCCCCGGGGTGATCGCACGAGTGTTCGTGCCTCAGCGTATGGGCCACCACCGGGCGCGCCATGACACGATGGTCCGGGGCGGCCGTCGCTCGAGACGCGGATCGGTCGCCGGAGGCGGCGGGGACTACTCGCCGATGGCTCGAAAGTCCCAGTCGGGCCGTCAGGCGGCCCGTCGGCCGCCGAGCCAGACCCCGCGGATCCGCTCGGCGAGCGTGTCGAGCTGATAGGCATCGCCCTCGACGGCGACGAGGTCGGCAAGCTTGCCCGGCTCGATCGTGCCCAGCTCACGGTCCACGCCCAGCAGCTGTGCCGCGCTCCGCGTGGTGGCTTCGAGGACGGCGGCGGGCGACATGCCGACATCCGCCATCAGCACCAGCTCCCGCAGATTGCGACCATGCGGCGTGACACCGGAGTCGGTACCCATCGCGATGCGGACGCCCGCCTGGACCGCCCGACGGACAGCATCGCGGTGGGTCTCGATGACCCGCCGCGCCTTGTCCAGGACGCCGGGCGAGTAGGTGACCCCGGCATCGGCGGCATCCACCACGCCCTGGGGCGCGACGAGCGTGGGCACCAGCCACGTTCCGCGACTGACCATCAGCTCGATGCCCTCGTCGTCGAGGAAGATCCCGTGCTCGATCGACCGGATCCCGGCGCGAACGGCATTCTTGATCCCGTCCGCCGCCTGCGCGTGGGCCATCACGAACATCCCGGCTGCCGACGCCTCCTCCACCAGGACCTCCAGCTCTGCCGGCCGGAAATGCGCATGGGACGGATCGTCGCGCGCGGACAGGACGCCGCCCGAGGTGGCGACCTTGACCACGTTGGCACCCATGCGATGGAGCTCACGCACCTTGCGCCGCATCTCATCCGGGCCGTCGACGATGCCCGACGGCACACCGGGGTGCTCGGCCAGCAGGGGGACCCGGTTGCCGGACACCAGCCAATCGTCGCCGTGCCCGCCGGTCTGGCTGAGCATCGCGAGGCTGATCTGCATCCGGGGTCCGTCGATCAAGCCGTCGGCCAGCGCCTGCTGGATCCCGAGGTCGGCGCCGCCGGCGTCGCGGATCGAGGTGACCCCTGTCGCGAGGGTGGCGCGAAGATTCCTGGCCGCCTCGTAGAACTGGTACGAGAACGGTGTGTTCGCGGATCGCCACAGATCGAACCGGGTGACCGTGACGTGCACGTGGCAGTCGAACAGGCCGGGGAGCAGCGTCTGGCCGGTCAGATCCACGGCCTCATCGCCGTCGAGGCCCGGGCCGACACCCACGATCCGCCCGTCTTCGACGGTCACATCGCCCGGCCGCGGCGCCGAGCCTGTGCCGTCGAACACCAGGCCACCCCGGAACACCGTGCGCGTCATGCCGTCTTCGCCTCCTGTGAGATCAGCCAGCCCCGCGCCAGCTCGCATCCCTGCGCGTCGCGCAGTCGCCAGGCCCAGCCAGCACCCTCGTCGTCGATCGCCTGTGGCCACACCTCGCCGGCCAGCAGGTTACCGAGCGTCGCCGGGGCGAGGTACTCGGCGCGCAACCGGCGTGGCACGGCGACCACCGAGGACACCGCGGACGTGTCGCCCGCCAGCAGCGCCTCCTCCATGTAGTCGAGGTAGGCGGCGTTGTTCACGTGCCCCATCGGGTCGAGGTCCTGGGGCCGGACCGCACCCGAATGTGGGCGGACGCCGCCGGGCGTCGGCGGGAGCGAGACGCGACCCGGAACGAACGACCCGGGCGGCACCGCGAAACGGCTGGGAAACTCGTCGGGGACCCGGGTCGGCAGCCCGCGCGCGTTGGTCATCACCCAGTCGGTGTGGGCCCACATCGCGAGGCTGCCGTCGGGGAATCTCGACTCCGTTCGACGCCTGGCCCACACCTTGCGAAACCCGATCACCCGGGTGGTGACCGCGAGGTTCGTGCCGAGACGGATGGGCCGCGTGACGGCCAGCTCGGCGGCCCGCACGACCCACGCCAGCCCGCGCTCCAGGTACCAGGCGCGATCGAACCCCAGCCGCTCCGAGTGGATCCAGGCGACGTCCTGCGCGTAGCGCAGCAGCGTCGACGTCCGGACGATGCCGTCCGGGCCGCATTCGTCGAACCGCACGCGGTAGGGCACCGTGATCTCGGCGACGGGCCCGCCACTGGGCTGAGGCTGCTCGCCGCTCACGCGCGCGCCCGGCCCGCCAGCCGATCGAGGCTCTCGAGCGCGATCAGCCGCAGACCCTCGAGCGCGATCGGGCCCCGCTCGCGTACGAGCCGGACCTCGCACGACGGCCGCGCGTCGAACACGACCAGCCCGACCAGCAGTCGCCGGTCCTCCTCGGCGGCGCCGCGCCGCGCGTCGTCCAGCTGGTGGAGCACGTCCGCCTTGATCCCGCGGGCGCCCCATTTGCAGTCCCAGGCCTCGGGCCGCGTCTCGTCCTCGACCGTCACGTCGTACGGATGGATCTCGGCGGGCCGGCCGTCGAACAGGACGCGCCGCTCGCGGCGGACCGGCCCCGTGCGCGCATTCAGGAGCTGCTCGGTGAGGGCCTCGACGATCGCGCCACGGAACTGGCTCCTCGCCTGCTCTCCGCGGTCGGCGACCTCCAGCGAGACCGCCAGGATCGAGTCGGACAGGTCCCGTGCCGGATCACCCGGGAGCGGCGCCGCGGCACCGAACAGCGACGGAAACATCAAGCGCCAGTGCGCGGGATCGGTCGTCATGCCGTTCATCACCGCGCGTGCCAGCAGTCGCTGGGTCGTGGTCGCGCCGACGAGCAGATCGGCGGCACGCAGGACCAATGGATCGGCCTGGATATGTGCGTAGACGACGGCGCGGCCGTCCGGGCGGGCATCGGCGAAGCGCATCACCCGACCTCCCCGAGCGCGGCGAGCGCAACCTGGGGAAGCGTCGACAGCCAGTCGATCGCCCGGTGCGGATCGGTGATCAGGGCGGCCTCGGCCACGAGCGCCTCGATCGCATCCGGCGCGCCGTCCGGAGCGGGCTCCGGACCGTGGGCGTCGGTGACGGCGCGCAGTCGAGCGCGCCACACCGTGCCCAGGTCGGTGACGTACTGCAGCTCGTCGTCGATCGGCTCGGCCGCACCTTCCAGGGTCGCCAGGCCCTCCAGGACGCGGTCGATCAGCGGGGCGATGGTCGATGGCACCCGGTCAGCGTACGTCGGCGGCGCGCGTCACGCCGGGCGGAGCGGATCAGGGCTCGATGCGACGCGGTGCGCGGCCTGGCGTGGCCGGCGGGTCAGGCGGGCTCGGTGCTCTCGGCCAGGGCGGTGACCGCGGCGCGTGGGCTTCGCGCCAGCCGGTTCCGCCCATCGACGGCGAGCCGCTCCAGCGTCCGGCGGCCACGCTCGTCCCAATGCGTGGCATACGCCTGCATGGCGCGGCGCCGGATCTCCCAGGCAAACGCGCGCTCGCCGGCACGCTCGAGACGCGTCACGACATCGAGCACGTCGCGATACAGGCTGGGCAGCAGCTCGGCCGGGATCTGGTCATCCATCGATCACACGGTGCCGCCCAACGATCGAGCTGGGAATGGGCGAGTCGTCCCGAGCCGTCGATCCAGGAGTCCGGGGGGCGGTGCGGGCGAGCACCATCTGGCGCTCGAGATCGACCGCCGGGTACCGCGACGTGAGCTCCGTTCGGCGCTCGAGATCGACCGCCGGGTATCGCGACGACCCGTCCCGTCAGTCGCCCGGGTGTGCGCCGCTCTCGATGCGGAAGCCGACCCCGATACCGCGTGCCGGCTCCCAGCGGGTGATCACTCGCTCGACGAGTGCGGCCGGTGGTCCGTCCTGGAGCCGCTCGACGAGCGCGACGAGGGCGGTACGTGGACCTTCGGCGACCACGCTGACGCTGCCGTCACGCTCGTTGGCCACGTATCCGTCCAGGTCCAGCCGGCGCGCCTCGCGGAACGCGAACACCCGGTAACCCACGCCCTGCACGCGGCCCCGCACCGACGCCACCAACCTCGCCCGACCATCGGGCGCTGTCCCGTCCACCACGTATTCGGTCATCAGGCGGTGCGCCGGGCACGCGGCCAACGGAGCAGCTCGACGTCGACCAGCAGCTCCGGGCTCACGTTCGCATCGACCAGCTCGCGCGCACGGGCCAGCCTCGCGAGGGCCCCGTCGAGCGTCGCCGGCTCGGTGCTGCCGGCTGCCGCGACGAGCTCCTCGAGCAGGCCCTGATCCCGCACCGACTCGACGGCACCTCGCCCTGCCAGGACCAGGTCCCGACACAGGTCGAGCCACAGGTCGAGCATCAGCGCGACGGCCCGTCGACGGTCGGCTGCGGATGCCTTGGCGGCAGGCTCGGCTCCCTGCTCTCCCGGCGCGGCAGAGGACGATGCCCCCGGCGATGTCGCCTCGCGTGCCGGGGAGCCGGCGGCGGGCGTGGCGCTCCGGCGGCGTCGTGGAGCATCGGACGGCTCCGCGCGTGGTGGCGCCAGCAGCGTCGCCAGGGTGGAGGCGCGCGCCATCAGCTCGCGCGCCGTCGCCAGCCGCTGGGCCGGCCCCTGCCCAAGCAGATCCAGCAGCATGCGCGCGATCTCGCCCCGCATGGTCATCGCCTCGGGCATCGATGCGTAGGTCACCGCCAGCCCCGGGCGGCCGCCGGTCAGGCGCGCAAGGCGCCCGGCGGTTGGTGCGTCGGCGACACCGAGCGCTCCGAGGAGGTGCTCCACGTCCCTGGCGCCGACGGTACCCAGCCGGACCCGCGCACAGCGCGAGCGCACGGTCGGCAGCAGTCGCTCCTCGTCATCGGCGATGAGCACGAGGGTCGTGTCGGGCGGTGGCTCCTCGAGCGTCTTGAGCAGCGCCGACTGGGCATCCTCGTTCATCCGGTGAGCGTCCTGGATCAGCGCGACGCGGTGACCGCCCTCGACCGGCATCAGCGCAAGCTCGCTGACCAGATCGCGGACCCCCCGCGCCCGGCCCGGGCCGCCGATGCCCACGAGCCCGCCCGGGCCCTCGGGCACCAGCTGGTGCAGGTCGGGGTGGTTGCCGTGGTCCACCATCCGGCAGCCACGACACTCGCGGCACGGCCGATCGGCACCGGTCGCACCGGTACACAGGAGCCCGGCCGCCAGGTCGGCTGCGAGCGAGCGCTTGCCCACCGACGCGGGACCGACCAGCAGAACGGCATGCGGTGCCCGCGACGCAAGCATGGCGTGCACGGCCGCGGCCGCACCTGCCTGACCGACGGTACGAAGGCTGGTCACGCAATTCGCGCGAGGCCGAGGCGTCAGCCCTCGGTGGGCTCGGCCGCCTTGGTCCGGCTCGTCGTCCGGCGGGTCGTGCGTCGCTTCGGTGCCTCGGCAGGCGCCTCGGCTTCCGCGGTCGCGCCCTCGGCGCCCTCGGCCACGGCTGCCTTGGTCCGGCTCGTCGTCCGGCGGGTCGTGCGTCGCTTCGGTGCCTCGGCAGGCGCCTCGGCTTCCGCGGTCGCGCCCTCGGCGCCCTCGGCCACGGCTGCCTTGGTCCGGCTCGTCGTCCGGCGGGTCGTGCGTCGCTTCGGTGCCTCGGCAGGCGCCTCGGCTTCCGCGGTCGCGCCCTCGGCGTCCCCGGCCACGGCTGCCGGCTCGGCCGCCTTGGTCCGGCTCGTCGTCCGGCGGGTCGTGCGTCGCTTCGGTGCCTCGGCAGGCGCCTCATCGGACGCCTCGACGGCCGGCTGCCCGACCCCCTCGAGGGTCTCTGCGACGGGCGCCCCGGCAGCAGCCGCACCCTGTCCCAGCTGCGCCCGCAGCAGCTCTTCGAGCTCCGGCGGGACTTCGCTCCACGGCTCGCTGCTCGATCCCGACCGCTGCACCCGCTCCGGGCGATCCTGACGCGGCGCGCGGGACATCCCGCCACCTCGCGACCCGCCACCGGACCTGCTGGGCTCCCCGGACCTGCTGGGCTCCCCGTACCGACTGCTGCCCCCTCGACCGCCGCCGTAGCGCTCCCGGTCGATAGCTGCCGCGTAGGCGCTGCGCGCTCCACGGCCGCCGCGCTGCTGTCCGCGGCCACCGCGCTGCTGTCCGCGGCGCTGCTCGGCGATCAGGTACTCCGGGATCGCCGGCTCCTCGAGATCCTCATCATCCTCGGGGAGCGGCGGAAGCTCGGCCGCCGACCGCGCGGGCGGTGTCCCCATCTGCCGATCCCAAACGGAGCCGAACGGCGTGGACTTCGGCCCCCGCGGGCCAGCATCAGCCGCGGCGAAGTCGTCGAACGGGGTGGGCAGCTCGCCCGATCGACCACGATCATCACGACCTGCATCGCTCGCCGGCTCCGCGGTCGCTTCCTCGCCCTCGGCGGCAACGGCCACATCGGTCGCCTCGTCACGACGGCCCCGTCCGCGCCCGCGCCCGCCACGGCGCCGCCGGCGACGACGACCCTCGCCATCGGCGTCGGTCTCCTCATCTCCGGCCCGTGTGGTGTCGGCTTCGACCGCGCCGGTCGTGTCCTCGACGCTCGCCTCGAGCGCGCTCGTGACCTCGGGCTCCTCGCCGTCAACCGGTTCTTCGACCGCCGTGGCGCGCGACAGCTTCTCCCCGGGCAGCGCGACCAGACCTGCGGCGGCACCACGTGTGGCCGCCGGGCCGCGCCTGGCGGTGGTGGTCCGGCCGGCGCTCTCGCGACTCGGACGGGCCGCGGCCGCCGGCGTCTCGTCCCGATCGGCACGGCCGCGACCACGACCGCGACCGCGACCGCGACCCGTCCCCTCCGATTGCTTCTCGGGGACCTCGGTCATCGACAGGTCCTCTTCGTCATCGGCGACCCGCCGTCCCGAGCGCGTGGAGCCCTTGTCCACCTTGGCGATCTGGGTGATGTCGGTGAACAGGTCCGCGACGTCCATCAGATCGGACGACGTGTTGCCGCGGAAGCTGATCACCTCGCACCGCACGCCCATCTCCTGGACGGCACGGATCGCCGAGGCGAAGTCGCCATCACCCGACACGATGACCGCGATGTCGAGGTTGCGGGCGGTCTTCATCAGGTCGACCACGAGCTCGATGTCGAGGTTGGCCTTGACCTTGCCGTCGCCGTACTTTCGGATGTCCTTGCTCACCACCTTGTAGTCGTGGCGCGCGAGGAACTGGTGGAAGTTCCGCTGGTTCTCGTTCTCCGGGTCGAGCCCGGTGTAGGCGTACGCTCGGACGAAATCCCGTCCGGCGGTGGCCGACTTCAGCAGCGTGACGTAGTCGATGTCCACGCCGGCCGCCTTGGCCGCGTAGAAGATGTTCGCCACGTCCACGAAGACGGCGACGTTCTTGCCCACGTTGACTCCTACTGTGGTTGGACGGGCCGGCGGGCCGGCCGCCCGGTGCGCTAGATGCGGCGAGCGGTCGAGCCGGCCGCCGCGACGGGTCGCCGGAGCGTGGGTCCGGCGGGTGTGAACCCGGCCCGTTCGAGACGGGCGAGGTCCTCGGGATCGGTTGGCTCCGCCACCTCGACGGTGGAGCAGCCCTTGTTGCCGGCCGAGCGCAGCAGCTCCTCGAGCAGCACGATCGTCACGCGATCCGCATCGTGGCCATTGGCAACGAGGATCAGGTCGATGGTGCCGACGTAGCCCCCGGCCGTGACCGAGGGCCGCAGCACGAGCAGCGCGCCGCCGGCCAGCTCACGCCGGGCCTCCGCGATCAGCACGCTGGCGTGCGGCAGGTCGACCAGCTGGCGCAACAGGTCGGCCGCGTCGAGCGCTCCCGTTGAGGGATCGCCGATGCGCCCCCGCCCGAGGGCGGCGAGACGACCGATGTCCGTGATCCGCGCCGGCCTGACCTGGTAGTCCACGCCCAAGCAGAACCTCGTCGAGCAAGCGACCATGCGCTCCGGCGCCCGATCCGATGACGATGCGATCGACGATCGGCGGGGTCCAGTCCGCGCCTGGTCGCGGTTAGGGTGTCGGGAGGCGAGCGACTCGAGGCTCGAACAGCCGTCCCGACGCGAAATGGCGGCTGGTATGGATGCACAACCTTGCATCCCCGTCGCCGGTGCCTATGATACGGCATCGCTTCGCGGCCTTGGTCGCGGGGCGAATGGGTCCTCGCCCGTGCCTCCGTCCACCGCCGTGCCGAGCCCCGTTTCGGCCATCCAGGGACGGCTGGTGCGGCCGTCGAGCGTTGGAGATTCCGCGGCTCGCGCGAGGGGAATGGAGGAGGCGTCCATGAAGGTTCGCGCGTTCGGCGCATTGGCGCTGGCCGCTGTCGTCGTCGCGGCCGCGGGCTGCAGCACCGGTTCGAGCTCGGGCAGCAAGACCATCAAGATCGGCGTGGACCTGCCGCTGTCGGGCGGTGAGGCACCCAACGGAGAGCCGACGGTCAACGGCATCAAGCTCGCCGTCAAGCAGGCCAACGACGCTGGCGGGGTCAACGGCTACACCATCGAGACGAGCATCCAGGACGACGCCGTCAACGGCGTTCACGATCCCCAGCAGGGCGCGAAGAACGTGACCGCCCTGGCTGCCGATCCGCAGGTGATCGGCATGGTCGGGCCGTACAACTCGAACGTCGGCATCGCCGAGGTGCCGGTGACGAACGAGGCCGGTCTCCTGCAGTGCAGCCCGGCGAACACGAACCCGGGCATCACCAAGCCGGACTTCGGCGCACTCGACGTGCGCAAGGCAAACCCCGACAAGATCAACTACGTCCGGGTCGCGACCACCGACGACGTCCAGGGACCGGCAGGCGCGCAGTACGCCTACAACGACCTGGGCGCGCGCAACGCGCTGATCATCGACGACACCGAGACCTTCGGAAAGGGCGTCGCCGATGAGTTCGAGAAGGAGTTCAAGGCCCTCGGCGGCACCGTCGTCGATCGCGTCGGCGCCCCGAAGTCGACCACCGACTACACCTCGATCCTGACCGCCGCGGCGGCCAAGAACCCCGACGTCGTCTACTTCGGCGGCGTGACCACGACCGGTGGCGGCACCCTGCGCAAGCAGATGGCCCAGGCCGGCATGGGTGACCTTCCGTACGTCGGCCCCGACGGCATCGTCGATGGCTCGGGGGCAACGGACGGCTCGTTCATCAACATCGCGGGCGACGCGGCGGCGAACTCGTACGGCACCATCGCGGCGATCCACGACATCCCCAACCCGACGGCGTTCAGCGACGCCTACAAGGCTGAGTACAACAAGGATCCGGGCGCCTACAGTGCCCCGGCCTACGCCTGCACCCAGGTCATCCTGGACGCGCTCAAGAACGTTCAGGCGACCGACGACATGGCGGCGCTGCGCGAGGCGATCCGCGCCTACGTCACCGGCGGCAACAAGTTCGACACGATCCTGGGGTCGGTCGGCTTCGATGAGAACGGTGACACGACCCAGCACATCATCTCGTTCTACGCCACGGACATGACGGCCGCCGACGGGAAGGGCGACTGGGTGTTCACCAAGCAGCAGGACTTCGGCAACTAGCCGACGCTCGACGAAGGCCGGGGAGACACCTCCCCGGCCTTCCGGTATTCGGGTCCCGCGGAGTCACGTCTGGAGGTCCCAGCCAGCGATGGACTTAGCGACAATCACCCAGCAGCTCGTCAACGCGCTGACGCTCGGGTCGATCTACGCGCTGATCGCGCTCGGCTACACGATGGTCTACGGGATCATCGAGCTGATCAACTTCGCTCACGGCGATGTGTTCATGGTCGGCGCCTTCGTGTCGATGTGGATCCTGACGGTGCCACTGGGCCTGACGGGAGCCGTCAACGACCCTGCCCAGGTCGCCTTGATCCTGGTCCCCGTGCTCCTGGTCACGATGGTGTTCATGGGCGTGGTCGGCATCACCATCGAGCGCTTCGCCTACCGGCCGCTGCGGAACGCGCCACGGCTTGCACCGCTGATCACCGCGATCGGCGTGTCGTTCATCCTCCAGAACATCATCCAGGCGGTCTTCGGCCCGTCGCCCAGGAACTTCCCCCAGATCATCAGCTTCGACAACCGGCTCGACATTCTGGGGGCCCGCGTCTCGTACCTGTCGATCATCATCCTGGTGACCACGATCGTGCTGATCGTCGCGCTCCAGCTGTTCATCGGCCGCACGTCGCTCGGCCGCGCGATGCGCTCAACCGCGCAGGACCGCGAGGCGGCCGCGCTGATGGGGGTGGACATCAACCGCACCATCGCGGCGACGTTCTTCATCGGGTCGGCGCTGGCGGGTGCCGCGGGCCTGGTGCACGGCCTGTACTTCGGCAGCATCATCTTCAACCTCGGCTTCTTCGCCGGGCTCAAGGCGTTCACGGCCGCCGTCCTGGGCGGGATCGGCAACACGACCGGCGCCGCCCTCGGCGGTTATCTCATCGGCTTCGTCGAGGTCGGCGCGGCGGCGCTCGGCTACGCGCGCTGGTCCGAGGCGCTGATCTTCGCCGTCCTGGTCATCGTGCTCGTGTTCCGACCCACCGGCCTCCTGGGCCAGCAGCTGGGGGAGCGAGCATGAGCGGCGTCGCGCGCCTCCCTCGCCGTCGCAGCGGCGGCTGGGTACCCGAGGGCGTTTCCACCTTCGCCGGAGCACACAGGTCGACCACGATCATCGTCGGCATGGCCCTGGTCACGACCCTGCTGCCGCTGGTCGTGCTGGTGCCACCCCTCAGCACATTCAGCCGCCAGTCAGTGTGGATCGACGGCTTCGCCATCTCGGGCGTGTTCGTCCTGCTCGCGCTCGGCCTCAACATCGTGGTCGGCCTGGCCGGGCTGCTCGACCTCGGGTACGCGGCGTTCTACGCCATCGGTGCCTACGCCTACGCGTACGGCGCGTCGCCGTTCAGCGGCCTGCACATCCCGTTCTGGCCGATGCTCCTGGTGGGCGCCGTGATGGCGGCGATCTTCGGCGTGCTGCTCGGGGCGCCCACGCTCCGGCTGCGCGGCGACTACCTGGCGATCGTCACGCTCGGGTTCGGCGAGATCGTGCCGATCGTGTTCCTCAACAGCGACACCTACACCAACGGTACAAACGGCATCGGCGGCGTATACAAGCCGGAGCTGTTCGGGTTCGTGTTCCCGCTGACCGATCCGTGGCCGTTCTACCTGACGATGGCGGTGATCGTGACCGTGGTCATGATCTTCGTGTACCGCCTCCAGGACTCGCGCCTCGGTCGCGCGTGGCAGGCGATCCGCGAGGACGAGCTGGCGGCCGACAGCAACGGCATCAACACCGTGACCACCAAGCTGCTCGCGTTCGCGCTGGGCGCCTCGACCGCGGGGTTCGCCGGCGTGTTCACCGCGGCCAAGCTGACCCTGGTCAGCCCGGATCAGTTCCTGTTCACCGTGTCGTTCACGGTCCTGGCGATGGTCGTGCTGGGTGGCATGGGCAACATCTGGGGCGTCGCGGTCGGGGCCTTCACGCTGTACACGATCCAGAGCGTGCTGCTCAAGCAGCTGAACCAGTTCTTCAACACGATCGGGGCACCGATCCTCAAGGACATCGACTTCGTGCAGTACCAGTTCCTGCTCTATGGCCTGGCCCTGGTGATCATGATGCTGGTCAGACCGGAGGGCCTGTTCCCAAGCGGCAGACGGCGCCGTGAGCTGCATGAGGCCGAGTTCGAGCTGGTTGAAGGTGGAGCCGAGGGCGCCGCCGCGCCTCCCACCGGCGCCGAGCCTCCGGCCGGCGGGGCTGCGTCATGACCGCGAACGATGCGCCGGCCGTCCTGCGGGCGAAGGGCGTCACCATGCGCTTTGGAGGCCTGGTCGCCGTCAATCACGTGGATCTCGAGATCCCCGAACGCGCGATCATCAGCCTGATCGGCCCCAACGGCGCGGGCAAGACGACGCTGTTCAACGTCATCGCCGGCATCATCGAACCGACGTCGGGCGAGGTGGACCTGGCCGGCCGCCGCATGGTGGCGCCCGCCGAGCGGGCGTTCCTGGAGCCGGTGATCTGGGTGCTGCCCGCGGTCGTCATGGGGATCGTCGGCTTCTTCGCCTACCAGGCCACCGAATCCCAGGCGGTGCTGGGGATCGCGCTGCTGGCGACCATCGGTCTGCTGGTCACGACGCTCCTGGCCGCCATCGTCCGCCCGCGCTGGTATCACCGGCTCCTCGATCGGACCGGGATCTTCCGCTCGGCCCGTCCCAGCGACATGGTCCATGCGGGGATCGGGCGAACGTTCCAGAACATCCGGCTGTTCCAGAACATGACGGCGCTCGAGAACGTGCTCGTCGGGATGCACATCAAGCTGAACAGCTCGCCGGTCGATGCATTCTTCAGCACGCCGCGCCAGCGGCGGGAAGAGGTGACGGCGCGCGTGCGCGGCCGCGCGCTGCTGGAGCTGGTGGGGCTGGCCGGACGCGACGATGAGGTCGCCCGAAACCTGCCCTACGGTGACCAGCGCCGGCTCGAGGTGGCGCGAGCGGTGGCCAGCGAGCCGGCCCTGCTGCTACTCGATGAGCCGACCGCGGGCATGAACCCTCGCGAGACGGCGCAGATGACCGAGCTGATCGACCGGCTGCGGCGCGAGCTTGGGCTCGCGGTTCTGCTGATCGAGCACGACATGCGGGTGGTGATGGGCATCAGCGACCGGATCACGGTGCTCGACCACGGTGAGCGGATCGCGGAGGGCACGCCGGCGGAGGTCCGGGCCAATCCCCGGGTCATCGAGGCGTACCTCGGGTCTCCGGCGGCATGAGCGACGGCCCGATGACCCACCAGGACGGCGGACCGGTGCTGACGCTCGACAACGTCAACACCTACTACGGCCACATCCACGCCCTGTCGGGCATCTCGATGGAGGTCAAGCGCGGCGAGATCGTCACCCTCATCGGCGCCAACGGCGCGGGCAAGACCACCACGCTCAAGACGATCAGCGGCCTGCTCCACCCGAAGCTCGGCAAGGTCATGTTCGAAGGCTCGGACATCTCGCATACAGCCGCGCACGAGCTGGTCAGGGCGGGCATCGGGCACGCGCCCGAGGGCCGGCGGATCTTCTCTCGCCTGACCGTGCTCGAGAACCTGCAGATGGGTGGCTATACGCGCAAGCAGGCCGAGATCAAGGAGGACCTCGAGCGGGTGATGGGTCTGTTCCCGCTCCTGCGCGAGCGCGTCAGCCAGAAGGGCGGCACGCTGTCAGGTGGTGAGCAGCAGATGCTGGCCATTGCCCGGGCGCTGATGTCGCGGCCCAGGGTCCTCCTTCTGGACGAGCCCTCCCTGGGCCTCGCACCAATCCTCGTCCAGCAGATCTTCTCGATCATCCGCGAGATCAACACGCAGGGCACGACGATCCTCCTGGTCGAGCAGAACGCATTGCAGGCGCTTGCCGTGGCCAATCGCGGATACGTGCTCCAGACCGGCCGGGTCGTGCTCTCGGGCAGCTCGGCTGACCTGACGCAGAACGAGATGGTCCGCAAGGCCTACCTCGGAGAGGACTAGGACGCAGATCGCCCGGCGGTGAGCAGTGGACGACGAGCAGCGACGACCGGCTCACATGGAAGCGCCCCGGCCGATCGTCACCGGGGCGGATCCACGCCGGCTCCAGCTCGTGATCGCGGTGCTGGTGGTGGTGATCGTGGCGCTCGTCATCCGCCCGTGGAGCGATGGCGTCCATCGCCCGGCGCCCGGCCCGGTCACCCGTCCATCGCGCTCGGCCGCAGTCGCAAGCCCGGCCAAGGCATCGGACGGCCCCGCGGCGGGCCATATCGCCAGCAGCACCGTCGGATCCACGAATGGCGACACGAGCTTCCTGCGCGTGAGCTGCGGGTCACCGGATGGCTGGCGTGCAACGACGGTTCAGCAATGGCCCGACCGCGCGCTGCCGGTCCGCTCCTGGATCGCGATCGAGCCGGTCCCGGCATCGACGCCGCTCGACCCGGCAATCCCGTTGGCTCCCGTCGCCGCCGACGTCGTCACGGCCATCGGCTACTGCGCCCCCCTGGAGGCGAGGCTCCAGCCGCCCGCCGGCGCGACCGCGTCGCTGTGGGCCGTGGGGCGCGGCGTGGCGAGCAGGCTCACGCCGGTCCCGCTCGATCCCACGAGCCTGTTCCGCCAGGGCGCCCTGTGGCTGCCCCCACCCGAGCTGATGGCGAGCTCACCCGGGCACGGCGACGCGCATTCCTGGCCGCCCGGCCGATACGTCATCGAGATCCGGGCTCCGGCGCGGCAGTTCGACCGCTGGCTCGGTCTCGAGATCCTCGATCTCGCGCCCGCGGGCCCGTCAAACACGGCTCCGCCGGCATCTTCGACACCCGGGGAGACGCCGGGCGCCACCCCGCCGCCACCTGCATAGCTGCGCCGCGCCGACCGGCTGTGGTCGCGCTTGCGGCCGCCGAGTTGCGCAGCCACCCATCCGGTGTCGGGTTCGGTTCGCGTGTCGACGGCGGTACCCGGACCGGGCGGGAGTCAGCGCCGCGGCGGCTCCAGTGCGATGTCGTAGGCGGCACGGGCGAGGATGATCGCGCCGACCACCGAGATCCAGTATCCGTAGGCACGATCGGGAAGCAGGCCTTCTGGCGCATCGAGCGCGTGGATGTCAGGGATCCACAGCACCACACCCAGCAACGCGAGCCCCGCGAGCAGCCCGAATACCAGGGGATGGTCGACGCCGACCGGGCGCTCCCCGGCCGCAAACGGGAGCGTGACCAGGGCGAGCGTCGCGAGACCGGCCACGAACGCCAGCATCCCCGTTCCGTCGAACGCGCGATACGTGAGCTGCGGCAGCCCGCCGTCACCGCCCAGGACATACCAGGGCAGCAGGCATCCGATGAGGGTCACGATCGCGCCCACGGCAGCCACCCGGCGACCGCTGCTCAGCGAACGCCGATGCATCAGTCAGCCGCGCCGTAGACCTCGGGGCGCAGGACGCCCACGAAGCGGAGGTTGCGGTATCGCTCGCTGTAGTCCAGCCCGTAGCCGACCACGAACTGGTCCGGGATCTCGAAGCCGATGTAGTCCACCGGTATGTCCACCAGCCGTCGCGCAGGCTTGTCGAGCAGGGTGCAGATTCGGAGCGAGGCCGGGTTCTTGCCGCGCAGGTAGCGGATCAGGTAGTTGAGCGTCAGGCCGGTGTCGATGATGTCCTCGACCAGCAGCACGTCCTCGCCGGCGATGCTCGCCGAGAGGTCCTTGATGATCCGCACCAGCCCAGACGATTCGGTGGTCGTCCCACCGTACGAGCTCACCTCCATGAGGTCGATCCGCAGCGGGAGCGGGATCTCGCGCATCAGGTCCGCCATGAACGGCAACGAGCCCTTCAGCACGCTGACCAGCGTGAGATTTCGATCGGCATAGTCGTTGGCGATCCGTTGACCGAGCTCGGTCACCTTGGCGGCGATCTCATCCCTGGTGAGCAGGATGTCGCCGATGTCGGCCTGGAGATCAGCGGTGGGGCTCATGGATGTGTCGGCGATGCCTCCACGTAGGGCGTTCGAGTGCGATAGGTCGATGATCGCGCGTCACCGCGTTGCCCGCACGACGGTCCCGCGGTCAACCGCCCCCCGATGACTCCGCCGGCGCGGGGCTGACGCCGGTCACGTTGGTCGCGCTCCCACGTCGTCGGCGGCCGCGACGACGACCACGACCCACGCCGGCGGCCGCGACGGCAGCTGGTGTCTCGTCGTTGGCCGATGATGCAGCAGCCGGCGCAACGGGCGCGTCGCTGATGTGCTCCGGAACCAGGACACCCGCCGCGCTCTCGGCCGGATCGGGCTCCCGGTTGGCCGGGTCCGGATCCTGACCCGCGACACCCACCCGACTGCCGGGAGGCACGGCCCGGACGTCCGCCTCGGCGGCCACCGCCCTGGGTGGCGTCGCCTGGCCGGTGGTTCCGGTCATCTCGTCGATCAACGCCATCCGGCCGAACTTGAGCATCAGCATCCGGAAGTCGCGCGCGTAGAACAGCTTGATTCGGATGTCCGGGTACAGCTCGCGCAGACGCCGCAGCTTGCGGTTCTTCTTGCGCACGAGCTTCTGCTTGAGCGTCGTCAGCTCGATGTACAGGTCGAGCTCCGGCAGGTAGAAGTCGGGCGAGAAGCTCTCGACGACGTCGCCATCGAGGTTCCA
The DNA here is from genome assembly GCA_963734995.1 of uncultured Chloroflexia bacterium. GTDB lineage: Bacteria > Chloroflexota > Limnocylindria > Limnocylindrales > CSP1-4 > CAIXZV01. The sequence continues at coordinate 206,539 of CAVTJD010000007.1, forward strand.
GCCGATCGGGAACGTATCCGGCTCGTACGCCCAGCGGACGTCATAGAAGTCCAGGATCCGAGCGAGCTCGGCCTCGCTCGCATGGGCGAACGAGGCTCCGGCCTCACCCACCATGCACACCCTCATCCGAGCCCCGGTCGTCGTCGAGCATCGAACGAAGGTCCCCCTGCCAACCGGATAGGAAGCCGCGCATATCCTCGACGTCGGACCATGCCATGGCGGGCCGGCTGGCGCGACGGGCGTCGGTGACGGGATCCATCTCGGGGTGTACCGCCGTGTCCAGGACCGCGAGCCCCGTGCCGCCAGGCTCCTGGCCGACCACCAGACCCATCGTCCGGCTCGCGCACACCGGGCAGGTGAGCTCAACGAACGCCAGGTCGCCGCGGTCCGCAAGGACGTCGATCCGGTCGCTGGGGATGGCCGCTCCGCACGAGGTGCAGCCGGCCCCGGCGAGACGCGCCCCGAGTCCGCGATGGTCCATCAGCCGTCAGTCTAGCGAACGTCGCCCGACCCGGCTCGCGGCCACACGACCGTGGACCTGATACTCCCATGGGGTATCATGCCGGCATGGCCAACACGACGACCCCACGGCGCGCGGTGCGAGGCGCGGAGCCCACGAGCTTCCGGCACAGCTACAGCAAGGACAAGGCGCAGCTCGTCCGCCGGCTGAGCCGGATCGAGGGCCAGGTTCGGGGCATCGCCAGGATGATCGAGCGCGAGGAGTACTGCATCGACATCCTCCAGCAGACCGCGGCACTGCGGGCGGCGGTCGACGCCGTGTCGATCCTGGTGCTCGAGGATCACGTCCAGGGTTGCGTGCGCACCGCGGCTGAGAACGGCGAAGCCGACAAGTACGTCGAGGAGGTCCTGGACGTCGTGCGCCGGACGCTTGGCCGCCCGGTCCGTGCGACCGCGCGGGCAACGGACGCCCGATCGTCCTGAACCGCCGCCAGGCGGCGTCGGGCCGGGCGGTCGGGATTCCGGCCACGACCGAATCTCCGGCCACGACACGGGAATCTCCGGCCACGACACGGGCGGGCGCTCCGGGTATGACACCGAGGGCTGATGCCGACGCCTCGCTGGCGCCCGGGCATCGGCATGCGACCGCCCGCGGCGCGGACAGTCCAGATGGGGGGTCGCAAACGGGCTGAATGGGCCATCGAACGGGCCCGCGACGTGGATGGCGCACGGGATTATCCACAACTCGCCGGGATGGAACGTGATTCGTGGATAAGGGCCTTGACCTGAGCCATCGCGGCGCCTAACGTCCGCACTCCGCACGCGGCACGTGCGCATCGGGGAACGCCGCTCGGGTGGGGGCCGGGGAGACCCGGACCGGAACCGACCGGGCGGCGTGAGACCGGGATATGGACGCCTGCCGCAGCGAACGATCACGCCGGGAGCGGCTCCCGGACGGCCCGGGGCACGACCAGACAGGAGGGTGCCCTGGACCGGCCGAGAGGTCCGCTCCCGACGCGCGTTCAGGACCTGCCCCGCCTCCCGATCGAGTACGACCGCACCCTCGACGCCGGCCTCCGCTCGCTGGGGCTCGTGCTGGAGCCGGCCGTCCGGGAGCTGATCGCGGATCACGTCCGGCTGCTGCTCGCCTGGACCACGTCGATCAACCTGACCGCGATCCGGGATCCGGCGGCGGTGGCGTGCCTTCATGTGCTCGACAGCCTGACGGCGATCCACGTCCTGCGCGAGCGCCGGCTGACCCGCCTGCTCGATATCGGCTCCGGCGGTGGGTTCCCGGGCCTGCCGCTCGCGGTCGCGCTTCCCGCCGAGCGAGCCCTGCTGGTCGACTCGGTGGGCAAGAAGGTCACCTTCCTGAGCACGGTGGTGGCTGCCACGGCGGTTGCCGGACGGGTGGCGACCCTGGCGGCCCGGGCCGAGACGCTGGCGCACGACGCGGGCCATCGTGCAGCGTGGCCCGTGGTGACCGCCCGGGCGGTCGCGCCGCTCGCCGAGCTGGTGGAGCTCGGGCTGCCGCTCGTCGCCCCGGGCGGCGTTCTGGTCGCCTGGAAGCGCGAGCCGCTCGACGCAGAGGTCGACGCGGCGGGTCCGGCGCTCGCGGCGCTCGGCGCCGGGCCGGTCGAGATCGTCGCCGCCGGCGCGCCGGGGCTGGAGGCACACCGGCTGGTCGTGGTGCCGCGCGGCGGACCGATCGAGGATCGGTTCCCTCGAGACCCGGCCGAGCGCAGGCGCCGGCCGTTGGGCTGAGCGCCGGCGCGACGGGCAGCGGGGAGGCGGGCAGGGCCGACGCAGCCGCCACGAGCCCGCACGGCAGCTGCGCCGGCAGCGTGCACCCCCGCGCCGGGGGTGCCTCGACGCCTGCTGGCTGCGCTACCCTCCCAGCGTGCGGATCGGCGTCCTCTCGGACATCCACGCCAACCTCGCGGCGCTCGATGCCGTGCTCGCGGCCATGCCGTCGGTCGACGGCATCTGGCAGCTCGGTGACGTCGTCGGCTACGGGCCCGATCCCAACGGCGTCGTGGCACGCCTCCGAGAGGTGGGCGCGACCGGCGTCCGCGGGAACCACGATGCGGCTGCGCTGGGCGAGCTGGACACGGAGGCATTCAACATCGACGCGCGCCGAGCGATCGAGTGGACCCGAACCGCGATCAGTGACGGGGCACTGGCCTGGCTCGAGGCACTCCCCGAGCATGCCCAGCTCGGGGGATTCACGCTGGTGCACGGCAGCCCTCGGGATCCGATCTGGGAATACGTGACCAGCACACCGGTCGCGCGGGCAGGCATCGCCGCGATGGCAACACCCAATGGGCTGCATGGCCACACCCACGTCCCGATCGCATTCATCGACGATGGCGGCCGGCTGGAGGCGATGAGCCCGGGCGCCGGGTCCCGGATGGCGATCGATGGGCGCCGGGTGCTGCTCAACCCGGGCAGCGTCGGGCAGCCGCGGGATGGGATCCCCACCGCATCCTGGCTGCTGCTGGACATGGACGATGACACGGTGACCTGGCATCGGACCGCCTACGACATCAGCCCGGTTCAGGCGGCGATGGTCGAGGCAGGACTGCCCGAGCGCCTGGTGGAGCGGCTGTCATATGGCCTGTAGCCGGAGCCCCCGCTGATGGGCGGCCGGCGGCCCATCACCGGGCGCAAGCCCGGCGACCGGCGGGTTCGGGTCGAGCGCCACCATGCGCCCTACTTCCGCTACACGGGCCCCGGTCAGCTGACCGCCAAGGCCGCCGCCAGCGCCCCGACCACGGGAATGGGGCGCATGGTCGCCAGAGTCAAGCATGTCCTGATCGGTCGGCCGCTGGCCAACGAGGAGGAGATCGGCGAGCGGCTGTCGAAGAAGAAGGCGCTCGCGATCTTCAGCTCGGACGCGATCTCGTCCTCGGCCTACGCCACCGAGGAGATCATCCTCGCGTTCGGGTTCGCGGGCGTGACCGCGGCCGCGTTCATCTACTCGATCGAGGTCAGCATCGCGATCGCGGTGCTGCTTGGTGTCGTTGCCTTCAGCTACCGCCAGGTGTGCATCGCCTACCCCAACGGCGGCGGTTCGTACTCGGTGTCCAAGGCCAACTTCGGACGCATGGCGTCGCTGGTCGCGGCGTCGGCGCTGCTCATCGACTACACGCTCACGGTTGCCGTCTCGACCTCGTCCGCCGTGGAACAGATCGCCTCGGCGATCCCCGAGCTCGATCCGGTCCGCGTGGAGATCGGCATCCTCGCGATCGGCCTGATCACGCTGGGCAACCTGCGGGGCATCCGCGAAGCGGGCAACATCTTCGCGATCCCCACCTACCTGTTCCTGGCCAGCGCGTTCCTGATGATCGGGATCGGCGTGTTCCGGATCCTGTTCCAGGGCGACGTCGGTCCGCCACCGACGCCCCAGGTCACCGCAGCCCTCCAGCACACGACCGAGACCGTCGGCATCCTCGTCCTGCTGCGAGCCTTCGCATCGGGCGCGGTCGCCCTGACCGGCACCGAGGCGATCGCAACGGGCGTCCCGGCGTTCAAGCCACCCGAGCCCAAGAACGCCGCCGCGACCCTGATGGCGATGGCGCTGATCCTGGCCACCCTGTTCATCGGCATCACGTTCCTGGCGACCAACTTCCACATCCTGCCGATCGAGCAGCCGCGTGAGACGGTGATCGCCCAGATCGCGAAGCATGTCTACGGCGACAACGTCGGCTTCTACATGTTCCAGGCGTTCACTGCCCTGCTGCTGTTCCTGGCCGCCAACACCTCGTTCGCCGCGTTCCCGCGGCTCGCCGCCGTCCTCGCCGAGGATGGGTTCGTGCCGCGGCAGTTCGCGTTCCGCGGCGACCGGCTCGCGTTCTCGACCGGGATCTTGCTGCTGGGGCTGGTCGCCGCGCTGGTCGTCATCGCGGGCGGCGGATCGACCCACGCCCTGATCCCGCTGTACGCGATCGGCGTGTTCATCGACTTCACGATCTCCCAGAGCGGCATGGTCCGCCATTGGCTGGCGACCCGCCCGCAGGGCTGGCGCTACCGGCTCACGGTCAACGCCGTGGGCGCCGTGCTCACGCTCGTGATCCTGTGCGTGGTCGTGTACATCAAGTTCGAGGGCGGCGCCTGGTTCGTGATCGTCCTGATCCCCATCCTGGTCGGCGGGATGCTGTTCATCCGACGGCAGTACGACGGACAGGCCAAGGAGCTCGCCGTCCGCGAGGACCTGGTGTTCGATCGGCCACATCGGGCGCAACGGGTGGTGATCCCTGTCAACGGCATCAATCGGTCGGTGATCCAGGCAGTGATGTTCGGGCGGCCCCTCGCCAGCGACCCGTCGCTGCTCCAGGCCGTCTACGTGACGACCGATGCCGGGGAGGCCGAGATGCTGCGTGAGCGCTGGGAGCGCCAGATCCCGGGGGTGCCGCTGGTGGTCGTCGAATCGCCGTACCGGGCGCTGGTGGGACCGCTGATCACGTACCTCGACGTGCTCGATCGAGCATGGCCCCCGGATCGCGAGGCGCCGGTGACGATCGTCGTGCTTCCCGAGTACGTCGCCCGTCACTGGTGGGATCGCCTGCTCTACAACCAGGCCTCGAAGCGTCTGCGGACCGCGCTCGTCGGCCGGGAGCACACGCTGATCGCGGATGTTCCCTATCGAGGCGTCGAGCAGACCCAGGAGTAGCCCCGGGAGGACCGTCGTCGGCCCCCCGACGGTTCCCGATCCGGTGGTATCGTGGCCGCGCGTCACGACCGAACCTGGCGGAGGCCCACAACATCGCCCGCGGTCGTCGATCAGGCGGGAGGCACCTGACCTTTGGCCGACAACCCGGCTCCCCAGTTCCGGCGCGCAGTGGTCGCGTTGTCGGGTGTCCGTACCGATCGGCCGATCGTCGCCCTCGCTGCCGAGCTGGCACGCAGATCGAAGTCCGAGCTGATCGGCGTCCATGTCGTGGAGATCGACTGGACGCTGCCCATCGATGCGGACGTGGCCGGCCAGTCGGAGGATGCGCAGCGCGTGCTGGACATCGCCGAGGCGACTGCCGAGGCATCCGGACACTCGCTCGACACCGTCCTGCTCCAGGCGCGTGAGGTGGGGGCGGCGATCGTCGACGAGGCTACGGAACGCGATGCCGACCTGATCATCGCGGGACTCCCGTTCCGTCGGCGGTTCGGTGGTGATTTCGCCATCGGGCGCACCATCCCGTACATCCTGAAGAACGCCCCGTGCGCGGTCTGGGTCGTCCGCGAGGCGATGCCCGAGGAGCAAGCATGAAAGCCGTGATCATCGGCTGTGGCCGCGTCGGCGCCGGCATCGCCGATGAGCTCGACCGGGCTGGCTGGCAGGTCGTGATCATCGACCTCTCGCAGTCCGCGTTCAACCGCCTGCCCGCTTCGTTCGGCGGCATCGCCCGGCGCGGCGACGGCACCGACGAGGACACGCTGCGCCTGGCCGGCGCCGAGGGCGCGGACCTGTTCCTGGCCTTGACAGAGGGCGACAACCGCAACGTGATGGCGGCCCAGATCGGCTTCGAATCGCTGGGCGCGCGGCGGTGCGTTGCCAAGATCAACGATCCGGTTCGCGCCGAGGCATACGCGCATCTCGGGATCGCGTCGCTGTGCCGCACGAACCTGATGGTGACGTCCGTGCTCGAGTACGTGGGTCAGGTGGCACCGGCCCGGCCGGGCATCTATGCCCCCTCGCAGGTCCACCCGCATGCGACCAACGGGACATCGGCCAACGGGATATCGGTCGATGGGACATCGGTCGATGGCGCCGCCGATGAGATGGCACCGGACGGCTCCCAGGATCCGGAGGCAGCCAGCGGATCAGCGACCCCCGCGCCGATATCGGGGCCGGCCGGAACGAGTCCCGGACCCGGCGAGGGTCCGGCCGGCAACAGCGTGGTTCCGGAGGCCTGAGAGATGTTCGTCATGGTCGTCGGCGGGGGCAAGGTCGGCTACTACCTGACCAAGGAGCTGATCGAATCCGGGCACGAGGTCGTGCTCATGGAGAAGGATGGTGGTCGCGCGGCGCAGATCGCGGACGAGATCGGCTCGGTCGTGATCCCGCATGACGGCTGCGAGGGCAAGTACCTGCGCGAGGCTGGCGCCAACCGCGCGGACATCGTGGCCGCGGTCACGGGCGACGATGAGGACAACCTCGTCATCTGTCAGATGGCCAAGCACCATTTCGACGTGCCGCGCACGATCGCCCGCGTCAACAACCCCAAGAACGAGAGCCTGTTCCGGCACCTCGGCGTGGACGAGATCATCAGCCCGACCCGGATGATCCTGGGTTCGATCGAGCAGGACATCCCGGTCCACGAGCTGCTGCACCTGGCGGCGCTGGGTGTGGGCGAGCTTGAGATCATCGAGGCGCACCTGCAGGAGGGATCGCCGGCGATCGGCAGGATCGCGCTCGATCTCGAGATGCCCAGCGGTTGCTCGCTGTTCGGGGTGATCCGCGACGGCGCGCCACGTCCACTGGGCATCGATACGGTGCTGGTCGAGGGTGACAAGGTGATCGCGATCGGTCGACCCGACTGCGAGGCCGAGCTGCGCGAGCAGCTGATCGGGGAGCCCGTGGAACCCGAGGCGGAGCCCGCCGAGGCGTCGGCCGAGGGCTGAACGTCACGGGACACCGCCGACCCTGACCCAGGGGGCCTGCACACACGACGGCCCGGGCGGACCGTGCCGGGCCGACCGGACGCTCGGGCGGAAGGCTCGGGAGCCGACGGCCGGCCCGGGGCCCGATGCGAGTGGGGCCCACTGGAGCGGGGTTGACTGGAACCTCCGGCGTCGATGCCGGCCGGGTTGCTGCCACTCGCAGGGCCGGAGCTGCTGCCGCTCGCCGAGCCGGACTGGCGGCACGCTCGACCCTGACTGCGTCACGCCCGCCCATCCGGTCATTGCCACAGGTACCTCTCTTGACAACGTCATTGTCAGGGTTCTAGGCTATGTCGTGCCCGGGTCAAAGGGACACGGGCCCACCGATGCGTCGCCGGCGTAGAGCCGCCGACGTCATTGCAGGAGGTTCGACAGATGACGCTCGTGCGCCGCCCGTCGCCCTTCAGCGAGCTGATGACGCTTCGCCAGGCGATGGATCACCTGTTTGACGACACTGTCTTCCGGCCGCTGGTCGGGCTCACCCCGGGCGAGACGTCCCGGCTGGCCCTCAACGTCCGTACCACACCGGAGGCGCTGCTGGTCGATGCCCAGCTGCCGGGCTTCAAGCCCGAGGATGTCGAGATCACCGTTGAGAACGGCACCCTGACCATCCGCGCCGAGGACCGCGCCGAGCGGACCGAGGAGGACGGCAGCTGGGTCGTTCGTGAGATCACCCGCGGCTCGGCCGTGCGGAGCGTGACCCTGCCCACCGGCCTCGAGGCCGACCGGGCGGAGGCGACGTTCGAGAACGGGCTGCTCAGGCTGCGCATCCCAAAGGCGGAGCAGGTCAAGCCTCGCCAGATCCAGATCCGTCCGGTGATGGCCGGTGTGGCGGAGCCCGCCGAGACGAAGCCGGGAGCCTGAACGCGATGGCGGCAACGCGCCGGCCCGACCGGGACCCCACCCGACCCGTCTATGTGATCAGCGTCGCCGCGACCCTTGTCTCGGCGCATCCGAGGACGCTGCGCATCTACGAGGACGAGGGCCTGGTCTGTCCGGCGCGCACGCCCACCAACATCCGCCTGTACTCGGAAGAGGACATCCGGCGGATCCTGTGGATCCGACACCTGACCCGCGACCGCGGCGTGAACCTGGCCGGAGTGCGAACGCTGTTCGAGCTCGAGGAACGGCTCGGGGCGAGGATCCTGGAAGCGCTGTACGACGAAGGAACACGTGCCAAGGCTGGTGCTCACGAACGGCACGCGGCGCCTGCGGACGGCGATGTCTGATGGCATCGCCGCCGGCACGCATCTCGGCGCTGGCGCCCGGCACGACACCCGGGACGCCAACGGTCGATGATTCACCAGCCCCTGACCCGAGATCACTGACCCATGAACCGTCGGCCGCACCCGCCGGCCGACACCCAAGGAGAACCTGATGGCCAAGCGACCGTCGAACCCGGAGGAGCAGCAGGAGCGCCAGCCCGCAACGGGCAGCGAGCGCGAGCTGCCGCTCGTCGCGCTCCGGGAGACGGTCATCTTCCCGGAGATGATCGTCCCCCTCCAGGTAGGGCGCGAGAAGAGTGTCGCGGCGCTCAACGCCGCCGTCGAGAGCGGCGGGCCGATCGCGCTCGTGACCCAGCGCCAGCCTGAGCAGGAGGAGATCAACGAACCCTCCGAGCTGCACGAGGTGGGCACCCTGGCCAAGATCGCCCAGGTGGTGCAGCTCCAGGACGGGACCGTCCGGGCGATCATCCAGGGCCAGACGCGGATCCGCGTCCTCGGCTTCGCGCACACCTCCCCCTATCTCGCGATCCACGCGACCGAGCTCCAGGACGAGACTCCGTCCGGGGTCGAGGTCCAGGCGCTGGTGCGCAGCGTCCAGGGCCAGATGGAGCAGTACGTCGCCAACGGCGCGCCCGTGCCGCCCGAGGCCGCCGTCGCCGCCCGCAACATCACCGAGCCCGGGCTGCTGGCCGACATGGTCGCCTACAGCCCCGACATGACCACCGAGCAGCGCCAGGAGCTGCTCGAGACCGTCGACGTCGAGCAGCGGCTCAAGCTCGTATCGGCGTTCCTCGCGCGCCAGATCGAGATCCTCGAGCTCAAGGGGAAGATCCAGAGCGAGGTCAAGTCCGAGATGGACAAGACCCAGCGCGAGTACATCCTCCGCGAGCAGCTCAAGGCGATCCAGCGCGAGCTGGGCGAGGACGATCCGCAGCAGGCCGAGATCAACGAGCTGCGCGAGAAGGTCGAGCAGTCCGGCATGTCCGAGGAGGTCCGCACCCGAGCGATCAAGGAGATCGACCGGATGAGCCGGATCCCGTCCGCCTCGCCCGAGGTCGGCGTGATCAGGACCTACGTGGACTGGCTGGTCTCGCTCCCGTGGAACGTGTCGACCGATGACCGGCTCGACATCAAGGAGGCCGCCCAGATCCTCGACGAGGACCACTACGGCCTGGAGAAGGTCAAGGAGCGCGTCCTCGAGTACCTGGCGGTGCGCAGCCTCGCCGAGACCATCCGCAGCCCGATCCTGCTGTTCGTCGGACCGCCCGGCGTGGGCAAGACCAGCCTGGGCAAGAGCATCGCCCGGGCGATGGGCCGCAAGTTCACCCGCATGAGCCTCGGTGGCATCCACGACGAGGCCGAGATCCGCGGCCACCGGCGCACCTACATCGGCGCGCTCCCCGGTCGGATCATCCAGAGCATCAAGACCGCGGGCACCAACAACCCCGTGTTCATGCTCGACGAGGTCGACAAGATCGGGATGGACTTCCGGGGCGACCCGTCGTCCGCGCTGCTCGAGGTGCTCGATCCGGAGCAGAACTTCAGCTTCCAGGACAACTACCTGGAGGTTCCGTTCGACCTGCGCAAGGTGCTGTTCATCGCGACGGCCAACCTGCTCGATCCCATCCCGGCCGCGCTGCGTGACCGGATGGAGGTCATCCAGCTGCCGGGCTACACCCAGCAGGAGAAGGTCGGCATCGGCCGCCGGTTCCTGGTTCCCAAGCAGATGGAGAACCACGGCCTGACGGCCAAGCACGTGGAGATCACCGACGAGACGCTCGTGGCGCTGGTCCAGGCCTACACCAAGGAGGCCGGCGTCCGGAACCTCGAGCGCGAGCTGGCCAACATCATGCGCAAGGTCGCCCGGCAGGTCGCCGAGGGCCGCAAGCGCAAGACCGTGGTCGATGTCAAGAAGCTCGAGGCGTACCTCGGACCGCCGCGGTTCGAGTACGGCGAGCTCGAGGCCGAAGACCAGACCGGCAGCGCCACGGGACTCGTGGTCACCGAGGTCGGCGGCGACGTGGTCGCGGTCGAGGTCACCCGCATGGAAGGCAAGGAGGACTTCATCCTCACCGGCCAGCTGGGTGACGTGATGCGCGAGTCGGCGCGGGCCGCCCTGTCGTGGATCCGGACCCACGCCCAGGAGCTGGGCATCGAGCGCGAGGTGTTCGAGAAGAACACGCTCCACATCCATGTTCCCGCCGGGGCCATCCCCAAGGACGGACCGTCGGCCGGCGTGACGATGGCCACCGCCATCGTGTCGGCGCTCACCGGCATCCCCGTCCGCAAGGACGTCGCGATGACCGGGGAGATCACGCTCCGTGGTCGGGTGCTCCCGATCGGTGGGCTCAAGAGCAAGATCCTGGCCGCGCACCTCGCCGGTGCCGGCATGGTCATCCTCCCGCGCAAGAACGAGAAGGACCTGCGGGACATCCCCGAGGACGTCCGCAAGCAGCTCAAGCTCGTGCCCGTGGACACCATGGACCAGGTGTTGGAGGCGGCCCTCCGGCGTCGCCCCAAGCCGCTCAAGAGCGTGCCGCCGACGGTCGTCGGCGGTGGCGACAACCGGAACACCAAGACGGAGCCCGAGTCCCGGGTTCGCCGCCCATCGTTCCCGCCCTCGGAGCAGCCATCGGTGGTCGTCCAGGGCATCGACGATCCGGTGGGCGCGATCGCCATCCCTGCCGGACACGGGGCATCGCGGACGGGCTGACGATGAGCCCGGCCCGCCATGCGCGCGGCATGACGGGGCGATCGGCGACGGTCGCCCCGCTTTCGCCTGCCGCGCTCCGGAGGGCATGAGCCGTGGAGTACCGCGACTACTACCAGATCCTGGGCGTCCCTCGCGGCGCGTCCCAGGCCGAGATCAAGAAGGCGTTCCGCAAGCTCGCGCGCGAGCATCACCCCGACCGCAACCCGGGTGACAAGGCGGCCGAGAAGCGGTTCAAGGACGTCAACGAAGCCCATGCCGTTCTGTCCGATCCGGACAAGCGCAAGCAGTACGACCTGCTGGGCGCGAACTGGGATCAGTTCCAGCGTGCGGGTGCCGGCCGTGGTGGCGACCCGTTCGGGCCCGGCAGCCCGTTCGCGGGGTTCGACTTCGGTGGTGGTGGTGGTGGTGGCACGCGCGGTCAGACCGGCAACGTCCGCTACGAGTTCCACACCACGGGCGGCGAGGGCTTCTCGGACTTCTTCCGGATGTTCTTCTCCGGTGCCGCAGCCGGGGCAGCGACCGGTCGCACCGCCGGGAACGGTGGTGGTGGTCGACGCGGCCAGGCAACCGGGCCCGGTCCGTCGTTCGAGGAGATCCTGGCCGGGATGGGCCTCGACGGAGCGCCGGCGGCCGGGCGACAGACCGCGCGCAGCGGTAAGCGGACGGCAACACCGGCGCGCGCCGAGCTCGAGGCACCCACCGACCTGACGCTCGAAGAGGCGTTTCATGGCACCACCCGCGTGGTGGAGGTGGAAGGCAAGCGCTACGAGGTCACCATCCCGCGCGGCGTTGATACCGGCAGCCGCGTCCGCCTGAGCGGCCGGGGTCCCGGCGGGCAGGATGTCGTGGTGTCGGTCCGGATGCGCCCGCATCCGGTGTACACGCGGCGCGGCGCGGATCTCGAGCGCGAGCTCCCGATCACGCTCCGGGAGGCGCTGCTGGGCGGCGAGGTCCGCGTGGCAACGCTCAAGGGCCGGATCGCGCTGACGATCCCCGCGGGCACCCAGCCCGGCCGGACGTTCCGGCTCGCCGGGCAGGGCATGCCGCGGATCAAGGGCGGCGACGCCGGTGACCTGTACCTCAAGATCAAGGTCGTCCTGCCGACCTCGCTCGACGAGCCGGCGACGGCCGCCGCCCAGACGTTCCTCGACCTCGTCGACCAGCCCGATCCCCGGGCCACCACCTGAGACCATCGACCAACGCCGTCCCAACCGCACGAGATCCACGACATGCAGCTCGATCGCTTCACCGAAAAGGCCCAGGAGGCCATCATCGCCGCCCAGCAGCTCGCCGAGCGGATGCAGAGTCCGGTGCTCGACGCTGAGCACCTGCTCGCCGCGCTCGTCGGGCCGGACGACGGCATCCCCGCCGAGACCCTCCGGCGCCTCGGCGTCGACCTGGAGGCGTTCCGTGGCGAGGTCGCCGCCGGGCTCGCCAGGCGTGCCCACATCTCGGGCGGTCAGCTGACGCTCGATGGCGCGCGCCAAGAAGGTCATCGAGCGGGCCCAGGACGAGGCCCGCCACATGGGCGACGAGTACACCTCGACCGAGCATCTGCTCCTCGCGCTGGCCGAGGCCGGCGGCGAGGGCCAGCAGCTGCTCGAGCAGCACGGCGCCGGCCGCGAGGCGATCCTGGGCGCGCTCCAGGCGGTCCGTGGCGGGCAGCGGGTCACCAACGCCAACCCCGAGAGCACCTACCAGGCGCTCGAGAAGTACGGTCGCGACCTGACCACCGAGGCCCGGGCGGGCAAGCTCGACCCGGTCATCGGGCGGGACGAGGAGATCCGGCGCGTCATCCAGGTGCTGAGCCGGCGGACCAAGAACAACCCGGTCCTGATCGGCGAGCCGGGCGTGGGCAAGACGGCCATCGTCGAGGGCCTCGCGCAGCGGATCGTCCGGGGCGACGTGCCCGAGACGCTCAAGGACAAGCGCGTCATCGCGCTCGACCTGGGGGCGATCATCGCCGGCTCCAAGTTCCGCGGCGAGTTCGAGGAGCGGCTCAAGGCCGTGCTCAAGGAGATCAAGGACTCCGAAGGCCGCGTCGTGCTGTTCATCGACGAGCTGCACACGGTGGTCGGCGCGGGCGCGGCCGAGGGCGCGATGGACGCGTCCAACCTGCTCAAGCCGATGCTCGCCCGCGGCGAGCTGCACACCATCGGCGCCACCACGCTCGACGAGTACCGCAAGCACATCGAGAAGGACGCGGCGCTCGAGCGGCGGTTCCAGCCGGTGGTCGTCGACCAGCCCACGGTCGAGGAGACGATCTCGATCCTGCGCGGGCTGCGCGAGCGGTACGAGGTCCACCACGGCGTCCGGATCACGGACTCGGCGCTGGTCGCCGCGGCCACCCTGTCCAACCGCTACATCACCGAGCGCTTCCTGCCCGACAAGGCGATCGACCTCGTCGACGAGGCGGCCAGCCGGCTGCGGATGGAGATCGACTCCATGCCGGTCGAGCTGGACGAGCTCGAGCGGCGGCGGATCCAGCTCGAGATCGAGCGCGAGGCGCTGCGCAAGGAGACGGACGACGCGTCGAAGGCGCGGCTGGAGGCGCTCGAGAAGGAGCTGGCCGAGATCGCCGAGGAGGGCGGCGCGATGAAGCAGCGCTGGGAGACCGAGAAGACGGCCATCGCCGCGCTGCGCGCCACCAAGTCGGAGCAGGAGCAGCTCCAGGTCAGGATCGAGCAGGCCGAGCGCGAGGCGGACTACGGTCGCGCGGCCGAGCTCAAGTACGGCCGGGCCCGCGAGCTCGCCGATCAGCTCGAGCAGCAGACGGCCGCGCTGGCCGCGCTCCAGGGACCGACCGCGCTGCTCAAGGAGGAGGTCACCGCGGACGACGTCGCCGAGATCGTCGCGTCGTGGACCGGGATCCCCGTCACCCGCCTCATGGAGGGCGAGCTCGAGAAGCTCGTGCACATGGAAGAGCGGCTCCACCAGCGCGTGGTCGGCCAGGACGAGGCGATCGCCGCCGTGTCCGACGCGGTGCGGCGGGCGCGGGCGGGGCTCAAGGACCCGCGCCGGCCGATCGGCTCGTTCCTGTTCCTGGGACCCACCGGCGTGGGCAAGACGGAGCTGGCGCGTGCGCTCGCCCAGTTCCTGTTCGACGACGAGCAGGCGATGGTGCGGATCGACATGAGCGAGTACATGGAGAAGTTCGCGGTCTCGCGCCTGGTCGGCGCCCCGCCCGGCTACGTGGGCTACGAGGAGGGCGGTCAGCTGACCGAGGCGGTTCGCCGCCGGCCGTACCAGGTCATCCTCCTGGACGAGATCGAGAAGGCGCACCCGGACGTGTTCAACGTCCTGCTCCAGGTACTCGATGACGGACGGCTGACCGACTCGCAGGGGCGCACCGTCGACTTCAAGAACACGGTCGTGATCATGACCAGCAACGTGGGATCGCAGCAGATCCAGGCGTTCGCGGGCCGGCCCGATGGCGAGGCGTACGAGGGCATGAAGCGCCAGGTCACCGGCCAGCTGCGCGACGCGTTCCGGCCCGAGTTCCTCAACCGGATCGACGAGGTCATCGTGTTCCACGCCCTGACCGACGCCGAGCTGGTCGCGATCGCCGACCTGCAGCTGGCCGATCTCCAGCGGCGGATCGCGGACAACGATCTCGTCCTCGAGCTCACCCCCGCAGCGCGGCAGCTGATCGTGCGCGACGGCACGGACCCGGCGTTCGGTGCCCGGCCACTCAAGCGGACGATCCAGCGCCTGGTCGAGAACCCGTTCGCCCGGGCGCTGCTCGCCGGCTCGTTCAAGCCCGGCGACCAGGTCACCGCGGACGCCGATCCCGTGTCGGGCACGCTCGTGTTCTCGACCGAGACCTCGACCGTCGTCACCGAGGCTGCGGGCCGGCGCGATGCGCGCTCCGCCCCCGAGCCGGAGACGGCGGCGGCCGGAGCCGGCGGACGCAAGCGGGGCTCCGCATTCGACCTGCCCCCGCTCGACGAGTCGAAGAAGCGACCCGACGACGACGGCGGGGAGCTGGTCAACTAGGCGTCAGGCCAAGGGCGACTGCGCGATGCGCTTCGATGCGGTCGCCCAACGGCTGGAAACGCTCCCCGAGGTCCTGCCCGACGGTCCGCCGGAGCTGATGCCCGTGCTGGTGGACACCGGCGAGCCACGCGTCCGGCCGCCCTGGGACGCGGCTGCCGAAGCGACCTCGCGGGCGGCCGCAGTGCTGGTGCTGCTCTATCCGGACGCCGATGGGGTTGCCCGGATCCTGCTGACCGAACGTGCCGATCGCGGCGGGCATCACTCGGGCGAGGTGTCCTTTCCGGGCGGACGCTCGGAACCGCACGATGTCGATGCGGCCGCGACCGCGCTGCGCGAGGCGGCGGAGGAGGTAGGCCTCGATGCGGCCGGCGCCGGCGTGCGGGTGCTGGGCGAGCTGCCCGTCCACTGGATCCCGGTCAGCAACTTCGCGGTGACGCCGGTGATCGCCCTGGCCGCTCGACGACCCGCGCTGGTCGCCCAGCCCAGCGAGGTGGCCGCGATCCTCGAACCCGACGTGTCGGCGTTCCTGCCCGGCGCCCCGCTGCAGATCGTCGAGCGGGACATCCGCGGCCTGCGCGTGCGCTACGCGGCCTACCCGATCGAGGGGCTGGCCGTGTGGGGCATGACGGCCCGCGTGCTGGGTGGCCTGGGGGCCTGGCTGGCGCGGGGTTGATCAATGGATCAGCCGGACACCCTCGTCGATCGAGCCGCCGGTTGAGCCCCGGTACCCACCGGACCGGAAGTCGACGTACGCGGTGTACACGCGGTAGCCGTCGTTGGAGACGAAGTCGACCGCCCAGACCCAACTGGGGTCAGGTGTCCCGTCGCTCGTTCTGAGCAGCCCATAGGGTCCAGCCTGGACGGAGAGCAGCACGAGCGGCTCCCCGAACGTGGCGATGTCCTCCCCCCGCGCCACGGCAATGGCAGCGTCGAGCGAGATCCCGTTCGCCGGCTGGGTCGCGAGGAACGCCGGAGCGATGCGCCCGGGGCCATAGTCCACGACGCGATCGAGCACCGCCTTCGAAACGCATGTGGCGTCAGCGCAGCCGTGGTCGTGGACGTGGACCTCGACCACGACGGGGACCACCTCCTGAGGGTCCTGCAACGCCAGGTTCGCGCCGGTGCGACTCGAGAAGACCGGCAGCGACGCGCCACCGGCGGCAGTCGCCCGGAGCAAGCGTGCCGTGCAGTCCTCGAAGTGCACGCCGTCGGGAGCCGGCGTCCCGGGCGCGGAGACGCAGCTCGTCCGGTCGCTGCCCAGCAGCCAGCCGCTCACGTAGAAGGAGGAGTCGTCGGTCGCGGCGGCGATCCGCGCATCCGCCTCCGGACCCACGGCAACCACGGGGTTCCCATCAACGGTCGACGGCGGGAACGACTGGGGCGGGTAGATGATCCGGCTCTTGCCGAGGTCCGAGCGACCCGTTCCCAGGACCATGCCGTCCATGAAGTCCAGGTTCGTGTCGTACTCCGTCCGACCATCATCGGACACCAGATGGATGCGCCACAGCCAGCGCTCGGGTTGACTACCCCGACTGCCTTCCAGCAACGCGTCGGGGGCTGCGGCAAGCTGGAGCACCGTCAGCCGTGCGGCATCCGAACCGAACTGGCGCCGGACATCTCCGCGGGCGATCTCGACCGCCTGCTCGGCGGTGATCCCGCCCGCGGGCAGCGTATTCGCGAGCAACTCGGGCGCCACGCGCTCCGCGCCATATATGACGACTCGGTCGAGGACCGCTGTTCGTGCGCAGTCCGCAGCGTCGCAGGCCGGGTCATGGACGTGGATCTGGACCAGCACTGGCATCGCGAGCGCCGGCCCGATGCCCAGGCCCGGATGCCTGCTCACGGTCGAGAGGATCCGCAGCGACGCACCACCCGTTGCCGTGGCGCTGAGCTGTGCGTCGATGCAATCCGGCCCGAGGAAGTCGGTGGCGCACTGGTTCCAGGGCCTCGCGGCCTCGGTCAGCCAACCGCTGACGTAGATCGGCGAGTCGTCGGTCGCCGCGGCGATCCGGGCATCGGCCTCGGGTCCGACCTGGACCACAGCCTGGCCATCGACCGAGGGCGGGAACGTCTGCCCGGGGTCGAGGATCGGGATGACCTCCTCATCCAGACCGGCGCTCGACGAGGGCGCAGGCGACGCGGGGACGGGCGACGGCTGCGGGGTCGGCGCCGTCGAGGCCACGCGATCGGTGATCCGCTGTCCCACGAGGAGTGCGACGGCGACCAGCGCGAACGCAGCCAGCACGAGCGCAACGCGGGTTCGCGACGAGCGAGCGGAGTGGCGGCCGGTGACCAGCGCCGTCGACGCCAGATCCCGACCCTTGAGATCGTGCTCCGCCCGGGCGACGGCACGATGCCACGACGCCTGCAGCCTCGACTCGAGGTCGCGATCGTCTCTCGGATCCATGGGCGACGTCATGCCAGCACCTCCCGGAGCCGGGCGAAAGCCAATCTGAGCAGCGTCTTGGCCGTGTTCTCGGTGACGCCCATCGCCTCGGCCGTGTCGGCCACCGACAGCGAGGCGAGATGGTGGAGCACGACCGCGGTGCGCATCCGGGCCGGCAGCTTCGCGATCGCCAGCCTCACTGCGAGGTCGTCGTCGGACGGTCCTCCGGCGGGCGCCTCGAGCACCCGGCCATCGAGCGACACGAGCGCGCGAAGCCGGCGGCGGAGACGGAATGCCTCGCGTGCCTCGATCGCCAGCAGCCAGGCCCGCAGCTTCGCACGATCTCGAAGCTGGTCGCGATGCCGAACGGCGATCTCGAGCGTGGCCTGGACCAGGTCCTCCGCGTCGGCCTCGGAGCGCACGAGATAGCGAGCGGCCGCGAGCAGGGTCGGCGCCAGCTCGACCAGCTCGCGATCCGAGACGGCCGCGGCGTTCGTGGTCATTCGGCGCTCAACCCCCTCGATCCTCATCCCCAACGATGCCACGCGGACGCTCATGCAGATAGAGAGCACCGGGATGCATGAATCGGGTGAATGGATCGTCCCGGGCCAGTCCGCGTCGGGTTCTGGAACGTCAGGCGTTCACTGCAGCGGTTGATCGGTGGGCTGCCAGCGTCCGTGCGCCGGGTGGAACGGACGGCGACCCGCTCAGGGTCCGAAACGCTGGCCACGGCGCTGGCTGGAACGCCGGGCGATCCGGCGAAGGCGCTGGCCGCCGGAGTGAACGCCCCGCGTTCCAACGAAACGCCCCGCGTTCCAACCACTTGCGTCCCGCAGGCTGCAGACCGCGACGGGCAGCCCCACGGCACGTCGAGGCTCAGCGGCCGCGATCGGTGTCGCTCTCGAGGAACCGGCCCGCCTCGAGGTCGTACAGGTAGGCCTGCCGCCCGACATCGGGGTCCTGTGCGTGGAGCACGTGGCTCGTCGGATCGAACGGCCCGCCAAGCTCCACCACCGTCGCCCCGGCCCCGATCACGCCCCGAACCTGGTGCCTGGGCACGGTCACATCCACTCGGGTCACGATGCCCGGGGTCGCGATGACCGGGATGCCGGCGAGCATGCCGTTGACCTGGGTGTGGAGATGACCACACAGGATCGCGGCCACATCCGTTCCCGCAACCACGTTGCCCAGCGCCTCCGCGTCCCGGAGCGCGTGGTCTCGGAACGGGTGGCTCCCGAGGTAGAGCGGCGGATGATGAAGCACGACGATCGACCCGTCCGGGGCGGGCGTCTCGAGCACCTCGCGCAGCCAGGACAGCTGACCGGCGCTGAGCGATCCGTGGATCTTCCCTGGCACCAGGCTGTCGAGCGTGATGATGCGCAGCCCGTTAGCCTCGCTGACCGCCGCGCGCTCCGTGGAGCCGTCCATGGCGACCCCGATGTCGTCCCCGTCGGGCGAACGGTGCCCGGACCCCAGCACGGCGGCGAAGCTGTCCCGATCGTCGTGGTTGCCGGTCGAGTAGACGTGAGGCACGCCGCGCGCCCTGGCGAGCGCGCCCACCTGGGCGAGCACGGCCGAGCAGCCCGCGGCCGAGCCGTCGTCCGCGATGTCGCCGCTCACGACGATGGCGTCCAGGTCCTCGACCCATTGCACATCGGTGAGCATCCGGCGCAGCGCCCCCTCGGCGTTGACGCCGTCCTCATCGAAACCGGTCGCCGTCATGTGCGTGTCCGAGAGGTGGAGGACCCGGTGTGTCCGCGGCTCGGTACCCATCAACGCGGCTCGGTGCCCATCAACGTGGCTCGCCCTCGGTCCCGCTCGCGTCATCGCTCGCGCGAGCACCCGTGGGGCGCGGCGCCAGGCGACCCTCCCCACGCTCGACCGCCCGGGACCCGCCAGCCGCCCGGGACCCGCCAGCGCCTGGCTCGAGCGCGCCGGTACCCTCGAGCACCGGCGGCAGCGCGATCCGCGGCGGGAACAGCTCCACCACGATCGCCCGCATCGGCGTCCCGTCGGTCCACGCCGCGTGCAGCACATCCGGGGGCCACACGGCGGCCTCACCCGCCTGCACCCTGGTCCGCTCGTCGCCGACGCCCACCCAGCCCCCGCCCTCGATCACCAGGAAGTACGTCCAGTTGGGGTTCGAGTGCGGCGTGATCCGGGCCCGGCGGTCGAATGCGAGCTCCGCGATGAACCCGAGCTCCCCGTTCTCGACGACCTGCGCCTCGATGCCCGTGGTGCCCGGCGGCCCGTCCGGGCGCCGGTGGCCGACACCGAACCGTCGAATGTCGATCGGCACGGGCGGCCGTCCGTCAGCGACGCCGGCGACGCCGCGAGGACCGCGACCGGATCGTGGACTCCGGGCGCGAGTAGCGATCGCGCGAGTAGTAGCGCTGCTTCGCCAGCTGCCGCTCGTAGGTCAGGAAGAACGGGGGGAAGCGGATGAAGCGGATCCAGACCATGGCGCCCAGGCCGATCACGATCGTCGCCAGCACGATGATCCAGTCGAAGTGGAATACGACGTACACCAGCATCAACCCGAACGTGACGATGCCGGTCCACAGCAGCCACTCGTACATCTGGAGATAGATCGCATGTCGGTGGAGCTGCCGGGTCCGCACGTTGTACACGATCACGGTGACGATCAGGCCCAGCACCGAGGCGACGAACAGCGGCATGAACAGGTCGGGGAAGTTCGCCTCGTCGAACGGCTTGAACAGGTACTCCCAGGGCTTGGGCCAGAGGGACACGCTTCGTCTCCGTGGATGGCGCATGACCAGGGCACCGAGGTCATGATGCCGGCGGCCGGTGGTCATCCGAGTATGCCACGGGGCCACGTTATACTCGGCGCCTGAACGCGCCCGCCCGGAGCCGGCGGGGTCGCTGCGTCCACGACCCCGAGCTCGAGCGGCGCGCCGGGACGAACGCCGGAGGAGGAACCGCGCAGGTGCGTGCGCTGCTCTCTGTCGCCAACCGCGACGGGATCTCGGCCTTCGCTCGGGAGCTCCAGCAGCTGGGCGTGGAGCTGTTCGCCACCGACGGTACCCGTGAGCACCTCGCCTCGGACGGGATCGCCGCGTCCTCCGTCTCCGAGCTCACCTCGGTCCCACCGCTGGCCGGCGGTCAGGTCCGGACGTTCCATCCCGCCGTCTACGCGGGCATCCTCGCGCGACGTGATCGCCAGGATCAGATGGACGAGCTCGCGGAGCACGGTCTCGACGCCATCGATCTCGTCGTCGTCAACGTCAAGCCGTTCGCGCCCGAGGTGGGCCGCGGGCACATCGGCATCGACGAGGCCATCGAGATGATCGATGTCGCCGGCGCCGCCCTGCTCGGCGCCGCGGCGCGCAACGCGGCGGGTGTGACCGCGGTCTGCGATCCCGAGCACTACCCGTCCGTGCTGGCCGAGATGCGGTCGCTCGGCCAGGTGTCGGCGGAGACCCGGTATCACCTTGCGGCCGACGCGTTCGGTGCGGTCGCCGCCTACTACGCCGAGATCGCGGCCTACCTCAACCAGATCTCGGGCACCGCCTACCCGCAGCGACTGGCGGTGGTCCTCGAGAAGGTGGCGGAGCTTGCCTATGGCGAGAACCCGCACCAGCGAGGGGCCTTCTATCGGGAGACCACCCACCGCACGGGCTCGCTGGCTGATGCGACGCAGCTGCACGGCGGGCAACCCACGTTCAATAACCTGCTCGACCTCGATTCCGCGTTCCGGATCGCTGCCGACTACACGTCACCCACGGTGGTGATCACCAAGCACACCGACCCGGTCGGGGTCGCGTCCGCGGACGAGCTGGTGGAGGCCTACCGGCGGGCGCTGGAGACCGATCCGGTCGCCTCGTTCGGCGGCATCGTGGGGGTCAACCGGGAGCTCGACGGCGCGACCGCGCGTGAGATCGCGGCCAACTCCTACGAGGCGGTCATCGCCCCCGGGTTCTCGCAGGCCGCGCTCGGTCTGCTCCGCGCCAAGCCCGGGTTGGAGCTGCTGGAGGTCCCCGAGCCGCCGGCCGACGGGATGCGCGACTACGGCATCGCGAACCTCGACTTCAAGCGGGTCGGCGGTGGGCTGCTGGTGGAGGCACTCGACGTGGTCGATCTCGATCGCGGACAGCTCCAGGTCGTCACCCGCCGGCATCCCACGCTGGGCGAGCTGACGGATCTGCTGTTCGCGTGGCGGGCCGTGAGCCACGTCCGGTCCAATGCCATCGTGCTCGCTCGTAACGGGGCGACGGTCGGGATCGGGGCCGCCCAGGCGAGCCGCAACGTCTCGGTGGACATCGCCCTCCGCCGCGCCGGCGATCGAGCCAGGCTCTCGGTCATGGCGTCCGACGCCTACTTCCCGTTCCCCGACGGAATCCAGATCGCCGCCAACGCGGGCGTGACCGCGATCATCCAGCCCGGCGGCTCGATCCGCGACGAGATGGCGATCGAGGTCGCGGACCGGCACCACCTCGCAATGGTGTTCACCGGGCGGCGGCACTTCCGCCACTGAATCCCCGGGCCACCGGCCCGCCAGAGCTTCGCGCGACCTCCCAAGCCAGGCCGCCGTCCCGTTCACCTGAGCCGCACAAGACGCCCGGAGGTACCCATGGAGAAGCTCCTCGCGCTCGAGATGGTCCGCGTCACCGAGGCGGCCGCCATCGCATCCGCACGATTCATGGGACGGGGCGCCCGGGACGAGGCGGATCACGCGGCGACCGAGGCGATGCGCGCGGCGATGGACGAGACCGAGCTCGCCGGCACGATCGTGATCGGCGAGGGCGAACGGGACCGGGCACCCATGCTGTACATCGGCGAGCAGGTGGGCATCCATGGCGACGCGGCCGTGGCCGCGGTCGACATCGCTGTCGATCCACTCGAGGGGACGAACCTCGTGGCCACCGGTCAGGCGGGGGCGCTGACGGTGCTCGCGGCGTCGGAGACGGGCGGGCTCACCAACGCGCCCGACACGTACCTCGAGAAGCTCGCCGTCGGTCCGGTCGCCGCGGGTCACGTGGACATCACCCGGCCGCCGGCCGAGAACGTCCGCCGGATCGCCGAGGCGCTGCGCCGGAGGATGTCCGACATCACGGTCATCATCCTCGACCGGCCGCGCCACGAGCAGCTGATCGCGGAGGTTCGGGCGACCGGCGCCCGGATCAAGCTGATCACCGACGGCGACGTGTCGGCGGCCATCAGCTGCGCCGTCCAGGGCACCGGCGTCCATGCCGTGATGGGCATCGGCGGCGCCCCCGAGGGCGTGATCACCGCGGCCGCGCTGCGCTGCCTGGGGGGCGAGATGCAGGCGCGGTTCCGGTTCCGCGACGACGCCGATCGCGCGCGGGCGGAGACGATGCTGGGTCACGCGGACGAAGAGCGCGTGTACCGCACGGAGGACCTCGCCTCGGGCGAGCAGCTGGTGTTCGCGGCGACGGGCGTCACCGGCGGCGAGCTGCTCCAGGGGGTGCGCTTCTTCGGCGGCGGCGCACGGACCCATTCGCTGGTCATGGCCTATCAGACCAAGCAGGTGCGGTTCGTGGACACGGTCCACATGTTCGATCGCGAGCGACCGCCGGCGGTCCGCCTGTAGCGGTGGGCGCGCCCGTCCCGCGGATCGTCGCCATCGGCGGCGGTGGCTTCAGCGACGACCCGGACAACCACCTGCTCGACGACTTCGTGCTCGGGCTGACCGTGCGGGATCGGCCGCGGGTGTGCTTCGTGCCCACGGCGTCGGGGGATTCCGATGTCTACGTGGCGCGGTTCCTCGATGCGTTTGCGGGCCGCGCCGAGCCGGCCTGGCTGCCGCTGTTCAACCGGCGCGACGAGGATCTGCGGGGCCTGATCCTGGCCCAGGATGTGGTCTATGTCGGCGGCGGGAACACGGCCAATCTGCTGGCCGTCTGGCGAACCCACGGCCTCGATGAGATCCTCCGCGAGGCCTGGCAGGCCGGCGTCGTGCTGGCCGGCATCTCGGCCGGGGCCATCTGCTGGTTCAGTCACGGCGTCACCGATTCCTTCGGCGCAGGGCTGGCCCCGCTCGACAACGGACTCGGCTTCCTCGGCGGCAGCTTCTGCCCCCACTTCGATGTGGAGCCCCTCCGCCGGCCGCGCTACCGAGAGCTGGTGGCCGCTGGGCTGCCCGGTGGCTGGGCATGCGACAACGATGCAGCCTTGCTGTTCGAGGGCCGCGAGCTCAGGGAGGCCGTCACCGCGCGGCCGGATGCGGCTGCGTACCGTGTCGAGCCCGTCGAGGGCCGGGTCCGCGAGGTCACGCTTCCGACGAGGTTCCTGGGCGCCGGCTGACCGATCAGGCGAGAGGCCGCCAGCCGCTGCCGTCCCAGGTTGCGATCGGGCGCGCCGCGCCGACGCCCTCGAGCGCCCGCTGCCGCGCCGCCGCGGTCTCGACCGTCTCATCCCAGCCGGGCGGCACCAGGCCCGGGACGAGGTCCGACAGCGGCGCCAGCACGAACAGCCGGTGCCGAGCCTCCGGGTGGGGAACGATGAGCGGCAGCGTGGCCTTGGCCGGGTCCTCGCTGCGACCGGCGGGAGGCCGGCCAGTCCGGATCGCGTGGCGTCCATACACGATCAGGTCCAGATCGACCTCGCGCGGGCCCCAGCGGCGTCGCTGCCGGCGGCCGAACGCCCGCTCGATCCCCTTGAGCGCGATGAGCAGTGCCTGCGCGCCGGCCTCCGGATCCGGGCCCGAGGGCACGTCCACCGCCGCCACGGCGTTGCGGAACTCGGGCTGGTCGGCGACACCCACGGGCGTCGTGGCATACAAGCGCGAGATCCCGCGCAGCCGAACGCCGGGAAGGGCAGCCAGGACATGGATCGCGGCCCCGATGGTTGCCGCCGCGTCGCCCAGGTTCGCGCCCAGTCCCACGTAGGTGCGGACCGAGCCTTGCCGTCGTGCCATTCGCCGGCCGTACCTCCCGCCACTGCGGCATCGCGCCCCCTAGACTCGGGTCCGATGCCCTCGGTGACCGTGCTCGTGCTCGCCCCGGCGGCCGCGCTACAGGCCGGCCCGCTGGAGCGCGTGCTCGACGCCGCCCGCGCGACGCTGGCTGACCGCCACCGTGAGGCGTTCCTCGCTGCTGGCGCCGATCGGGTCATCGTCCACCGCGGGCCGCCCGACGATACTCCCTTCGGCACCCGGCTCCGGCGACTGCTGGCAGACCTCGCACCCGAGCTCCGCGGCGGGGGGATCGTGGTGCTCGGCGCAACCGCCATTCCCCTGGCCACCGACGCCGATCGCCGCGACCTCGTCGAGGCGGCCCGTGACACACGCCCGCAAGCCCTCGCCAACCAGCGTCATTCGGCGGATGCGGTGGCCATCGCTCGCGCGATGGACGTGCTCCGCGAGCTGCCCGACCTCGACGCGGACAACGCCCTGCCGCGCTGGCTGGCGGAGGTGGCCGGCATCCCGGTGCGCGACCTCGCCGGCCGGCGACGGCTGGCGATGGACGTGGACTCGCCGCTCGACCTGCTGCTGCTCGATGGCACGCTCCCGTCCGCCTGGGCCGAGGCCGCCATGCGGAACATGCCCGAGCGCGACACGTTCCCGGTTCGAACCCGGCTGGCGGCTCTCCGCGAGCTTGCCGCCGACCCGACGGCCGAGCTGCTGGTCGCCGGACGGACGTCGGCGGCGGATCTGCGCTGGCTGGAGCTGCGAACGCGCTCCCGGACCCGGGCCCTGGTCGAGGAGCGGGGCCTCAGGGTGATCGGCGCGGCGGCCCTGCTCGACCGGCCCAACCGGCGGCCGCCCCGGAGCGTGCTCGGCGCGCTCCTCGAACGCGATGGGCCGGAGAGCCTCGGGCGCCACGTGAGCGAGCTCGCCGATGGCGCGCTGATCGACTCGCGGGTGCTGCTCGCACATCGGCTTGGCGCGGACGAGCACCGATGGCCCGTGCCTGAGGATCGGTACGCGAGCGACCTGCTGCTGGCCGATCGCGTGGGCGATCCATGGCTTCGGGCGCTGACCGCGGCGGCGGCGGGCGCGCCGGCCCCGATCATGCTCGGCGGGCACAGCCTCGTGGGGCCGGGGCTCCGACTCGCGCTGCGGCAGCCGACGCGACGGCACGAACCTGCGCGACGGCGCCCGCGGGCGGGCGGCGCGCCAGGCGAGGCATCCTGACCCATGGACGACGGGCGACGCGAGCGGACGGCTGACATGACCGGCGACCCCTCGATCGAGATCGGCATCCGTCGAGATCGTCTCCCCGACCCCGAGGCCGTTGGCGAGGACGACGTGCTGGTGGGGCGTATCCGCGCCGAGATCGAAACGTCCGGACCGATCACGTTCGCGCGGTTCATGGAGCGTGCGCTGTACGAGCCCGAACACGGCTACTACCGACGTGCCAGGCCCGGTCCGGGCATCGCCGGCGACTTCCTGACCGCCCCCGAGACCCACCCGATCTTCGGCGCCGCGATCGGGCGGCTGCTCGAGCAGGCGTGGGTGGCCATGGGCAGACCCGGGACGTTCGTGGTGACCGAGCCGGGAGCCGGCTCGGGCGCCCTGGCCGAGGGTCTGCTCGCAGGCCTGCGCGACACCGGGTCTCCGCTGTCCGAGGTCATCCGCTACCGGCCGCTCGAGCTCGAGCATCACCGCGTCGAGGCGCTGGCCGGCCGGCTTGCGGCGGCGGGGCTCGAGCGACACCTCGTGACCGGCGCCCCGGGGCCGGACGCGGACGAGACCGGAGCGGTCGTCGCCAACGAGGTCCTCGACGCGTTGCCGGTTCACCGGCTGATCGGCCGGAATGATGGGCCGAGTGAGCTGCTGGTGACCGTCACCGATCACGGCCGCTTCACCGAGATCGAGGCCGAGCCGACTCGCCCGGCGCTCGCTCGGCGGCTGTCGGAGGAGGGCATCGCCCTGGCGGACGGGCAGGTGGCGGAGATCTGCCTCGCGGTCGACGAGTGGCTCGAGGTCTCGACGCGTCATCTCGCCCGCGGACCGGTCGTCCTGATCGACTACGGACGGGAGCCGGCCGACCTGTATGGCCCGGACCGGCATGACGGGACGCTGCGTGCGTTCGCCGCCCATGCGGTGGGTGGCGATCCGTTCCGCCACCTCGGCCGGCAGGATCTGACAGCGACGGTCGATCTGGCCGCCGTGCGAGCGGCCGCGGCCGCCGCAGGGCTCGAGCCCGTGGGCGCGACGACCCAGGCCGAGCTGCTCGCTGCCGTGGGCACCGGCGACCTCGCCGGCTCGTACCTGCGGCGCCCGGGTGCGGGCCTCCAGGACGCGCTGCTGCTGCGCTCGGCGCTCGCCCGGTTGCTGGATCCGCGCGGCATGGGCGGTTTTCGGGTGCTGGTCTTCGGCCGAGACCTGCCGGGCATCCAGCTGGAGGGTCTCCAGCGGCTGTCGCGGCCCGGTTGAGGCAGTCCTCCGGCGCGCCCCCGGCGGCACCCGGGACGAGGCCCGGGAACGGATGCCGCTGCTAGAATGCGAACACCTGCCGCACCGCGGCGGGCACCCACTGCCATGCAACGCGAACAGGTGTCGCCACGACCCGGGCGACGCCGTTCGGCACCGAGGGCCACGTGACCGGTATCTGGTACGTCGTCGGGTTTGCCTTCGCCGGGGTCTCGTTCGTGTTCCTCACGATCGGCCTCGCCTGGCTGATCTCACACCGCGTTCGCGGCGACCAGCACAAGGGCTACCCATACGAGTCGGGCATCGACACCTACGGGGACACCCACGCCCGGTTCGGGATCTCCTACTACATCTACGCGCTGATGTTCGTTGCCTTCGACATCGAGGTCGTGTTCATCTACCTGTGGGCGCTGATCTTCCGCGATGCGAAGGACCTGGGCCTCGAGCCCGCCGCCCTGTTCTTCAGCATGCTGGTGTTCATCGGCATTCTGCTGTTCGGGCTCGCCTACGCCTGGCGCAAGGGGGTCCTCAAGTGGCGATGACCCCCGACCGCCCGGATGATCTTCGGGCCCCGGGCGTCGCGCCGGACGGCGATCCCGAGGCCGCCGCATCCTCCGGCGGAGTCGCGTCGTCGCTGGTCTCGGCGCCGGACCGGGATGTTGCCCAGCCGATCGTGGTCGCCAACAACCTGTGGACGTCGGTGCGACCGGATGCCTATGGCGGCGAGGATCGTTCGCCGTTCACGCACCTGCGCGAACTCGAGGGATCTGACCTCGTGCTCAGCGACACGGCGCGCTGGGGCCAGCTGGAGGTCATCCCCACCAAGGCCGACCTGATCGTCGACCTGATCCGCATGAACAGCCTGTGGCCGCTGCTGTCCGGCCTCGCCTGCTGCGCGATCGAGATGATGTCGGCCGCGACGTCCAAGAACGACATGGACCGCTGGGGCATGTTCCCGTTCCGCGCCTCGCCGCGGCAGGCGGACGTGCTGATCGTCGCGGGCACGCTGACCACGAAGATGGCCGGGCCCCTGGTCCGCCTGTGGGAGCAGATGCCGGAGCCCAAGTGGTGCGTGGCGATGGGCGACTGCACGTGCTCGGGCGGCCGCTACAAGCGGAGCTACTCGACCATCGAGGGTATCGACCGGGTCATGCCGGTGGACGTCTATGTACCGGGCTGCCCGCCACGTCCGGAGGGGCTCATCTACGGGATGATGAAGCTCGGTCAGCTGGTCAAGGAGCGCCGCGGCCAGTGGCCCGAGCGCCCGATCGGCCCGTCCGTTCCGGAGGACGTCTAGCCGTGGACCGGGCGCTCCGAAAGCGGCTTGAGACCAGGTTCGGCGACCGCCTCACGGGACCGATCCGACAGCGTCACGATCAGACCGAGATCCGGATCCGGCCGGCCGACGTGCCGGAGGTCATGCGCACGCTCCACGACGAGCCCGACCTCGCGTTCGACGTCCTGGTCGATCTCGCGGGTGTGGACACCGGCGATCACATGCAGGTCGTGTACCACCTGTGGTCGGCGACGACCCCGGACTGGCTCCGGGTGATCGCGGACGGCATGCCGCGTGACGATCCCCGCGCACCGACGCTGACCGGCCTGTGGCCGGGCGCCGAGTGGATGGAGCGCGAGACCTACGACATGTTCGGGATCATCTTCGAGGGCAATCGCGACCTGCGGCGGATCTACATGCCGCCCGACTACACCAGCTTCCCGCTGCGGAAGGACTTCTATCTCGCCGATGACGCCGCCCGGTCGCCCGGTGGCGGCGTGCGCCACATGGAGCAGACCCACGCACCGACGCAGGCAACGCCGAGCGTGATCCGCCGAACCGTGAAAGCCTGACGATGACCGCGTCCACGACCCCCCATCAGCACCCGTCGGCCGACGACCCCCGGATCATGCTCGACGATCAGATCGGGCAGTTCGAGGCGGTCCCGCCGTACCCGCCGCGCACCGAGCGGGAGGCGGAGTTCTACTCGCTGGGCGACGGCGAGATGTTCCTCAACATGGGCCCGCAGCATCCGTCCACGCACGGCGTGCTGCGCGTCGTGCTCAAGATCAACGGCGAGCAGGTGGTCGACCTCGATCCGGTGCTGGGATACCTGCACCGCGGCGTCGAGAAGCTGTGCGAGAACTGCGACTTCCATCAGATCATCAGCAACGTCGATCCGCTCGAGTACGTGAGCTCGCTGTTCTGCGAGTGGTCACCGGTCATGGCGTTCGAGCAGCTGCTCGACGTCCAGGTGCCGCGCCGGGCCGAGTACATCCGGGTGCTCACGGGCGAGCTCAACAGGATCGCCAGCCACGCCCTGTTCATGGGCTGGATGGCGCTCGATCTGGGCGGCCTCACGCCGATCCTGTACAGCTTCATCGAGCGCGATGAGATCGTGGACATGCTGGCCGCCGTCACCGGCCAGAAGCTGCTGTTCAACTACTTCCGGATCGGCGGCGTCAACGGTGACCTGAACCACGAGTTCATGTCCCGGCTGGGTGACTGGATGAGCCGGGCGCTGGTCCAGCACGAGGCCAACACCAAGCTGCTCAACGAGAACGAGATCTTCGTCCGCCGGATGCGCGGGATCGGCGTGCTCGACCGGGACACCGCGCTGCGAATGGCGACGACCGGGCCCAACCTGCGGGCATCGGGGGTGCCCTATGACGTCCGGCGCGCCCATCCCTACTCGGTCTACCCGGAGCTCGAGTTCGACATCCCGACCCGGGGCCACGGCCGCGGTGGCGATTCGCTCGACCGGTACCTGCTGCGGGTGGACGAGGTCAAGCAGAGTCTGCGGATCATCGACCAGTGCCTGCACAACATGCCCGACGGTCCGGTCATGGCCAAGCTGCCGCGCCTGCTCCGGCCGCGGCCCGGACGCGCATGGGCCGCGATCGAGGGGCCGCGCGGGCTGTACGGCACGTACGCGATCTCGGACGGCACCGACCAGCCGTTCCGGATGAAGATCCACGATCCTTCGTTCGTCCACCTCCAGCTGGTCGGGCTGCTGATGAAGAACAACCTCATCGCGGACACGATGGCCGTGATGGCGTCGCTGGATCCCGTGATGGGCGGCGTCGACAAGTGACCGCGCTGGGCCGGTCGATGCCTTCGTTGCCGCCTGCGCTCGCTCCCTCACGCACGCCTGAGTGCGCTCGGTCACGTGCTCGTCGGCGCCTTGGCCTCGCCACGGCCGAGCGCGGTCACGAGGTGCGGCGATGACCGCGATCAATCGCGCCTGGAGCAACATGACGCTGCTGGGCCGGATCCTGGTCCCGTTGCTGTTCCTGGTGCTCGTGGTGGGGCCGATCGCGACCGTGCTGCTCGCCGTGTTCGTCGGGCCGTGGCTGGTCGACGTCCTGACCGCCAACATCGACATCGTCCGGTTCGTGGTGGCCGTCACGGGCGTGCTCCTGTTCAGCATCCCGGCCGCGTTCATCATCATCTACATGGAGCTCAAGGTCATCGCGTTCATGAACCTCCGGCGCGGACCCAACCGGATCCTGCCGGGCGGTGCCGCGATGTCCGTGGTCCACGGGCTCAAGGTGCTGACGAAGGAGGATTTCACGCCCACCGGCGCCGACCGGCTCGTGTTCACCTGGGCGCCCGTGGTGGTGTTCCTGACCGCGGTGATGACGTTCATGGTCATCCCGTTCGGTCCCGGGCTGGTCGGTCAGGACCTCAACGTGGGCCTGCTGTACCTGTTCGCGGTCGGCGGCATGACCGTGGTGGGGCTGCTCGCGGCGGGCTGGGCGAGCTTCAACAAGTACTCGCTGCTGGGCGGGCTTCGCTCGGCCGCGCAGGTGATCAGCTACGAGATCCCGCTCACGCTCTCGGTCGTCGGCCTGATCCTGCTGGCCGGGACCATGAGCGTGTACCAGCTGGCCCTCCAGCAGTCGGGCTGGATCTGGGACTGGTACGTGTTCCGCCAGCCGCTGGGCGCGCTGATCTTCTTCATCGCCGCCACCGCGGAGGCCAACCGCACGCCGTTCGACCTGACCGAAGCCGATTCGGAGATCGTGGCCGGGTTTGCCACCGAGTACTCCGGGATGCGGTTCGGGTTCCTGTTCTTCGCCGAGTACGTGAACGTGTTCATCGTGTCGGCGCTGCTGACCACGTTCTACTTCGGCGCCTGGAACGCGCCGTTCCCGTTCCCTGCGATCACGCTCAGCCTCGACCCTGGCTCGCTGGGGATCGGGCTCCTGATCCTGCTGGCGGTCGTGCCGGTCGCGCTGACCCTCCTGTTCGCGGCGCCGTTCTACCTGCTCCGGAGCTCGCAGCCCGCGTGGCAGGCCCTGCTGCTCGGGTTCATCGCATTCAACCTGCTCGCCGGCGGCGCGCTGGTCGCCGTCGCGTACATCGGGCTCGACTGGGTCGCCGGGCTGTTCTGGTTCATGGCCAAGGCGTTCACGTTCGTGTTCGTGTTCGTATGGATGCGCGGCACCCTGCCCAGGGTCCGGATCGACCAGCTGATGGGCTTCGCCTGGAAGTGGCTGCTCCCGGCCGCGCTGCTCAACCTGTTCGTCACCGCGGCGGCGATCATCGTCATCGACGCGATCAAGGTGGGCTGAGACGATGAGCTTCATTCCCGGCATGGGCATCGTGCGTGGCATGGGCCTGACCCTGCGGCGGTTCTTCGAGCCCAAGGCCACCGTCCAATGGCCCGAGGTTCCCGCCGACATCGCGCCCAAGTACCGCGGCCGGCTGCAGCTGCTGTACGACGAGTGGGGAACGCTCAAGTGCGAGACCTGCTTCCAGTGCGCGCAGGCCTGCCCGGTCGAGTGCATCGACATGGGTGGGATCGACGTCAAGGGTCGGTTCCACGTGCACTGGGGCGCGCCCGAGACGTACGGTGAGCGGCGCGAGGAGTCGGCCATGCGCCGATCCGGCCGCCCCGTTGCCGATCCGGCGTTCACGCGCTTCGATCCGCTCGACACCGCGATCCTGGACGAGATCCTCGAGCGCCACGACTACGACCCCAAGGCGATGCTTGCGATCCTCGAGGAGACGCAGGCCGAGTACGGGTACCTGCCCGTCGGCGCGCTGAAGCACATCTCGCGGATCACGGGCGCCTGGTACGCGATGATCTACGGCACCGCCACGTACTACCGCCATCTGCGGTTCGAGCCGCCGACGCTCGAGAGCGCGCCGCCAGCCGGCGAAGCACATCGTGTCGCGGAGGCGGCCTACCGCGACGCCCTCGGCACGTCGTTGGGCTATGCCGCCTCCGGGGCCGGCGGCACGGGAGCGGCGGGCTGATGGCGACGTTCCTTCAGACGCCCCGCGGATGGCCGAAGGTCCTCACCGCACGCAGCGCGGCCATCGCGAAGGATCCGGCCGACCTCGACGCCGCCACCGCAGCCGGCGCGTTCGAAGGGCTCCACGCGGCCGTCCGCGATCTGGGCGCCACCGGAACCATCGCCACGCTCGCATCGTCGGGCCTGCGCGGCCGGGGCGGTGCCGGCTTCCCGACCGGCGACAAGTGGCGCGCGGCTGCCTCGCGGGCGACCGACCAGCGCTACGTCGTCGCCAACGGCTACGGCGCCGATCCCGCGGTGCGCACCGACGCGACACTCATGGCGGCGGATCCGTGGGGCGTGATCGAGGGGATCGCGATCGCCGCGTTCGCGATCGGTGCGACCGAAGCTGTCCTGGCCGTGAGGGCCGATGACCCGGCACTGATCACGCTGTTGGAGGGTGCCGTCGGCGCGGCCGAGGAAGCTGGCTTCCTGGGCGACGACGTGCTCGGCTCGGGACACCGCGTGACCGTCACCGTGCGGCCCGTCCAGGGCGCGTACATGCTGGGCGAGGAGACCGTCCTGCTCAAGGCGCTCGAGGGCAAGCGCGGACAGCCGGAGCAGCGTCCGCCGTACCCCACCGAGCGCGGCCTGTTCGGGCAGCCCACCGTGGTCAACAACGTCCAGACGCTGGCCACCGTTCCGTGGATCCTGCGCGAGGGCGTCGCCTCGTTCACCGCGATCGGCACATCCGATGCCCCGGGCACCGCGCTCGTCCAGCTGCGCGGTCCGGAGGGTGACGGCATCGCCGAGGTCCCGCTCGGAACCTCGCTGCGCGAGCTGGTCGAGCTCGCCGGCGGCACCGGTGATCACGACCTCAAGGCGGTGCTGGTCGGTGGCCCGACCGGCGGCCTGCTCCCACCCGACGCCCTCGATACGCCGTACGCGTTCGACGCCCTGCGCGCGGCGGGCGCTCACATCGGCTCGGGATCGGTGGTGATCGCCGATGAGCGGGCGTGCGTCGTCGACCTGGCGCGGCTGCTCACCCGCTTCTCGGCCGACCAGGCATGCGGCAAGTCGATCCCGTGCCGGATCGGGCTGCGCCGCCTGTACGAGATCGGCGATCGGATGGTCAGCGGCAGGCCGCGACCCACCGACCTGACCCTGCTCGATGATCTGGCCCACGACGTCGCCGCCAGCGGCCTGTGCGACCACGAGCGGCTGGCGACCCTGCCGTTCACCAGCGCGATGCGATACTTCCGTGACGAGCTCGACGCTCACATCCTCCGCAGCACCTGCCCCGCCGGCGTCTGCCATCCCATCACGGTGGCCGCGGGGTCGGTGAACCAGGAACCTGCCCATGGCTGATCTGATCACACGCCCCGATGCTCCGGTCGCACCCCGTCCGGATGCCCGCCCGGACCTCCCGTCCCGCCTCGACACGATCACGCCTCGCGATGATTCGCTGGCCGAGCGTCTGATCACGACCCAGGCTCCGCAGCGACCGCAGAGCACACCGCCGATCCGGATCGAGGTCGACGGACGGGTCGTCGAGGGGTTCGAGGGCCAGACCATCCTCGAGGTCTGCCGCGACAACGGGATCGAGATCCCGACCCTGTGCTACGAGCCCAAGCTGCCGGGCTTCGGCGCCTGCAGGATGTGCGTGGTCGAGGTCGAGGGCGAGGACGCGCCACCGATCTCGTGCTCCCGGTTGGCCGAGGCGGACATGAAGGTGCAGACGCAGACCGACGAGCTGCGCCGGCTCCGGCGGACCAACCTCGAGCTGATCTTCAGCGACCACAACGCGTACTGCCTGCCGCCGTGCCAGAACAAGTGCCCGAGCCACATCGACATCCCGGGCTTCCTCAAGGCGAACGCCGAGGCGGACTGGCGCGAGAGCACACGGATCTTCAAGCGCACGATCCCGTTCCCCTCGATCCTCGGCCGAGTCTGCCCCGCACCGTGCGAGGAGCACTGCCGGCGCGACGAGGTCGACGAGGCGATCGCGATCCGCGACAGCCACCGGTACGCGGGCGACCAGGTCCTGCGGGCGATGCTCGACGACGGCGTCGAGCCGCCGCTGCCATTCGAGCGCCAGGCCCCGTCGGGCCGCCGGGCTGCCGTCATCGGCTCGGGCCCCGCCGGGATGGCCGCCGCGTACTACCTGTTGCTGGCCGGCCACGAGGTGACCGTGTTCGAGCGCGATCCTGCCCCGGGCGGGATGCTCCGCTACGGGATCCCGCAGTACCGGCTGCCCAAGGTCGAGGTGCTCGAGGCCGAGTACAAATCCGTGTGGCGGCTCGGCGCCAAGCTCGAGTGCAGCAAGGAGCTGGGCAAGGACTTCACGCTGGACGACCTCCAGAACCAGGGCTACGACGCGGTCGTGGTCGCGATCGGCTGCTACGACACGAACAAGCTCGGGATCCCCGACGAGGACGCCGAGGGCGTCATCGAAGGCCTGGAGTACCTGCGCACGGCAACGCTGGGCCTGGAGTATCCGGGTCACGCGGGCAGCCGGGTCGTGGTCATCGGTGGCGGATTCACCGCGATGGACTGCTCCCGGACCTCGATCCGCCAGGGCGCCGCCGAGGTGACGCTCGTCTACCGGCGAGACATGAAGGACATGCCGGCGGCGAGCGAGGTGCACGAGGCGATGGAGGAGGGCGTCACCGCCATCTTCCAGGCCGGTCCGACGAAGGTCATCACCGACGAGCAGACGGGCAAGGTCACCGGTGTCGAGTTCATCCGGATGCAGCTGGGCGAGCCGGACGCGTCAGGACGCCGCCGACCGGAGCCCGCACCGGGCACCGAGTTCTCGATCGATTGCGACCGGGTGTTGCTGGCGATCGGGCAGGGCCCCGAGCTGGACTGGATCGGGCCCGGCTCGGAGGGTGTGACCTCGAAGCGCAACCGGTTGGTGGCCGACGCGGTCACGTTCGAGACTGGACGCCCCGGCGTGTTCGGCACCGGCGACGTCCGCATCGGTGCGGCCACGGTGGTCCAGGCGATCGCGGAAGGCCGCCGGGCAGCGTATTCGGTCGATGCCTATCTCAAGGGCAACGACCTGTCCGCGATCCGCACGCGTCAGACGCTGGCCGAGCCCCAGCCCGAGTTCCTCTCGATCGTGCCCTTCACGGGCGAGGTCAAGGAGCCGCGCTACCGGCTCAAGGGCCTCGAGCCCGAGCAGCGCAACCACAGCTACGTCGAGTACGAGATCCCGTACACACCCGACGAGGCCGTGACCGAGTCCACCCGCTGCCTGCAGTGCACCTGCGAGGCGATCGGGTTCTGCGACCTGCGCCGGCTGGGCATCGAATACGGGACGACGCTCAAGACGCTCGAGCCGCAATTCCACCAGGGTGCCGGCTACCGGTCGGTGACCGAGAACCGGTTCACCGGCGTAAATCACGACTACATCCGCGACGACAGTCACGCGTTCATCCTGCGCGAGCCGTCCCGCTGCATCGACTGCGGACGGTGCGCCAACGTGTGCGCCGAGGTGGTCGGCGCGGCGTGTTACGACTTCATGCGGATCGGGTTCGACACGCTGGTCACCACACCGCTCGACATGAGCCTCAACGACACCCCCTGCGTGTCGTGCGGCCGGTGTGCCGAGACGTGCCCGACCGGCGCCCTGATGCCCAAGCCACGCATCCTGCAGAAGTACGACGTCGACGAGAGCCGCTGCATCCTGTGCGGGATCTGCGTCGACGCGTGCCCCTACGACGCCGTCCGAGACAGCGACCAGTTCGAGCTCAGCCACACGTCCCGCGAGGAGCCGATGATCGACCTGCTCGCGCTGGCCTCGGTGGAGCGCGAGACGGAGATGACCTACATCCGGCGCGAACGTGACTGGGCCGAGCGTGCCCGTGCCGAGGGTCGGCTTGTCGACCCGGCACGGCTGCTGCCTGTGCTGCCCGCCTCGCTCACCGGCGCAGGAAATGGCCACGGGAACGGCAATGGTCACGCGGCGGCCGCGTCCGGCGCCGCGCCGGGCCATGCCCACGACCACTAGAACGCCAGAGACCAGGGAGAGGGAGGCGTGACGCTGCCGGAGACGATCCCGCTGCTCGGGCTGGGCTGGGACGATGCCCTGTTCCTCGGCCTGGCGGGTGCGATGCTGCTGTTCGCGCTGCTGGTGGTGTCGATGCGCGACATCATCCGCTGCGGCCTGGCCATGATCGGGGCGTTCGGTGCGCTCGCCGGGCTGTACGTCCTGGCCAACGCCCCGGTGGTCGCCGCCGCCCAGGTGCTGGTCTACATCGGTGCGATCAGCGTGCTCGTCCTGTTCGCGATCATGCTCACCCAGTCGAAGGTCGGGACGACGGCGCTGGTGTTCCAGACGCAGGCGCGCTGGGCCGCGCTGGCGGCGGTCGTGCTGGCCGTCCTGCTGGCGCTCACGGTGGTCGCGACGAGCTGGCCCGGTGGCACCGCACTGACCGACGTGGAGAAGCAGAAGCTCGCCACCAACCTCGCCACGACGATGTTCAAGGACTACGTGCTGCCGTTCGAGATCGTCAGCGTGCTGCTCCTGGCGGCGGTCATCGGTGGGGTGTTCATCGCCAAGCGCGAGCATGGAGGCGAGGACTGATGCTGTCCTTCCTCGACGGCATCTCGCAGTCGCTCGACGCCTATCTCGTGCTGTCCGGGATCCTGTTCGCCATCGGGGCGTTCGGGTTCCTGGCGCGGCGCAACGCGATCAGCATGCTGATGTCGGTCGAGCTGATGCTCAACGCGGTGAACCTGGCGGTCGTCGCGTTCGGAGCGTTCAACGCCGCGCTCAACGCGAGTGCCTCGGTGATCGCGCTGATCGTGATCGCTGCGGCCGCGGCCGAGGCGACGGTCGGCCTCGCGATCGTGATCGCCATCTACCGCAACCGCAA
This sequence comes from uncultured Chloroflexia bacterium, assembly GCA_963734995.1. Taxonomy (GTDB): domain Bacteria; phylum Chloroflexota; class Limnocylindria; order Limnocylindrales; family CSP1-4; genus CAIXZV01. The sequence goes on from CAVTJD010000007.1 coordinate 243,455, forward strand.
GACACCGCTCGTCGACGAGTACGACGCGATGCGGCGGTAGGCGCGGGCGATGTACGACATCCTGATCCCGCTGATCGTGCTGATCCCGATCCTGGGCTTCGCGTTCAGCGCGCTGTTCGGACGGCGCCTCCAGATGACGTTCGGCCGCTGGGCGGCCGAGATCGTGCCCGTGGGCGGCGTGATCGTCGTGTGGCTGATCGCGCTGGCCGTGATCGTGCCCACGCTCCAGCACCAGGAGCCGTTCGGCGAGACCGGCTACACCGTCGCCCTCTGGACATGGGTCCCGGCCGGTCCGCTCCAGGTCGATCTCGGGTTCCACGTCGACGCCCTGACGGCGGCGCTGCTGATCGTGGTCACCACCATCGGCATGCTCGTCCACGTGTACTCGATCGGGTACATGGCCCACGACGATGGCGCCTGGCGCTTCTTCGCCTACCTGAACCTGTTCATGTTCTCGATGCTCCTGCTCGTGCTGGCCAGCAGCTGGCTACTCGTGTTCGCGGGCTGGGAGCTGGTGGGCCTGTGCTCCTACCTGCTGATCGGGTTCTGGTTCCACAAGCGCTCGGCGGCGCTGGCGGCCAAGAAGGCGTTCATCGTCAACCGGGTGGGCGACGTCGGGTTCGCGCTGGGGATCATGGCGATCTTCCTCAACACGGGCACGCTCGACATCCAGAAGTCGCTGACGGCGCTCACCGCACCGGGCGCCTCCTTCCCGATCCCGATCGCGGTCGTGGCGCTGCTGGTGTTCGCGGGCGCGATGGGCAAGAGCGCCCAGTTCCCGCTGCACGTGTGGCTGCCGGACGCGATGGAAGGCCCCACGCCCGTCTCGGCACTGATCCACGCCGCAACCATGGTCAACGCGGGCGTGTACCTGGTCGCGCGAGCCAATCCGCTGTTCGCTCACGCGCAGGACGCGATGGTGGTGGTCGCCGCGATCGGCATCTTCACGGCCATCTTCGCCGCCTCGATCGCGTTCACCCAGACCGACATCAAGCGCGTGCTCGCGTACTCGACGCTCAGCCAGCTGGGCTACATGTTCGCCGCGCTGGGCGTGGGCGCCTACACGGCGGCGATCTTCCACCTCATGACCCACGGCTTCTTCAAGGGCCTGCTGTTCCTCGATTCCGGGTCGGTGATCCATGCCGTCCACGAGGAGCAGGACATGAACCGGATGGGCGGGCTGTGGCGGAAGATCCCGATCACGCACTGGACGATGCTGGTGGCCTCGATCGCGATCGCCGGCATCCCGCCGCTCGCCGGCTTCTTCTCCAAGGACGAGATCCTGGGCGAGGCGTACAAGAACAACTTCCAGTGGGTGTGGTTCATCGGCGTCGTGGTGGCGGTGATGACCGCGTTCTACATGTGGCGCCTGATGGGCAAGACGTTCTACGGCGAGAGCCGCGTCGATCCCGAGGTCGAGCCCAAGGTCCACGAGTCGCCGTGGCAGATGACGCTGCCGCTGGTCCTGCTCGCCATCCCCGCGGCCCTGCTGGGCATCGTGCTCTCGTGGCCCGGCCCGCCGCTCGGTCCGCTGTTCGGCATGGGCGACCAGGCGGGCCTCCTGAAGACGTGGCTGGAGCCGGTGTTCGGAGCGTCCGAGGCGTACCTGTACGGCACGCCCGCGGCGTTCCAGCTAGGCGGGATCGACGGGGTCCTCATCCTGATCAGCGTCGCGGCAGCAGCGCTCGGCCTGGTGATCGGGATATGGCTGTTCGGCCTGTTCAACGTCCGCGGGCGCCGCGTGCTGGTCGAACGGCTGACGGCGGCGAATGCGGCCACGCGGTTCCTGTACCGGGCCACGCTCAACAAGTGGTGGTTCGACGATCTCAACGACCTCCTGTTCATCCGCATCGGCGGGCGGGTCGCAGCATTCCTGTGGTGGTTCGACCGCACGATCGTGGACGGCGCCGTGAACGGCGTCGGCGCGGCCACCCGTGACGCGGGTCTCGGCCTGCGGCGGATCCAGACCGGCCGGGTCCAGAACTACGCCCTGGGGATCGCGATCGGGTTGCTGGTGATGGCCGGGTCGTTCCTGCTGATCGTGGGGCAGCCGCGATGACCGGGCTCGAGGGACTCCCCCTGGTCACGCTGGTCACGTTCCTGCCGCTGCTGGGCGCCATCGTGGTCGCGTTCGTCCCCTCCAGCCGCCCGGATCTCGCCCGGCGCCTGGCGCTGCTGTTCGCGCTGGCCGCATGGGTCGTCTCGTTGCTCCTGCTCGCCGCGTTCGACCCCGGGCTGCCCGGCGTCCAGTTCATCGGGCAAGCCGACTGGATCCCGGAGTTCGGCATCCAGTACAAGGTCGGCGTCGACGGTCTGTCGCTGGTGCTGGTGGTCCTGACCACGACGCTCACCTGGATCAGCATCCTGGCCTCGTTCCGGCCGATCCAGAACCGGGTCAAGGAGTACATGGTCAACTTCCTGGTCCTCGAGGTCGGCATGGCCGGCGTGTTCGTGGCCCAGGACCTGTTCCTGTTCTACGTGTTCTGGGAGCTCGTGCTGGTGCCGATGTACCTGATCATCGGCATCTGGGGCGGCGCGAACCGGATCTACGCCACCATCAAGTTCGTCCTGTACACCCTGGTCGGGTCGCTGCTGATGCTGGTCGCGATCCTGGCAACCGCGTTCACGTTCCAGGCCTCCACGGGCAGCTGGGCCAACGCGTTCGATCTGGCCACGCTCACCGGGGCGGCTGCGGGCGGCATGTTCAACGGGACGTTCGGGTTCCTCGCCTTCGGCGCCTTCTTCCTGGCCTTCGCGATCAAGGTCCCGATGTTCCCGTTCCACACCTGGCTCCCCGACGCGCACACCGAGGCACCGACCGCGGGCTCGGTGATCCTGGCCGGCGTGCTGCTCAAGCTGGGCGGCTACGGTCTCATCCGGTTCGCCGTTCCGCTGTTCCCCGAGGCCGCCCAGACGTGGGCGCCGGCGATCATCGTGCTCAGCCTGATCGCGATCATCTACGGCGCGATCGTGGCGCTCGTCCAGCCCGACCTGAAGCGGCTGGTCGCCTACTCCTCGGTCAGCCACATGGGGTTCGTGACGCTGGGCATCTTCGTGTTCCAGCAGCAGGCGCTCCAGGGCGCGATCCTGCAGATGGTCAACCACGGTCTGATCACGGGCGCGCTGTTCCTGCTGGTGGGCGTGATCTACGAGCGGACCCACGACCGCACGATCGCCAAGATGGGCGGTCTGGGCTCGAGGGTGCCGGTCTACGCGGCGGCGCTCGGGTTCTTCGTGTTCGCGTCGGCCGGGCTGCCGGGCCTGTCCGGGTTCGTGGGCGAGTTCCTGACCCTGCTGGGTACGTTCCAGGTGAACCAGGCCGCGGCGGTGGTGGCGACGTTCGTGATGATCCTTGCCGCCGGCTACCTGCTGTGGATGCTGCAACGCGTCGCGTTCGGCGAGCTGTCCGACTTCCTGCGGGGCCTGGGCGACCACCTCACCGACATGAGCCCGGTCGAGGCGCTCACCCTGGTGCCACTGGGCGCGCTGGTGGTGGTGCTCGGGCTGTATCCGGGGCTGGTGCTCAACCTGATCGGCGGATCGGTCGACACGACGCTCGCCGCGGTGCAGCACGTCGCACCGATCGCGCTCGGCCTGGGGCAATAGGAGGCGCCGGTGACCATCTCCGCGTCCGACATCGCGGCCATCGCCCCGCTCGCGGCGGCGATCCTGGTCGCCGCCGCGGTCCTCGTCGTCGACTTCGTCTACCCCGGGCGCAAGGGGCCGGCACTGACCGTCGCCTACGCCGGGCTGGCAGTGACGGCGCTGCTGATCGGGCTTGCCGGCTCGGGCGAGGCCACCTCGGCGTTCGGTGGCGCGTACGTCGTCGACCCGTTGACGACGTTCCTCGACCTGCTGTTCATCTCGATCGGCGGGCTCACCCTGGCGTTCGCGCCCGACTACCTGGACGAGCGCGACCTGCCGGTGGCCGAGTTCGCGGCCGTGCTGGTGTTCGCGCTCTCGGGCGCGATGCTCATCTCCGGCTCGGGCGACCTCCTGGTCCTGTTCCTGGGTCTCGAGCTGATGGTCCTGCCGGGCTACGTGCTTGCGGGCTACCACAAATCGGACGGGTACTCGACCGAGGGCGCGATCAAGTACTTCCTGCTGGGTTCGTTCTCGAGCGCGATCTTCCTGTTCGGCCTGGTGTTCGTGTGGGGCCTGACGGGCACCACCAACTTCGCGGGGATCGCCGACGCGTTGGCCCGGACGGTCGCCAGCGGCACCCTGTCACCTGGGCTGGGCATGGGCCTCGCTCTGGTGACGACCGGGGTCGCATTCAAGATCGCGGCGGTCCCGTTCCACTACTGGACACCCGACGCCTATCAGGGCTCGCCGACCCCGGTCACCGGCTATCTCTCGGTGGGTCCCAAGGTCGGCGCGTTCGCCCTGATCATCCGGCTGTTCGCCGGCGCGCTCGCCCCGCTCGCCTCGGACTGGACCATCGTGATCATCGTCCTGGCAGCGCTGACCATGACCCTGGGCAACCTGGTGGCCCTCACCCAGGACAACGTCAAGCGGATGCTTGCCTACTCGTCGATCGCGCACACCGGCTACATGCTGGTCGGGTTCGCTGCGTTCGGCGCAGGGCAGATCCGGGGCCTCGAGGGCCTGCTCTACTACGGCGCGGCCTATGCGTTCATGAACCTGGGCGCCTTCGCCGTGGTCGCGGCGCTCCAGCGCCGCCTGGGGACGACGAGCAACCTGTCGACGTTCGCCGGCCTGATCCGCCGCGAGCCCACGCTCGCCCTGCTGATGACGCTGTTCATGCTGTCGCTGACCGGGATCCCGCCCACGGCCGGGTTCTTCGGCAAGTTCTATGTCATCCTCGCGGCCGTTCAGGCGGGCGGCTGGCTCTCGGTGCTGGCCGTCCTGGCCATGGTCAACGCCGCGGCCGCAGCCTTCTACTACCTGCGTGTGGTCGTCTACATGTGGATGCGCGAGCCGACCACCGAGCAACCGGCGCTGGCCCATGGCCGGCTGGTATGGGCCGGGCTCACGGTGGCCACGGTGCTCACCATCGTGCTCGGGCTGCTGCCGGGCGTGATGCTGACGATCGTGGGCAACGCGGCCGCCGCGGTGGGCTGAGCCGGGTCGGCGCGGCATGCCGACCATAGCAACTTAAGGGGCTTAACGCGATCCCGGGTATCATTGGTATGTGCCCAGTGATCGACCGCGGGTGCTCCAGGACCTGCTCGGGCCTTCCGGGCGCCTGTTCGTGGTCTCCAACCGTGGTCCCGTAAGCTTCGACCTGGATGCGTCGGCACCCGGTGGGCTCGTTGCCTCCCGCGGCGCCGGCGGCCTCGTCACCGCCCTGGCGGAGCTGGGTCGTCACGCCCCGATCACCTGGATCGCATGTGCCATCAGCCATGGCGACCGGGCCGCCGGCCGAGCGCTCGAGGCCGCCACCGTCACCCGTGGCCGACGCGCACGGATCGTGCCCGCCAGCGGCACGCCCGGCGTGCCGGCCGTCGACCCGGACCACGTGCGCGGGCTGATCGACGAGGTGCTTCCCGGCCAGGACCTCAGGCTCCACCTGGTCACGCTCGACGCGTCGGTCTTCGAGCCCTTCTACAACGTCGTCGCGAACCCGTTCCTGTGGTTCCTCCAGCATCGGATGTTTGCGCCAGCCTACGGGCCCAACGTCGACTCGACGCTGCTGGCCGCGTGGAGGGGCGGATACCGGCCCGCGAACGAGGCGATCGCGGCGGCCGTCATCAAGGCCGTGGGCAACGAGAAGCGACCGATCGTGCTGCTCCAGGACTACCACCTGTACCTGGCGGCAGAGCCGATCAGGCGGGCCATCCCGGGCGCGACGATCATGCACTTCAATCACATCCCCTGGCCGGCCGCAGGTGAGTGGCAGATGCTGCCGTCGCGAATGCGCCGCGCGATCTGCGAGGGGCTGCTCGAATGCGACCTGATCGGGCTCCAGACCGACCGGTACGCCTCCGACTTTCTCGATACCGTCGCCAGCTCCGTGCGCGACGCGCGAGTGGATCCCGACAGCCGCACGGTCCGCTGGCACAACCGCCGGATCCCGGTCCGGACGTATCCGATCTCGGTGGATCCGGCCGGCCTGGAACGGTTCGCCCGGTCGGATGCCGTGGAGGAGCGCGTGTTTCGCCTGCGTGAGCGGCTCGAGCGCTCCGGCAACCCGCGCCTGATCGTGCGTGCCGACCGGATCGAGCCGTCCAAGAACGCGCTGCGCGGGTTCCTGGCGTACGAGGAGCTGATCAACCGGCGGCCCTCGCTCCGCGAGCGGGTGCGCTTCCTGGCCGTGATGGCGCCGACCCGGACGGAGATCCCCGAGTACGCCGAGTATGCGGCCGCCGTGCGCGAGGTCGTGGCACGGATCAACGGCCTGAGCGACCCCGAGGACGCACCGGTGTGGATCCTGGACGGCTCCGACTACGCCATGGCGATCGCCGCGATGCGGCTCGCCGACGTCGTGCTCGTCAATCCGCTCGTGGACGGGATGAACCTGGTTGCCAAGGAGGCCGTGCTGGTGGGCCAGCACAACCCGGCACTGGTGCTGTCGGAGACCGCGGGTGCCGCCGAGCAGCTGGCCTCCGACGCCCTGGTCGTGGCCCCGGCGGACATCGTCGGGACCGCCAGCCAGCTTGAGCGGGCGCTCGAGATGCCAGAGGAGGAGCGTCGCTACCATCTGCGCCGGCTGCGGCTCTCGGTCCGCCACGAGGATGTCCGCTGGTGGCTCGACCGCCAGCTGCGCGATCTGTCCGCGGTCCGGCGCGGCGAGCCGCCCCCCTCTCGCCGGCTGCGCGACACGCTGCGCAGGGTCGAGGTCGAGACGCTCGGGCCCGCCTGAGCCGAATCTGCCAGCGGGCGACTCAGTCGCCGATCGTTGACGCCGCCTCGAGGACATCCGCCAGGCCGGCCAGAACCGCCGCCGCCGCCGCAGGATCCGGGACGAGGATGTCGGCCAGCTCCAGGATCTCGGGCGGCGTCTCATGGGCGCCGCTCACCCCCACCACCAGCGCCGGGCGTCCCGTGTCCGTGCGCCAGCGCCGGACCGTCTCGAACGCCTCGGCGTCCGTTCGGTCGTCGCCCATGATGAGGACCGATCCGGCATGGGTCGTCTCGATCAGCCGGCGCGTCGCCTCGCCCTTGCCGAACGCATCGGCCGGTCGGAGCTCGACGACCCGCCGGCTCTCCATCGGCACCAGGCGCGGTCCGTCCGGAGCGGCACCCACCTCGTCGACCGCCGCGAGCAGGGCCGATCGCGCCGCGTCCGGGTCGTCCGCCCGCCGATAGTGCAGCCCGACCGACGCTCCCTTGGGCTCGATCACCAGCCACTCGGGCCGCCCGAGCCGGGCGGCCACGCGGTCTGCAGCAGCCTCGAGCGCGCGACCGTGCGCGGCCATCACCGGATCGGTGGCAACCGACACCCGCGCCTCGCCACCGGCCTCCTCGACCAGCCATCGCTCCTCGATCCCATGCTGGCCGAGGTACTGCACGCGGGTCACGCCGACCCGCCGCGCCACATCGGCCGCGTCGCGGCCCGAGAGCACGGCGATCGCGGTCGGTCGGTCGAGGGACCCGCCGAGCTCAACCAGGCGGCCGAGCGCCGCCCTCGCCGCGGGCAGGATCGTCGCCGCGGGTGGATCGGGGACGATGGGCGCGAGCGTGCCGTCGAAATCGGTGATCACGAGCACCGGCGGTGCGCCGGCCAGGCGAAGGAGCGTGGACGCCGGGACGCCGGCCACGGCGCGGATGCGTGCATCACCGGAGCTCACGGCGTCACCGTCACGCCCGGCATGATCCTCTCCAACCCGCGCACCATGATGTCGGGGACGATCCCGCCCAGCGCCCCATTGCGTACGACCCCGTCGGCGTCGACCCAGAAGTGGACCGGCAGCGCGAGGGCGCCCCACGCGGACGGACTCGCACCCGAGGCAGGCGGGCCGGCGGACGCCGACGGACTCGCACCCGAGGCAGGCGGGCCGGCGGTCGCGGACGGCGAAGGGGCGGTCGCGGACGGCGAAGGGGCGGTCGCGGACGGCGAAGGGGCGGTCGCGGGCGACCCGGGCGAGGTCGAGGGACCGGGCGAGGCGGAACCGGACGGTGCGAGGGTGATCGGGGCCCGAGTCGGCTGCGGCGCTGAGACGTCGGGCGCGAGCGCCAGCACGGCTGCGAGCACAGCAACGCCCGCGAGGCCGCCCATGACGAAACCGGCAGCGATCGCCGTCTTCCCACCCATTGGTGCGAGCGTACCAGTACCTCTCGCTGGAGGGCGCCGCCCGCGTGCCTCGTCTACGATGGCCCGGCCATGGCAGACCTGCTGTATGCGGCGCGGACGCGCCTGCTACCGGCCATCATCACGGCCCTGGGCGTGGTGCTGGTCACGGCGGGTCTGTTGTCGTACGCGGATCCGACCACCGCCGACACGGCCGTCGGCCCGTCGCAAACCAGCGAGATCCTGGTCCCGAGCGACGAGCCGTCGCTCGGGCCGTCGCCGACCGATAGCCCGAGCCCGGGGCCATCGAGCGCACCGCCGGTGGATCCGACCGCGAGCGCCTCACCGGGCACGCCGGCCCCCGCCGATGGGGCCGTCGCCACGCGGGTCGTGATCCCGGCGCTGGGGATCGACCTGCCGATCGTGCAGGGTCCCGACGGGTACCCGCTGTGCAACGTGGCGATGTATCTCAAGGAGATGGGGCAACCGGGCCAGGGCCGAGCGACCTACCTCTACGCCCATGCTCGCGACGGCATGTTCGGGCCCATCTACGAGCTCGCGACGCAGCGCCACACGCCCAAGAAGATGCTGGGCATGATCGTCCAGATCTACACGAGCGACGACAAGCTGTACCTGTACGAGATCACGGAGTACCGGCTCCACGCGACCGGGTCGGCCGCGCTCCAGGACCCACTCACCGCGACCACCGAGCAGCTCTGGCTTCAGACGTCCGAGGGGCCGAAGGGCACGCCGGGCAAGACGCAGCTCATCGCACAGCTGCTGTCCGTCGGCGAGGCGGACCACAAGGACGCGCACCCCAAGGCGAAGCCGGTCGTCTGCGGCTGATCTCTGTCTGCGGCTGATCTCTGTCTGCGGCTGATCTCTGCCGCAGGCGGGACCGCCTCGGCGCTCCGGATCGTGCGGGTCAGATCCAGTCGAACCGCCGGAGGACCATCGCCGTCAACGCGGCAAGCACCACGATGGCGAGCGTCACCACCCAGAACCCGCTGCGTTCGCCGTTGGCCATGGCGATCCCCGCCTCGCTCATGCCGAACACCCCGGCGATGGCGCCGATGCCGGCCAGGATCACGGTGACGCCGGTCAGGCGCTTCATGATGATCGACAGGTTGTTGTTGACCGTGGACAGGTAAACCTCGAGCGTGCCCGCCACCATCTCGCGGTCGTTGTCGAGCTCGTCCGTTGCGCGGATCAGGTGGTCGTACACATCGCGGAAGTACGGGACGTGGTCGGGCGCGATCAGCTCCAGGTCCCGATTGGTCAGCTGGTTGAAGATCTCGCGCGCCGGCGACATCGCGCGGCGCAGCCCGATCAGCTCTCGCTTGAGCGTGAACAGCCGCTCCAGCGTCTGCTCGGACGGGTTCGCGATGACATCGTCCTGGAGATCGTCGATCTCGTCCTCGAGCGAGTCGAGCACCGGGAAGTAGGCGTCGACGATGCCGTCGACGATGCCGTACAGCAGGAAGTCGACGCCCCGCCTGAGGAGCACTGAGGCATCACCGCGGAGCTGTGGCAGTCGGAACGGGTCCCAGGCCGGGTCGTGGACGGTCAGCAGCGTCCGCGGCCCGAGGATGAGGTCGACCTCGCTGGCCGTTACCGCGCCGTCCCAGGCGAGCTGGTACATGACGATGTGGACGGTCCCGTCCGTCTCCTCGAGCTTCGCGTGCTGATTCCGCTCGGCGATGTCCTCGGCGATCAGCGGATGGAGGTCGAGGAGGCGAGCGAGGTCCGTGATCTGGTCGTGGGTCGGGGCCACGGCGTCGACCCACACCCGCGCGGTCGGGTCGGCCAGGATCCGGGCCAGATCAGTCCGCGCGTCGAACGGGTGGACCTGGCCCGAGAGCCAGGCGATGCCATGGACGACGGACGCCCCACTGCCTCGCCCGGAGGCCGGGTCAGGCGCCCCGCTCGCCGCCTGCTGTCCCGGGTTCCCCGGTACCGGCTGGCTCGCTGACTCCTCCATCGACGTCGAGCCCTCCGCTGCGGGCCGGTTCCCGCCCGGCCGGCGCGAGCATACGCTTCCGATCGAGGAGCAGCGCAGGCGGGACGGCGAGCGCCGTCACCCCGGCCGCCACCAGGAAGATGCCGACCATGATCCTCGCTGCCTCGCCGGCGGCCCAGGTCTCGAGCGCCTCGACCACCAGGCCATCGTGCAGCGGTCGGTCCTGCAGGTTGGCGGGGATGTAGGCCTTGTACGCGTCGGGGGTCGCGTACACCTGGTCGTACAGGCGGTCGATCGTGGTCGACCCATAGGCCGTGAGGATCGCGAGGCCCACGGCCATCCCGATCATCCGCGCGACCGTCACGGTCGAGGACGCAATCCCATACGCCTCCCGGGCGACAGACTCGATGGCGGCGGTCGAGCGCGGCGTGACCGTGAGCCCGAACCCGACGCCGAACACGGCCAGGGCGAGCGCCACCGCTTCGATCGGTGTGTCCGGCGTCCAACCCGACATGACGATCAGCGCCCCGATCGACGCTCCGAGACCGACCAGCGTCACCAGCCGCAGCGGCAGCATGCGGGCGGCCAGGCCCGATGCCAGCGCGCCCAGGGCGGTTGCGGCCGCAAGCGCGCCGAGCGCGAGACGCTGCTCGTTCGGCCCGCCGTACAGCACACGGTCGACGAACACCGCGCCGCCCACGATGGCCGTCGCCAGCCCGTAACCCGTGAGCGCCGAGACGATCGCCGCGGAGCGGAACGCGGGGTGGCGGAACAGGCGCGGGTCGATGAACGGGTCCGGGACCCGCAGCCCTCGAACGAGGGCGATCGGGCCGGCCACGAGCGCGATGGCCACCAGGCCCACCGCCACCACCACGGGATCGACGCCGCCAGAACCCGACGACGCCCGGCTGCCCAGCAGGGTGAGCGCACCCAGCGCGCCCACCAGGAATGCCGAGAACAGCACCGCGCCGATCAGGTCGATCCGGCCCGTCCGCCGTGGTGTCTCCCAGCCGCTGCTCGCGGCCCACGCGATGACCAGGGCCACGATCCCGATCGGGACGTTGACGTAGAACACCCACCGCCAGGCCGGGGCCAGCACCTGGTGCAGAACCGACTCATACGGGACCCCGATCCGCGACAGCGCCGCCTCGGGATGCACCGCCCCCAGGATCGCCGCCCCCAGGAACGGCCCGGCCGCCATCCCCAGGAATGTCAGCGCCCCGATCGCGCCCAGGGCGCGGGGCCGGGCCGGGCCATCGAACAGATGTGACGCCGCCGACGTGGCGACCGGGATCAGGGCGCCTCCGCCGACCGCCTGGACCAGGCGAGCGGCGATCAGCGTCTCCAGCGTCGGTGCCATGCCGGCCAGCAGGCTGCCCAGGACGAACACCGTCAGCGCGGCCAGGAACAGCCGGCGGTTGCCCCACAGATCGGCCAGGCGGCCCGCGAGCGGCATCGCAACGACATACACCAGCAGGTAGCCATTGATGATCCACGAGGCCTCGCGCAGGTTCGTCCAGCCGGCGAGATCGGCGACGATGGCCGGCAGCGCCACCGCCGTGACCATCAGCTCGAGGCCGGCCAGGAACACCCCGGTCCCGAGCACGGCGAGCAGGATCAGCGCGTCACGGCGAGGTAGCGCTTGCACGGAGCCGAGTGTAGGGGTGAGCGCCCAGCAGGGGTCGCCGGGCGCTGGAGTGGTTGACAACGGCCTGCCGGGTCCATAGCATCAACGGCCGTTGATATAAACCGCCGTTGATGCATCGTCGACGGTCCCGTGCTCCCCAGGAGATCGAACCCCGCCGTGTCCCCGTCCCGCGCCCGGATCCGTGGCACCATCGCCTCCGTCGTCGACGTCCCCGACGACCTGCGCGAGCTGCGCCGGTTCCACAAGGTCATGGCCGACGCGAACCGACTACGGATCGTGCGCCGGCTGGCCGATGGGCCCGCGACGGTCACCCAGCTGATCGACTACGTGGGCCTCTCGCAGCCATTGGTGTCGTGGCACCTGAGCCGGCTCCGCGACGTGGGGCTGGTGACGGCGCGCCGACAGGGCCGCGAGACCGTGCATTCGATCGTCCCCGAGGCGTTCGCGGGATTTGCCAACCGGCAGGAGCGGGCCCTCGGCCTCGACCACGTTGGCGGCAACGGGCGGAGCGCGTCGTGAGCGGCTCGCTCGTCTCGCCCGAGCTCCGGACGCGGATCCGCGGCCTGATGACCCCGGTCGCGCTCGCCTTCGGCAAGGTCGGCCTCACGCCCAACGCGCTCACGATCATCGGCTTCGTCATCGCCTTCGTCGCGGCGGTCGCTGCGGCGATGCAGGCCTGGATCCTCGCCGGCGCCCTGGTGCTGTTCGGGGGCGTGTTCGACCTGTTCGACGGTGCCCTTGCCCGCGCCACCGGCAAGGCGTCGAAGCTCGGGGCGTTCATGGACTCGACCTTCGACCGGGCCGGCGAGGCGATCGTCTATCTCGGCATCATCCTCGGCACGACGCACGCCTTCTGGTCGCTCGGATCGGCCCGGCCCGACATGGGCGTCCCCTCAGTGCTGGCCGCGGCCGCCATGGCCGCGTCGTTCATGGTCAGCTACACGAGGGCGAAGGCCGAGAGTCTCGGGTTCACGGCGGGCACGGGCATGGCCAACGTGGGCCTTGCGCCGCGCGAGGTCAGGATCGTGATCCTGACGCTCGGGCTCGTGCTCACGGGGATCGGCGGCGGGGTCTGCACGATCGGTGACTGCTTCACATTCCCGATCGATACGCCGCTCGGCGTCAGACACGACGGCACCGACTTCCTGGTCGCCGCGCTCGGCCTCATCGCCATCCTCGCCACCATCACCACCATCCAGCGCATCGTCCACACCATCAACCAGGCAGCCAAGCAGGAGCAGGAGTAGTCACGCAGTCATGGAGCAGGATCAGGTGACCAGCAACGACCAGGCTCCCCGCAAGCGGGGCAAGAAGATCCGCGTCGCCATCGTGGGCGTGGGCAACTGCGCGAGCAGCCTCGTGCAGGGTCGCTACTACTACGAGAACGCGAAGCCCGGCGACTTCGTGCCGGGGCTGATGCACGTCCAGCTGGGTGACTACCACATCAGCGACGTGGAGTTCGTGGCCGCGTTCGATGTCGACCGCGAGAAGGTCGGCAAAGACCTGTCCGAGGCCATCTTCTCGGGCCAGAACAACACCTACAAGTTCATGGACGTGCCGCACCTCGGCGTCAAGGTCGAGCGCGGCATGACACACGACGGCCTGGGCAAGTACCTGTCCCAGATCATCGAGAAGGCGCCCGGTCCTACGGCTGACGTGGTGGGGATCCTGCGGGAGCGCGAGGTCGACGTCGTCGTGTCCTACCTGCCCGTGGGCAGCGAGGAGGCGACCAAGTGGTACGTCGAGCAGGCGCTCCAGGCGGGCGTCGGGTTCGTCAATGCCATCCCGGTGTTCATCGGCCGCGAGCCCTACTGGCAGCGCCGGTTCGCCGAGAAGGGCCTGCCGGTCATCGGTGACGACATCAAGAGCCAGGTCGGGGCCACGATCACGCACCGTGTGCTCACCCGCCTGTTCATGGACCGCGGCGTCCGCATCGACCGGACCTACCAGCTCAACTTCGGCGGCAACACTGACTTTCTGAACATGCTCGAGCGCGAGCGGCTCGAGTCCAAGAAGATCAGCAAGACCAATGCCGTCACCTCGATGCTCGACTACGAGCTCAAGCCGGACGACATCCACGTCGGCCCGTCCGACTACGTGCCGTGGCTCAAGGACCGCAAGTGGTGCCACATCCGCATCGAGGGCACGACCTTCGGCGACGTTCCGCTCAACGCCGAGCTCAAGCTCGAGGTGTGGGACAGCCCCAACAGCGCGGGCGTGATCATCGACGCCGTCCGCTGCCTGCGGATCGGGCTCGATCGCGGCCTCAAGGGCACGCTCGTCGCGCCCTCGTCCTACTTCATGAAGTCGCCGCCGATCCAGATCCACGATGACATCGCGCGCGAGCGCGTCGAGGCGTTCATCCGCGGCGAGGACAACGAGACCCTGGTGGGAACCGAGGAGTCCAAGAAGCACGCCAAGGCGCTCGCGGGCGAGGCCAGGGCGAAGGCCAGCGCCACGAAGTGATGGCCGCGGCCATCGGGTGCGGCCGGGGTTCCGGTACGCTGCCCGGATGACGCCGTCAAACCGCAGGCTCGAGGCGCCCCACCGGCGCCTCGAGTCGAGCCCACCGCGGATCGTCGAGCGGTCCGCGGTGCTGGGCTACCGGGCGATGGCCACGGTCCTCGCCCACGTCCCGCCCGCCGCCTCGCGCGGCGCCATCGCGACGGCCGCGCAGGGAAGCTATCTTGCGTGGCCGTCGAAGCGACGGTTCTCGAACGCCAACTTCGGTCATGTGCTCGGTCTGCCGCCCGAGGATCCGCGCGTCCGGCGGATGGCCCTGCGCGCGTATCGCGAGTACGCGCGCTACATGGTCGAGCTGATGCGTCTCCCGTCCCGCCGGGCGACCGAGCTGGCCGACCAGGTCGAGGGCGACGACGTCGAGCGGCTGGCGACCAGCTGGAAGTCGTCCGGCCGGCCGATGATCGTGGTCGCCGGGCACGTCGGCAACAACGAGGCGGTCGCGGCGGCGATCGCCGGTCACGGCTATCCGATCAACGTGATCGCCGACGACTCGACATTCCCCGAGCTGTTCGAGCTGCTCCGGCGTCAGCGGGAATCGTGGGGGGTCCGGATCATCCCGTGGCGCAATCTGCGCGAGCTGTTCGGCGTGCTGCGACGGGGCGAGATCCTGGCCCTGCTGGTGGACTGGGGCTACCGGCCCGACGGGATCCCCGTGCGGCTGTTCGGTGCCTGGACCTCGCTGCCGGCCGGCCCCGCGACGCTGGCGGCGAAGACGGGCGCGATGATCGCCCCGCTGGCCATCCGGCGCACGGCCGGGGGCCGGTTCCGGATCGAGGCCCACGAGCCGTTCGAGGTGCCGTCCGCGTCACCGCCCGACCTGCAGCGCGCGACGCAGCGGGTCGCCGACTCGCTTGAGGCCACGATCCGTGCGGCCCCCCACCAGTGGTACAGCTTCAAACCGATGTGGCCGGGCGATCCGGACGAGGTGCTGGCGCTCGAGGCGCGGGCCGCGAGGATGCTCGACGGCGGCGGCCGGAGCCCCGACCGCAGCGACACCCGAGCCGGCGCACCGGCATGACGACGGAGCCAGGACCGAACGCGCGCGGGATCGGTCCCGGTGGCCGCGTCCTGCTGGCGATCCTGGGCGTTCTGTGGCGCCTGCCGGAGCCACCGCTCGTCGCCGCGGCGGAGGCGATCGGCGAGATCTGGTACCGGCTGGCACGCGACCGTCGCGCCCAGGCACGGGCAAACCTGGGACGGGTGTGTGCGGCGCTGGCGTCGAGCGGACGGGGCGGGCCGAGGGTGCGCCGCGCCGCGACCGATCCGGACGCGCTCGAGCGCATGGTCCGCGCCACGTTCCGCCACGCCGTTCGCTACTACCTCGAGGTCGCCCGAGCCGGCGGCTACACCCTCGATGAAGCCGTGGCTCGGATCGACGTGATCACACCTGCCGAGGTCAGCGAGATGCTCGGGACCGGGCGCCCGATCGTGCTCGTGGGCATGCACTATGGCGCGATCGAGCTGCCGGCGATCGAGGTCGTCCATCTCCTTGGCCGGCCCGTGACCGCACCGATGGAGCTCGTGGAGAACCCCACGCTGCGGGACTGGTTCCTCCGCTCGCGCCGCAGGACCGGCGTCGACATCGTCCCGCTGGCCGGCGCCCGACGAGCGCTCCTCGACGCCATCCATGATGGCCGGTCGGTGGGCCTCGTGGCCGACCGCAACATCGCGGGTCGCGGCATCACCGTGCCGTTCTTCGGTCATCCGGCATCGCTGCCGGCCGGCCCGGCCCTGATCGCGCTCGAGTCGGGTTCGCCGGTCTTCGTGGGCAGCGCACAACGAACCACGGGCGGCCGTTACCGCGGGCGGCTGATCCGCGTCCGGTACGCCGATCAGGGCACCCATCGCGAGCGAATGGTGGCCCTGACCTCGGCCATCGCGAGCGCGTTCGAGGCGATCCTTGCGGACGGCCCCGAGCAGTGGTGGGGCGCGTTCCATCCGATCTGGCCCGATCTGGTCGTCGGGGCCGCACGGGCCGACGCCGCGACCGATCACAGCCGGTCCGCGCACGTTGACGGGAGCGAACGATGACCATCGATCCCCTGGTGCGACGGGGACGCGCCGATCTTCACGTCCATACGCTCGCCTCCGATGGCACCTCCTCGGTGTCCGAGATCCTCGAGCATGTCGAGCACGAAGGCTTGATCGACGTCCTCGGGATCGCCGACCACGAGCGGATCGACGCGGCCGTGGCCGCCCGCGCTATGGCCGCCGACCTCGGGCTGCGGATCGAGGTGGTCGTGGGCGAGGAGATCAGCACCCGTGGCGGTCACCTGCTGGGGCTGTTCCTGGAGCGCCCGGTCCCGTCGCTGCGCAGCCTGCGCTGGTCGATCGAGGACGTCCACGACCAGGGCGGCATCGCGATCCCGGCCCACCCCCTCGTGCCCTACCCGTTGTGCGCCCAGGGGTTCGTCCTCCGCCGCCTGCTGGATGCGGACAACCCGGCCGTCCGACCCGATGCGGTCGAGACGCTCAACCCGACCGCCCTGGGCCGCTACCGGCACGGGACGGTGGTCCGGTTCGCGGCCGAGCACGGACTGCCGGAGTTCGGTGCCAGCGACGCCCACGTGGCGTGGGCCGTGGGCTCGGCGTGGACGTCGTTCCCGGGCCGGACGTCGGACGAGCTCCGGGCCGCGCTCGATGCCCGAACGACGCGTCATCACGGGCAGTTCCACGGCACGGTCGGGCAGCTGGGCGTGTTCGGGCGCCAGCTCCGGAAGTACGGGCGGGACGCACGCGCCGAGCTGGCCGGTCGCGTCCGGCGCGATGGCACGGGCCGCGATCTGGGCTATCCCGGCGGCACACTTCGGCCACCTCGCTACACGCCCGAAGACCAGGAACCGTCATGAAGATCGGGCTCGTCTCGCCCTACGTCTACCCGCTGCCGGGCGGCGTGACCCAGCACGTCCGCTACCTGTATGAGAACCTGCGCCTGCTCGGTCACGACGTCCGCATCCTGACCTCGTCGCACGGCCTCCAGCGCGCGTCGGAGGGCGACATCATCCGATTGGGCAAGGGATTCTCGGTCCCGGCCAACGGCTCGGTGGGGACGGTCACCCTCTCGTTCCGCTACAACGCCCAGGTATCCGAGGTCCTGGAGCGCGAGCAGTTCGATGTGCTCCACTTCCACGAGCCGTTCGTGCCGTTCCTGTCGCTGGTGCTGCTGCACCAGTCGCGCAGCGTCAACGTGGCCACGTTCCATGCCTACGGCGGCTGGTCGCCGGCATATGAGTTCGGCAGCCGCACGCTGGGTGGCTACGCGCAGCGCCTGCACGGCAGGATCGCGGTGTCGGCGGCGGCGCGCCACTTCATCGACCGCTACTTCCCGGGCGACTACAAGGTCATCCCCAACGGGGTCGACGTCGATCGCTTCCAGCGGGCCGTGCCCCTGGCGCGCTGGCAGGACGGCACTCGGAACATCCTGTTCGTGGGCCGGTTCGAGCCGCGCAAGGGCACGCTCGACATGCTCAAGGCGCACCGGATCCTGCGCCAGACCGGTTGTGACTGCCGGCTGTTGCTGGTCGGCAGCGGCCCACAGGAGCGCGAGGCTCGGCGCTACGTCGCGACCCGGCGCCTGCGCGGGGTGGAGTTCCTGGGTCGCGTGTCGGACGACGAGAAGGATCAGCTGTTCCGGACCGCCGATGTCTACGTGTCGCCCGCCACCGGGCGCGAGTCGTTCGGGATCGTCCTGCTCGAGGCCATGTCGGCCGGGACCCCGATCGTGGCCTCGGACATCCATGGCTACAAGGGTGTCGTGCGCCGCGGCCGGGAGGCGCTGCTCGTGCCACCCCGCAACCCCAAGGCCATCGCGGCGTCGATCGCCCGTCTGTTCGCAGATCCCGAGCTGGCGAGCGAGATGTCGCGGGCGGGCGTGATCCGCGCGCAGGAGTTCAGCTGGCCGCGTGTGACGGAGAAGGTCGAGGAGTACTACCGGTTCGTCATCCGCCGGCTGGCGGCATCCGGGCAGCTGCCGCCCGATGTCAGCCCCGATGCGCCGGACGCAGCACCAGTGGCGCCGGCGGCGGGCGGCGAACCCTAGGGAGGCTGCCACGCACGCCCGAGCGCAGAGACGCGCGAGCGGGGCGGAGCCGGGCGTCAGGGGCGGAGCCGGGTGTCAGGGCGAACGGGCGCGCCTGCCGGGTGTCAGGGCGAGCCGGGCGCGGCTGCCGATCCGTCGGCCACGTCCGATCCCTCGCCGATGCTCTCCCGCCGCTCCTCGAGCAGGGCGGCCCGCCACACCCAGGCGGCATAGGCGACCACCGCGCACGAGATCAGGATGAACGCGACCAGGATCGCGAACCGTGGATCGGCGAACGTGGTGGTTCCGGTGCGAGCCGTGGTGTTGACCGAGAACTGGAACGGATACGGATACGTCGGCAGCAGCAGCTGGTACGAGTTCACGAACCACGATGGCAACGGCAGCGCCGCCACGTTGGGGTACAGGATCACGAACCAGGCGCCGGCCACGGCGATGATGCCGATCACGAACCGTCGCGCGTCGCGGGCGGAGACCACGGCGTAGGCGACGAGCAGCAGCGGCGGGGCCAGGAGCGCAAAGAACAGCTCGGGCACCATCTCCTGGATGACGGTGAGCGGATCCCCCTCGGGGATGAGCCGGTTCGCCAGGACGGCCAGCGCGAGCAGCGCCCCCGCGCCCGCCAGCGGTCCGATGGTCCGCATCCCGAGTGGGCGGCCGTCGGCTCGCCGGCGGAGGAAGTCGACCAGCCCGATGATGATCAGCGTCACGGCGCCGACCAGGGAGATACCCACGGCGGCGGCGGCGATCGTCGGGCCGAGGCTGCCGGCCCCACCGGTGCATGCCTGCGATCCGGGATTGACCGCCTCCACGTTGGCCAGGCCGCACAGGGGCTGACGCAAGAGCCACAGGATCACGGGACCCATCACCGCCACCGCGGCCGACACCCGCGCGAGCAGCCAGGTGTGGCGCGTCGCGCCGTGCCATAGCTCGGCCACGAAGTAGGCGAGCGCCATCACCACGAACGGCAGGCTCGTGTAGTAGTGGTACTGGAACGCGGGCCGGTCGATGCGCGCCCACGAGACCCATTGGGCGAGGAACGCGATCAGGATCAACGCCAGGGCCAGGCTCCGCCGCCGGAACGCCTGGTAGGCCACGAACACCATCGCGGGGATGCCGAGCCACCAGATGACCATGTTGCCGGCGTCATAGATGGAGGCGGCGGTCGACTGGGCGAACCCACCCTGATAGAACCACACCGGCTTGAGGTTGAGCGGCCAGGCCCACCACGGAGAGTTGGCGGCGTGGGCCACCGCGAGGCTGTTGTGGTAGTTGTACATCTGCCCCGTGAGCTCGAGCAGGGTCTGGCCGGTGTGGCCGGGCGGCCAGCCGGGCCACAGCTGGTCGTTGTTGATGAACGCCCACGGCAGGTACGAGACGACGTACACGACCACGGGGATGACGAGCAGCGAGCCGAGCAGCCAGATGATCGGCAGGCCAAGGCCCCAGCCGAGCCGGAGCCAGCCCTCAGGCGGTCGGGCGGGTGCCAGGTCGCCGGCCACCTCGTCGAAGTCCTCTGGACGTCGGGCGAGCGGCCCGATCCCGAGCCGCGCGCCAACGGCAAAGGCCGCATAGGCAAGGATCCCCAGCACCACCAGCGCGAAGCCCGCCGTCAGCGGGTTGATGGCCAGCGGGCCGAGCGCGATCGATCGGTCGGCCAGGCCCAGCGCGATCGCCCCCAGGGCGATCAGCAGCCCCAGCACCGGCGGCCCGCCGATCGCGAGCCACATCTCCTCGTCGGACCACGCGACCGAGTGGTAGACGGTGACCACCACGACCGCCAGCGTGAGCGCAACCATGATCAGCGCGAAGCTGAGGTTGCCCGACGCGTCGCTGCCCTCCGGGACCGACATCGCCATCCAGCCCAGCACGGCCGTGAGGCCCACCATGGCCAGGATGAGCAGCAGCCGGCCGAGGGCCGAGCGAGCGAGCACCAGGATCCCCAGCGCGCCGATCGCATAGGCACCCACCCATTTGGATGCGAGGGCCAGCCCGAGCAGCACGCCGACGACGGGCATCAGCGCCCAGAACGCCCATCGTGGCCGCCGGTCGTCGATCCACAGCCAGGCGAACAGCGCGTACGCCGCCAGAATGAAGAAGCCCGTGTAGACGTCGTTCATCGCGATCCGGCTCTGCACGAAGAACATGCCGTCCAGCAGCGCGAACAACCCGACCAGGACGCCCACCGTCCGCCGGCGGAACAGGATCCGGGTGAGCAGGAACAGCATCGCGACCGTCAGCGCGCCCAGGATCACGCCCGGCAGCCGCCAGGCGAAGGCGTAGTGACCGACGTCGAGGGACGCCGCCTGACCGTCGGCGCCGAACACCAGCAGCTGGCCGCGGTTGGCCGTCGGATAGTCCGGGTTGTGATCCAGCGCCCAGGCGATCGGGGTGAACGGCAGCCGGTGGTCGGCGAACACGCTCGGCCCTTGTACGCCTCCGTGGGGCTGTACGACGTATACGGTCGAACCCGATCCATCGGGTGCCTCGCCGGTCACCTCTACCAGGCCCGCCGCCTCGTCGAACAGGACTCGCTGACCCGCACCGGGCAGCTCCATCGACGGCGACACGGTCGGCCCGGTCTCCGCGGCTGACCCGCTGGCCGCGATGATCGGCCAGCGACGGCTGTCCCGTGGTCACGTCCTGGGTCGTCGCGTAGATCTGGGTGCCGTCCTCGATGCCGCTCACCAGGGCCACCCCCTGAGCGCCACCCGTCAGCACCACGCTCGAGGCGATCGTGCCCGAGCTGGTCACCAGGGTCACGCCCGCCGAGCCCGCCACGGCCACCGCCGGAACCTGGCTGATCGACACGCCGGGCAGCTGCCCGGCATCGATGGCGGTCTGGAGCGCGTCGCGGATGTCCGGGGTCAGCGGTGCGTCGATCACGACCGTGCCCGCATCGGAGCCTGACAATGCGGCCTCGTAGGTGGCGCTGTCGCCGCCCAGCACGACCGCGAGCTCCGAGGCCACCGAGACCACGTCGGTCACGTCCACGGGTGTCGCCACGATCGCGTCCGCGCTGCCCGCCCCGGTCACGTCCACCGCCCCGTCGACCGTCGCCGTGGCCACCACGTCGCCGGTGCCCGTATCGACCACCGACACCCGGCCGTCCGGCAGGATCGCCGCCACGTGCTGGCCGTCGTCGAACGCCGCCAGCCTCGAGACGGGTCCGTCGAGCGTCGCGATCTGGATCGGCGACACCGGTGGATCGTCGGGCGCGAACGAGATGCCGTCGAGCACCGACGTATCGAGCGCCCACACGGCACCGGACCCGGTGCCCACCAGCAGCTGCCCGGTGAGCGAGTCGTAGATCACGGCCTCGGCCCCGTCGAGCGGCAGCTCCACCACCCGCTGGCGCGTCGCCAGGTCGTACGCCACCAGCTCCGAGCCCGTCACCACCCACGATCGCTCACCGTCGCGCGCGTCCGCCGACAAGGGGTCCGGTCGCCTGGGCTCGATGGCGGCGTCGATCACCGGCACGCCGAGATCGCTGCTCGCCGCGACGTCGTGCCCCGCGAACAGCACGATCCCGGCCGCGATCCCGTACTTGGCCAGGTGCGGGTGCGTCCACTCGTAGATGTCGTGCTGGATCCCGTACCGCCAATCCTGGAGGAACTCCGTGGCCGTTCGCGCGTGGTACACCTCGTCGAAATGCATCCGGGACGGCTCGGCGAGCCGGAAGGTGCGCAGACACAGCGCCGCGACGACGAACACGATGAGCAGCCACAGGTCCAGCCGGTCCAGCCGGCCGCGCCCCTCGCCGAGCAGCTCGCGAGCCCGGTCAGGCCGGATCGGCGTCTCGGAGATTCGCGCTCGCAGCCAGGCCACCGGACCGAGATCGACCCATGACGCGCGATCGAACCACGCCGGCACCAGCGAGCCAGCGGCGGGCGGCGGCCCGGCGGCAGTGGCAGCTGCGGCACCGACACCGGAGCCGACCTCCGGGCCAGCCCCGCCCACCGACGATCCGGCCGGTCCTGCCGCGAGCGCGGCGGTGGCGTTCGGGTCGGCGGCCATCGTGGTCGTCCGCATGCCTGCGGATCCCGCATCTCCGGCCCAGGACGACGCGGACCCATCATCGATCCGCCCGTCGGCAGCCTCGGCGGCCAGCGTTCGCAGGGCGCCTGGACGAAGCTGGGCCACGATCCACACCAGGGCGAGCGTGTGGAGCACCGCCACCACCGCCACGCCCCAGAACGAGTGGATCGCGCCCCCGATGCCCAGCCAGTCGCTGATGCTGGGGTTGTCGGGATAGATCGTCGTGAGAACGACGTACATGTTGAGGAACGTTGCGACTCCTGCGACCAGGTACGCGATCCGCCAGCGCCAGGAGAAGGCGATCAGGATGGCGGCCAGGGCGAACAGCGGGTACAGGTAGCGCTCGTGGACCCGGGTCGGGACGGCGAAGAAGGCGATCGCGAGGGCGCACACGCCGACCAGGATCGTGAGCCGGTCCGGGCGCCGGGCGACCAGCAGCGAGATCACGGCGACCAGCCCGAGCAGCAGCGCGGCGCCGACGAGCCCGGCCGGGAGAGGCCCGATCGCCGCCCATGCGGCGTCCGGCTGGACGGGCGCGTCGAACTGCCAGGTGCCGACGGTCGCCATGCTGTTGCCGTCGACCGGGAACAGGGCCCACAGGTTGTAGGCGTTCACGGTCACGTACGGGTAGGTGGCTGCGGTGCTGAACACCAGCCGCAGCAGCGACGAGTCGACGAACGGCGCAGTGGCGGTGGGCACGATGACCGACAGCCCGAACGGCGCGGCGATGACGACGGCGGTCAGGAAGCCCGCGAGACCCGTGGTCAGGATCCGTATCGCTCCGCCCGTCCGGCGTTCCCAGGCGAGCCCCGACGGCTGCGGGGGTTCCTCGTCGCCGTAGCCGCCCGCGGGCCACAGGGCGCGGCGGATGGTGACCACGGCGATGATCGGCACCAGGATCCCGAGCTGTGGCTTGACCAGCGCCGCGAGCACGGCCAGGATCGCCGATCGCTCGGTCCGTCCCTTCCACAGCTCGCGGATCGCGAGCAGCAGAAACACGACGCCGAAGCTGTCGACCTGACCCCAGATCACCGAGTCGAACCACGAGATCGGGTTGAGGATCACGACGGCCGCTGCGAGCGTCGCACGGCGCCGGGTCACGCCGAGGTCGAGCACCATCCAGTACACGACCAACCCGAGGATGACGTCGGTGATGATCGCGGGCAGCTTGATCAGGTCGCCGACGCCGCCCAGCCATTGGCCGACGATGCCGACCGGCCACAGCGCATACAGGTAGCCCGGGGTGTAGTCGGCGTACGAGGCGTTCGCGTAGAAGCCCGGCGGTCCGTACTGGGCGAGGACGTCGGCCCAGTATCGGAACAGCCCGAGGTCGGCACCGAACCCCGATCCTCGGAGCCCATCGATGCCATATGCCATGATCAGTCGGATCACGAGGCCGATCACGAGGACGGCCAGGATCTCGCGGCCGAAGCCACGCCGGGAGGCGTCGTCCGTCGTGGTGTCCCGGCCGGGCGCGCCCGTACCGGAAGCGGTCACGGGGGGCCTCCTACGCAGCGGTGAAGGTGGATCGGAGTATAGCCGAGGGCCCCGACGTGGCCCCGTCGCAGCCCCAGCCGGCCAGCCGCCGCACGATCCTCATCGTGGGGCTGCTGCTGGCCGTCGCGGCGCTCGTCGTCTACGCGCTCTCGAATCCGGTCCACGACAACTTCTACGACCACTTCGTGTGGCAGGCGGACGCGTTCCTCCATGGCCGCGTGTGGTTCCCCTATCCGGTCGATGCGGGCCCGAATCAACCGGCCAACTGGTACTACCAGGACGTCTACCCGCTGCTCGACGCGTCGGGGCAACCGACGGGCCAGGTTCTCATCCCGTTCCCGCCGCTGCCCGCGATCGTGCTGCTCCCGTTCGTCGCCGTGTTCGGGCTGTTCACGGACCAGGACGCGATCGCCATCGGGCTGGGCGCCGCCGGGGTCGGGCTCGCGTGGTGGATGCTGGGGGGTCTGCGCATCTCGATCGGTACGCGCGTGCTGGTCACGGTCCTGTTCGCGACCGGGACGGTCTGGTGGTGGGCCGCGGCGGTCGGCAGCACCTGGTACGTCGCCCACCTGGTCGCCGTGCTGCCGGCGCTGCTCGCGGTCGGCGTCGCGCTGCGGCGTGACCGGCGGGCCGAGCTGGACGAGCCCGATGTACCTGACGACGCACCGGGGGCGCCGGACACCCAGCCGGTGACCACTTCCCGCGGCTGGTGGAGCGCCGTCTGGCCACCCGATCGGTCACAGGTGCTGGCCGGGCTGCTGCTCGGGATCGCCGCCACCGCCCGCCTGCCGCTCGTGTTCGCCGCCCCGTTCTTCATGTTCGTGGGCGGTGGCGGCTCCGTCCTGCGGCGCACGGTGTCGGCCGGCCTGGGTGGTGTGCTCCCGCTGTCCGCGCTCGTCCTGTACACGTACCTCACGACCGGCGCCGTGATCCATCCCGGCTATGACTACCAGTATCGGCTGGAGGCTGCCGGCTACCCGACGCTCGGCTACCACGCAGACTGGTCGGTCGAGGACATCCGGTACATCCCCCAGAACCTGGCGATCATGCTCGGGTCGATGCCGGTCATCACCCCCGACGTCAAGCCGGATACGCTCGGCTTCGACGCCCCGGTGCCGTTGTGCACGACGCCCGGCTCGACGCGCGGGTTGTTCGACGTCGAGTGCCCTATCGCGATGCCCATCGACATCGGCACCAGCATCCTGCTCAGCGCCCCCGGGCTGTTGCTCGCCCTGTTCGCATTCCGGTCGCGTCCGCTGGCCCGGTTGACCATCGGTGGCGGGCTGGCCGTGCTGCTCATCGCCACCTTCAACCTCGCCCACTTCAGCCAGGGCTGGGTGCAGTGGGGTTATCGCTTCTCGCTTGACTTCGTGCCCTTCCTGCTGCCGCTGGTCGCCGTGGGCGCCGCCCGAGCCGATGGCCGGCCGAGAGTTGCCACGTACCTGCTCGTGGCCGGTGGGGCGGCGATCAACCTGTGGGGGATCGTCTGGGGCCAGCTGCTTGGCTGGTAGCACCGGCACAGCTCGGTCCGGGTGGCGCAACCCCTGGCTGATCGGCGGGGCCGCTGTGGCGCTTCTGGCGCTGATCATCTATCGGGCGACGCTCCTGCCGGGCCTCGGCGTGTGGGACACGGCGGAGGCGCAGACGGCACCCCCGCTCCTGGGCACGATGCACCCGACGGGGTTCCCCGCGTACGTCGTCCTCGGCCGGTTGGCCACCCTGGCGCTGGCGCCCTTCGGCTCGCCTGCGTTGCGCATGAACCTGCTGTCCGCGCTGCTGGTCGCCGCGGCCGTGGTCGGGCTGCTGGCAGTGGTGCGCCAGCTGGGCGGCAACCTGGTGGTTGCGATCGGCGTGGCGGTGGGGTTCGCGCTGACGCCCATCGTGTGGGCGATCGCCCTGGCCGCCGATGTCCATGCGCTGCATCTCGCCCTGGTTGCGCTCCTGACGATCTGCCTGCTGCGCTGGGAGTCGCTCGTGCACGGCCGGCGCGGGCACCCCGGTCGAGGCTCTCGCAACGGCAGCGATCAGGCGCGCGTGGACCGGGCGCTCGTCCTGGCCGCCGTGGTGTTCGGCGTGTCCGTCGCCAACCACGCGCTCACGTTGCTCCTGCTGCCCGCGGTGATTGCCTATGTCCTGGCGGTCGATCGAAGCGTCCTGAGCCGGTCGCGCACGGTGCTTGCCGCGGTCGGAGGGTCGCTCGCCGTCGCCACGGTGCTCTACCTGGAGCTGCCGCTGCGCGCCGGGCCGTTTCGAGCACCGCTCGTGTACGGCCATCCGGAGACCCTGACCGGCTTCCTGGACGTCGTGCTCGGCAGGCAGTTCGCCGGTGGGGCGTCGGGGTTGCTGAGCGACCCGGTCGGCGCCCTCCTGTCGCCGTTCGGGATCGCGGTCGCCCAGCTCGGCCCGCTGGCGCTGTTGATCCCGGTGGGGCTGGCGGTCACGGTCGTCCGGCGCCCGCACTACGCGCTGCTGTCCGGGCTGGCGACCGCCGTCACCTGCGTGTTCGCGCTCTCGTACGACAACGCCGCCATCGGCCGCTACTACCTCGGCCCGGCGTTCTTCGCCTGGACATGGATCGCGGTGCTCGCGATGGCCGTGGTCGATTGGGCGGGCGGTCCCCCGGCCGCGCCGCGGAGTGAGGTGCCGGGAGGCGACGTGCCGTCCGCCTCGCCGCACTATCGGACGATGCTCTCGCTGGCGTTGATGGTGATCCTGCTCGTCCCCACCACGACGAGCCTCCCGACGCGCTGGCCCGATGTTGACCGATCGGGCGACACGCAGGCCTCGGTCTGGCTTGACGAGGCGTTTGACGCCATGGCCCCGCGGGCTCTCGTGCTCTCCTGGTGGTCGTACTCGACGCCCATGTGGTACGGCCAGCTGGTGGATGACCGGCGACCGGACATCGCCATCGTGGATGACCGCACGCGCCTCGACGAGCATCTGGGCTCGGTGGCGGATGTGATCGATGCCAACGTGGACACACGTCCCGTGTATGTCATCCGGGTGCAAGCTTCGGAGGTGCAGGCCCTGGGGGATCGATTTGTGATCGAACCCGTCGGTCGCCCGGATAACCTGTACCGCGTGATCGGACGCCAGGAGACCTATCCATGACAGCAGCCACGCCGCCCGGCGGCGACGAGCCACCGCGCGCCGCCCGCGTAGCTCGCCTCTCGTACTTCTTCCCGGCGCACAACGAGGAGGCGAACCTGGAAGGGCTCGTCGACGAGGCGCTCGAGACCCTGCCGTCGATCGCCGACACGTTCGAGATCATCGCGGTCGACGATGGCTCGAAGGATCGCACGGCTGAGATCGCCGACCGCCTCGCTGCGGAGCACCCCGATGTGGTGCGGGTCGTCCACCACCCGGTCAACCGCGGCTACGGCGAGGCCCTGCGCTCCGGCTTCGGCGCCGCTCGCTACGAGCTCCTCGCGTTCACCGACGGCGATCGCCAGTTCCGGATCGAGGATCTGGCCCGGCTGACGGCCCGCCTCGGGGAGCCAGACCACCCGGATGCGGTGGTTGGCTACCGGATCCGGCGCGCCGACCCCATCGTGCGGATCGTGTATGCGCGGACCTACAAGCTCGCCAACCGCATCCTGTTCGGGCTACGTGTACGTGACGTCGACTGCGCGTGCAAGCTGTTCCGGCGCGAGGCGCTCGAGGGCATTCGCGTCGAGTCAGGCGGTGCGTTCTTCTCGGCAGAGCTGCTGATCAAGGTTCGCCAGGCCGACCGCCTGGTGGTCGAGGTTGGCGTCCCCCACTACCCGCGCACCGCGGGCTCACCGACCGGGGCCAGGCCGTCGGTCATCTGGCGCGCGGTCAAGGACTTCTGGGGCCTCCGCCTCAGGCTGTGGGCGAACCGGCAGCGAGCGCTCAAGCGCGGGCGGGCGATCCTGGGCTCGCTCCCAGCCGGCGAGTGATCGCCTGCCGGTCCTCCCGAACCCGCCCGGGCGAGCGGGTTGACGCCTAGCTCGCCGGAGGCCCGGAGCTGCCGCCGCCCCCGCCGCGCTGGTCGCCTTCGACGTCGAGCGAGTTCACGAACTCCCTGAAGATGTCCAGGCGGGTCGGGTCGATCGCCTCGTCGGTCGACTCGAGCGAGGATGCCGAACCGCGGCGGCGTGGCTGACCACCCTCGCCCGTCGCCGTCGCATCGCCCTCGTCCCCTTCGTCGGGCAGCGTTGCGGCACGGTCGAGCACGTCCTCCGTGGCATAGATGGGGGTCCCCAGCCGGACCGCGAGCGCGATCGCATCCGACGGCCTGGCATCGATGTCCAGCTCGCCCGTCGCGGCGGTCAGCAGCAGCCGCGCGTGGAATGTCTCGTCGGCGAGGTCCGAGATGATGATCCTGTCCAGGGTCGCGTCCAGGCCCTGGAGCACCGACACGAGCAGGTCGTGCGTCAACGGCCGCTCGGCGGTCAGGCCCTGGAGCTTCATCGCGATCGCGCTGGCTTCCCACGGGCCGACCCAGATCATGAGCAGCCGCCCCTGCCCGACCTCGCGCAGCACCAGCACGTGGCGGCCCGTCGGCATATGAACCCGGACGCTCTCGACGGTCATCTCGATCTCGCCCGTACGACCCCGGTCCATGTCGGGATTATCCCACGAGGCCTGCGGGCTGGCCGCCTCGACCCCGGTCGCTGCGGGACGAGGGCGACCCATCGCTGGTCGGCCGACACCTCGAACGTCGCCGGTGGTGGCCGCGCGGATCGCCGCACTAGTTCTTGGGCGTCTTGGTCGGCTTCGGCTTCTTGGTGGGCTCGGGGGTCGGGGTTGGGCTGGGTGTCGGCGACGCCGTGGGCGAGCCTTCGGGTGCTGCTTCGAGCAGGGCCGTGTTGACCGAATTGCCGGTGATCCACCACAGCGTGTCCGGCGTGTCCGTCGCGGCCGCCGGAAGCACCACCATGTCGCGCAGCTTGCTCAGCTCGTCGCTCCCGCCGGCGAGTGTGTATTGCGCGATGTAGCTGCCATCGGACTTCTTGAAGGCCACGATCCGGTGGTTGATCGCGTCGTACGCGTAGAGCGCGCCGATCCCGCGGCTCGGGTTGCCGTTGGCCTGCGGCGGTGAGGCGAGCAGTGTGTAGCGGGAGTTCGGACGCAGGCTCGTGTCGCCGGGGAGCTTGGGCTGCCAGCCGCTGGCCGGGATGACGCGCTCCACCTGGCCGTTCTCGGCGACGTAGATGTCACCGTCGAGCAGCAGGTCGGTGATCCCGTCCACGGGGCGGTCGGTCGGCAGCCGGCCGTTGGCCTTGCTGTAGTAGCCGGAGCCGTCGGCGGACGGGTCGAGCACCATGATGTTCTGCTCTGATGGGTCGACCAGGTAGAGCTTGTAGAGCGCGGCGCCGTAGTTGGCCACGAAGGTGCCGATCGCGCGGATGTCATTGCCCCACGATGCGGAGCCCTTGACCGTCACCTTGACCAGGGTGCCCTTGCCGTTTGCGTTGCTCGGGCGCCACCGCCAGAGGACGTTCTTGCTGTCGAGGATCAGCACGTCCGGTCCGCCGGTCGTGAGGAACTTCGGGTCGGCAGGCTTGCCGGTGGCCGTCTTCTCACCTGCCTTGAGCACGGGGCTGGCCGTCTTCTTGGCGATGTCGATCCGCCACACCGTGTTGTTGGCCGTGTCGAGCACGTACGGCGCGCCGTCCGACCCTCGCACCAGCGCCGTGAGCTCGACCGGCTTGTCGGCAGGGAACGTAAACAGCGGGCTCGACGCAACCTGGACGACGCCGTACAGGCGATTGAGGCCCGCCAGCGCCTGCTCGCGCAACGGCGTGATCTGCGCGAGCGGGTAGCCGTGGCTCTGTGCGGCCTCGAGCTGCTGATAGGCATCGTTGAGCAGCTCCAGGGCGCGCCGCGGGTCGTCTGCGATGAGATCGACACCGGGCCCCGACACCTTGTCCAGATCGCTCTGCGCCGACTGGAAGGCGTGCTCCGCAGCGGTGAGCGAGGGGACCACGGAGGACGGTTGATGCGGGCCGCCGAACGCGTACACGCCGATCGCGAGCGCACCGCCGACCACGATCAGCGCCAGGAGCGCCACGGCGGCCCGTCGTTGCGTCTCGAGGCGCGACGCCGTCGACGTGACTCGACGCTGACCCGGAGCGCGCCGGGGCAGCAGGTCCTGGATCCGCCACACCGCTCGCTGGAAGCCGTTGCCGGCGGCGGCCCGCGCCCGCGTGGCGCCGGCGCCTATGGCGGCGGCGCCCGCCGTCACCGAATCGGCGAGCGGGATCGGCGACCGGTCCGGCACGCCGGCCAGGGGCTCGTCGGGTCTGACCGGCACCAGCGTTCGCGATCGATGCGTGGCGGACACCTCGGTTGCCTCGAACGCCACCGCGCCGTCGCTGCCGCTGCCGTCGGCGGCCGCGAACTGCGCGTGCAGGTGCTCGATCGCCGACTGCGGGTGCAGCGTGACCAGGGCGTCCTTGAGCGCGTCCGTGCCGACCCGGCCGACGAGGTTCGCCGAGACCATGCACAGGCAGTCACCGACCGACAGCTCGCCGCGCCAGACGTCGGGGTCCAGCTCGCCCGTCGGCAGACCTCGGTCCCGGGTCGGGTCGGGCAGGGTCGAGAGCCGCGCCTGGCGGATGAGGAACGCCTCGGCGGGGCCCAGCGTGGCCACGTACAGCTCGCGCCCGCGGACGACCGCAACCGCCACGCCGATCGGACCCGCGCCCTCTGCCGAATGCCCCAGCCCGTACCGGTCTCGCTGGTGGCCGAGCCGCTTGTTGGCCGTCTCCATCGCCTTGACCAGGCACTGCCTGATCCCGGCGGATTCGTCGTAGTAGTACTCGTTGCGGATCGTGTCGGCCACCATGCGCGTCGCCTCGCGGGCTCGATGGCCGGGCTGGCGGCTCGTGACCAGCAGGTACAGGTTCCCCTTCGTCCGCCCGATCGAACCCACGGACGGCTCGACGACCAGGCTGGTGTCGGGCGAGTCGGGGAACTGATCCTGCTCGGTGACAGCACCGAGCTTCAGCTGGAGGCGGGCGGCCAAGCGGGGATCCTCGTTGGTTGGGGGACGTCCACGGGTGAGCGACGCGCCTCGACACCGTCGGGTGACGCGACCTGTCAGGCGTCCGCGGGAGTCGGATTATACGCGTGGGGGACGCGCCGGCCCTGGACCCGGCTCTGCCTCGACCATGACCCGCAGATACCGAACCTGCGCGCCACCGGGCGCGGCCGCGAACGCCTCGAGCAGCTCGATGGCGCGCATGCGCAGCTCCGCCGCCACGATCGGCTCATCCACGGCGACCACGATCGCGTCCGGCTCCACTCGCACCAGCCGACAGCTGCCGACGGCCGGCGGAACGCGCTCCGCGATCAGCGCATCCCAGGTGGCGATCGCCCGGGCCAGCCGCAGCTCCGCCTCGAGCCCGAGCCGGCGAGCTGCATCGGGCAGCAGGTCACCCACCCGGTCCGGGCGGCGGCGCCGGTTCGGCGCCTCGGGATCGGGCGACGGGCGGTTCCGGTCGCGGCTCACGCGTGGGGCTCGACGTGCGAGATGCCGTCGCTCGAGGCCGTGACCGCCCACGCGCTCCCGATCGAGCGCAGGGCAGGGTCGAGGTCGTCGAGAGTGGTCGTCGTCACGAAGGCCTGGGGCAGCCCCGCGATGCGGCGAACCAGGTGGGCCCGGCGGTCCGGATCGAGCTCGGAGAACACGTCGTCGAGGAGCAGCAAGGGTGGGTGGCGATCGAGCGCCTCGAGCAGGTCGAGCTCGGCCAGCTTGAAGGCCAGGATCGCGGTCCGCTGCTGCCCGCGCGACGCGAACGTCGCCAGCGGCCGACCGTCGAGCTCGAACACGAGGTCATCGCGATGCGGCCCGATCAGCGTGCTGCCGTTCCAGACCTCCTTGTCTGCTGTCTCGGCGAGCCGTCTGGCAAGTGCGTCACGAGGCGACTCCCCGGGGAGCTGCGGCGCATTGGTCGAATAGCGCAACCCCAGCCGGCCGGCGGCAGCCTCATCGGGCGCGATCTCCGCGTGCGCGGCGGTCAGCGGTTCGGCGAGCGCCTCGAGCAACCGGCTCCGCTCCTCGCGCACCGCCGCACCCGCATCGAGCAGCGCGGCATCCCAGAACCGGAGCTCGGCCCGCGTCGCCTGCTCGTCGCGGATCAGCCGCAGCAGGCCGTTGCGCTGCTGCAGCGCCCGGCCGTAGGTCGCCAGCTCTCGCGCGTACCCGGGGGAGCGCTGTCCCGCGAGCCGGTCCATCGAATCTCGACGGAGCGATGGCGAGCCCGTCACGAGGAGCATGTCCTCGGGAGCGAACATCACCGTGCGGAGGACGCCCGCCAGCGAGGCGGCACGCCGGGCCACGCCGTTGACCCGGATCCGCTTGCGGGCACCGCCCGTCGCCGTTCGGGTCAGCCCCACCTCGACCACGTCCCGGGCGGCGTCCGGCTCGACACCCAGGCCAACCCGGGCCTCGACGCGTGCCAGCTCGGTGCCCCAACGTACGAGCTCACCCTCTGCCGACGTTCGATGTGAGCGGCCCCAGGCCGCAAGCACGATCGCCTCGAGCAGGCTGGTCTTGCCGGATGCGTTGGCCCCCCAGATCAGCTGCGGCCCGGTCGCGAACACGGCGTCGAGGGACGCGTAGCCGCGGAGGTCTCGGACAGAGAGGCCTCGCAGGACCGGAGGGTCGGGCAGTGTCGTCGGGCGCTCCGTCAGGAGGTCGTCCGCACCGGCATCACGACGTGCACGTAGGCATCATCGCCGACCGGGCGGAAGACGCCGGGCGAGAGCGGCCCGTTGAGCTCGAGCGAGAACCGATCCACCTGGACGTTCGCGAGCACGTCATTCAGATAGCGGGCATTGAACGCGATCGTGGTCGGGTCGCCCTCGATGGTTGCCTCGACATCGCCCGTGTAGTCGCCGACCTCGGCCGTCGCGGTCACGGTGACCCCCGCCCCCTCGTCGCCGACCTGGAGCTTGACGATGTTGGCCGATGAGCTGGCGATCAGCGCCGCCGGTCGTACGGCGCGGAGCAGCTCCTCGCGATCGAGCTCGGCCCGCGTCGCGTGGGACGCCGGGATCACGGTCTGGTAGTTCGGGAACTGGCCGTCGATCAGCCGCGAGACCAGGTCGATCCCATCGAGGTGGAACAGCACCTGGTTGCGGGCCGGGGCCAGCACGAGCTCGATCGGGTCATCGGTATCAACGAGCACGCGCCCGAGCTCGGCGAGCGCACGAGCCGGGATGACCACCGCAGCCGCCTCGACCGGATCGAGCACGTCGATCGTTCGAACGGCGATTCGATAGTTGTCGGCGGCCGCGAGGGTGAGCCGGCTCCCCTCGAAGCGGGCCAGCACGCCGGTCAGGATCGGACGGGCCTCATCGCTGGCGGCCGCGAACGTCGTCTCGTCGAGCGCGCGCTTGAGGACGTTCTGCGCCACGCGCGTCGTGGGTCGCTCGCCGGCCGTCTGGATGGCGGGGAACTCATCTGCGTCGATCCCCTTGATATGGGTGGCAAAGCGCCCGCAGCGGAGATGGAGCGTGTCTGCACCCTGCAGCTCCAGGTCCACTCGCTCGGCTCCCGGCAACGATCCAACCAGGTCGGTCAGCAGCCGGGCCGGGACCGTGGTGGCACCGTCGGTGTCGATCTTGCCCGGAACCCAGTACGTGATCCCGATCTCGAGATTGGTTGCGGTCAGCTTGAGACCCGCGTCCTCTGTCCGCAGCAGGACGTTCGCGAGCACCGGCAGGGTGCTGCGACTGGAGACCGCGCGCGAGACCACGGACAGACCGCGCGCGAGGTTCTCCTGCATCACCGAGAGTTTCACGTGGGCGTTCTCCAACAGGCTGGCGGGACGGCGGTGTCCCCGGGGACCGCTCGTCCGGGCCATGTGCGGGCGGACGGGATCGACCGACCCTGGCGAGCTGTCAGGTAGTGGAATGATCTTCCTATCTTCTCATTCCGTCATCACCGTCATATTGCCGTGGATACGGTGGATGGTGACGCTTGATCGTGCGGCGGGCGGCTGTCGATGAGCCAGATCACGCTGTCGATGGGGAGCCAGCGTTCGGGTATGGGCCGGGTGGCGTCATGTGGACGTATGGCGTCTTCCTGGCAGGTGATGTGTCCGGTCCGGTCGGGACGGCCTGGTTGTCCGCCATGACGTCCCCGGTGGACCAGGGGCGGATCCACGGGCTGTGGGGGTTGTCCACGGGTTGTGCAACGAGGGCCGAGCGCAGGCCGACAGGGGGGTGGGACAGGTGGCCGCGGGCGGTGTGAGGCACGCCCTCGTCAGTCGGAGTAGATCAGCTCCCGGACGGCTGCGACCTCGCGCCGCATCTCGTCGTTGACCTGCATCTCGCGGTTGATCTTCTCGCACCCGTGGAGAATGGTCGAGTGGTCGCGGCCACCCAGCTCGGCGCCGATGCGGAGCAGCGAGACGTCGGTCTCCTCGCGCATCAGGAACATGGCGATCTGGCGCGGCACGACGATGCTCTTCTCGCGCTTCTGGCCTCTGAGGGCATCCATCCCCACGCCGTAGTAGTCGGAGACCGCCTGTGCGATGCGCTCCGGCGTGACCTGGCGCTTCTTGGGGTTGTACAGGACGTTGCTGAGCACCGCCTGCGCCAGCTCGATCGAGATCGGCATGGCACCCATCGAGGCGTAGGCGACGATCCGGTTGAGGGCACCCTCGAGCTCGCGGATGTTGGATACCACCTTGCGGGCGATGAACTCGATCACGTCGGATGTGATCGGCGTGCCCTGCTCCTCCGCCTTGGCGCGCAGGATCGCGATCCGCGTCTCGAGGTCCGGCGCCGTCAGGTCCGCGATCAGACCCCACTCGAACCGGCTTCGGAGCCGCTCCTCGAGGGTCAGGATCGCCTTCGGCGGCCGATCGGACGAGAGCACGATCTGCTTGCCGTCCTCATGGATCGTGTTGAACGTATGGAAGAACTCTTCCTGCGTCCGCTCCTTGTCGGCGATGAACTGGATGTCGTCGATCAGCAGCAGGTCGATCCGGCGGAAGCGCGACCGGAACTCGTCGATCTTGCCTTGCTGGATGCTCGTGATGAACTCGTTGGTGAACTTCTCGGACGTCGCGTAGACCACCCGCTTGCGCGGAAACTTGGTGACGACAGCGTTGCCGATGGCGTGCATGAGGTGGGTCTTGCCAAGGCCCACACCCCCGTACAGGAACAGCGGGTTGTAGGCATGACCCGGACGCTCGGCGACCGAGAGCGACGCAGCGTGGGCGAGGCGGTTGGCGGAGCCGACGATGAAGTTCGCAAACGTGTAGCGCGGGTTGAGGTTGGTGGCACCGCCGCCACCGCCCTCGGTCGCGCCGACGCGCGTGGGCTCGACGCGCACGGGCTGTGACGCGGTGCTGGCCGCCGGGGCATCCCCCTCCGGCGAGACGACGAACTCGACCTGGACGCTGTAGCCCACCACGCGCGCGAGCGTCTGGGAGATCAACGAGCGATAGCGGGTCTCGAGCCAGTCCTTGGCAAACCCGTTGGGCACCGAGATCCGAAACCGCTGCTCGTCGACGTCGATCAGGTGGGTCTCGCGCAGCCAGGTCTCGTAGTTGGCCGGGGACAGCGACACCTGAAGCTCACCGAGGGCCGCCCGCCAGACCTGTTTCGCATCCATACGTGCGATCGTTGTTCCCGATGTATCGAGGTTGCGATGGGTAGCGCTGACCACGGAGCCTGGTCGAGGAAGACGTCACGGTGGTGCCGCGACGAGCGATCCAGCCGGTCGGGGACGGGCCGACGGAACTTCCCCTTCGAGGTTCCCCCGCGGCGTCCCGGCGCCTGAGGCCCGTGAACGATACACCGGCCCTCGGGGCGGTCGCAAGGCGATTCCCGCATACCCCATGGGGGTATCGTGCGGGACGAGATCGCCACCGCTGGCCACTGGGCGAGACCCGCGAGCGCGGCCGTCCGTCGTTCGTTTGACACTGCTTCCGAGCGCACCCTATGATCCAGCCGACGAACACGCGCCGTCGCGCTTTCGTGGCGCTCGGCGCGTTTGCGTGCCTCTAGGAGTCGGAGCTTCCGGGTCCAAGGCTGATGGAGAGGATCACGGACAGTCCCGATGGGCAAGCCGACGTTTCAGCCCAAGAAGCGGCATCGCGCCAAGGAGCACGGTTTCCGCGCCCGCATGAAGACGGCGGGCGGCCGGCGCGTGATCGCATCGCGGCGCGCGAAGGGCCGGAAGCAGCTCTCGGCCTGACCGGCGAACGCAGTCACAACCCGCTGCGGCTCGCCATGCTCTCCGGCCCGGGCGAGTTCGCCCGGCTGGCGGAAGGCGGCGTCACCCGGACGCACCCCCTGCTGGTCGGACGGTTCATCCGGACCAACCTTGATCACACCCGGTTCGGGCTCGCGACCGGCAAACGGCTCGGAGGAGCCGTCATCCGGAACCGTGTGCGACGCCGGATCCGTGAGGTGCTCAGGGTGATGGCGCCCTCGTTCCAGCCCGGCTGGGACGTCCTCATCATCGCCCGGCCGGCGATCGTCGAGGCCGACCACGCGGCATTGGTCGGCGCATTGCGCCGGGTCCTCCAATCCGGAGGCGTACTCGGAGGTCAGTCGAAGCCGTGAAACGACCCGGGGTCACGATCGGGGTTGCGCTGATCCACCTGTATCGAATCGTGTTCGCCTGGCTTCCCAACAGCTGCCGCTTTGAGCCCACCTGCTCGCGCTACACGGAGCAGGCGATCCAGAAGTACGGGCTGCTCCGGGGCAGCCTGATGGGCGCCCGGCGGATCGGCCGCTGCCATCCATGGCATCCCGGCGGCTACGACCCCGTGCGCTGACGCCCCTCGAGAGCGAGTACCACCGCGTGATCCGCACCAAGCAGCTGCTCGTCCGGCTGGCGCCGATCCTGCTTCTGGTTGCGGTCGCCCTCCTCGTGGCCGCGTGCGTGCCCGGTGGGGCGGCTCCCAGCGGATCGGGTGGAGCTCCACCGAGCCACAGCCAGGCGCCCCTCACGCCGGCCAGCCCGGGCGCCAGCCCCGTGGACCTGCTGGCCTGGCTGTTCAACCCGATCTTCCAGATCCTGTTCATCGGCCTGGTCTTCCTCGATCAGCTCACGGGCAACATCGTGGTTGCGATCCTGCTGCTCACGGTGGCGCTGCGCCTGCTCGTGATCCCCCTCTACCGGCGCCAGCTGGTTTCGACCCGGCGGATGCAGATGGTCCAGCCCGAGGTCAAGGAGCTGCAGCGCAAGTACAAGGGCGACCGGATGAAGCAGCAGGCCGCGGTCTCCGAGTTCTATAAGCAGCGTGGCATCAGCCAGGCGGGCGGGTGTCTGCCGAGCCTGCTGACCATGGGCCTGCTGATCCCGATGTACTCGGTGTTCAGCCAGGGCCTGACCAACTACAACCCGAGTGCGATGTGGCACGTGTTCGGGATCGACCTGTTCCCCGGACTCACCGCGCAATGCGCCTCCGCCCCCTCCTTCGACGCCGCGGGCCATGTCACCAACGCCTGCCTCCACCCCATCGCGTTCGGCATCAACTGGGGCATTCCCGAGCCGGCCACAACCGGGCTTGCGATCGCCGGCTTCGGGATCAGCATCCTGGCTCTCATGTCCTCGCTGGTTCAGCTGGTGGCCTCGCGGATGACGCTTCCGCCGCATGATCCGCGCACCGCCGACGATCAGAACACCAAGGTTCAGCGGCAGATGGCGTACTTCCTGCCGTTGATCTCGATCCTGTATGGCGGCTTCCTGCCGGCCGGCCTGTTCCTGTACTGGATTGCGTCGACCGTCATCCAGATCATCCAGCAGTACTTCGTGATCGGCTGGGGCGGGATGTTCCCGCTGCTTGGCTGGTACCCGGAGTTCGCGCGCAACCACACGCCGCGGTTCCCGGTCCAGATGCCGGAACCGAAGCCATTGCCGCCGGATGAACGCAAACAGGGCGCGGACTCGCGCTCAAAGAGGGTTGACCGCGACCTGTCGGCGCGCTCGACCATCCGACCAAACCGATCCCGCAGCGGCCGACGAGGGAGACGACGCTGAGATGAGCGAATACCAGGAATTCACAGGAAAGTCGGTCGAGGAGGCCATCAAGGCCGCCTGCGAGACGTTCGACGTCGGGCTCGGAGACCTCGATTTCGAGATCCTCACCTCCGGCAGCCGGGGCGTGCTGGGCATGGGGGCCGAGCCCGCCCGGATCGTGGCCGCCCCGCGGAGCGCGCTGGGCGGAGCCGCGCCCAAGCGGGAGGCAGCCGAGGCCTCGCCTCTGCCCGCCCCGCCGGAGCGCGAGGCGCACGGGATGGACCACGACCGCGGTCCGCGCGGCGAGCGCGGGCGCGAGCGCGGCGGTCGATCGGGTGCCGACCGAGACCGCGGCGCGAGCGACGAGCGAAGTCGCTCGGCACAGCGCGATGAAACAGGGGACAGGCCC
Source organism: uncultured Chloroflexia bacterium (assembly GCA_963734995.1). Classification (GTDB taxonomy): domain Bacteria; phylum Chloroflexota; class Limnocylindria; order Limnocylindrales; family CSP1-4; genus CAIXZV01. The sequence continues at coordinate 281,717 of CAVTJD010000007.1, forward strand.
GACCGGGGCCGCGGCGCTCGCGACCACGACCGTGGTCCGCGGCCGGCCCGGGGGCGACGGGACGATCGCGCCCCCCGCGGCGGCTCGGAGCTGTCCGCCGTGGAGGTCGAGCAGGTCGCCTCGGCCCGCGGCTCACTGGCCATGGAGCGCGCCGACCTCGAGGCGGCCGAGGCGACGCCGGAGGCGCTGGCCGCCGGCAAGGACATCCTCGAGACGCTGATGGGCCACCTCGGCTTCGACAACGCGACGGTCGAGGTCCGCGAGGGTGAGACCAGCCGCCTCAACGTCGTCGGTGATGGGGGCGATCGGGAGGCGCTGGGCTCACTGATCGGGCGCAAGGGCGAGCGCCTGTCGGCCCTCCAGCACCTCGTCAACCTGATGCTCTCGCGTCGGACGGGCCAGTGGACACGGGTGCTGGTCGACGTCGAGGACTATCGCGGTCGCCGTGAGCGCCAGCTGGCCGACATCGCGAACCGCGCGGCCGACCGGGTGCTCGAGACGGGCAAGATGCTGCAGCTGGAGCCGATGCCGGCGCTCGAGCGTCGCTGGGTGCACCTCGCACTTCGCGATCGCGAAGGAATTGCCACCCAGTCCATCGGGGAGGAGCCGAGCCGCCGCGTCGTCGTGCTGCCCAGGGCTGCCGAATAGCAGCTGGGGCGCCTGCCGCTCGCACCCCATCCACTGAGCAGCGCCGCCGATGCCCGGGGACCTGTTCGTACGGGGCGTGGTCATCGGGTTCGCCGTGGCGTTCGCGCTGGGTCCGATCGGGCTCCTGGTGATCCGGCGAACCATCGACCGCGGCTGGTCGTTCGGGCTCGCGTCCGGGGTCGGGGTCGCGACGGCCGACGCTACGTACGGTGCGATCGCGGCGTTCGGGCTCACCGCGCTGACCGAGATCCTGGTCGGGATCGACCGCCCGCTGGGGATCGTCGGTGGCGGCGTGCTCCTCGTGCTTGCGGCCAGCGGCCTGAGAGATGCGCTGCGGGCCGATGACCCGGTCATCGCCGCCGATGCCGATGACCGATCGGCCGCGACCGCCGGCCAGGCGACGGCGGTCAACGCCCCATATTCGGTAGCCAGGGCTGCCGCCATCCGGCGCCGGGTCGACCACCGTGTGACCGCGTGGGCCACGATGGTGGCCCTGACGCTGACCAACCCCGCGACCATCCTGTCGTTCGCCGCGCTGTTCGCGAGCATCGGTGCCGGGACCGGGGGCGTGGCCGGGGCGGCCGCCGTCGTGGTCGGGGTGTTCCTGGGCTCCGTGGCCTGGTGGATCCTGCTGACCAGCGTCGTGGCCGGCCTGCGCGCGCGTCTCACGCCGACGGTGGTGCGCGGTCTCAACGTCGTCTCGGCCGCGTTCATCGGCGGGTTCGGGCTGGTGGCGATCGGGCTGGGCATCACCGGCTGACCGGGCGACCGTCCCCTGTGGGAGGCGGCCGGCCCGATACCGGGGGCGATCGATCATCGGCCGAGCGGGCGCTCCCGCCTGTCGATCAGGGTCCGTTGGACACCGCTTCGGGCCGCTGGCTGGCCTACGATCGGTGCGTGATGACCGCGCCTGTTCCCGGCGAACCGCGACCCGACCTGCCGGCTGCCGCCCTGTTCGACTGGGATGGCACCGTCGTCGACTCGCTGCCCCAGATCTATCGCGCCAACGTGACCGTGCTGGGGGAGATCGGAATCAAGATCGACCGGACCTGGTTCAACGAGCGACACTCGCCGGACTGGCAACGCTCGTACCGGGAGCTGGGCATCCCGGAGTCGCAATGGGCCGCGCTCGGCGCACGCTGGGAGGAGGAGATGCGGCGGGGCCGGCCGCGCGCCATCCCCTGGGCTCGCGGCGCGCTGCGCCGGCTCTATCGGCATGGCGTCCGGCTGGGTCTCGTCACCGCATCGACGCGCGCCGTGGTGGAGCCCGGGCTCGAGCGGCTGAACCTGGCCGGCGTGTTCGCTGCGATGCGCTTCGCGGAAGATGTTCGCAACGGCAAGCCGCACCCCGAGGCGCTGCTGGCGGCGCTCGGCGAGCTGGGTGTCGAGCCGGCCGATGCCGTCTACGTCGGCGACACCCTGACCGACCTCGAGATGGCGCGCGCCGCAGGTTCGCGGTTCGTCGCGGTCGGCAGCACGACCACCGCCGAAACGTTCCGGGCGGCGGGCGTGGAACGGGTCTGGCCGGGCGTCGGGGCCTGGGCCGACCACCTGTTCGCGACCGCCCCGGATCGGGAGCCACGCGTATGACCGGATGGCTGGCTACCCTGGACCGCGTCGTCGCGCGGCTGCTGCTGCCGCTGACCGGCGGCGGTTTGGTCCTGGGGCTCGGGGCCACGGCCGGCGGTCGCGACGACGTCGCCTGGTGGGCATGGACGGTGCCCGCGGCGCTCGTCGGCGCCTGGCTCGCGCTGTCGATCGTCCGCGATCTGCTCCGGCGGCAGGCCGGCGTCGACGTCATCGCGGTGCTGGCGATCGTCGGTGCGCTGCTGCTGGACGAGTCGCTGGCTGCGGCGGTGATCGCGGTGATGCTGGCAACGGGCGACTGGCTCGAGCGTTTCGCCGAGGGCCGCGCACACCGCGAGCTGTCGGCCCTGGTGTCGCGGGCCCCGCAGACGGTCCATCGCTACGCCGATGGAGGCATCTCGGACGAGCCGGTCGGCGTGGTGGCGCTCGGTGACCGGCTGCTCGTGAAGCCGGGCGAGGTGGTGCCCGTGGACGGGACGGTGATCGGCGCCCCCGCGGTGCTCGATGAGGCCGCCCTGACCGGTGAATCGCGCCTCGCGACACGCGAGCCCGGTGATCCCGTGAGCTCCGGGACGGTGAACGCCGGGATGCCGTTCGACCTGATCGCGACAGCCACGGCCGAGCGCAGCACCTACGCCGGGATCGTCCGCCTGGTCGAGGAGGCGCAATCATCGAAGGCACCGTTCGTGCGGCTGGCGGACCGCTACGCGCTGCTGTTCGTCCCCCTCACGCTCGGGATCGCAGGCCTCGCCTGGCTCGCGTCCGGGGATCCGGTGCGGGCGCTGGCGGTGCTGGTGGTGGCGACGCCCTGCCCGCTGCTGCTGGCGGCGCCGATCGCGATCGTGGCCGGGATCAGCCGGTCTGCCCGGCGCGGGATCATCATCAAGGGTGGCGGTGCGCTCGAGACGATCGCGCGAGCCCGGACGATGCTGTTCGACAAGACCGGCACGCTCACCGCCGGCCGGCCGCACGTCGCGGACGTCGTCGCGGCACCGGACCGCGACGCGGGCGAGGTGCTTCGCTGGGCGGCCTCGCTGGAGCAGGTTTCGCCGCACGTGCTGGCCGCGTCGATCGTGAGCGGTGCCCGCGATCGTGGCGTTGAGCTGGCGCTGCCGCAAGGGGTCGTCGAGGTTCCGGGGGCGGGCGTCAGCGGTCGGGTGGACGGTATCGATGTCCGGGTGGGGAGGGCCGAGTTCGCCACGTCGGGTGCTCCGCTCCCCGCCTGGGCACGCGACGTCAGGCGCCGGGTGACCATCGAGGGCGCCACGGGCGTCTACGTCGGGGTGGACGGCACGCTGGTCGGGGCACTGGTGCTCGACGACCCGATTCGACCCGAGACGCCGCGCGTGATCCGGGCGCTGCGACGGGCCGGCGTGCGGCGGGTCGTGATGGTGACCGGGGACCATTTCGGGGTCGCGGACATGGTTGGGGCGGCGATCGGGGCCGATGCCGTGCTGGCCGAGCGCACCCCGGCCGACAAGGTGGACGCGGTCGCCGAGGAGCGTGCGAACACGGACGGCGTCCTGGTCATGGTCGGCGACGGGATCAACGACGCGCCCGCGCTGGCGAGCGCAGACGTGGGCGTGGCGATGGGCGCCCGCGGCGCAACGGCAAGCTCCGAGGCGGCGGACGTCGTGATCTCCGTCGATCGCCTGGACCGGCTGCCGGAGGCGATCCGGATCGCCGCACGTTCGCGCTCGATCGCGCTGCAGAGCGTGATCGCCGGCATGGCAATGTCGCTGGTGGCGATGCTCGTTGCGACGACCGGGGTCCTGTCGCCCGTGGTTGGCGCGCTGATCCAGGAGGCGATCGACGTGATCGTGATCCTGAACGCGCTGCGAGCACTCTCGGGCGGCGTCCCGCGGATGCCCGAGGTGCCCGGCTGGTCCGACCTCGGCGCCAGGCTCCGGACCGAGCATCGCGAGCTGGCCGCCCCGATCGATCGGATCCGGGCGCTGGCCGATGGCCTGGGCAGCATGCCGGCGCGGGAGGCCGCGGCCGAGCTGGCGCAGGTCCGGGTGTTCCTGGCCGAGACGCTGGTGCCGCACGAGGAGCTCGAGGACCGCGAGGTGTTCCCCATGCTCGCCAACGCGCTGGGCAACGACGACGTCACAGCAGCGCTTCACCGGACGCACACCGAGATCTTCCACCTGGTCCGGTTCGTTGGACGGCTGGTCGATGAGGTGGGACCCGAGGGTCCGGCGACCGAGGATCTCACCGACCTGCGCCGCGTGCTCTACGGCCTGGACGCGATCCTGCGCCTCCACATGGCCCAGGAGGAGGAGCTGTACCTGGCCCTGGGCGAGGCCGGCGCGACCCCGGCGCAACCGGTCGCCCAGCGCGCCTGACGCGGAGGCTTCGTGGCCGAGATGAGCACGAGCACCATCGATCCGGTATCGGCGACGGCACGCTGGACGGCCGCGGTTCGCGCCCGGGAGTCCGATCGCGACGACCGGCTGTTCCATGACCCCTGGGCATGGTCGCTCGCCGGGGAGGTGGGGGCCAGATGGATCGCCGAGCGGTCCGAGGACAGCACCGCGCCGATCGCGATCCGGACCCGCTACTTCGATGACTGGCTGCGCGCCTGCGTCGCCGATCCAGGGATCCGGCAGGTGGTGCTGCTCGCGGCCGGCCTCGACACGCGGGCATACAGGCTCGACTGGCCACCGGAGACGCGCATGTTCGAGCTCGACCAGGGCCCGGTGCTCGACCACAAGGCCGCCTGCCTCGACGCGGCCCGTGCGGAGCCGCGCTGCGCTCGGTACCCGATCGCGGCCGATCTGTCCGCCCCTTGGCTCGACAGCCTCGTCGGCGCCGGGTTCGATGTCGCGCGGCCGGCGGCATGGTTGCTTGAGGGCTTCCTGTTCTACCTGCCCTCGCCCGTGGTCGAGGGAATCCTGGATACCGTCGGCTCGCTGTCGGCGCCCGGCAGCAGGCTCGGCTTCGACATCGTCAACGGGCTTGTGCTGACCTCGCCCTGGACGCGGGCGTGGATCGAGATGCAGGCCACCGCCGGCGCGCCGTGGATCGGAACGATGGACGACCCGGTCGGATTCCTTGCGGACCGGGGCTGGACCGCGCACCTGAGCCAGCCCGGAGCGCCCGAGGCGAGCTACGGGCGCTGGACGCTGCCGGTGATCCCGCCCACGATGCCGGACATGCCCCACAGCTGGTATGTGACAGCCGATCGCTAGCGGTCCACGCGCGCGCCTCGGACGCGCGCGGCTCGGACGATCTCCCGCGGCGATCTCAGGCGCGCTCAGGCGGCGACCCCTGGCGCGGCCCGCCGGATCTCAGGCAGGCGGGACGTTGACGTTCAGCCGGAACAGGTTGTCCGGGTCGTAGCGGCCCTTGACCTTCGCCAGGCGATCCCACGTCTCCCGTGGATACGCCTCGTGTGCGCGAGCCGGATCCTCGGTGGTGATGAAGTTGACGTAGGCGGCCGGCTCTCCATCCGAGAGCAGATCGGACAGATCGTCGACCCAGGCCTGGCGCCTCGCCCGATCATCGGGGCCCGTGGCGAACGCGACCATGACGGCCATGATCCGGCGCTGCCGGTGCGCAAATGCGGTGGCGGCCGCGGGGACGCGGGCCATCGCGCCACCCAGGACCCGGAGCTGGACGGCCCGCATCGGGGCGTCCGACTGCGCCAGGCGCGTGACGATCTCGCCGGCGAGGTCGCGATCGAAGCGGTCGTGAAAGACGACGCGCCCGGCGACGATCGGGGGCTCCGCGTCGGGCTCGGGCGGGTACATCTCCGGGTAGGTCATCGGACGCACCATGTCGGCGATCGGCGTGGCGAGGGCCCGGAACGGTGCTATCGCGCGCTGGCCGGCCTCCACGTCGTCGCCCGCGTGGGCGAGCATCGCCATCGCGACCATCGACCCGTGGACCTCCTGGGGCAGGAACGGCATCGGCGGGGCGGGCATCACGTTGAGGATCGTCGACAGCTCCTCGGGCGCCGCGTCCGCGGCGGCCACGAACCCGGTCACCACGTCGGCGGTCGCGGGCAGGATGAGCATCCCGCCGACGAACGCACCGATCGGCTGCAGGCGGAACTGGAGGCGGGTGACGACGCCGAAGTTGCCGCCCCCGCCGCGGATCGCCCAGAACAGGTCGGGATCGTGCTCGGCGTCGATGCGCAGACGCTCGCCGGTGGCGGTCACGATGTCGGCGGCCAGGAGCGAATCGATCGTCAGACCGTGCTTTCGGACGAGGTAGCCCGCGCCGCCCCCGAGCGTGATCCCGCCGATTCCGACCGACGCCGTGTCGCCGAACCCAACCGCGAGCCCGTGCGCCGCCAGCGTCCGTGTCACCTCGCCCGCGGTGAGGCCGGTCTCCGCCCACGCGGTCCGGCCAGCGACATCGACGTCGAGGGCCTTCATGCCCGACAGATCGATCACGATCCCACCCTCGGTCACGCCGTGGCCCAGGCCACTGTGACCGCCGCTGCGGACAGCCAGCTCGAGGCCGGTCTCGCGGGCGAGGCGAATCACACGGGCGACGTCATCGTCGTCGGCCACCCTGACGATCAGGGCCGGATGGCGGTCGAAACCGCCGGTCGCCACGGCCCGCGCCTCGTCGTACCCGGGATCGCCCGGCGTGATCAGATTGCCCGTGAGCTCAGCGCGAAGGGCCTCGATGGGGAGCTCGATCGGAGGCAGCGCAGTCATGGCAGGAGTCTCCTCGTGTGATTGCTCGTTGTGCCTGGACGAGGCCGGGCCGCGAGGGACGGACAGGATGCCCGACGGCGACCCCGAAGGGGTGGTTGGCCCGCCCCGCGCAACCCACCGGGGCCTGCCCGCAGCGGTGCGCATGAGCACCGGCCCGCGGGCCGGCTGGCAGGACCCGGCGCCCATGCTACGCACCGTGGGAGTAGGGTGCGCGGACAGCCTCTCGCACGGAGATCTGTCCTCATGTCGTCCCGCCAGCCGCCCGGCAACTCCACCACCCGACTCCTTCGACGCCTCGGACGCGCGAGCGCCGTGGCCGAGCAGCGGGGCATGCCGCTCGACGAGGCCATGGGTCAGGTCCGGGAGGCGGAGCGCCTGGAGCGGGTCGTCAGCGCTCGCCGGCGAGCGGAGCTCGCGGATCTCGAGGCCGGGCTGTCGAGCGGCCGGCTAACGCGACGCCAGTTCCTGCGCAGCGCGGCGACCGCGGGTGTCGGATCGGCCGCGCTGGCCGCCATCGGACCCGCGCAGGTGCTCGCCCGGCAGACCCACGGCGCATCCGCAACCTCGGCCCGGGTGGTCGTCATCGGTGCGGGTGCGGCGGGCATCCGGGCCGCCCACCTGCTGGGCAAGTTCGGGATCGCATCCACCGTGTACGAGGCATCGGGTCGCATCGGCGGCCGGACCTACAGCGACACCACGACCTTCCCGGGCGTGGTGGTGGAGCACGGCGGCGAGCTGATCTCGACCGAGCACAACACGGTGCGCAACCTGATCCGCAATCTCGGCCTGCACCTCGAGGTCGTGAACGGGGGCGCGCTCCCGGAGGGCGACGAGCTGTACCTGGTCGATGGCTCGCTGTACACCGAGGAGGCGGCGACCGCCGATTGGGCGGGCACCGTGCGCAAGGCGTTCAAGGACGAGCTGCAGGCCGCGCCCTGGCCGCAGACGTACGACGCCCACACGCAGCGTGGCGCCGAGCTCGACTCGATCTCGGTCCTCGACTGGTTCGATTCGGCCAACCCGCTGGCCAACCCCATGCTGGCCGACCTTGGCCCGAGCTCCCGCCTGGCCCGGCTGATGGCGACCGACACGGTCACCGAGTACGGCGCCGACCCGGACCGGCAGCCCGCGCTCAACCTGCTGTACCTGCTGGCCTGGAATGCCAACAACTCGATCAGCCCCCTGCCTGGCACCGACGAGCTGTACCACACCGTCGAGGGCAGCCAGGCGATCGTGGACCGGATGGTCGACGAGCTCACCATGACCACGATCGAGACCGGGCGGCCGCTGGTGGCGATCGAGGGCGAGCTCGGCGGGCCATACACCTGCCACTTCGATGACGGCAGCACCACGACCGCCGACCACCTCGTGCTCACCATCCCGTTCGCGCTGCTGCGCGAGGTGGCCATCGACCCCCGGATCACCGACGGATTCAGCGCGGCCAAGCTGCGCGCGATCGCCGAGAGCCCGATGGGCACCAACGGCAAGATCGAGATCGAGCTGGCGCACCGGACCTGGGGTCCCGGCCACGACCGCCTGATCGACGGTGTGCCGTACGCGACCAACGGCATCGGCTACTCGGATCCCGACAGCTTCCAGTGCATCTGGGACGCGCATCCCGTGGTGCCGGGCGATCCGGGCTACCTGCTCTATTACCCGGGCGGCAGGCATGGCGCGAGCCTGCATGGCAATGACCTGTTCGGCACCCCCAACCCGGCCGATGTGAGCAAGGTGCTCGACTGGGTCGACGGGCTGTTCCCCGGTACCTCGGCGGCGTACACGGGCCGGGCGATCCAGTCGTTCTGGGCAGAGGAGCCGTGGCATCGCGGCGCGTACTCGTACTGGGGCATCGGTCACTACACGAGCTTCGCGGGCGCGGAGGGGCTCCAGGAGGGTCGGATCCACTTCGCGGGTGAGGCGACCTCGCTCGACTTCCAGGGCTACATCAACGGCGCGGTCGAGACCGGCGAGCGCGTCGCGAAGGAGATCAAGGCGCAGGTCTAGCGTTGCCTCGCCGGACCTGCGTGCGCCGGTTGCGGCGACCGGGCGGCCGGGCGATGCCGGGCGGCGGGGTGAGCAGGCGCACCAGGACGTCGCGGGCGCCGGCGACGTCGGTGGACGGATCGACGATCCGGTGGAGCAGCAGGCCGTCGAGCGCGGCTGCGACGAGCGTCCCGCTGGCCTCGGCCGGCAGATCGGGAGGGAGCTCGCCCTCGGCCACGGCATGACGAACGCGGGTCGCCGTCTGCTCGCGCAGCGTCCGCAGGCGGTCGACGACAACGGGTGAGAGGGCCGGGTCTCGCGCCGCCCGTAGCATGCCCTCGAGCAACACGGCAGCCGCCGGGGGCGGCGGGTTGAGGTGAGCGATGGCGTCGCTGGCACCGGCCAGCGCGCCGCCGCGTGACGGGTCCTCCGCGAGCGGGATCGCCACTCGATCGGTCTCCTGCTCGATCACCGCGGCCACCGCCTCACGGAGCAATGCGTCCATCGAGCCGAAGTGATAGTGGACGAGGGCGGGGTTCACGCCGGCCCTGGACGCGACCGCGCGCGTCGTCACGGCGTCCCAGCCAAGCTCCGCGACGAGCTCGACGGCCGCGGTGCTGATGCTGCGGCGGGTGGCCTCGCCTCGCCCATCGGGAGCCCGGCGTCTCGACTTGGTCATCTGCCCAGGACGGTAGCACCGGCGAGCGTGCCGAGGTGGTGTCACCGGCCCGCCCGGCTAGCATGGGCTGAGGCAACAGCCGGGCGGGCCGGCCCTTGACGGGAGGTCGGTCGTTCTTACGCTTCGCGATGGACGCGGCCGTCGGGGCCGCCGTGTGGGGGAGCTCGATGTCGGATCCGATCCAGGTCGCACCGGACGTGTTCGATCCGGACACGCCGACCGAGGCCGTCGGCACGCTGCGCCTGCCCAACCCCGAGGCGTTCGGGCTGTCGTGGCCGGTCCTCGCGTTCGTCGCGGGCGCGGTCATCGTCGCGTTCCTCCGGCTGGACACGTTTCGCAGCACGCTCAACGATCCCGTGCCGTGGCTGATGTTCGCCATCGTGTCGATAGCGACCGTGCTCCTTCCCGCCGCGCTCCTGCTCCGGGTCCACGACGCTGCGCGGACCCATTCGGTGTTGCTCGGGGGACTTGCGGTCGGGTCGATCCTCGTGGTGCTGCGCGCCGTGGCCACATCCGAGCCAGTTCTTGGCTCGGAGGAGATGACGACGTGGCGTGGTTTGCTCGATGTGATCATGCGAGTCAGCGCCATCGTCGGGACGGTGCTGGTGGGCCTCGGCCTGCTGCGTCTGTCACCGGCGACGGTTGGCCGGGTCCGGCGGATCGCCGTCGTCGCCGTTATCTACGTCGCGGTGACCTATGTTCCCCTGCTCATCACCCTCACCATCGGGCAGATCGAGGTCACGGACCCGCTGGGCTCGCTGGTGCTGCCCGGGGTGGGCGTGGCGGCAACGGGGTTCACGACGGGCGTCGCCGTCGTGGCCTGGTTCGACAGGGCAGAGCCGCGACGGTTCTGGGGCCTGCTGGCAACCGCGATGCTCGTCTATGTGGCTTTCTCGGTTCTCAGCGCGGTTTGGTGGCTCGGATTCCTGCGCCCGTCGCCGGGCGGTCAGTCGGTGGTCTACGGCATCTTCGCGTTCGCCGAGGCCCTCGTCGCCTGCCTCGCCCTCGTCGCCTACCTGCGCTACACGCCGGTCGCGGCTGCGGGCCGGGAGCCGGGCAGCCTCGTCTGATCGCTCGTCGGCGCATCACGCGCTGACGCCCGCGTGGTCACCACCCTCGACGTGGCGGCCGCCGGGGAGATCCGGTTTGATGGCCGCCCTCGGGAGCTCGTTCGCGGCGGGTCCGAGCGTCCGATCGACGGTGGATCGCGGGCGGAGCAGCGAGGCTGAAGCGGTCGACCGCGAAGCCAGCGCGTCCGGCGAGAGGATCCCGCCGGTGTCCGGCGATGCGAGCTATCAGTGAGTGAGCGAGCTGTCAGTCGGCCGCGGCGTGCGAGTGGGAACGCATCCACTCCACCTGACCGTACATCGCCGACGTGCTCCCGGTCGCGTGCGCCCAGTAGCGATCCCCGAAGGACCAGTGCCACCACTCGGTGGGGTAGTTGACCAGGCCCTCGTCCTCGAGGACCTCCGCGAGCTGACGTCGCCTTGTCCGTACCGTCGGGTCGATGCCCGTCGCCTCGAGGTAGCAGGCCCCGGAACTCTGCTCCGGTGTGGCATCGATGGGCGTGCCCATGTCCAGTGGCCTGCCGTGCCGATCGACGAGCGTGATGTCCACCGCGGCGCCGGATGGGTGGGCAGCTACCTCGGGTGGGGCCACGAACCGGCTGGCGAGCCGTTCGCGCTCGCGGTCGTTCAGGCGCGGTTCACGCTGCATCAGCTGCCGGACGTAGGCAGCGAAGAAGCGACGTTGCGCGGACATTGGTCGATAGCCCTCCACCACGTGCAGTTGCATGCCGTGCCGCAGCGCGCGCGACGCGCGCCCGAGTCGGACGGCGAGCGACGCTCGAACGAGGCCGTGAACCGCCGCCCCGTCTGGTGCCGGCAGTCCGAAGGGCGGCGTGGGGCCCAGGCTGGCGACGGAGACCTCTCCGTGGCAGGCCAGGCATACGAGTGGCTCGTCGAGCTCGACGACCGGAATGGCCAGGATGCGGGGGTCGGAAAGCAGGATGGGCTCTTGTGGCCACGAGCTCATGCGTGAAGCGCGGTCACGTCGCGCGCCATCGCTGCCTCGACGAGCGTCGCGACAAGAGCGGTGAACGAGATACCCGCGGCGCGCCACATGAGGGGGAACTGCGAATGCCCGGTGAAGCCCGGGAACGTGTTGACCTCGTTGACAACCGGTCCTCGCTGCTCGTCCACGAGGAAGTCCACCCTCGCCAGGCCCGCACAGCCCAGTGCCGCGAACGCCTTGAGCGCGGTGTCCGTGATGGCGCCCGCCAGTGCCTGATCCACCGGTGCCGGGACGAGGAACCGGGTGCCGGCGCACTCGTACTTCGCGGCCGTGCTGAAGAATGGCTCGCCGGGGTCGGCCTCGACCTGGAGCAGCGGGCTGGCGAGGATCGTATGATCCGGGCGCTCGAGGACGCCGACGTCGATCTCGAGGCCTCGGATCTCCGGCTCGACCAGGACGGCGCCACCAAACGCGGCAGCGGCAGCGACGGCCCACGGAAGATCGCTCGCGCTCGTGACTCGGGTGACGCCGAAGCTCGATCCGCCGCGCACCGGTTTCACGAACAACGGAAGGCCGAACTCAGCGACGAGGGCATCGGCCGTATCGGCGTCCAGGCGGGCGCTGACCGCGCGGCCCGGTGCCACGCCGATGCCGGCGGCAGCGAGCTGCACCTTGGTGCGCACCTTGTCCATGCACGTCGCCGAGGCAAGGACGCCGCTTCCGACATAGGGCACCCTGACGGTCTCCAGGAACCCCTGCACGCCCCCGTCCTCGCCCCATAACCCGTGCAGGGCGGGGATCGCAACGTCAGCCGCCGCCAGCGCTGCCAGGGCGGCGTCCATTCCGGTTCGCCCGTCCGTGGTCCACGTCCCCTCTCGGGACACCGTGCAGGCTGCCACGCCAAAGCCGAGCTCGCCGAGGGCCGCCGAGATCGCACGACCGCTCTGGAGGGATACTTCGTGCTCCACGCCGGGGCCGCCGCTGATGACGACGGCGCAGTCTCCGCTCACGCCGGTTGCCTCTTCACACGGCGTCGGACGACGTGCCGCCCGGTGCCCCGCAGGTTCTCAGGTGCGATCGCGTCCGCCCGGCCGCCGATCATCAGCTCAACGCTCCTGGCCGAGGGGCGGCAGCGACGGGATCGTCCCCTGCCCGAAGGCGTCGATCGTCACGACGGCCATGACCGGTGCCCCGGCGCGATGATCGAGCTCGCGAGTGCTCCCGGCGGTCGCGGCGAGACCAACCCTCGCCACCGCGAGCCTGGCGTTCGCCCGACCCGCAGGTTGCTCGCGAACGGGTTGCGGTATGGGTCGGCTCCACCATGTGTCGCACCGTAGGTGCGTCGGGCCTCGCCGCACATCGAACCGCGGGTGGATTCCAGGCTCCTACTGTAGGGGGAGCCGAGCGCCGAGCCTGGGCGCGTCAGCGTTGACCGGGTTCGATCCGGAGACGGTCAGCCGGCGCGCGACCGCTGCCTTGCCGTCGTCAACGCCGCATCCGTGGATCGTGCGCGGAATCGGCGTACATCGGTGGGCAGCCGTGATCGATCGCTCCGGGCCGCAGCTCGTAATGCCAGGGTTCGTTGCGATAGATCTGGCACAGGTCGTAGGCGGCGCCGTGCTCGTGCAGCCATGCCCTGGCATCCGCGCGCCCGATGTCGATCGCGTCGCCCGTCACATGACGGGAGGTATCGGGGGTGGCCACCCAGCGGGCAGCTGACGCCTCCGAGCCGTACGTCGAGATCGCCTGGTCGAGCAGCTGCTCCTGGTACCGCGCCGACCGCCAGCCGCTGTCGACGACGAACTCGACCCCGGCACGCGCGGCATCGCTCGCCGCGCGACGCAGGGCAGCGAGCAGGGCGGGATCGAGCCTTGCGACGCCCGGAACATGCTCGTCGAACACGGTCGTGCCGTCGGGGACGACCCCGTCAGCCAGGCCAAGGGCACGAAGGTTGCTGCTGTGCAGGGGCAGCGTGGCGCCGGGCGCGGCACCGACCTCACCGCCTCCACCGGGGTGCCCGCCACGAGGGACGTCGAGGGGTCCTGCCGCGGTCGAGGACGAAGGCGAAGCCCGGATCGACAACGTGGATGTGGGGAAGGATGAGTACGCGGTTGAGGACGAGGCCGCCGGCGACCGGGCGGCGAGCACGCCGATGAGTGCCGCGGCGATGACGGCAAGGCCAAGGAGCCTGGATGATCCGGTCCATCGCGCTGACGTCCGAGCTGGTTCCAACATGTGCCCACGGTATCGGCGCGGGATCGGGCCGCACATCGGGCCGCAGGTGGATCTGACGCTCCTACCGTGGGGGCGCGGTCAGTCGGTCGCGAGAGCCCCGGACTCGTAGGCGAGGACGACCAGCGCCACGCGGTCGCGGACACCGGTCTTGGCGAGGATGTTGCCGACGTGGGTCTTGACCGTCGCCTCGGATACGACGAGCGTTTCTGCGATCTCGCCGTTCGTCAGGCCCCGGGCAATCGCGAGCCACACCTCTCGCTCGCGCTCGGTCAGCGCCTCCACCGCGGCATTCGGCCGTGACGGAACACTGCGCTTGACATAGCGCGCGATGAGCCGTTTCGTCGTGCTGGGCGCGACCACTGCGTCACCGTTGTGCACCACGCGGATCGCCCGCAGCAGGTCCTCGGGCAGCGCGTCCTTGAGGAGGAAGCCGGAGGCACCGGCCTGGAGGGCAACGAAGGCATACTCGTCGAGATCGAACGTCGTCAGCACCAGCACCTTCGGTCCACCTGGATGGTCCGCGACGATTCGTCGTGTCGCCGCCACCCCGTCGAGCCGCGGCATTCGGACATCCATCAGAACGACGTCGGCCGCCGTCCGGCCGAGCAGGTCGATCGCCTCGGCGCCGTCCCCTGCCTCTCCCACGACTTGGAGATCGGGCTGCGACCCGATCAGCATGGCGAAGCCGGCCCGGACGAGCACCTGGTCGTCGACCAGCACGACCCGGATCGTCACGCGCCGCCCCCCGACGCGTTCGGCGTCCTCTCGGGCATGGCCTGCCACCCGTCCCGGCGGCTTTGGCGGCCCGGATCCGCCGCCGATGCTCGCATTGGGATCTCCACCCGCACCCGGAACCCGCCTGGCGGCGTGGGGCCGGCCGTCATCCGACCGCCGAGCAGGCCGACTCGCTCGCGCATCCCGAGCAAGCCCAAGCCCGGCGAGGTGGCCGGAGGCCGAGCGGGTGCGGTTCCCGGCTCGTTGGCCACGACCAGCTCCAGGATCTCGGGGCTGACGGCGACGCGCACATCGACGCGCGTGGGCCCAGCATGGTGGAGCACGTTGGTCAGCGATTCCTGAACCACCCGGTAGGCCGTGAGGCCGACCGCCGGCGCCATCGGCTCGATCGCTCCCTCCCCGGTGTAGCTGACGGTCAAACCAGCCTCACGGAATCGATCGATCAGTGTCGGCAGTGAAGCCAACCCCGGCTGGGGCGCGAGCGCTGCCGCGTCGGGATCATCCCGTAGCACGCCCAGGAGTCGGCGCATCTCGCCCAGGGATTCGCGGCCGGTGGAGGCGATGGCCGCCAGCGCCTCGCGAGGTGCCTCGGGATGCTCGGCCTCTGCGTACAGCGCGCCATCCGCCTGCACGATCATCACCGAGAGCCCGTGGGCGACGACATCATGGAGCTCGCGGGCGATGCGATGGCGTTCGGCGAGGGTTGCGATGCGCGCATTCGCCTCCTGCTCCCGTGCAAGCTGCGCCGTCCGCTCGAGATCACGCTCGAGGCGGTCCCGGGCGGCCCGGACCTGATCGCCCATGGCCCAGACGAGGATCAGCAGGGCAAACAGGACTGCGAACGTCGCGCCACGTGGGCCCGCCAGGGCGTCGACCGGGTTGGGCAGGCTGTCCAGGCGACCGATGAGATCGACCTCGATTGCCCAGATGCCGACGTAGGCCAGGATCGAAATGGCGAGCGCGAGGCGGGCAAAGGTGCGGCCGGCGTAGGCGGCCGCGGAGAACAGCGCGATGGGCATCGCAACGTTCCACAATCGGATGGGCTCTGCGATGGCAAGCTGCAGGGAGCCAACACCCGCGATCACCAGGAACGCCAGCTCCGGCCTGGTTCGCCGCCAGGCGAGGGCGACCGCGCACACGACCACGAATCCGATCGCTGCGCGCGAGAAGAGCACGATCGTGGGCTGGATCCCCAGGCCACCGGGCGACGCCAGGCCTCCGATCCAGGGCAGGTACAACGCCTTTGGCCCGAGGTCGATCGCCGTATAGCCGAGGAAGATCACGGCGTACAGGAGGGCCAGCGCGACGTCCGCGAGGCGCGGACGCCCATCCTCGACACGACCAGGCGTGTTGGATCGTGGGCGATAGCCGAGGGCGCGGATGGTCACAGCGGCAGTGTAGGGAACCGGCCTCCAGGACCGGCGCCAACGCGCGGGTCTCAAGGTTGAAAGGGGCCCAAGGTCCCCGTACCGTCCTCGCGTTGCTCGGTGGCGGACCGGCGACGCCGAGTCGCCATTCCCCGCCGCGGCGACCTCCCTGTCGGTTCGCGTTCACGCGGACGCAACCAGCGTCCAAACCCGACGCTCAGAAGTCCGTTCGACAACTGCCCTCACGAAGGCGCCGCGCCGAACTGGTGGTGGAGATGGGGGAGAGTCGAACTCCCCGTCCAGAACCCTTCGCCAGGACCCACTACGAGCGTGTCCGATGATTTTCGTCAGCCGGTCGGGCGCCCATCGGCAGGCTCCCATCCGGCCCATTCACGTGTCCCTAGATCGGGCTTGGCATCGGGCTACGCGACCTCACCCGTGTTGCACCTCCGCTGCATGACGCTTCCACGGCCCGCGGAGGGGAGGCCGCTTCCACGCTCGTCTTACCGCCTAAGCGGCGAGGGCGAGAGCAGGCTGCTTGTTGGCAGTTACTTCGTTTTGCCGCCTGTTTAGCGAGGCCTGACGGCACCTCGGCTCGCGTTCCCTGACAGCCAGGCCCTGTCGAAACCACGCATCCCCACAGGACCGAACCGCCGTTCGGGCGGCGAATCCTAGCACCGGTCCCCGAACCCGGCGAGCGCGGTCGCCTGCGCGTGGTTGACACGGCGGCCGGCCCGCGAGCACCCTCGGGAGGTGACCACCAGACGCGTGTCCTGGCGCCGAACCGACGAGGTGCTCGTGGATGAGCACTGCGCGATCACGATCCGCGATGCCGGCGATCTCTCGCTGGTGGGCACGGTGCTGGGCGCCGAGGGTGGCATCCCCGTTCGTATCGAGTACCGGGTGCTGGCCGACGGCACCGGCGCCACGTCCGCGGTCCATGTGCGCGACCTGCGCGGGTTCGTCCAGCGGACGCTCACGCTGGCTCGCGACTCGAAGGGCAACTGGACCGTCAACGGCGTCGTCGACCGCTCCCTGAAGGGCTGCGTCGATGTCGACCTCGGCTGCACGCCGTCGACCAACACGCTGCCGATCCGAAGGCTGAACCTGGGCATCGGACGGTCGCGCACGATCCGAGCCGCCTGGGTGCGCTTTCCGGAGCTCACGATCGAGAAGGCAGCCCAGACCTACAGGCGCGAGGACGAGCTCACCTACCGCTACTCGAGCGAGACGTTCGAGGCGGAGCTGGTGGTCGACGACGACGGCGTCGTCGCACAATATGCCGCGTGGGAGCGGACGGGCGTCGCCTCCGGGCCCGATGACACGGCGCCCCTGGACCCGAGGTGATCGTGGCCCGGCGAGCCGCTCCGAGCCGTGTTGGATCGTAGGATCGCAAACATGCCGCACTCGTGGGTCGTGACCGCCGCCGTGCTGCTCTCGCGGGTCCTGATCGCGGGTGCCCTCCTCCTCGTCGGCGCCGCGATCACCACTCGCCGCTGAGGGCGCGCTCGTCGCCCGCCGCTGAGGGCGCGCTCGACGCCCCGCCGCTGAATCGACCGCCTCGGTCGACGTGGCGCGGAGGGCTCGCGCCCGATCCCCGCTATCCTCGGACTCCGACGTTCGGGCCTGAGGAATCGAAGGGAGGTGCCCGTGAGCAGCGTCGCGTCGCTCCCCCCTGCGGTCATCCCCTGGCCGGGGCGCCCCTATCCACTGGGCGCCACGTTCGATGGCGCGGGCACGAACTTCGCGCTGTTCTCAGAGGTCGCCGAGCGCGTTGAGCTGTGCCTGTTCGACGAGGCAGGCAGCGAGACCCGCCACGTGCTGCCCGAGACGACGGGCCACGTCTGGCACGGCTACATCCCGACGGTCACGCCCGGCCAGCGCTACGGCTACCGCGTCCACGGCCCCTGGGCTCCCGGCGACGGGCAACGCTGCAATCCCGCGAAGCTGCTGCTCGATCCGTACGCCAAGGCGATCGAGGGGACGGTCACCTGGCATGAGGCCTGCTACCCGTACCGGCCGGGGAGCCCGGATCGGCGAGACGATCGGGACAGTGCCCCCCACGTCCCGCGGTCGGTCGTGATCAACCCGTTCTTCGACTGGTCCGAGGACCACCTGCCGCGCCGGTCGTTGCACGAGAGCGTGATCTATGAGGTGCATGTCCGCGGGTTCACGATGACGCACCCGGGGATCCCCGACGACGTGCGCGGCACCTATGCGGGGCTGGCCCACCCGGCGGCGCTGCAGCACCTCACCGATCTGGGGGTCACCGCGATCGAGCTGATGCCGGTGCACCAGTTCGTCCACGACCAGTCGCTCGTCGACCGGGGCCTGCGCAACTACTGGGGCTACAACTCGATCGGCTTCCTGGCGCCGCACAACGAGTACGCCAGCACCGGTCAGTCGGGCGATCAGGTGGGCGAGTTCAAGGCCATGGTTCGCTCGCTGCACCAGGCGGGGATCGAGGTGATCCTCGACGTCGTCTACAACCACACGGCCGAGGGCAATCACCTGGGACCGATGCTCGCGTTCAGGGGCATCGACAACGAGGCGTACTACCGGCTGACCGACGATCGCCGCTACTACATGGACTACACGGGCACCGGCAACAGCCTCAACGTGCGCCACCCGCACGTCCTGCAGCTGATCATGGACAGCCTCCGCTACTGGGTGCTCGAGATGCACGTGGACGGCTTCCGGTTCGACCTCGCCTCCACCCTGGCCCGCGAGCTGCACGATGTCGATCGGCTGTCGGCGTTCTTCGACCTCATCCACCAGGATCCCGTCATCAGCCAGGTCAAGCTGATCGCGGAGCCGTGGGACGTGGGTGAGGGCGGCTACCAGGTGGGCAACTTCCCGGTGCTGTGGTCCGAGTGGAACGGACGCTACCGGGACACGGTGCGTGACTTCTGGCGGGGCGAGCCGGGCGCGATGGCCGACTTCGCGTACCGGCTGACCGGCAGCTCGGACCTGTACGAGGGCACGGGCCGCCGGCCGTACGCGAGCATCAACTTCGTGACCGCCCACGACGGGTTCACGCTTGCCGATCTGGTCGCGTACAACGAGAAGCACAACGAGGCGAACGGCGAGAACAACCGCGACGGCGATTCGCACAATCGATCCTGGAACTGCGGCGTCGAGGGTCCGACCGACGATCCCGGGATCCTCGCCCTGCGACGGCGCCAGCGGCGGAACATGCTGGCCACGATGCTCCTCTCACAGGGCGTGCCGATGCTGCTGGGCGGCGACGAGCTCGGCCGGAGCCAGCACGGGAACAACAACGCGTACTGCCAGGACGGCCCGATCTCGTGGCACGACTGGGCGAACGCGGACCAGGCCATGCTCGAGTTCACCACCCGGCTGATCGCGTTCCGGCTCGAGCACCCCGTGTTCCTTCGTCGCCGGTTCTTCCAGGGCCGCCCGATCCACGGCTCGGACCTCGCCGACATCGTGTGGTTCACGACCGACGGCGTCGAGATGGCCGAGGAGGACTGGGGGATGGGCCACGTGCGTGACCTCGGCATGCTGCTCTCGGGCGACGCGATCCCCACCCGCGACGAACGTGGCGAGCCCATCGTCGACGACACCTTCTACCTGATGTTCAACGCGCTCGACGGGGCGATCGACGCGACGCTGCCCGCCGAGCGCGGCGAGCGCTGGCAGATCGTCATGGACACGGCTCGCGACGACGCGTTTCCCGAGGACGGGCCAGAGGTGGCGCTGGGCCAGACCGTGCCCGTGGCCGCGCGCTCGATCCTGGTCCTGCGAAGGGTGGCCTAGCGGGTGGCTGCGCCGCGGGAGACCCACGAGCCGAACGGCGGCGCCCCGCGGCGGGTGGAACCACGGGCCACGTATCGCCTGCAGCTGACGCCGACGTTCACGTTCGACGACGCCGCCGGGATGGCGGACTACCTCCAGGCGCTGGGGATCAGCCACGCGTACGCCTCGCCATACCTGCGCGCCGTGCCCGGGAGCGAGCACGGCTACGACGTCGTCGATCCGCGCCGGGTGAACCCGGAGCTCGGTGGCGAGGAGGGTCACGCGCGGTTCTGCGCCGCGCTCGGGGCCCACGAGCTGGGACAGGTGCTCGACGTCGTCCCGAACCACATGGCGATCGGGCCCGAGAACCCCTGGTGGTGGGACGTCCTGGAGAACGGGCCCGCGAGTCGCTGGGCGATGGCGTTCGACGTCGACTGGGCGCATCCCGAGCCGCACCTGCGCGAGCGCGTCCTGTTGCCGGTGCTGGGCGACCACTACGGGCGCATCCTGGAGGCAGGTGAGCTCCGGCTGGCCTGGGACGGCCGGCAGTTCACGATCCGCTACCACGAGCATCGGTTCCCGGTCGCCCCACGGAGCCTCGATGGGATGCTGGCGCTGGCCGCCGACCGAGCGGGATCGGCCGAGCTCGGGTTCCTGGCCGATGCCTTCGGCGCGCTGCCCAGCTCCACGGTGGTCGACGATGCCATGCGGGAGCGGCGGCACCGCGACAAGGAGGTCCTCGCGGCACGGCTCGTCGCGCTCGCGACCGAGGAACCCAGGGTGGCCGAGGCGATCGAGGCGGTGGTCGCGGCAACCAACGCGGACGTCGAGGTGCTGGATCACATGCTCGAGCGCCAGAACTACCGGCTTGCCTGGTGGCGCTCCGCGCGACGGGACCTCGGCTACCGGCGGTTCTTCGACGTCACCACCCTGGCAGGCCTGCGGATCGAGGACCCCAGGGTCTTCGCCGAGACGCAGGCGCTGATCCTGGAGTGGCTGGCCAGCGGTGTGCTCGACGGGCTGCGGGTCGACCACCCCGACGGCCTGCTCGACCCCGAGGGCTATCTGCGTCGCCTGCGGTGGGCGAGTCCGCGGGCATGGATCGTGGTCGAGAAGATCCTCAAGCGCGGCGAGGACCTGCGCCGGAGCTGGCCGGTCGCGGGCACCAGCGGCTACGAGTTCCTCAACCGCGTCAACGGGCTGTTCGTCGATCCGGCGGGCGAGGCGGCCCTGACCACGCTCCGCGGCGAGGTCACCGGGGAGACGCGCCCGTTCGCGGATATCGTGCGGACATCCAAGCAGGCGGTGCTCGACGAGGCGCTGGGCTCGGAGCTCGGGCGCTTGACCGCGCTGCTGCTCGACATCCTCGAGCGGCTGCGCCGCCATCGGGACCACACCCGCCACGACCTCCACGAGGCGCTGCGTGCGGTGCTCGTCGCGTTCCCCGTCTACCGGACGTACGTGCGGGTGGAGGTGACCGACGACGCTCGCCGGATCGCCCAGGTGGCACCCGAGGACGAGGCCGTGGTGAACGAGGCGATTCGCGTCGCCAAGGAGCTCCGGCCCGACCTGCCGGGCGACCTGTTCGACGTCCTGGGCGAGCTGCTCCTCCTGCGCCGGCCGGGCGACGAGCTCGAGGAGGAGCTCGCGCTCCGCTTCCAACAGCTGACCGGGCCGGTGATGGCCAAGGGCGTCGAGGACACGGCGTTCTACCGCGACCTCCGGCTGCTGTCGCTCAACGAGGTGGGCGGCGATCCCGGTTCGTTCGGGACCACGCCGGCCGAGTTCCATGAGGCGAGCCGGCAGGCGCAGGAGCGCTGGCCGCTGGGCATGGTCACGACCTCGACCCACGACACGAAGCGGAGCGAGGACGTACGAGCCCGGCTCAACGTCCTGTCCGAGATCCCCGACGCGTGGGCGAGCGCGGTCGAAACCTGGCGCGGGATCGTGCGGCGTCGCCGGCGCGGTGCGGGGCCCGACGGCCACGCCGAGTACCTGCTGTACCAGACGCTGGTGGGGGCCTGGCCGATCAACATGGACCGCCTCGGTCCGTATCTCACCAAGGCGCTCCGCGAGGCGAAGCTGCGGACGTCGTGGGCGAGCCCCGACGAGGCGTACGAGGCCGCGGTCATCGATTTCGCCACGCGCCTGGTGGCTGCTCCGGCCTTCCGCGACTCGATCGAGGCGTTCGTCGTCCGGATCCTCCGACCGGGGCGGGTCAACGGTCTGGCGCAGCTGCTGGTCAAGCTGACAGCACCGGGTGTCCCCGACATCTACCAGGGCACCGAGCTGTGGGATCTGAGCCTGGTCGATCCCGACAACCGCCGGCCGGTCGACCTGGCGTTGCGGCGGCGCGTGCTCGCCGAGCTGACCGGACGCGATGCACCCAGCCCGGAGACGCTCGACGCACGGCTCGACGACCCGAACGAGCCGGGCGCCCCGAAGATGGCCGTGCTGCGAGCGGGGCTTCGCGTTCGAGCCCGGCATGCCGCGGCGTTCGGCGAGGGTGCCTCGTACGAGCCGCTGGCCGCCGCCGGGGTCGGGGCGGGCAACGTGGTCGCCTTCACGCGCTCGGGACGGGTGGCGACGGTCGTGCCGCGACTCACCCTCGGCCTAGCCGACGGCTGGGGCGACACCGCAGTGCCGCTGCCGGCCGGTCGATGGCGAGACGAGTTGACCGGCGACTCGCTCACGGTTCGCGGCGGCGCGAAGGGCGGCAGCGTGCCGGTGGCCAGGCTGCTTGCCCGGTTCCCGGTCGCGTTGCTGGTGAGGGAGCGCGGCGCGTGACGGTGTTCCGCGTCTGGGCGCCGACGCCCGAGCGCGTCGAGCTCGCGCTTCGGATCGCCCCGGGGGCGGCCGCCGCCGGATCGCCCGCCGGGACCCTCACACGACTGCCGATGGTCCGCGATCTTGGTGGCTGGTGGGCCCTGGACGTCCCGGACGTCCATGCCGGCGCCGACTACGGGTACGTGCTCGATGGCGACGGCCCGTTTCCCGACCCGCGCTCACCGTCGCAGCCCGACGGCGTCCACGGCCTGTCCCGGACCGTGGATCACGGCGCATTCGCCTGGTCGGACGCCGGCTGGGAGGCACCGCCGCTCGCCCGCGCCGTGCTCTACGAGCTCCACGTCGGCACGTTCGGCGAGCAGGGCACCTTCGATGGGGTGATCGAGCACCTCGACGAGCTGACCGAGCTGGGCGTCACGCATCTGGAGCTGATGCCGGTCGTCGAGTTTCCCGGCACTCGCGGCTGGGGCTACGACGGCGCCGATCTGTTCGCGCCACACCACGCCTACGGCGGACCCGACGGGCTGAAGCGGCTCGTCGATGCCTGCCACGGACGTGGACTGGCCGTGCTGATCGACGTCGTCTGGAACCACCTTGGCCCCGACGGCAACTACCTGTCGCGGTTCGGCCCGTACTTCAGCGATCGCTACCGCACGCCGTGGGGCGACGCGATCAACTTCGATGCCGCGGGTTCGGACGAGGTGCGGGCCTTCGTCCTCGACAACGCCCGGTCGTGGCTCGAGGACTACCACGCGGACGGCCTCAGGATCGATGCCGTGCAAGCGATCTTCGACCAGTCCGCCACGCCCATCCTGGAGTCGGTCGCGAGCTCGGTCCATGCGCTTGGTCACCGGCTCGGTCGGCGGCTGGTGGCGATCGCCGAGAGCGACCTCAACGATCCGCGGCTGGTCCGCGATCTTGCCGATGGCGGCTACGGGCTCGATGCGCAGTGGAACGACGACTTCCGTCATGCGCTCCACGTGGCGCTCACGGGCGAGGCCGTCGGCTACCAGGCGGAATACGACGGGCTCGCCGACCTGGCGGCCTCGCTGCGCCGGGTGTTCGTGTTCGACGGACGCTATTCAGCCCTCCGGGGCCGGTCGCACGGGCGGCCCGCGGGCGACCTGCCGGCGACCCGGTTCGTGACGTTCCTCCAGAACCACGACCAGGTCGGCAATCGCGCGCTTGGCGAGCGCATCGGTCACCTCGTGCCACCCGAGACCCTTCGGGCGGCGGCGGCGATCGTGCTCACCGGTCCGTTCGTCCCACTCCTGTTCGCGGGCGAGGAATGGGACGCCTCGAGCCCGTTCCAGTACTTCACCGACCATGCTGACGATGCGCTCGCGAGGGCCGTGCGCGAAGGGCGCCGACGCCAGTTTCCGGCGCTGCATCCCGACGGCGTCGACGTCCCCGATCCGCAGGCCGAGGCCACGTTCCGGCGATCACGGCTCGACTGGTCGGAGCGAGGTCGTGAGCCCCACGCCTCGATCCTCGCCTGGTATCGACAGCTGATCGCCTTCCGTGCCGCACACCCCGAGCTCCATGACGGCGCGCGCCCGGTCGTGACGGTCGATGCCCGCGATGGCTGGATCGTGATCGCCAGGGACGGGCTGGCGACCGTGGCGAACCTGGGACCGGTGGCACGCCGGGTGCCACTCGAGGCCGGCCACGACCGGTGGCGGGTCGCGCTCGCGTCAGCGCCGGGGATCGCGCTCACCGGACGCGCGATCGAGCTGCCTCCCTGGTCGGCCGCCGTGATCGAGGTCGAAGACTGACGCCCACCGGCCCGCGACGCCCACCGGCCCGCGACGCCCACCGGCCCGCGACGCCGGTGGCTGTCTTGCCTGGACCTCAGCCTAGGTGCCGGACGCCGTCGAGGGGTCCGACACCCGCCCCAGGAACAGGATCGTGCCGGTCGTGGCGTCACGCAGGGCGAACAGGAACGGGTGGTCGATCGTCAGCGTGACCGGCTCGATGGGCATCCCCATCGCCTCCATCACGACCGCCGTCGCAGCGGCCGCCTCGGTGCCGGCCTCGTCCACGTCGATGTTCGCCTGGTGGACGACGGCCGAGATCCGGAGCGGTTCCTCCGAGGTGATTCCGCCGAAGTCCGCCTGCTCGCTGAACGCGGTCGGCATGCCCAGCGCGCTCAGGACGGTGCTCAGCTCAACCTGCGTCTCCGCTGAGAACCGGGGCAGGCCGAGGTTGACCTCGATCGAGCTCAGCGCGGTCACGATGCCATCCAGGGTCGCCGCATCGAGCGTGGACGTGAACGCCGCGAGATCGTCGGGCACGACCAGCAGCATCGCCAGCTGGCCGCCGATGTACGGCAGCTCTACCGCCTGCCATCCGTCGCCCGCCGCGTACCGGTACTGATCCTGGGCGTGCATCATCGGAACCTCGACCGTCGACCCGTCCGGTCGGGTGAACGGCGCGCTGGTCGTGGCCTCCTTCTGGAACGCGGTCTGCCACGCGGCCTTGAGGTAGATCGCATTGACCAGGACGAGCCGCGTCTGCGGGTCGAGCGTTCCCTCCGCCAGCAGCTCGCGGATCCGCTGCTCGGTCTGGTCCGCCACCCAGCCGTTGATCAGGACGCGGGCCGCCTCGGCCGCCTGCCTGTAGTCGACCAGCCGAAGACCCGCATCGAACCGGGTCGCAAGCGCGTCGAGGTAGCCCTGATCGAGCGACAGGCCGCGCTGGGCGAACGCCGCGTTGACCTCGCGCAGCGTGACCTGCTGCGGCTCCCCCATCGCGTCGTTGAACGTCCCGCTGCGCTCGTTGAGCGCCTGATCGAGACCGGCGACCCAGGCCGCATGCGCATCGGACCCGAGGTCGTGCATCACCGCGTCCATCTCCGACGCTGTCTGGCCGCGGGCGCCCGGTCGGGCCATGGCCAGGGCGAGCGCGATGCTCGCGGGCGACATCACGAGATTGGTGGACGGATCGCCGGTGGCCAGCGCGCGGTACAGATCGAGGCCGAAGGCGTTGACCGCTGCGCCCGCGCTCGTCGCGTCCGCGGGCGTCGTCGCGAGCCGGGTCAGGTTCGCCCGGGCGAGCTCGATGTCATCGGTCATGGTTGGTTCGGGACTCATCGCTCCCGTGGTCGGCTGCGTATCCGGCGCGGTGGGCTCCGCACTGGGCTGGCTGGGGGTGGGCTCGCCATCTCCGCTGGCGGGCGCGCCAGCTGTCGCGCCACATCCGGTGACGAGCGCCAGCACGATCATCGCGGCCAGAAACCGTTGCATCGGTGGACCCTCTTCCGGGACGCAGCGTACCGCCCTACCGACGGTCCGGGGTCGCCCGCGGTTCCCACCCGCGCGAACAATTCCCGCCCGCGCCCGACGCGACCCGTGAACACCTGCGGCGATCGACCCGCCGCCGGCCCCGCGGATCGATACCATCCCCGCCATGCGACTGATCCCTTCGGAGGAGGAACGTCTCCAGATCTTCGCGGCGGCCGAGCTCGCGAGACGGCGCCGGGCTGCCGGCCTGCGCCTCAACCATCCGGAGGCCGTGGCCCTGATGTGCGATGCGATGCTCGAGGCCGCCCGGGCCGGTGCCGGCTACACGGCGGTCGAGGCCGCGGGACGCGGTGCGGTCGATCCGGCTGACGTGCTCGCGGGCGTCCGCGAGCTGCTCGACGAGGTACGGCTCGAGGTCCTGTTCGAGGATGGCACGCGCGTGGTCGCGCTCGAGGATCCGCTCGGCCGGGGGACACCGCCCGATGCGCTGGGACCGGGCGCGCTGCTCATCGGCGACGAGCGGGACATCGTGCTCAACGAGGATGCTGAGTGGATCGAGCTGGTCGTGACCAGCCGCTCCGAGCGCCGGATCCGCGTCTCGTCGCACTATCCGTTCCATCGGGTGAACCAGCGCCTCGACTTCGACCGCGTCGCCACGCGTGGCTACCACCTCGATCTGCCCGCCGGTGGCTACCTGGGCTGGGAGCCGGGCGAGTCGAGGACGGTGCGGCTGGTGCGGTTCCGGGGCGAGCTGGGCCGAGACGCCCGACGAGGCACGGGACGATGACCCGCCTCTCCGCCCACGAGTACCGGGTGCGCTACGGACCCACGACCGGCGACCGCCTGCGGCTGGGCGACACCGACCTGTGGATCCGCGTCGCCGAGGATCGGACGGCGCGCGGCGATGAGCCCGTATGGGGCTATGCCAGGAACCTCCGGAGCCGGATCGCGCAATGGGACGATGCCTCGGGTCCCTCGGAGCTCGACATGCTGATCGCGGGCGCCCTGGTCGTCGATCCGGTGCTCGGCGTGATCAAGGCGGATATCGGCATCAAGGACGGCCGGATCGCCGGCATCGGCCGCGCCGGCAGCCCCGAGATCAGCGACGGTATCGACCTCGTGATCGGCCCGCACACCAAGTCGTTCATGGCTTACGGCCTGATCGTGACCCCGGGCGCGATCGATACCCATATGCACACCATCGGGCCCCATCTGCTGCCGCCGGCGTTGACCGCGGGCGTGACCACGCTGATCACGGCCGGGTTCGAGGAGCCACCGTATGCGATGGAGCGCACCCTGGCCGGTTTGGAGGGCTGGCCCGTCAACGTGGGCATGCAGGCGGGCGCCCGCGCCGCGGAGCCGTCGCACCTCGACGCGCTGGTCGAGGTTGGCGCGCTGGGGTTCAAGATCCACGAGGACAACGGGGCGTATCCGGAGCTGATCGATTTCGTGCTCCGGTATGCCGACGCGCGCGACCTGACGGTGAGCCTGCACACCGACGGGCTCCACGAATCGGCCGAGCTGGACGATACGGTGGCCGCGATCGCGGGTCGCACCGTGCACGCCTACCACGTGGAGGGCACCGGCGGCGGGCACGTGCCGGATCTCCTGGGCCTCGTTCGCGAGCCGTCGATCATCTGCTCATCGACGACGCCTACGATCCCGTTCGGTGTGCACACCGCGCAGGAGCACGTGCCGATGACCGTGCTCAACCATGGGCTCTCGTGGTCGGTGCCCGGGGACATGGAGCTGGTGCGCGAGCGTGTCCTCGAGGCGCGCATGGCCGCCGAGGGGCCGCTCCACGAGCTGGGCGCGATCTCGATCGTCAACTCCGACTCCCAGGGGATGGGCCGGATCGGCGAGACGGTCCGCCGGACGTTCCAGCTGGCGCACGTGATGAAGGCCTGGCGGCGATCCGCTGCCGCGGACGGCATTGATGGCCTGCCGGATGACCCCGGTCTTACCGACCCCGATGATCGTGACGACACGGCACGGGTCCTGCGCTACCTCGCCAAGGTCACGATCGAGCCGGCGATCACGCACGGCCTGGCCGGCCACGTGGGCTCGCTTCGACCCGGCCGGCTGGCCGATCTCGTGCTCTGGAAGCCCGGGTTCTTCGGGGTCAAGCCGGAATGGGTGTTCAAGGGCGGGTTCCCGGCCTGGGGGCCGTTGGGCGAGGGGAATGCCTCGCTCGAGCGCGCCGAGCCGACGCGCTATCGGGCGGACTGGGGCGGCACGCGGTCGGTCGCGCCGCGGGTCTCGGTGACGTTCGTCTCGGGCGTGGTGAACGCCGGGGCCCTGGCCCGGCGGCTCGGGACCGGCCGGCAGCTCGTCGAGGTCGGCGGCGTGCGCGGCCTGACGCGAGCGTCGCTGCACGCCAACAGATCGGTCGCGGGCGTGGACATCGACGTGCGAACCGGGGCGGTCTCGCTCGACGGCCGGCGGCTCGCGGTAAATCCGGCCGCCGAGGTGCCACTCAGCCGGCGATACCTGCTCCGCTAGCGGCTACGGGGGTGGCGCCGCTGCGCGGTGGCGCCGATACTGCCCGGATGATGTCGATCGGGGCCATCTACCCCGTGCTCGGCCTCCGGATCCGTGCCGGTGAGCTCGAGCTGCGCGGCATCTCCGACGACGACATCGTCGCGCTCGTGGACCTGGTCCGCGGTGGCGTTCATCCGCCCGAGCAGATGCCGTTCAGCACGCCCTGGACCGACGCGCCGCCGGACAGGCTCCCGCTCACCTTTGCGCAGTACCACTGGGACAAGCGGGGCGCGTTTCGTCCCGAACGGTGGACCCTCGATCTCGCGGTCGTGTGGGACGGTGTCGTGGTAGGCGTTCAGGGGTTCACGACCAGCGACTATCTCGTCACGCGAACCGGTGAGACGGGCTCGTGGTTGGGCCAGGCGTACCAGGGGCGGGGCATCGGCACCCGGATGCGTCAGGCGATGTGCGCCTTTCTGTTCGATCATCTCGACGCCCAGGAGATCATGTCGGGCGCGTTCGTCGACAACCCGGCATCGCTGGCCGTGAGCCGCAAGGTCGGCTATCGCCCCAATGGCCTGCGCCGCCTGATCCGGCGTCCCGGCGAGTGGCAGGTGAACCAGGCCCTGGTCCTGACGCCCGAGACGCTCGTGCGTGGCCCGACGATCACGGTCGAAGGCGTGGGCCCGGTTCGCCGGCTCATCGGCCTCGACGAGGGCATCCGGTTCGGCGCATGAGGCACGGCCGCTACCAGAGGTCGCCGACCGTGAACCCCTCGGGGAACGGGTCGGACGGGTCGACGACGTAGCTCGCGAAGCCCGTGATCCAGGCGGTGCCGGTGATCGAGGGCACGATCGCGGCGTGGTCGCCGACCATCGCCTCGGCCTCGACCCGACCCGTGAACACCGTTCCGAGGATGCCCTCGTGGCGGAACTCGTCGCCGACCTTGAGCGCCCCGCGGGCGTGGAGTGTGGCCATCTTGGCGCTCGTGCCCGTGCCGCAGGGTGAGCGGTCGATGACGCCGGTCCAGGTCGACGGCTTCGACCAGTCCAGCTCGCCGGTCGAGACGGTGACCACGTTCCGTCGCGAGTTCCGCGGGTCGTGCGCCGGTCCCGACAGCTGGCCGATCGTGATCCCGGCGAACCCGGGTTGCTCCGGATGGACGACGGGCAGCTGCTCGCGCGCAGCGGCCTTGATCATCTCGGTCGCCCGGGTGATGTCCCGGCCCTCGTCGGGTGTCAGCCGGAAGCCCAGCGCCTCCGCGTCGGCGATCACGTAGAACATGCCGCCGTAGGCGACGTCGACCGTGACGGTGCCCAGCTGCGGAACCTCGACCGGCGTATCGAGGTGGGTCGCGAACGCGGGCACGTTGCGGAAGGTGACGCCGGTGACCTTGCCGTCGGCGCACGCCGCCCGGATCCGTATCAGCCCGGCCGGGGCCTCGAGCGTGATCTCGGTGATCGGCTCGTGCATCGGCAGCATGCCCGTCTCGAGCAGCGCCGTCGCCACGCAGATCGTGTTGGTGCCCGACATCCCGGGGTACTCGACCTGCTCCATGATCACGTAGCCGGCGTCGGCGTCGGGGTGGGTTGGCGGCAGGATGATGTTCGCGCACAGGGCCGGGTAGCCGCGCGGCTCGCGGAGCATGAGCTTGCGCAGCTCATCGCCGTGCTCGGCGAGGTGGCGCATCTTGTCGAACATGGTGGCGCCCGGCACGTCGAGCACGCCGCCCACGATCACCCGCCCGGGCTCCCCCGCCGCGTGCGCGTCCACCGCCTGGATCATCCGTGCCAGCCGCATCGCGAGGGCCTCCTTCGTCCTTGGCGCCGCGCCGTGCGATCAGCGGCGACGCGCGTCCGCCATCGCCCGTTCCGTCTCGCGCCGGGCGTCGCGCTCGGCGATCTCGCGGCGGCGGTCCCAGGTCTGCTTGCCACGGGCGAGCCCGAGCTCGAGCTTGGCCTTGCCCTGGTCCGTGATGTACAGCCGGAGCGGGACGAGCGTCAGGCCCTTTGCCTTGGTCCTGCCCAGGAGCTCGTCGATCTGATGCCGATGGAGCAGGAGCTTGCGCTCGCGCTTGGGCTCGTGGTTGAACCGCACGTCCGCCGACTCCCACGGGGCGATGTGCAGCCCGACGATCCACGCCTCGCCACGCTCGATACGCGCATACGCGTCGGCGAGGCTGACCTTGCCCGCGCGGATGCTCTTGATCTCGGTCCCGCGCAGCACGATGCCCGCCTCGACGGTGTCCTCGACGTGGTACTCGTGGCGCGCTCTGCGGTTCTGGGCGATGGTCCCGCCCATCGGTCTGCTCCTTCGCTGGGTGCCTGCCAGTGTCGCACCGACACCGGCTCCCGGACGCACGAACGCCGGTCCGTTGCCGGACCGGCGTTCGCATTGCTACCGACCACCCGGCCGGGATCGCCTCTAGTCGACGATCTCCGCCGAGGTGGTGCAGCAACTACCGCTGTCTATCACTGCACATCACCTCCTTTCGTTCGGAGCGACCGTACCCGATGCACGCCCGCCGCGCAAGCGGTGGTTTCGGGGGCCATTCGGGGCGATCCCGCGGACCTCGCGAGGCCAACGCCGCCGGGTGCGCCTCACGCGGCCGGACGCAGCACGATCCCCGTCGAAGGCGCATCGCCCAGCACCTTGAGCGCGGCGTCCAGGACCGGGTCGTCGCCCGGCCGTGCCGGCGCCTCGGTGACCACCACGTCAGGCGTGAGGCCGACCCCGTGGATCCAGGTCTTGTCAGGCGTCAGCCACTTGGCCACGGTCAGACGGAAACCGCCGTTGTCGCCCTCGAGCTGCGTCCACTGCTGGACCGTGCCCTTGCCGAACGTCGTCGTTCCCACCAGCGTCGCCCGGCCACGGTCCTGGAGCGCGCCCGCGACGATCTCCGAGGCGGACGCGGTGCCACCGTCCACCAGCACCACCAGCCGGATCGAGGGATCGGTCGCGGCGCCACCCGGGATGGCCGTTGTCTCCGTGAGCGTCCCGGCGGCGTCCTCCTGCCAGAAGATCGTGCCGTCGGCCAGGAACTGGCTGGCGATGTCGCGCGCCGCGGTGATGTACCCGCCGGGGTTGCCTCGCAGGTCGAGGATCAGCTGCTTCTTGCCGTCTGCGACGGCCCGTGCGACCGCCGCGTCGAGCTGGGTCGCGGCGTGGTCGGAGAAGCCGCTGAGCTTGATGTAGCGCACCTCGCCGCCGGCGAGGTCCCTGGTCGAGACCTCGGGCTGGACCACCACGGCCCGCGTGATCGGGACGACGAACGGCGCACGGTCACCACGGACGACCGTGAGCCGGACGGTGGTGTCGCGCGGACCGCGGATCCGGTCACGGGCCTGCGCGACGGTCTGGCCGTCGAGCGAGCTGCCATCGACCTCGGTGATCACGTCGCCCGGCAGCAGACCGGCCTGCTCGGCCGGAGAGCCCGAGATCGGCTCGACGATCGCGAGGCGGCAGTCGGAGCTCAGCGGGCTGCAGCTGACCGTGGCGCCGGTCGCGTCCACCGTCCCGATGGTTGCCCCGATGCCCTCGAACTGGCCGGCGATCCCCTGCAGCGAGGACTGGAAGTCCTTGGGGCTCAGGTATTGCGAGAACGGGTCGCCGAGCGCGTCGATCATCCCCCGGATCGCGCCCTGAACGAGTGCCTGATGGTCGACCTCGCCACCGGCGTAGCGGTTGACGATCGCGTAGTACGTGTCCCAGAAGGGCTGGAACGCCTCCGCCGCGTCGGGCGGCGTGCCACTTGTGAGCAGGGCCTGCTGGCCAAGCGTCCAGCCCGAGAAGAACAGCGCGCTGCCGGCCAGGACGGCCACGATGGCCAAGGCCACGATGGTGACGGTGTGCCGCCTCGCAGGCGGGTGGCTTTCGGCGGCTGTGGTCGCGAGCGCCGGCGGCGGCGGGCCTGGTGCGATCGGCGTCAGGGCCGGTCCGACGGGTGTGTCGGCGGGAGCGGGCGGGTCGATGGTCATCGGGTAGCTTTCCGCGTTGCGTAACGGGATCGGAGGCGGGGCGTCAGCGTACCTTCCGCCCTGGATTCAGGCGGCAGCCCGCCCGCGGGCCGGCGAGATCCGCCGGCGTCCTCCGCGCCGAGTCCGCCGGCATACTGCGGCGCCACCGGTTCGATGACCGGCGTGTCAGCGGATCAGGTACGTGCGCACGGACAGCCAGGACCCCGCCACGCCCAGCCCGATCCCCGTCCCGAGCACCAGCAGCGTCGTGTCTCGGCCGACCGACCCCATCTGGATCGGGAGCACGTTGAAGAAGCCGACCATCGCCTGCGACAGCGGCTCGGCCCCGGCCGCCATCAGGCCCAATGTGATCAGGGCACCCAGCAACCCCACGAACGCGCCCTCGAACACGAACGGCCACCGGATGAACGCGTCCGAGGCCCCGACCAGGCGCATGACCTCGATCTCGTCGGCCCTGGCCACGACCGCCAGCCGGATCGTGTTGACGACGATGAACAGCACGATCAGGCCGACCACCACGACCAGCACCACGCCCGCCGTCCGGACGACCGTCGTGACGGTGAGCACGCTGTCGACCAGCGCCTGGATGTCGATCACGTTGCGGACGACCGGCTCCTCGTGCAGCGCAGCCACCACGACCCGGAGATCGGACGGGTGACGCAGCTTGACGTCCAACCTCGCGTAGAACGGGTTGGAGTCGAGGTACTGCGTGAGGTCATCGTGTCCCTGCGCCGCCTCGACCTCGCGGAAGTGCTGCAGCACCTCGTCCCGGGACACGAACGTGACGGATGCGACCTCGGGCATCGCCCGCACCGTGACCAGCAGGGCATCGACCTGATCCTGGGTCGCGGTGTTCTCGATGTCGGCCTGGACCTCAACCTTCTGCTCGACGAACGAGAGGCTTGCGAGCAGCACGTTCTGGAGGACGAAGAAGCCCGCCAGCAGCGACAGCATGAGCACCATCGTGAGCGTGGCCGAGAGGCTCATGAGCGCATTGCGCCAGAACCCCTGCCAGGCCCTGCGGAGCGAGAACAGCAGGAACGGGATCACGCGCTCAGTCCTCGCGGTGGTAGGTGGCGCCGGTCTCGTCGCGGATGATCCGGCCGTCCTCGAGCGCCACGACCCGCTTGCGTAACGCGGTCACGACCTCGGCGTCGTGCGTGGCCATCAGGATCGTCACGCCCAGCTCGTTGATCCGCAGCAGGAGCTGGATCAGCTCCCAGCTGATCACCGGATCGAGGTTGCCAGTCGGCTCGTCGGCGATGATGATCCGCGGGTCGTGGACGAGCGCCCGGGCGATCGCCGTCCGCTGCTGCTCGCCGCCCGACAGCTGGGTCGGCACCTGGTCCGCCTGATCGGTGAGTCCGACCACCGCCAGCACGCGCTCCACCGCGGGCCGGATCTGGCGGCCCGGCGTCCCGGTCACCTCGAGTGCGAAGGCCACGTTCTCCCTGACGGACTTCCGTGGCAGCAGCTTGAAGTCCTGGAACACGATGCCGACCTTGCGCCGGACCTTCGGCACCTGCCGCCG
Source organism: uncultured Chloroflexia bacterium (assembly GCA_963734995.1). Classification (GTDB taxonomy): domain Bacteria; phylum Chloroflexota; class Limnocylindria; order Limnocylindrales; family CSP1-4; genus CAIXZV01. The sequence goes on from CAVTJD010000007.1 coordinate 315,414, forward strand.
CGAGATCCGTGCCAGGTCGTCGCCGTCGACGATGACGTCGCCCTGGGTGGCCACCTCATCGCGGATCAGCAGCTTGGTCAGCGTCGACTTGCCGGCACCCGACGGGCCGACCAGGAATACGAAGTCGCCTTCGGGGACCGCCAGGTCGACGTTGCGCAAGGCCTCCTTGCCGTTCGGGTAGCGCATCGTGACGTCGCGCAGGAGAACCACCGTCGAGTCGGTGCGTGGCGCGCGGCCACGCCGGGTCAACCGGGCAAGAAGGGACGGCGCCGGGCTCTGCGTCACGGTCATGCGGTCTGCTCGCTGACGGGGGGCGAAATGGGGTCGGTGCGCCGGATGCGGCGTCGACTCCGGTCCGCGGGCACGATCGGGGGAGCCACGTCGTGGGCGAGGCTAACACTCCGCCGCGAAACCCGGCAAACACCTCGCGGAGGCGCCGCCCGGTGCGCGTCGCGAGGCGTGACCCGCACCGCCGCTACACGATCGCCAGGGTGATCGGCAGGTATCGCTCGAAGGGATGGTCGTTGTGCGACCAGCAGATCAGACCGGGAAAGCCGTCAAGGCGCAGGCCGGCGGCCAGCATGGCGCGCAGCGCGTGGTCTGCCGTCCCGGGCACCCACAGGGCCACCGGCCCGAAGGCCGGTGTCTCGCGGATCGCCGCCCCGATGAGCGTGGGGTGGAGCGCCGGATCGACCGCGGCGACCGGGCCGAGCCGTCCCGAGCTCGATCCGTAGGCGTAGCCCAGGACCCTCCCGCCGCGCTCGCGCAGCAGCACGCCCGCGCGCCCCTCGCGGCGCACGAAGTCATGATCGATCGGGTGAGCGGCACCGATGAGCTCGCGATCGAGGCCGTCGAGGAGCTCGGCCAGCCGCTGCCGGCCATCCCGGGTCGCCCGCTCGAAGACATCGAACGGCATGACATCTGCGCCCGCCGGGGGCCGGGGCAGCGCGGCCATGCGTCGCACCTCGCCCGATACGCGCCAGACCGGTACCCGGGGCGCCATCCCGCGGGCGGCATACAGCGCGTTGGAGATCGGCTGCGCCGAGTCGGTGCTCATACCCCAGGTGTGGATCCCGCTGTCCAGCGGATCGTCCGGGCCGGGCACCAGCGGCCCACCCGGATCCACGTCCCGTCCCGCCTGGGCACGATCCATGAGCGCCTTGCCCATGCCTTCGGCCTGTGACGCCGGGTCCACGAACAGCATCGCCAGAAACCACAGCCCCTCGCGGACGGACGCCGCGGAGAAGCCGGCAAGCACTCCGCCATCAGCCCCAGGGCCGTCCCGGCGGAGGGCCACCCAGAAACGCTCCGGATCGGTGGACAGCAGGTGCCCGAGCAACCGACGCAGATGCGCCAGATCGCCGGGCATCGGTGGCTGGTTGAGGCGTGCCTGGTAGTCGTCGATCCCTGCCTTCCACACACGGGTGCAGGCGTCGAGATCCTCCTCGCGACCCGGCCGATAGCTGACCGGCGACCTGGCCGCCAGGGGCAGCGAGCGGGGCACGCTCAGTCGTCCGCGTCCGTATCGGCGCTCGCCGGGCGGCCGGTCGCCAGCCGCTCGAGCTCCGCCTGCATGAACGCGTCGAGATCGCCGTCGAGCACCGCCCCGGTGTTCGACGTCTCGTACTCGGTGCGGAGGTCCTTGACCATCTGGTACGGGTGCAGCACATACGACCGGATCTGGTTGCCCCAGCCAGCCGTGACGTGCTCGCCGCGGATCCGCCGCATCTCCTCCTCCCGCTTCTCGAGCTCCAGCTCGAGCAGGCGGGACTTGAGCACCCGGATCGCTACCTCGCGGTTCTGCGTGGCCGAGCGCTCGTTCTGGCAGGTGACGACGATGCCGGTCGGCAGATGGGTCAGCCTGATCGCAGACTCGGTCTTCTGGACGTGCTGACCACCGGCGCCCGACGAGCGGAACGTGTCGACCCGGATCTCGTCCCAGTTGAGCTCGATCTCGACGTCCTCGTCGGCCTCGGGCATCACCTCGATCAGGGCGAACGTGGTCTGGCGCCGCTTCTGGGCATCGTAGGGGCTGATGCGGACCAGGCGGTGGACGCCCCGCTCGGCGCGCAGCCAGCCGAACGCGAAGCGGCCGCTGACGGTCACGGTGGCGCTCTTGATCCCCGCCTGATCGCCCTCGGTCGAATCGATCACCTCGGCCTTGAACCGGTGGCGCTCCGCCCACCGCAGGTACATCCGGAGCAGCATCTCGGCCCAGTCGGTGGCCTCGGTGCCGCCGGCACCGGCGCTGATCGAGAGCACCGCGTCCTTGGCGTCGTACTCGCCCGAGAACAGGAGCAAGGTTCGCTCTCGCCCGAACTCGCGCCCAAGCGCGTCGGCCTCGCGCTCGACGTCGGCCTCGGTCTCCGGGTCCGGCGTCCCGGAGAGCAGGTCAACCAGCTCGACGAGGTCCGCGGCGCGCTTGCTGAGCGACTGCCACAGCGCGATCTCCTCGCGCAGCCCCTCGGCCTCCCGCAGAACCTTCTGGGCGTCCCGTTGATCGTCCCAGAAGCCGGGCTCGCTGGCGCGTTGGTCCAGGCTCGCCAGGCGCTCGCTCTTGGTGGCGAGGTCAAAGACGCCCCGAGGTCGACCGGATCCGCTCGGACAGGTCGCGGATGGACGCAGCGTCCACTAGGTCCGCACCCGAAGGTCCTGGAGCAGGATCGGACGGAGCTCGATCAGCCGCAGGGCTGTCTTGCTCCGGGCGACGACGGGGTTCACGCAGGGACAATAGCCATTGTGCGGGCAGACGCCACAGTTGCCATCACAGTCGAGGGCGGCGGCATAGCTGCAGGTTCGGCAATCCCGTTCGCACGCGATCAGATCCACGAACTGGGCTTCCTCAGCCTGCTTCACGGCTCCCTCTCTCCTGTCCTTCGTTTGTCGATCGGGCGGACGATGCGGGACGAAGGCGCCGATTCTGTCTCGGGCGCGAGGCTGGGGCTTGCGACGCCGGGTCCCTGGTGACGAAGAACTGCTCGCGAGTATATGCGCGCAATTCACGCACGCCAAGAGGGGCGACCGCTTTCGTGCCACGTTTGTTCGATGTTGTCCGGGACGATCCCCCGATGGCGTCCCGAAATGGCGGCCATGGCCCCTGGCGGTCGACGGGGCGGGCAAGGACACGGCGGGTGACCACCTCCGCGCTGCACACACGCGTCACCGTCCGCCCGTCCGGCCCGCCACCGCCCGTCCCCTGGGCTGTGCCGGCGGTCAGCCGCCCGGCTGCTCCACCGCCGGGGCGCCACCGGTGACGAAGTAGACGGCCAGCGCACCCAGCTCGTGCACGGTCGCCGACAGCGTGCGGCCGAGATCTCGCTGGATCGGTGACGTCTGAGTCGGCGAGCCGAATGCCTCGACACCCAGGTCCTTGGCGATGCGCAGCACCCGCAGCATGTGGGTCGGATCCGAGACGAATACGGCCGACCGCTGACCGTGCTGGCGCATCAGGGCCGTCACCGACCGGAGGGAGTCGAGCGTGTTGTGCGCCTCGTCCTCACCGTAGATCGCCGATGGCGGCACCCCATGATCGATCGCGTAGCGGCGGGCCACGGCCGCTTCCGTGGTCCGGTCGCCGGGCAGCTTGCCCCCGGTCACCACGAACGACGACGCGATGCCGGAGCGCCACAGGTCCACGGCATGCGACAGGCGCGCCTCGAACACCGGCGAGGGCGTGCCGTTGTACTGGGCCGCCCCGAGGACCACGATGGCGTCCACGGGCCGGCGCTCGTCACGGCCCCCCTGCTGCCAGACCCGGAGGGTGGTGAGCCCTGCGACCAACGCGACCGCAAGCCCGGAGACGATGAGCACGCGCACGAGATCGCTCGTCCAGTGCCGCCTCAGGCTCCGTGACACTTCTTGTACTTCTGCCCGGAGCCGCACCAGCAGGGTTCGTTACGGCCGATCCGGGCACCCGACGGCGTGTAGCCGGGTCGCGGCGATCCGGAAGCCCCGGCCCCCTGACCGGGCGCCTCGCGCGCCCCCCGCATCGGGTCCGCGGGAAGACCGCCGACCGGCGTCACGCCCGCTCCAGCGGCAAGCGACCCGCCGGCGGCCGCGGCGGCACGTGGACGAGGCCTGCCACCGCCATCGGGGCCACCCGAGGCGGCGCCGTTCGCTCCGTTCGCTCCGTTGGCGCCGGCCGCGCCGGGTCCCCCTGCCCGGCCCGGCTGCCCGGGACCTGCCAGCGGCACGGTGGCGGGCTCGCGACGGACCGTGACCCGGAAGATCGTGGATGCCACCTGGCGGCGGATCAGATCTCGCAGCTCCTCGTACAGGCGGAACGCCTCGAGGCGGAACTCGTTGAGCGGATCCTGCTGGGCGTAGCCACGCAGCCCGATGCCCCGCCGCATGTCGTCGAGCTCGGTCAGGTGCTCCACCCACAGGCTGTCGATCGTGCGCAGCAGCACGAACCGCTCAACCTGGCTCCATATCTCCTCGCCGTGCTCCTCCTGGCGCTCGGCCAGGCGGGCGTCGGCGAGATCACGAAGGTGGACCACCAGGTCCTCGCGGCTGGTCGCCGCCTCGTCGAGCTCGGCGTCCGAGCTTCCCGGACCATCGAGACCCATGACCCGGAGCGCTTCCGCCAGGCCCTCGAGGTTCCATTCGCTGGGTGACGGATCGCCCGCGTACTGGTCGGCGAGCGCCTCCATCTCGGCATCGAGGAACTCCTGGACCGTCTCGGTCAGGTCCTCGTTGTGGAGCACCTTGTCACGCTCGGCGTAGATCGTCTCGCGCTGCTTGTTGATGACGTCGTCGAACTCGACCACCCGCTTGCGGATGTCGAAGTTGAAGCCCTCCACGCGGGACTGGGCGCTCTCGACCGTCTTGGATACCAGACCCGACTCGATCGCGGTGTCATCGTCGAGGCCCATGCGCTCCATGAGCGACGCCACCCGATCGGAGGCGAACCGCTTCATCAGGTCGTCGTCGAGCGACAGGTAGAAGCGCGACGATCCCGGATCGCCCTGGCGGCCGGCCCGGCCACGGAGCTGATTGTCGATTCGGCGGCTGTCGTGGCGCTCGGTGCCGATGATGTGCAGGCCGCCGGCGGCCACGACCTTCTCGTGGTCGGCCTCGGTCAGCGCCGTTGCCTCGGCGAGCGCCGCGTCGTAGGTCTCCTTGTCCACCTCGGCGGGGTTCAGGTCGCGCTTGTGGAGGATCGCCGACGCGATGCCCGCGGGATCGCCGCCGAGCTTGATGTCGGTGCCCCGGCCGGCCATGTTGGTCGCGATCGTGACGGCGCTGCTCCGCCCGGCCTGCGCGACGACGCCGGCCTCGCGCTCGTGGAACTTGGCGTTGAGCACCTCATGGGCGACGCCGCGCCGCTTGAGCAGCGTGCCGAGGACCTCGGACTTCTCGACCGAGACCGTACCCACCAGCACCGGCCGGCCGGCCTTGGTCATCTCCTCGATCTCTTCGGCGACCGCGTTGAACTTGGAGACCTCGTTCCGGAACACGAGGTCGGAGTGATCGTCGCGGATCATCGGCCGGTGGGTCGGGATGGCCACGACCTCGAGCTCGTAGATCTTGTGGAACTCCTCCGCCTCGGTCAGTGCCGTACCGGTCATGCCTGCCAGCTTGTCGTACAGGCGGAAGTAGTTCTGGAAGGTGATCGTGGCCAGCGTCCGCGACTCGCGCTGGACCCGCAGGCCCTCCTTGGCCTCGATCGCCTGGTGCAGCCCCTCGCTCCAGCGGCGGCCGGGCATCTTGCGTCCCGTGAACTCGTCGACGATCACGATCTCGCCGTCCTCGACGATGTAGTCCCGATCACGCTTGTACAGCGCGTGGGCCTTGAGCGCCGAGTCGAAGTGCCGGGCGAGCCGGGGATCCGCGTCGTACAGGTTCTCGATGCCGAGCAGCTGCTCGATCCGGCCGATCCCCTCCTCGGTGGGCGAGACCGCCTTCTCCTTGAGGTCGACGAAGTAGTCGCCACCCTCCTCCTCGCCCTCGGGCCGCGGCTTGAGGCGAGGGACCAGGCGAGCGAAGGTGAAGTAGAGGTCCGCCGACTCCTCGGCCTGGCCGGAGATGATGAGCGGCGTCCGCGCCTCGTCGATCAGGATGTTGTCGACCTCGTCGACGATCGCGAACGAGCGGTCGCGCTGAACCCGGCCATCGAGCTGGTCGACCATGTTGTCCCGGAGGTAGTCGAACCCGAACTCGTTGTTGGTGCCGTACGTGATGTCGGCCGCGTAGGCCTCCCGGCGCGACACCGGCCGCAGATTGATCAGGCGCTCGTCGGTGGTCGGGTAGCCGGGCTCGAACAGGTACGAGGTGTCGTGGGTGATGACCCCGACCGACAGTCCGAGGAAGTGGTAGACCGGGCCCATCCACTGGGCGTCGCGGCGGGCCAGGTAGTCGTTGACCGTGACCAGGTGGGCGCCGCGGCCGGCCAGCCCGTTGAGCAGCAATGCCAGCGTCGGCACGAGCGTCTTGCCCTCGCCGGTGCGCATCTCGGCGATCTTGCCCTCGTGGAGCACGATGCCGCCGATCAGCTGGACGTCGAAGTGACGCATCCCGATCGTGCGCTGCATCGCCTCCCGTGACGCGGCGAACACCTCGGGCAGGACCCCGTCGAGGGCGGCCTGGAGGCGCTCGTTCTCGCGCTTGTGGCGCGCCTTGGCCAGATCGGCGCGGCGCTCGAGATCGTGGTGCTCGAGCTCGTCCTCGGACGGCTCCTCCGGCTCGGCAGCCTCCAGGATGTCGGCGCGGATCACGTCGATCCGCTCCCGGATCTCGGTGTCGGACAGGGCCTGATACTCGGGTTCGAGCTCGTTGATCTCGTCGATCAGCGGTTGGAGTCGGGCCAGCTCGCGGTCGTTGGAGTCGAAGAATCGGGAGAGGAAGCGCATGGCCGGGTGAGTATAGGGTGAGCGGCCCGCCCACCCCGCCCGATCACCCGGGCCGGACCGGCGGGATCCCTGATCAGGGACCCGCCGGAAGCGGGTTCGCGGGGGCGGCTGGCAGGGCCCCACCGAAGCGCTGTGCCAGCTGCCCATCCGACGCGATTCCGGTTCCGACGATGCCCTGGGCGCCCTGCGCCGGGATGCCCGGGACCGGCACCGCGTTCGGGGACACGAAGTCAGGACCGAAGCCCGGCGCCACCCGGTCCATCATCACCGGTCCATTCCAGCCCGCACGGACCAGTGCGCCGTTGGGGAACAGGGTCGCGGTCAGGGCCGCCAACCCGAAGACGACGGCCGTCCCCATGCCCAGGACCCCGGTGACGATCAAGGCTCGTTGCATGGTGTCCCCCAGACGGGGATGCGCGGCGTCAGGTTCCGGGGCTGGCCAGCTGCCACACGTTCAGGACGTAGCCGGCGACGATGATCCCGAACGTGATGGCCGCAAGCACGATCCAGAACGCGGCCGAACGGACCCCGGAGGTCGGGTTCATCTCGGGGTTGGACAGGGCGGGCAGGCGACCGCGCTTGAGCGAGGCGCCCCACCGGGTGGAGCGAAGGTCGTTGCGCCAGCTCTCGTCGCCGACGGTCCGGACCTCGAGGCCGCCCTTGCCGTCGGGTCGGTGCAACTGCAGGCTCATGGTTCTCCGATCGTGGCCGCGTCAGGTGCCGCTCGCGGCCGGCATCGCTGATGGTACGTCGTCGGCGTCCGACGACGCGTCCGCGGTCCCGTCGCCGCCGTCGTGGTCGGGCGAGGGTCCGTTGCCCGGATCCCGGTCGGCGAGCCCGTCCTCCCACAGCAGCATCTCCTGGGTGAAGGACACCTCCGACGAGAACAGCGCGCCCACCGACTCACCCCGATGGATGCGCTTGATCGCCTCGCCGATCAGCGGCGCCACGGACAGCACCCGGATCTGCGGGATGTGCTTCGAGGCCGGCAGCGGCACGGTGTCAGTGATCACCACCTCGCGCAGCACCGAGCCCGAGATCCGCTCGATAGCGGGATCCGACAGGATGCCGTGCGTGGCGCAGGCGTAGATCTCGATCACGCCCTCGCGCTCCAGCGCACGGGTCGTCTCGATCAGGGTGCCGGCCGTGTCGATCTCGTCATCGACGATGATCGCCGTGCGCCCCGTCACCTGCCCGATCACGTTGATCACCTCGGCCCGGTCGAGGTTGCCGTGGCGCCGCTTCTCGACGATCGCCAGCGGCGCGTCGAGCAGCTCGGCAAACGCCCGGGCGCGCTTGGCGAACCCGAGATCCGTGACCACGACGCATTCGTCGAGCTTCTTGTCGATGAAGTAGCGACTCAGCATGTGGACGGCCGTGAGCTCGTCGACCGGGATGTTGAAGAACCCCTGGATCTGCCCCTGGTGAAGGTCCATCGTGAGCAGCCGGTCGGCGCCGGCGACGGACATCATGTCCGCGATCAGGCGCGCCGTGATCGGAACCCTGGGCTGGTCCTTCTTGTCCGAGCGGCCATAGGCGTAGTAGGGCACGACGGCGGTGATCCGGCCGGCCGACGCCCGCTTGAACGCGTCGATCATGATCAGGAGCTCCATGATCGACTGGTTCACGGGGCGCGACGTGGGCTGGACGAGGAACACGTCCTTCTCGCGGACGTTGTCCAGGATCCGCACGAAGATGTTCTCGTTGGCGAACTGGAACACCTCGGCGTTGCCGGGCTCGCTGTTCAGCCAGTGGGCGATCTTGCGCGCGAGGTGTGGGTTGGCGTTGCCGTGGTAGATCTCGTACTGGTCCGCGTACACGCCTGCCTCCCCTGCGCCGAAGGCGGTCACGACGAGCGACCTGGCCCCGCTCCGTCCGGTCCATCGTCAGGTGCGGGGTCGTCATTGTCTCCGATGACACCGCGCTCCGCCAGCCCCGACTGGAAAGCGGCGATGGCCACGACCTTGTCCTCCTCGGCGAGGCGCATCACGATCACGCCGCGCGCGCCGGGCGAGTAGCGGTTGATGGTGTTGGTGTCCGTCCTGATGACCTGGCCATGGGCCGAGATCAACAGCAGCTCCTCGTCCTCGGGGGTGACCTGCTGGACTGCCGCGACCAGACCCGTCTTGCGCCCCTCGAGCGCGATCAGACGCACGCCCTGGCCGCCCCGGTGCTTGCGCCGGAACTCGGACAGGGCCACGCGCTTGCCGTAACCGGTCTCGGTGAGCACGAGCAGCTCCGCCTCCGGGTCGACGACGCTCATTGCGATCACGGCGTCGCCGTGGCGGGCCAGCCGGATGCCGATCACCCCCGCGGCGTCCCGGCCCATCGCGCGGACCTCGCCCTCGGAGAACCGGGCGAGCATGCCCATCGAGGTGGCGATGATCACGTCGTCGTCGCCCGCCGACACGTCGACCCAGGCCAGCTCGTCGCCATCGCTGATCGTGATCGCGCGGATGCCCGTGGCGCGGACCCGCTCGAAATGCTCCAGCGGGGTCTTCTTGATGATGCCGTTGCGGGTGGCCATCACCAGGAAGTGACCCGGCTCGAAGTTGGGCAGGCAGATGGTCGCCATCGGGTACTCGCCCGACTCCACCTGGACGCCCGGCAGGTTGATGATCGCCATCCCCTTCGCCTGACGCGAGGCGTCCGGGATCGAATGGACCTTGGCCGAGAACACCCGCCCTCGATTGGTGAAGAACAGCGCCCAGTCGTGCGTGTTGGCGGCCAGCAGATGCTCGACCGCGTCCTCTTCACGGGTGACGTGCCCGATGATCCCCTTGCCGCCGCGATGCTGGCGACGATAGGTGGCCACCGGCTGGCGCTTGATGTAGCCGCGTCGGCTGATCGTGACCACGACGTCCTCGTCGGCGATCAGGTCCTCGTCGGTCATCTCGCGGTTGGAGTCGTCCACGACCCTTGTCCGCCGCTCGCCGGCGTACTTGCGCCCGAGCTCGGTCAGCTCGTCCTTGATGATCGCGAGCACCCGCGCCGGGTTGGCGAGGATGTCCTCGAGCTCCGCGATCAGCTGGATGATCGAGAGGTACTCGTCCTCGATCTTCTTGCGCTCGAGGGCGGCGAGCCTGGCCAGCCGCATGTCGAGGATCGCCTGCGCCTGCGCCTCGGACAGGTCGAAGCCCGTCATGAGGTTGGTCCGGGCGGTGTCGACGTCCGCTGATTCCCGGATGGTCTGGATCACGGCGTCGAGGTTGTCGAGCGCGATCTTGAGCCCTTCGAGGATGTGGGCGCGGGCGCGCGCCTTCTCGAGATCGAACTCGGTGCGCCGCCGGACGATCTCGCGCCGATGCTCGGTGTAGTGGCGCAGGACGCTCTTGAGCGGCAGCGTCTGGGGCTGACCGTCGACCAGCGCCAGCATGTTGAGGTTGAACGCGGTCTGCAGCGCGGTGTGCTTGAACAGGTTGTTCAGCACCTTGTGCGGGTTCGCGTCGCGCTTGACCTCGATGTAGATCCGCATCCCGTCGCGGTCCGACTCGTCGCGCAGATCGGCGATCCCGTCGAGCCGCTTGTCCTTGACCAGGTCGGCGATCTTCTCGAGCAGCGCCGCCTTGTTCACCTGGTACGGCAGCTCGCTGACGATGATCGCGGTGCGGTCGTGGCGTGTCTCCTCGAACGCGACCTGGGCCCGCATCACCACGCGACCGCGACCGTGGGCGTACATCTCGCGGATGGCGTCGAACGTCTCGTGCTCACCGGTCAGCGGGTTGCGCCGGGTCTCGAACCGGAACACAGAGGCCCCGGTCGGGAAGTCCGGACCCTTGACGTACTGACACAGCTCGTCGGTCGTGATGTCGGGGTTGTCGATGTAGGCGATCGTCGCGTCGACCACCTCGCCCAGGTGGTGGGGCGGGATGTTGGTCGCCATGCCGACGGCGATCCCCGAGGAGCCGTTGATGAGCAGGTTGGGCAGCTTGGCGGGCAGCACGGACGGCTGCTTCTGCGTGCCGTCGTAGTTGTCCTCGTAATCGACCGTGTCCTTGTCGATGTCGGCCAGCATCTCGGCGGAGATGGCGGTCAGGCGCGCCTCGGTGTAGCGCATCGCCGCGGCCGAGTCGCCGTCGACGGAGCCGAAGTTCCCCTGCCCGTCCACGAGCGGGTAGCGCATCGAGAAGTCCTGGGCGAGCCGCACCAGCGCGTCGTACAGCGCCACATCGCCGTGCGGGTGGTACTTGCCCATGACCTCGCCGACGATCGCCGCGCACTTGCGATAGGAGCTGGTGGCGGACAGCCCCATCTCGCCCATCGTGTACAGGATCCGGCGATGGACGGGCTTGAGCCCGTCGCGGACGTCGGGCAACGCGCGCGCGACGATGACGCTCATCGCGTAGTCGAGGTACGAGACGCGCATCTCGTCCTCGAGCTGGATCGCGTGGACCTGGCCCAGGTCGTCGGTCACGTGGTGGCTCTCCTCCGGTCGGTCTGGTCAGCGACGGTGATCATGAGCGTTCGATGATCTGGCGTTCGCCGGGTGGGACGTCGACCCCCAGGCCCGCGAACGCGGCGGCGGTCAGGGCCGCCCGCGAGGTCGATGGGGCGCCCGGGCGTTTGCGGATGCCGGCGACAGCCGCGAGCAGGGTGCCAGCATCGTCTTCGGGCAGCTTCTCGAGCGCGTCGCGAACGACCCAGGCCCGGTGCCCGTCGCTACCGGTGCGCGCGGTCGCCGCCTCGCGCTGGAGGCACGCGAGCGTTGCGGCCGGGTCGACCAGGGTCAGCGAGCGGAGCGCCCAGGACAGCGCCTTCTGGACCTCGGGTCGGGCGTCGCCCATGAGATCGCTCACGAGGGACAGGCCTCTCGCCGCGATCTCGGGTCGTCGGCCCGCGCTCCGATCGAGAAACGGGATCGTCGCGATGGTCGAGCCAACGAGCCGGCGCTCCCAGCTCGACGGCGAGTAGATCAGCTGCTCGAGCTCCGCCCAGCGGTACGACTCGGCGATGATGCCTCGCCCGGTCACGCGGGCGAGGGAGTCGACCGTGATCCAGTCGCCGGCCGTGCGCGCCTCTGCACGCACCAGCTGCCAGGAGCGCTCCGGGTCGGCCGCGATGGTGCGCTCGAGGACGCCGAAGGCCAGCCAATGGAGCTCCAGCTCGTTCTCGCGCAGCAGTCGCTCGGCAAGGTCGATCCTGGTCGCGCCCGAGTCGCGCCGGAGGCCGCGCCGAAGGCCACCGCCGACGGCGGTCAGCAGGGGCTGCCGGACCCCGAACGTGGGCCCGATGCCGGGCGCGACCCGGTGCTGCCCGGCGAGGTACTCGGAGTCGGCGAGGCCGGCGAGCCCATCCCGCAGGATCCGCGTGGCGGCATCTCGGTCCGGGATGACCTCGGCAGCCCGCTGGCCGAGTGCGGTAGCGGCGGCCCTGTGTCGGGAAACCAGGGTGCGCGCGCGAGCGGTCGCCTCGCTCACCTGGCGTGCGCCGGCCGCCGGTTCCGCCTCGGGGATACCGCTCACCGGCGGTCCACCCCGTCGGTGAGCTCGGTCCCGGGATGAGGCTCGGCGTAGCCGTCCGGTTCGATCCGGAAGGCGTAGCGCTCCTTGAGCTCGCGCTTGCGCTCCTCCGGAGCGCCGACATAGGTCGCCTCAGAGCGCGCCAGGACGGTGCCGTCGGCGGCATCCAGGATGACGCCTTCCGCGTCCACCAGCCGGCGGCGGACGCGCGTGACGCGACCCTCGGCGACGATCTGCCGGCCGATCTCCACCGGTCGCTTGAAGTCCACCGTCATCCGGGCGGTGACGCCCCACAGGTCGTGGTCGACGAGAGCCCACGCCATGACCTCGTCCAGGATCGTGCACAGGATCCCACCGTGAGCGATGCCCTCCCAGCCCTCGAAACGGCGGTCGAGGCGTAGCTCCGTCCAGCAGCGCTCACCTCCGGCGTGCAGCACGAGCTGAAGGCCGTGCGTGTTGAGCGTCCCGCACGCGAAGCAGTTGTGCGGAGCGAGCAGCACCCGCCGGCCACCGATCCGAACATCGGGAGTCGTGACATCGGGAGTCGTGACATCGGGCGCCATGACGTCGGCCTCAGATGTCAAGGTTGCGCACCTTGCGAGCCTCGGTCTTGATGAAGTCCTTGCGCGGCTCGACGCGCTCGCCCATGAGCATCGTGAAGATCGCGTCCGCGTCGCCGCCGTCCTCGACCTCAACCTTGAGCAGCGTCCGCGTCTCCGGGTTCATCGTCGTCTCCCAGAGCTGATCGGCGTTCATCTCGCCCAGACCCTTGAACCGCTGCACGCTGACGTTCCTGGTCTTGAACTCCTTGACCACCTGGTCGCGCTCCTTCTCGGATTGCGCGTACCGGGTCACCTTGCCGGTCGAGATTCGATACAGCGGCGGCTGCGCGATGAACAGGTAGCCGCTGTCGATCACCTCCTGCATGTGCCGGTAGAAGAAGGTGAGCAGGAGGGTCCGGATATGGGCGCCATCGACATCGGCGTCGGTCATGATGATGATCCGGTGATAGCGCAGCTTGCTCAGGTCGAAGCTGTCGCCGATGCCGGCGCCGAGGGCGATGATCAGCGGCTTGACGTTCTCCGAGCTCAGGATCTTGTCGAGCCGTGCCTTCTCCACGTTGAGCAGCTTGCCGCGCAGCGGCAGGATGGCCTGGAACCGCCGATCGCGGCCCTGCTTGGCCGAGCCGCCGGCGGAGTCGCCCTCGACGATGTAGAGCTCGCTCTTCGCCGGATCCCGCTCCTGGCAGTCGGCGAGCTTGCCGGGCAGCGAGAGACCGTCCAGGGCCCCCTTGCGAATCACGAGATCACGCGCCTTGCGAGCGGCCTCGCGCGCGCGGGCGGCCGTGAGGCACTTCTCGATGATCCGACGACCGTCGGCGGGGTTCTCCTCGAGGTACTGCCCGATGGCGTCGGCGACGGCGCCCTCCACCTGCCCGGCGACCTCGGCGTTGCCCAGCTTGGCCTTCGTCTGCCCCTCGAACTGGGGTTCGGTGAGCTTGACGCTCACCACCGCGGTCAGGCCCTCACGGACGTCGTCGCCCGACAGGTTGGCATCCGAGTCCTTGAGCACGCCCGATCGTTTGGCCCAGTCATTCAGGGAGCGCGTCAGGGCCCGCCGGAACCCGGTGATGTGGGTGCCGCCGTCGACGGTGTTGATGTTGTTGGCGAACGCGAGCACGTTCTCCGCATACGAGTCGTTGTATTGGAGGGCGACCTCGATCGTGGTCGTCCCGTCTCGTCGCTCGGTGTAGATGGGCCGGGTGTGCAGGACCTCCTTGGTCCGGTTCAGGTGGCGAACGAACGAGACGAGACCGCCCTCGAAGTAGAACGATCGCTCGCGGTCGGTCCGCTCGTCGGTGAGGGTGATCCAGACTCCCTTGGTGAGGTAGGCCGACTCCCGGAGGCGCTGGGAGATCGCGTCGAACGAGTAGTCCACCGTTTCGAACATTTCGGTATCGGCGGCGAACACCGTGCGGGTGCCGCGGCGGGAGCCCTGAGGCCCGACGCGCTTGACGGGCCCCGTGGGCGCGCCACGCTGGTATTCCTGGGCCCAGACGGCGCCGTCTCGGGCGCTCTCCACGCGCATCCACGAAGACAGCGCGTTGACAACCGACACGCCCACGCCGTGGAGGCCGCCGGAGACCTTGTAGCCGCCTCCTCCGAACTTGCCGCCGGCATGGAGCACCGTGTGCACGACCTCGAGCGCGTCCTTGCCCGTCCTGTGCTTGCCCACCGGCACGCCACGGCCGTCGTCCTCGACGGTCACACGCCCATCCGCATGGATGGTGACGCTGATCGTGCTCGCGACTCCCGCCATCGCCTCGTCGATGGAGTTGTCGACGACCTCCCACACCAGGTGATGGAGGCCACGCGCATCGGTCGATCCGATGTACATGCCGGGTCGTCGTCTGACGGCCTCGAGGCCCTCGAGGACCTGGATGCTGGCGGCGGTGTAATCGCCCCCAGCGGCGGACCGGCTCCGGCGTCCGGAACCCCGGCCGTTGGTCGGGGCGATCTGCTGCCGATTGCCGACGTCCGTCACGCGGTCCCTCCGATCAGGCGCTCGTAGAGGCGCCCGAGCTCTTCGTCGCTGTAGTACTCGATCACGATGCGACCGCCCTTGCGAGCACGGGTGAGGCTGACCTTCGTGCCCAGTCGCTGCCGGAGATCCTCTTCGAGCCGCTCGAGATCAGGGTCAGCCGGTCGCTGGGCCGTGGCGGGCCGCGGGCCGCGTGGCTCCTTGAGGCGACGCGCGAGCTCCTCGGTCTGGCGAACTGACAGGCCCTGGCTTACGACGGTGGCCAGCACGTGTGCCTGGGCGTCTGTCGAGAGACCGCCAAGCGCGCGACCGTGGCCCTCGGTGAGACTGCCGTCGGCGATCGCAGCCTGGACATCCGGGTGGAGATCCAGCAGCCGCAGCGTGTTGGCGACGGTGGCGCGCGCCTTGCCCACGCGATCGGCAACCGTCTCCTGCGTCAACCCGAACTCGTCGATCAGCTGCCGGTACGCGGTGGCCTCGTCGATGGGGTCGAGGTCGGCGCGCTGTACGTTCTCGACCAGGGCCACCTCGAGCTGGTCCCGATCAGCCAGCTGCCGCACGAGCGCCGGGATCCGCTCCATGCCGGCAAGGCGAGCTGCGCGAACGCGCCGTTCGCCAGCCACCAGCTGGTAGCCGTCGAGCGTCTCCGTGACCAGGACCGGCTGCAGGACACCGTGCTCGCGGATGCTGGCCGCGAGCTCCTCGAGACCACCATCGTCCAGGCGGTGTCGAGGCTGGTACGGGTTCGACACAAGGTGCGCGAGCGGGACCTCGATGACCGCCGGTGTGGCGGCGGGTCGCTGTGGTATCAGCGCCGACAGGCCGCGCCCAAGGGCCGTCCCCCGATCTGCTCTGGTGGTCATGCGCGCGCGCCCGTGAGCTCGGGGTCGCCGATCGTCGTGGGCGGGATGGCACTGATGGGCGTCGTTCGTCCCCGGCGGGCGGTGCCGGCATCGCGGCGCGCCCGCAGCTCGTGGGCCAGCGCGCGGTACGCCTCGGCACCCTTGGAGTCGGGGCGGTACAGGGCGATCGGTAACCCGTGGCTCGGCGCCTCTGAAAGCCGAACGCTGCGGGGCACAACAGTCTGGAACACCGCCTCACGAAGGTGCCGGCGCACCTCGGCGGCTACCTCTGCAGAAAGATTGGTCCGTGCATCGAACATGGTCAGAAGGACGCCTGCGATAGCGAGATCGGGATTCAGGTGATCCCGGATGAGGTTGATGGTGGCGATCAGCTGTGACAACCCTTCGAGCGCGTAGTACTCGCACTGGATTGGAACGAGGACCTCGTCCGCGCCCGTGAGGGCGTTGACGGTCAGGAGACCAAGGGACGGCGGGCAGTCGATGAGCACCCAGTCCCAGGAACCCTGCTCGGCCCGGATGACATGGCGCAGTCGGCGCTCGCGCCCCGACTCGGCGGCGAGCTCGAGCTCGGCACCCGCAAGCGAGATGGACGACGGCACCAGACGCACGCCCTCGACCGGTGTGCCGACGTGGATCTGAGCGAGCGGACGTCCTTCGACCAGGGCTTCGTACGCGGATCCGTCGATGCTGGCGCGGTCAACCCCAAAGCCGCTGGTCGCGTTTCCCTGGGGGTCGAGGTCGATGACCAGGACGCGTTCCCCGAGGAGAGCCAGGTAGGAGGCCAGATTGACCACCGTGGTGGTCTTCCCGACGCCGCCCTTCTGATTCGTGCAGGCGATCGCCTGGCCCACTCAACCTCCCGATTCGATCGTGCTCGTGACTACGAATTCTAGCATCGGACGCCCTTCGACCCTCTGGATCGTGGGTTCGCATCGGCGCCATTCGGCGGTTGGCCATCATCGTCGGTGGCGCTTATCGCGGACTCACCCAACGTAGGCCTGTTTCACGTGAAACATGCGCACCTGATGCCGATCGGCCCGTTGGCTCGCGCGTCACGCTCGTTGCGTTACCGATCGGCCGCGGTTCATCAACCGGTGCCGAATGCACCGAGCGGGCGGACAACGGCCGCCACGATCCCCGGTGTGAGCGCCGCAGCTCGACACCAGTCTCGTGGATCGATGGCGTGACGATTGCCGGTTCCCGGGACCCATGGGATACTTGCGCGCGGCATCCGCTGTCACTTCGTCGCCGTCGCCATCGGTTTGTCTGGCCCGACCGTCGGCCTGCCAGCCGGGGATCGAACGCCTTCATGCAGTACACCATCGCCGCGGCGATCGCCGTGGTGGCCGCGCTCGTCGAGTTCACCGTCGTCCCATACCTCACGATCGGCGATACCGTCCCGCACCCGGTGCTCGTGTTCGGCGTCATCTGGGCCATCGCGGGCGGTCTCGAAGCCGGTCTCACGTGGGCTTTCGTGGGGGGTCTCGCTCTGGACATCCTCACACAGCGTCCGCTCGGGTCATCCGCATTCGCACTGCTGATCGCCATCGGCGCCGGGTCGCTCGTCGGTGGGCTGTTCGGCCGGGTGCGGATCCTCGCACCGATCGTCGCCACCGCCGTCGCCAGCGTGGTCTACTCGATGCTCCTGCTCGCAACCGTAAGCGCGCTCAGCACCGCGGACCTGTCCGGCCTCACCCTCGAGGAGGTCGCGCGGTCTGCCGTGTACGACACGGTCCTGGCCGCGCTCTTCGGCCCGCTCGTCATGGCCATCGTGTTCCGCCGGCGGGACGCGGAATGGATTGACCGATGAGCGACAGCTACCTGACGCCGCGCCCCGAGCGGGATCGACGCCCGCTGCGGTTCCTGACGTTCGGCATCGTGATGGTGCTGATGTTCGCGCTGCTGTCGTCGAGACTCGCCTACCTGCAGATCAGCAGCGGACCCACGCTTGCGGCGCAGGCCGAGGCCAACCGCACGATCGTGGAGTCGATCCCGGCGCCCAGGGGCCTCATCTACGATGCGCAGGGCCGGCCGCTCGTGTCCAACGTGGCGTCCTTCTCGGTGAAGATCACGCCCGCCGACCTGCCGTTCGGGCGGCGTACGGAGGTCGCCGACCAGCTCGGCTACCTGCTGGGCGTGGATCCGACCACGATCCTGGAAACGCTCGACACGGCGCCGGGATCCCGCTTCGACGCGGTCCGGGTCGCACAGGACGTCCCCGAGGACACGGCTCGCCTCGTGTCGGAGTCATCGGACCAGCTGCCCGGGGTGTCGGTCGTGGTCGAGACCCGCCGCCAGTATCCGGCGGGGCCGCTCATGGCGCAGATCCTCGGCTACACGGGGCAGATCGACGCCGCGACGCTCGACCGGCTCAAGAACGACGGCTACCTCGCGGACGACATGATCGGGAAGGCGGGCATCGAAGCCACCTTCGAGAGCGAGCTGCGCGGTACGTATGGGCGCGAGCTGATCGAGCGCGATGCGACGGGCCGGGACGTCCAGGTGCTGCGCACGATCCAGGACCCCGAGCCCGGGGCCTCGCTGACGCTCACCATCGACGAGACGGTCCAGAAGGAGGCGCAGGCGGCGCTCAAGTGGGGAATGCGCGTCGCCGGCCTGAAGCGGGGCGTGTTCATCGTCATGAACCCGCAGACGGGTGCGGTGCTGGCGATGGTCAGCCTGCCGACCTACGACGACAACCTGTTCGCCGAGGGGATCTCCGCCAAGGACTTCCAGAAGCTCGTCAACGACAAGAACAAGCCGCTGACGAACCAGGCGGTCCAGGGCAACTTTCCGCCCGGGTCCACGTTCAAGCTCGTCACCGGCACAGGCGGCCTCCAGGACAAGAAGATCACCCCGCAGACCCGCGTCCGCACCCGGGGATATCTGACCCTCGGAGGCGCGCGGTTCTACGACTGGAACCATGCGGGCTTCGGGCTGTGCAACATCTACTGCGGGTTCGGCCACTCGTCCGACACCTTCTTCTACCAGGTCGCCGGCATGCTCGGCGCGGATCGGCTCGCATACTGGGCCGGCCAGTACGGGTTCGGAGCGCCGACGGGTATCGACCTGCCGGGCGAGGTGTCGGGGATCATCCCGTCGAACGCCTGGAAGATGAACCGCTTCGGTCAACCGATGTTCGAGGGCGAGGTCTACCAGGCCGGCATCGGTCAGGGCTACGACGTCGTCACGCCCATCCAGCTGATCAACGCCTACGCGGCGCTGGCCAACGGAGGAAAGCTCTACCGTCCGCAGCTGGTCAAGGAGATCACGGCGCCTGACGGCTCGGTGCTCCAGTCGTTCAAGCCCGATCTGATCCGGAAGCTGCACGTCTCGCAGGCGACGCTGCGCACGATGCGCCTCGCCGCCCGTTCGGTCGTCACGCTGCGCCACACGTACAACCTGGTCGACATGCCGATCAAGGTGGCGGGCAAGTCGGGAACCGCGGAGTACGGCGTGCGCGATGCCAAAGGCCGACTGCCGTACCATTCCTGGTTCGTCGGCTTCGTGCCCAAGGATCCGCACAAGGGCAGCTTCGCCAAGCCCGACTCGGAGCTGGTGTTCATGGCGTTCGCCTACGACTCGCGGACGATCGGCAACGCGGCGACCGAGATCGCCAAGGACTTCCTCCAGCGCCACTTCCATATCAAGAAGGACTACCGGCTGCCGGTGCTTCTGCGGCGGGGCAACCACTATGGGAACTAGAGCCGTGGTGAGTGGTGCCCGACGTTCCCTCGACAGGCGTGGCCGGGTGGCCCGGCCGCCCACGGGACGCACATCAGGAGCCGATACCGTGCGCGTGATGCGCGCTGAGCAGGAGCCGATACCGTGCGCGTGATGCGCGCCGAGCCCAGCCGCTTCACCGACATGACGGCACGCTCGGTGGGTGCCGCCTGGCGAGCCTACGACCTCCAGCTCACGACGTATGCGGCCTTGCTCGCGACGATCGGGCTGGTGATGGCCTACACCAACAGCGTCGAGGCGGGCGGGCCCGTGATGGCCAGCGATTCCGTGTTCTCGCGGGCCCTCATGTGGACCGGCCTGGCGATCGTCGCCTACGTCGCCGCCACGCTGTTCGACTACCGCTGGCTCAAGACGCTCGCGTGGCCGATCTACGCCATCAACATCGGGTTGCTGGTGGTGACCCTCGCGATCGGGGACGGGGTCGGCGGCGCCGCTCGATGGGTCTCGATCGGACCGCTCAACTTCCAGTTCTCGGAGCTGGCCAAGATCCTGATGATCGTGGTGCTGGCCGTGTACCTGGGCAATCGCGAGGGCCGGCTGGACTCGTTGTCGTCCATCCTCGGCGCCTGCCTGCTCATGGTCCCGGCCTGGGTGCTGGTGATGCTGCAGCCCGATCTCGGGACCTCGCTCGTGCTGGCATCGATCCTGGCCGGGATGCTGTTCATGTCCGGTGCCAGCCTCCGCTGGCTGATCGCGATGGCGCTCGGTGTCGCCGCAGCCGTGCCGCTCGCATGGACGTACGTGCTGCGCGACTACCAGAAGGAACGGATCACCGCGTTCATCAGCCCGTGCGAGGACACGCTGGGTTCGTGCTGGCAGGTGCTGCAGTCGAAGATCGCGATCAACGCGGGCGGGCCGTTCGGCGTGGGGTTGACCAACGGGTCGCAGAGCCGGGGCGACTTCCTGCCGGTCCAGGAGAGCGACTTCGTGTTCGCGGTGCTCGCCCAGGAGCTGGGGTTCGTGGGTGCGCTGGTGGTGTTCCTGCTGTTCGCGGCGCTGCTGTATCGAATCCTCGCCGACGCCTGGCGGTCGCGCGACCCGTTCGGGACGCTGTTCGGAGCCGGGCTGGCCACGGCAGTCCTGTTCCAGGTGTTCGTGAACGTCGGCATGGTCATCGGGATCCTGCCGGTCACCGGGATCCCGTTGCCGTTCATCGCGCACGGCGGCGCGTCGCTGGTGAGCATCGCGCTCGGGTTGGGGATCGTCCAAAGCGTCAACATCCGCCAGCACCGCGCGGAGTGGTGACCCGCCGGCCAGCATCGATGCTCGGCCGGTCGCCATACCCGCACCGGTACACTGCCGCCGTCATGGACGGCCGCCCTGCGACTGAACCTCGATCGGATACACCCGAGCCGGTGGGCGCCACCCGGTTCGGGTGCGGCTCGTGGCTACCGGCGGCTCGCAGCGAGCGTGACACATGAACGAGAAGCTCCGCCAGGTCCGTCAGGCAACCGTCGCCATGGCTCAGGGCAGCCTGGCGATCGAGCCGCTGCTCATCGCGCAGGATGCCGACCTGCTGGAGGCGATGCGGCGCGCCTGCCAGCAGCCGTCGACCCGGCTCATCGGCGTCACCGATGGTACCGGCCGCGTGGTCGGCGTCGTGCCGGTGGCCCTGATCTCGGGAGCCGTGGTCGCACACACCATGCCCGAGGTGTTCTTCGCGGACCTGGCTGACGTCGAGGAGGTCGGTCAGTTCGGGCATGCGGTTGAGGCCCGGACGATCGGCGAGATCATGCTGCCGCCCGCGACCATCGCGCCGGACGCGACGCTGGGCGACGCATACCGGCTGATGCACCAGCAGCGGCTGGCCGGACTGTATGTCGTCGACGCGTCCGGGAAGCCGATCGGGTATGTCGACATCCAGGAGCTCGCGATGCGCTGCGTGGAGGCGCTCGAGGGCACGAGCGGCGCCACGATCGCGGACCGGGGCGAGGTGCAGGATCCGCCGGACGCTATCGCGCGCTGATGGACACCTGGCTCGCCGCGATCCTGTTCCTGGCGACATACGCGCTCATCGCCACCGATCGGATCGACAAGACGGTTGCCGCCCTGCTGGGCGGCCTGCTCATGGTCGCGTTCGGGATCGTGCCGCAGGACGAGGCGTTCGCGGCAATCGACCTCAACGTGATCTTCCTGCTGGTGGGCATGATGGCCCTTGCCCACGTCCTCGGGCGCACCGGGTTCTTCGCGCTGGTCGGGATCCGCACAGCGAAGCTGGCGGGCGGTCGGCCGTATGTGCTGATGGTGCTGCTGGCGGCGATCACCGCCGTGCTGTCAGCCTTCCTGGACAACGTGACGACGGTCGTCCTGCTGGCGCCGGTCACCTTCTACGTGGCGAGCGTGCTCCAGGTCTCGCCGATCCCGTTCCTGATCACGCTGATCTTCGCCTCCAACGTCGGCGGCACGGCCACCCTGATCGGCGACCCCCCCAACATCCTCATCGGCTCGGCCGCCGGTCTCGACTTCGGCGCGTTCCTCACCAATCTCGGTCCGATCGCGCTGATCGTGTTCGGCCTCCTGCTGGTGATGCTCCGGCTGCTGTTCCATGGCGACATTGCGGTCAACGAAGCGGTCCGCGAGGCGGTGACGGAGCTCGATGAGCGCGAGGTGATCACCGACCCACGCACGATGTGGCTGGCGCTCGCGGTGATCGGGGGAACGGTCGTCGGCTTCCTGTTCCACGGGGCGCTCGGCCTGGAGCCGGCGACGGTTGCGCTGCTCGGCGCAACCGTGCTGCTGCTCATCGGCCGGATCGAGGTCGGTCCCGTGCTGCGCGAGATCGAGTGGCCCACGCTGTTCTTCTTCATCGGCCTGTTTCTGCTCGTTGAGGGTGTCGTCCGGGTCGGGATCATCGGCGGCCTCGCACAGGCCATGGTGGACGCCACCGGCGGCAACGGTCCGGTGACGATCCTGAGCCTGATGTGGCTGAGCGGTATCGCTTCGGCGATCGTCGACAACATCCCGTATACGGCGACCATGATCCCGCTCGTCCAGGATCTGGGGGCGCAGGGGATACCGCTGGCTCCGGCATGGTGGGCGCTCGCGCTGGGCGCCGACCTGGGCGGCAACGCGACCATCGTCGGTGCGTCGGCCAACGTGATCGTCGTCAGCCTCGCTGCGCGGGCAGGGCATCCGATCTCGTTCCGGGAGTTCCTGCGCTACGGCATTCCCGTCACCCTCGTCTCGCTCGTGGCAGCCAGCGCCTACCTCTGGATCCGGTACCTGGCGTGACATTCACGGCGGTGATCAACCAGTCGCTGGGCGGCGTCTCGCCACCCCAGGCCGCGTCCACCGAGGGCATCACCGAGGCGCTGGTCGGCCTGTTCCTGCTGCTGCTGGGCGCCAAGCTGGGTGAGGAGGTGCTTCGCCGGCTGGGCCAGCCCGCGGTGGTGGGTGAGGTGATCGGCGGGTTCGTCGTTGGACCTCATGCGCTGGGGCTGGTGGCGCCGGGCGACGTCGCGTTCGTGTTCGCTGAGCTGGGGGTCGTGGTCCTGCTGTTCACGGTGGGCCTCGAGGTGCGCACCGATCAGCTGTTCGCGGTTGGCAGGCCCGCGATCCTGACGGCCCTCATCGCGATGGCACTGCCGATCGCTGCCGGCTTCGGGCTCGCGATGCTGTTCGGTCAGTCGACGATCACCTCGGTGTTCGTGGGCCTCGCCCTGGCGGCGACCAGCATCGGGATCACCAGTCGCGTGCTGCGTGACCTTGGCGTGCTGGGCCAGACGTTCTCGCGCGTCGTGATCGGCGCCGCGCTGGTCGACGACATCCTCGCGCTGGTGCTGATCGGGCTGGCGAGCGGCGCGGCCGAGGGTGATGTGTCGGCGAGCACGCTGCTTGTCGGCGTTGCCGGCATCGGGCTGGTCCTGCTCGGGTTCGCGGCGGCTCGCCGGGCGCGTGGCCTGCCTCGGCACGTGTTCACGTGGCCGCTGTTTGCCGACACGCCGCTGGTCCCCG
Organism: uncultured Chloroflexia bacterium; assembly: GCA_963734995.1. GTDB lineage: Bacteria > Chloroflexota > Limnocylindria > Limnocylindrales > CSP1-4 > CAIXZV01. The sequence goes on from CAVTJD010000007.1 coordinate 338,826, forward strand.
CGTTCATGGTGATGCTCGCCATGGCCCTTCTGGCCGCGTGGATCGGCCTGGCCGCGATCATCGGGGCATTCGTCGCCGGTCTGATCGTCGCCGAGACCGAGGCGGCCGAGGAGCTCGAGCACGACTTCCGGCCGCTCGCGTCGGTGTTCGTGCCGTTCTTCTTCGCGGTGACCGGCGCCGAGCTCGACCTGGGCGCGCTGCTCGATCCGGAGATCGTGCTCATCGTGACCCTGCTGGTCGTGGTGGGTGTCATCACCAAGGCCGTCGGTGGGCTGCTGGGTGCCTGGGAGATCGGTCGTTGGGGTGCCGCGACCGTGGGGTTCGGGATGGTGCCTCGTGGCGAGGTCGGGATCGTGGTGGCAAACCTCGCGCTGGCAGCCGGGGTCGTCAGCGCGTCGCTGTTCTCGGCGCTCGTGGTGGCGGTGGTCCTCACGACCGTCATCGCACCGTATCTGCTCGCGTACTCCATCCCGAGGGCGATCCATGAGACCGAGGCGGCTGCCGCCGGGCCCTGACGAGCGTGCCGTCGGGCCTGACGAGCGTGCCGCGGGCCCTGACGAGGCTGCCGTCGGGCCCTGACGAGGGCCGGTCTGCGCGGGACTGTCAGCGCCGGCGGAACAGGCCCTGCTGGCTGGCCGACTGGGCCGTCCCGGTGGTCCGCCGCCCGCGGGCGCGCAGCAGCGCGTCGATCTCGGCCTGGTACGCGCGGCCGATCGGCATTCGATCGAGCCACTCCAGGTACTCGATGTCGGTGCGCGCGATCTCGCCCAGCGACCAGTCGGCATAGCGCCCGAAGTTGATGACCGTGCCCGACGGGTTGCCCGGCGGCGGGCCGGCCGACGCCGACGGACGTGTCGACGGGTCGTAGGCGCTGCCGCTCGTCGAACGTCCCGGCGTCCAATCGGGGGACACGCGCTGGGTTCGGGATCCGGGGTCGTCGGCGAGCGGGTCGCGGGCGCCCGGCGGCCAGGTCGGCGGTCTTCCGGCCGTTGCCTGGGAACCGGAGTCCGCACGGGCAGGTCCGCCATGCGAGGCGGTGGGCGGCTGGGCCGCCGCGCGGGCCTTTGCGTCGCTCGCGGCCACCGTGGCCGCCGTTGCGTCACGTCGGGCGCGCGCTCGATCGATGGCTGCCCGTCGGATCGGATCGCGCAGCACCTCCCAGGCCTGATTGATCCGGACCATCCGCTGCTCCGATTCGGCACCCGGGGCAACGTCGGGGTGGTACTTCCTCGCGAGGCGCCGGTACGCCGCCTCGATGACCTCGTCCTCGGCTTCCGGATCGACCTGGAGGGTCTTGTACGGATCGGGTTGGGTCATCGGACGCCCGCCGGGGATACCGTCTCGGCAGGTCTCCGGGCTCGCCGGCCCGGCTCGGGGCGGGAGGTTCGGTATCCCGACCTGCGATCCGGGTGCGCGACGGCGGACAACATCCCCGGCAGACTAACACCGTGCCTGATCAACCTGAACGACCGCAACGTACCGGGCCGCCGCGCCGGTCCAGGGCCTTCGATGGGCAGCCGTTGAGCCATGACGGTGCGCGTGGCCCCGGCAACGCGCCGGGCGAGGACACCGACCTGCCTCGCGCACCACGCGACGCCGTCCAGCGGTGGCGGATCGCCTATCGACGGGAGGCCAGCCTGCCCGATGCCGTCGCACGCGAGCCGAAGGCGGCCTGGGAGCGGGCCCTGCGGAGCTCCGGGCTGCCGATCGCCGGTCTCGATGCCGAGCCGAGCCGTCCGAAGTTCTCGCTCGCCGCCCAGCTGGCAAACGGCGTCGGCGGCGACCGGGAGCTTGTCGATGTATGGCTGACGGTCAGGCTCCCCCGCTGGCAGGTGCGGGAGGCGCTGGAGACCGTGCTGCCCGCGGGCCACGAGCTGGTCGACGTGTACGACGTCTGGCTGCGTGAGCCCTCGCTGCCCGGACAGGTGGTGGCGTCAGTCTTCCGGTGCAGCGTGACGGCGTCGATCGCACCGGGAGTCCTCGCGGACGCCATCGGATCCCTGCTCGCCGCGGACCGGCTGCCGCGCGAGCGAACCAAGGGCGAGCGCACCGTCAGCTACGATCTCCGTCCGTTCGTGGCATCCGTCGCGTCCTCGCCACACGGAGACGGATCGACGGGCATCACCATGGTTCTGCGTCACGACCCGGAGCGCGGGATCGGCCGGCCGGAGGAGGTCCTGGCCGAGCTGACGGCCCGCACCGGCGTCTCCGCGATCGGGGAGGCCGTCTCATCCCTCGTCCGGGTGCGTGTCGTGCTGGCCGGCGACCAGGAGGCCGGTCTTTGACGCCGTCTGCCGATCCACCCTACACTCTCCGTTCGCGCCCGCGAGAGCCGCAGGCGTCTTTCCTTGTCCAAGCAGCGGCACGCACGTGGCCGCGACGTTCTTCCGAGGACCCATGTACGCAGTCATCGAGACCGGCGGGAAGCAGTACCGCGTCGAGGTCGGGACCGAGCTCGAGGTCGAGCTGCTCGAGGCCGAGGCCGGCCAGTCCATCACGCTCGACCGGGTGCTGCTGGTCGCCGACGGGGCCGAGGCCGCCGTCGGAACGCCCCTGGTGAGCGACGCGGCCGTCGAGGCCGAGGTCGTCGGGCGCGAGCGCGGGGACAAGATCATCGTGTTCAAGTACCGGCCGAAGGCACGCCGTCGAGTCAAGAAGGGCCACCGCCAGGAGCTGACGGTGCTCCGGATCGCCGACATCCGGTATCAGGGCCGCAGTGCGGCCGAGACGGAGGGCAAGGTCGCCTCGACGAAGGCGGCCGATCGTAAGCGGCTCGAGGAGGCCGCGGCGCGCCAGGCGGCAGAGGATGCCGAGCTGGCGGCGAGGCTCAAGCTGGGCGCGGAGTCCGAGGAGCCCGCCACCGAGCAGGCGAAGCCCGCGAAGCGCACCAGGGCAAAGGCTGCGGTCGCAGACTCGGCCGGTGCCGAGGCCGCCGGGGCAGCGGCCAAGCCCGCCAGGTCCGCTCGGAAGTCGGCGACAGCCGAGGCTGCCGCGCCGGACGAGACGGCCGAGGCGGAGACCGGCAAGGACGCGGCGAAGCCAGCGCCCCGTCGACGGACACGCGCCAAGGCGGACGACGCCGCGAATGCTGACGCTGCGACGGATTCCGAGCAGCAGACGACGTCCGCGGATGCCGACTCTCCCAAGGCGACGCCAAGGCGCTCGCGCACCAAGAAGGACGGGTAGCCATGGCGCACAAGAAAGCCGGCTCGAGCTCGAAGAACGGGCGCGACAGCGTCGGTCAGCGACTCGGCGTCAAGGCCGGCGATGGCCAGCTGGTGACCGCAGGCTCGATCATCGTTCGGCAGCGGGGCATGACGTTCGCCGCCGGCGAGGGCGCCGGGCTGGGTCACGACTACACCGTGTTCGCCACGGTTGACGGGAAGGTGCGCTTCGAGCACGCGACCCGATCCAAGAAGCGCGTCCGGGTGATCCCGGCCGTGCCCGAGCCGACCGCCGTCGAGGCGTAGGCGCGGCATTCGCAGCGACGGCCACCGGCGGGCAGGGACCCGAGCGGACGGCGTCGAAGGAGCACTCGTGAAGAGCGATATCCATCCCAAGTATCACCAGGCGCGCGTTCATTGTGGCTCGTGCGGCACCGAGTTCGAGGTCGGTTCCACGCGCGAGGAGCTGCGCGTGGACGTGTGCAGCAACTGCCACCCCTTCTTCACGGGCAAGCAGAACATCATCGACACCGCGGGCCAGGTCGAGCGCTTCCAGCGCCGGCTCGAGCGCCAGATCAGGGCCTGACCGATGGCCGCACGCCGCGGCTCGCGCGAACCGAACGGCGCCCAACCGGGCGCCGTTCATGATTCCCGGCACCCGGTCACCGGGACGTCCACCGACTGGGTGGCGTGGCATCGGGCGTACGACTCGCCGGACAGCTCGTTGAGTCGGCGCGTCGCGATCGTTCGCCAACGCCTGGCGGAGGTGCTCGCCACGACCACGACGGCCTCCACCGTTCTGAGCCTGTGTGCCGGCGATGGACGCGATGTGCTCGGCGTGGATCTCGGCGCTCGGTCGGTTCATGCAGTGCTCGTCGAGCTCGACGCAGAGCTCGCGCGGCGCGCGGAGGCGCGGGCCGCAGCCTCGCCCTGGGTGGAGGTGCGGTGCGGGGATGCGGCCGACGTCGCCACCTTCATCGACGTGCTTCCGGTCGAGGTGCTGATGATGTGCGGGATATTCGGCAACGTCGACCCGCGAGCGGTCGGTGGGATCATCGATCGAGCCGCGGGGCTGCTGCGGCCGGGTGGCACGCTGATCTGGACACGTGGAGGCGGGAAGCCGGACCGGCGTCCGGAGGTACGGTCAGCGTTCATCGAGCATGGCTTCGACGAGCTCGCATTCGACGGCGCTCCCGAGCCGTTCGGGGTCGGGGTCAGCCGGCTCGTACGTCCCGCTCGATCCGGACCGGAGCCGGGTGAACCCCTGTTTGCGTTCATCCGCTAGACGGACCGGCTGGAGCACCGCTCCATCTCGCAAACCGCCGGCCAGGCTTCCCCGTGGGCGCTAGAGCTCGCGCTGGCGAAACGCGCCCAATGCGCCGGCCGCGCAGGCCACGATGATCACGATCGTGCCGCCGATGGACGTCGCGAGCGCGCCCGCGTCGAGGCCCGCGGTGGTATCGGCCGCGATCAGGATCGACGGCGCGCCGAGCCCGGTCGGGAGCAGATGGTCCAGGGCGGGGACGATGGCCAGGAGGCTCACGCCGATGAGCGCCACGAAGCCGATGCCGGCCGCGGCCATGGTGGAGCCCGTCGCCGCCGAGGCGACGAACGTGAGCGCGGCCCAGGCGAGCAGCGCCAGCCAGGCGAGGACCGCGAACACGATCCAGCCGATGATCGGCAGCGGCTCGAACAGCACCGCGGTATATGCCCAGGCCACCGCGACCGCGAGCGCGGTGCACGTGCCCAGCACGATGGCGATCCCGGTCAGCTTCGCCACCAGGAAGGCGGCCCGCGTCGCCGGTTGTGCCAGGACCAGCGCGGCGGTGCCGCGGTCGAGCTCGCCCGAGACCGAGCCCATCGCCAGCGCGATCGCCGCCAGCGCTCCCAGCTGACCCAGGTTCTTCAGGAGCTGCTCCAGCGCCGTCGCTGCCGTGGGGATCGGCATCGGGACGGTGATCTGGTCCCCGATGGCCGCGGTGAGGATCTCGTTGAGGTAGCGCGCAGTGAGCGGCGAGATGATCCCGACGGTCACGAACAACAGCGCCAGGATCGGCAGCCGCCGCGTCCGCCATGACTCGAGCAGCTCCTTGCGCAGCAGCACAGCGAAGCCGTTCATGCCGCTGCCTCCCGGTCGTTGCCCGTGAGCCGGAGGAACACGTCCTCGAGGGTGGGCCGCGCCCGGGCAACGGACACGATCGCGACGCCTTCGGCCGTGATCGCCGTCAGGAGGTCGCGCGCTGCCCGCGCCGGATCCGATACGGCGATCGTCAGCAGCCCGTGGTCCAGCGAGGCCCCGGTCACCCACTCCTCGGCCCGCAGCCGCTGCGCGAGACGCTCGAGCTCGTCGGCCTGGCCGGGCTCCGCCTCGACGCGATACACCGGCAGCGCGTACCGGTCGAGCAGCTCGGCCAGCGGCCCCTCGACCACGAGCTGTCCGTGATCGAGGATCCCGACCCGGTCGCAGATCCGCTCCACGTCGGCGAGCACGTGGGTCGAGAACAGGACGGTGGTCTCTCCACGCAGCGCGGCGATCAGGTTGAGGACATCGCGCCGTCCCTCCGGGTCGAGCGCGCTGACCGGCTCATCGAGCACGACGATGGTTGGGCGGTGGACGAGCGCGCCCGCGATCCCGAGCCGTTGCCGCATGCCGCCCGAGTACGTGCCGGCCCGGCGATCGGCCGCGCCGGCCAGGTCGACGCGGGACAGGGCCAGCGAGACGGCCTGCTCGAGCTCGGGTCCGGCGAGCCCATGCAGCCGTCCGAGCATGCGCACCTGCTCCCGTCCGGTCAGCCAGCCATAGCCCCGGGGATCCTGCTCCAGGTAGCCGAGCCGCCGGCGTACGCTCAGCGGGTCAACGGTCACCCCGACACCGTCGACGAGCACCCGGCCCGAGGTGGGGCGGGTCAGCCCGGCGATCAGGCGCAGGGTCGTGGTCTTGCCCGCCCCGTTGGGGCCGAGCAACCCGAACACGGATCCTTCGGGCACCACCATCGCGAGGGCATCGAGCGCGAGCAGTCCTCCGCGATACCGCTTTGTCAGACCCTCGATGGCGATCGCCGCGGGTGCGTCGTCCGCGATCGGCTGCTTCGCGGCGGCAGGCGGTGCGACGAGCCACTCGCCGCCCGCGGGCGTCTCGTTCGCGGCCGGCACGACGATCGGCGGATCGTGCGGGCTCCCCCAGCCGGGCATCGCGCCCGGTCCCGGCGCCTGCGGCTCGACCGGCCCCTCCTCGCGACCCACCAGGAAGTACAGGATCGGGCCGATCAGGTTGACGAACACGATGATGACGGCCCACACGCCCTTGTTGCCGCCCCGCACGCGGCGATCCTCGCGCAGCAGGTCGACCACGGCCAGGATCAGCATGGCCAGCTCAACCACCACGAGCGGGACGATGAGCACCAGGAGCGCCGGGTCGATCCCAAGGTTCATGATCCGTCTCCAGATGGCCTGATCGAACGGCGGCCCGCCGTCGGTGGGCAGCGACCACGGCCGGCCAGCATCATGCGTGGCGCGGTCGTCGGTGTCAGGGCCAGAGGGCCCATGAATGCGACGCCTGTAGCCACCCGGGCCGACACCCCATCGACGCCGCCCGGACCCGGGGTTCCCCTGTGCCAACCTAGCACGCAAGTGGGTGACGGAGGGAACCTCGCTGGTAGACTCGGACCGCCTTGCCGGCGTGTCGTCGGTGGGGCCCCACGTCGCCCCGGAGGAGAGCCATGATCGACGATCGCGAGCGCTGGGCGCTGATCCTCGGCGCGTCGTCGGGCATGGGTGAGGCGACGGCGCTGTCGCTCGCCGCCGAGGGGTACCGGATCTGCGGTGTCCACCTCGATTTCCGTGCGGGGCGGACGCACGTGGACGAGGTCAAAGCGGGGATCGAGGCGCTCGGCTCGGAAGCGCTCTACCTCAACATGAATGCCGCCGACGATGAGAAGCGGGCGGCCGCGATCAAGACCCTTGGGGACCGCTTCGAGCAATCCCGCGCCAGCGGCCACCACCCGTACGTTCGCGTCGTGATGCACTCGCTCGCGTTCGGTTCGCTGGTGCCGTTCCTGGCCGAGGACCCCAAGGCGGGCGTCGACCGCAAGAAGATGGAGATGACCCAGGACGTGATGGCGAACAGCCTCGTCTACTGGGTGCAGGACCTGTGGCGTGGCGGGTATCTCGAGCAGGGCTCGAAGGTGTTTGCGATGACATCGGAGGGGTCCAGCCGGGTAGTACCGAGCTATGGCGTCGTGTCCTCGGCCAAGGCGGCGCTCGAGTCGCACGTGCGCCAGCTGGCGATGGAGCTCGCCCGGCTGGGAACGGGCGTGACCGTCAACGCGATCCGGGCGGGGGTCACGGTGACGCCGGCGCTGCTCAAGATCCCCGAGAAGGACGCGATCATCGAGGCGGCGACACGACGTAACCCCACCGGCCGGATGACGACGCCGCAGGACGTGGCGAACGCCATCCGCGCACTGTCCGGTGATGGGACGGCATTCATCAACGGCGAGATCATCGGCGTCGACGGCGGCGAGTTCGTCACCGGCTCATGACGACCGAGACAGAGGGGTACGTTCCCGTGAGCGGTCGGGTCCTGGTTGTGGGATCGGTCAACGTCGACCTGGTCGTCCAGGGGGAGCGGCTGCCGCTCCCCGGCGAGACGGTGATGGGTGGGACGTTCACCCGGTTCCACGGCGGCAAGGGTGGCAACCAGGCGGTCGCGGCTGCCCGGCTGGACGTGCCGGTCATGCTCGTCGCCGCTCTCGGTGACGATGCGTTCGGGGCGGAGGCGCGTGCCGCGCTGGCTCGGGAGGGTGTCGGCACCGACGTGCTGGTCACGCTCGATCACACGGCCACCGGCGTCGCGCTGATCCTGGTCGATGCGAAGGCCGAGAATCAGATCGCCGTCGCCCCCGGGGCGAACGCGGGCCTGACGGCCGCGCACGTCCGTCAGGCATTCGGCCGGCTGAACCCCCACCGCGGCGACGTGGTCATCGTGACCCACGAGATCCCGACCGCAGCGGCACGGGAAGCGCTCCGGATCGGGCACGAGGGTGGCGCCTGGACGATCCTGAACCCGGCCCCCGCCGATGGCCTCGATCGTTCCGTGCTGTCGCTGGCCGACGTGCTCACACCGAACCGGGGCGAGCTGGCCCGGCTCGTGGCCGATGACGCCCGTCGCTCGGGCCGCGCTGCCAACGGCGCCGAGGACCCGATTCGCACGGCGCGGACGCTGTTCGAGACGACCAGCGAAGGACCCGGCGCCGGCGAGGCCATCTTCGTGTCGCTCGGAGCGAGCGGCGCGGTTCTGGTTCCGAAGTCGGGCCGCGCCGTGGACATCAAGGCACCGCGGGTCAAGGCCGTCGATGCCACGGGCGCGGGCGATGCGCTCAACGGGGCGCTGGCCGCCGCGCTGGCCGGAGGATTGAGCCTCGCGGCGGCAGCCAGGCGGGCGGTCGTCGCGGCGAGCATCTCGGTCACCCGGGCGGGGGCGCGTGAAGGCATGCCCACCCTGGCGGAGCTTCAGGCGGCGCTCGGTGAGCCGATGCCGGGGGAGCGGCCGGAGACCGTGGCCGAGCCGGCGACCGAGGCCCCGCCCGAGTCGGCGCAGCCTGCGGCGCCCACGGACCCGGCAGCGGGCCCGCACACGGAGTAGCGAACCGGCCCGAGAGGCCGGCCAGGTCGTCTCATCGTCGGCACCCGCTAGCCTGCGTCGCGCTTGATGCAGCGCCCCCCGCGACGCGCTTGGTACCGAGGTCCCCGCGACGCGTTTGATGCGTCGGCCCCCGCCCGGCGTGTGCCGGATCGCTAGCCCAGGCGCTCCTCGGCGACCCACACGCTCCGCAGGCGAGCCTCCGGCGTCATCCCCAGATGCCCGGCGTCATCGACCCACCATGCCGCCATGCCGCGCGAGCGAGCCTCATCGCCGATCGAGCCGCGACCAGCCAGGAACAGCGCCTTGCTCCAGACCTCCGCCCAGGCAGGATCGGATCCTGCCACGGTGACTGCGATCAGCCCGGTCCTGGCCGGCTCGCCCGTGCGCGGATCGAGCAGGTGATGGACACGCCGGCCATCAGGCGCCGTCCAGTTCCGGACAGCGATCGACGAGGTCGCGACCGCGCCCGCCTGGATCCCGACCACCGCGATCGGCGGCGTGTCCGGCTCGCTGCCGCCCACGGGGTCTTCGATCCCCACTCGCCAGTCACCTGCCGGATGATGACCGGCTGCGACCACGTCACCACCGGCCTCTAGCAGCAGCGCGCCGCCCGGGACGATCGCCGCCGCCCGTCTCGCGGCCCAGCGCAGCGCGAGGCCCTTGCCGATGCCGCCCGAGTCGAGCGGTCTGGCGGGAACCATCACCCTCGCCGGCCGCTCGAGCGCGCGCGGTTCGAGCCAGGGACGCAGGCCGTCATTCGCCGCTGCCCGGGCGGCGGAGGCCGGAGCATCGGCGGTTGCGCTGCCGCCCAGGTCCGCACCGTGCTCACCGATCCGTTCGAGAGCCTCGAGCACCGAGGCGTCGAACCGGCCCTCGGTGATCCGCCCGGCCCGGTGCATCGCCGCGAGCGCAGTCCGCAGGCGCCACGACACCGCGACGATGGTGTCGGTTCCGGCGAGTCGATTCAGCCTGGTCAGCTCGCTGTCATGGCGGAAGCGAGACAGCGAGCGGTCGACCGCCGCAAACTCGTCGCGTACGGCCTCCCAGGCCAGCACGGCGGCGCGCGCGCCGGACGCCGGCCCGCCGATCGCGCGAGGTCCGACACCCCCGCGCGGGTCGGGTGACGTCGTCCCGGGCGTACCCGGCGTGACGAACAGCCTGAGTGCCGAGCCGAGGGCGCGACCCCCGAACGTGAAGGTGCCGTCCGGGTCGAGCGCGGCCGTCGGTCGTCCGGCGTGGCGAGCGCGAACGTCGTCGGCGGGCGGCGCGGCGCGTTCGACCGGGCTGGCCCGGCCGGCTCCCCTGGCCGTCGCCAGCTCCAGCCGGGTGGTCAACGGCCCGACGCGCTGGTCTTGGTCGTCGTGCGGGGTGCCGACGTCGTCCCACGAGAGACGGAGACCGGTGCCCTGACCGTCACCTTGGGCAGGCTGATCCGGGTGGGCAGCGCCGCGGCAGACCCCTGGACGTCCGCGACCAGCGATGCCAGCGAGTCGAGACGCGACTCGTACACCGCGACGTCGTCGCCCACGGCGGCATAGGTCGCGACCAGCGCCTTGGCATCGGCATCGGCCTTCGCGACCGCCGCCGCGAGCCGGTCGTTCGCGATGCGTGCCTGCGCCACCGTGTCGACGTACGGCTGGCGCTGCGCGGCGAGATCAGCGTCGCTGTTCGCCTGGAGGGCGCTCATGCCCGCGAGGCTCACGGCATACACGGCCGCCGATGCGCCCAGCAACATGCCCGCCCTGGCCGGCGTGCTGAGCCACGCCTGGTTGTGCTGGGCGCCCTTGGCCCGGGGGACTGACCTCGTGGTGACCTGCCCCGGGGTGCGGGCGCGCTCAGGGATCGCCCGTGGGCGGGGAGCCGGCACACCGGTCCCACCGCGGCGAAGGGTGGGAGCCGGGATCGCGACGGCCGGCAGCACACGCTCAGTCATCGTGACCGCCCTCGTGCTCGTTCTCGTGGTAGGTCGCGGAACCGCCCGCGGGGGCCGCCGTGGCCCTCGCTGCGGCCGCATTCAGGGCGGCCTGCCGGGCCGCTGCGGCGTTGAGCGCATCCAGCCGCTTCTGTGCGGCCTTCAGCTGCTGCTGGAGGGTCTCCAGCCGGGACTTTGCGTCGGACAGCTGCTGCTGGAGCACCTGTGCATTGTCCGAATCGCCGGAGATGGTCTGGTTCGCGGTCGACACCGCGCCCCCCAGATCCGAAAGCTGCGTGGCCACGTCGTCGAGCTGGCCGGACAGCGACGTGGTCCGGTCGATCTCGGCCGCGGCATCGCTGGCGATGGTGTCCATCCCCACCGGCGCCGCATCGATCGGTGCGGCCTCCGCGCGCCACTGGGCGGCGACCTGCACGGTCCCGATCCCCACTCCGATCACGGCCAGCGTCAGCGCGAGCACCGCGGCTCGGCGGACCAGCCGTCGCAACAGCTCCCCGGACATCATGATTCCTCCACGGCGATGGTGGCCGGCTGTGGCCGGACGATGGTCAGCACGGGCGTGGCGACGCCCGACGGAATGTCGTTGTCGGAGGCCGGTGACGAGGCACCGGCGGCGATCGGACGGCGCCGGACGCGGGCCGTCCACCAGCGATGGGCGACACCGGCCAGGATCGGCAGACCGGTGGCGAGATACAGCGGCAGTAGGACGCCCCCGTCGGTGCCCGCGAGAACTGCGTGCACCCACGTCATCAGGAACACGACTGCGGCGACGCGATGGACCTTGAGCCACCAGCCGGTGGGCAGCAGGCGTGTCCATTTGGCGGTCACGGCCGTGAAGATCAGGGCGTACAGCGCGACCGAGCCCAGGCCGACGGCCACCGGTCGGTACGCCGAGAAGCCGGGCACGAAGGCGCCGATCAGGCCCACGTTCGCGTACGGGTCGACGACCAGCAGCGCGACATGGAGGGCGATGAACGCACCGGTGAACACCGAGACCATCTCGTGCCACGGGAACACCTGCTTGGTCTTGCGCCACTCCGCGGTGTTGCGGGGGTGGCTGAGGACCAGGCCGAGGGCCACCTCGAATGCGAGCAGCAGGTAGGCGGTGACGCCCATGGCTCGGGCCGCGATCCAGGGGCGCAGCTGCGCCGTTCGGTCGTCAGCGGCCGGGAGAATCTGGTCGGTGACCCCGAGCGCGACCAGGGCGGCGATGGCGCCCAGGCCCACGAGGGTCGCGGCATTCACGCGCATGGCCGGACCCCATGGTCACGAGCCGCGCTGCGCGGGCGGGCGGAACGGAGCGCGAGATACGGCATGAACGACTCCCGTTGGGTCCGGTGTCGCTCTGAGGCCGTGTCGTTCGCGAAGGTTTCACCCGCCGACCGAGCAGATCGTCCGGGTCGGGGCCGGTACGCTGGTCCGGTCAGCCGCCGCCGACCGCCACCACGATCCGGTCGGCGTTCGAGGTCATCATGCCGACATAGGTATTCGCGGGCGGATCGCCCAGGGTCCCCGTGTACAGGTCGGTGACGATCGTGACGCCCGTCTCGTCGGCAATGGTCTGCGCGATCGCGTCGTTGAACTGTGCCTCGGCGAAGATGGCCGTCGCGTGACTCGATCTGATGGTCTCGACCAGGGCCGCGACGTCGCCCGCGCTCGGATCCTGCCCGGGGGCATTGACGATGTTCCCGACGATGGTCAGCCCGTACGCCTTCGCGAAGTACGGGAAGGCGTCGTGGAATGACACCACGGTCCGATCTGCGGCGGGGATCGCGGCGAGCCGGTTCCGGATCGAGGTATCGAGGTCAGCCAGTGTCGCGCGGTAGGCCGCGGCATTCGCCTGGAACGTGGCTGCGTCCGCCGGGTCGACCGATGCCAGCGCCTGCGCGATCCGGTCAACGTAGAGCTCGGTGTAGGCCACGTTCATCCACAGGTGCGGGTTCACGGCGCCGTTGTCGCCGGTGAGGTACTCGACGCCCGGAAGATCCTCACCCAGCGCAACGACCGGGGCGGACGCCCCCGCATCGTGGACGAGCCCCTCGAGCCAGTCGTCCAGCCCCAGCCCGTTGCGGACCACCAGACGCGCCTGCGTTACCTGTTGCACATCGGCGGGGGTGGGATCGAAGGTATGCACCTCGCCGCCCTTGGGAACGAGGCTCGAGACGCGCACGCGCGTCCCGCCGACCTGGGCCACGAGGTCGGCGAAGACGGTCGTCGTGGCCACGACCGGGACGGCATCGGCGTCGGGCGTCGGGGTGGCCGGTCCGGCAGGTGACGCTGAGCCACACGCCGCCAGCATGGCGGCCATGAGCGCGAGCAGGACGAGCCGGCGAAGGCCCGGACGTCCGGGACGCGCTCGGACGGGGTGGTGGTTCATGAGATCGAGTCTCATCGGCCGCCGCAGGGTGAACATCGATGGTCTCCGGTTCGGGTCGGTCAGGGTCGACGGCTCGCCTGGCATGCCGCGCACAGGCCGAACAGCTCGAGGCGATGCGAGGTGATGCGGAAGCCGAGGCGTCGCCCCGCGTCGAGGAGCACCTGGTCCAGGCCCATGTCGGCGAGGTCGAGCGAGCGCCCGCAGCGGGTGCAGATCGCATGGTGATGATGGGCCGGCTCACAGGTCACGTAGGCGTGATCGCCGGCGGGCAGGTCGACGCGTTCGACCAGGCCGAGCGAGGTGAACAGATCCAGCGCCCGGAACACGGTCGCCCGGCCGATCGCGGGCCGGCGGTCACGCGCCTCGGCGACGATCTCGGCAGCCGTGAAGTGCCCCTCGTGCTGCGAGACGAGGTCCGCGACCGCGCGTCTCGGCTCCGTCAGCCGGCAACCGGCATGCTCCATCGCGCTCAGGAACGGCGAGGTCATCGGGCGACCGGGCTCACGGCAATGGCGTGCTCCGCGCCCGGCGTCCGGCGCCGCGCGATCAGCCCGCGCGGCCCAAGGGCCAGCGCCACCAGGAACAGGGCCGTCTCGACGAGGACGATGGTGGCGCCGCTGGCCACGTTCAACCAGTACGAGAGGTAGAGCCCGACCACCGCGCTGGCGATCCCGACCACCGCTGCCCCGACCATCAGCCGGGTGAACCGGGCGGTCAGCATCTGGGCCGTCGCGGCAGGCGTGATCAGCATCGCGACCACGAGGATGATGCCCACGGCCTGGAGGCTGACCACGATCGTCAGCGCGACCAGGGCCAGGAACAGGTACTCGAGGCGATCGACGGGCATGCCGGATGCCGCCGCTCCGAGCGGGTCGAAGGTCGCGTACAGCAGCTCCTTCCACAGCAGGCCGACCACCAGGATCACGCCCAGGCCGAGCACCACCAGGGCGACCAGGTCCTCGGGCCCGATGGCCAGCACGTTGCCCAGCAGGAAGCTGAACAGGTCCGCCACGTAACCCTTGATGGTGCTGAACAGGAACACGCCGAACGCGAAGGTTCCGGCGAACAGCACGCCGATCGCGGTGTCCTGACGCAGCCCGCCGCGCTTGGTCACGTACCCGATGGCGAGCGCGGTGCCGACCGCGGCCACAGCCGCGCCGAGGTAGAACGGGATCGACAGCATGTAGGCGGCGACGACGCCCGGAAATCCGGCGTGCGCGATGGCGTCGCCGATGAACGCGATCCCGCGCAGCACCACGTACGTGCCGACGACCGCACACACGACGCCCACCAGCGCCGAGGCGATCAGCGCCCGAACGAAGAACCCGTACGCGAGCGGATCCAGCACGAAGCTCATCAGCGATTGGACTCCTGGTCGTGGAAGTGGCGCTCACCCGGTGCCGCGGCATCGTGGTGATGGGCGTCGTCGAGCAGGACCGTCGCGCCGTCCACGACGAGCAGATGCCCGCCATAGGCCCGAGCCAGCACATCCGCGTCCAGCACCAGGTTCGACGCCCCGTGGGCGACAACGGTGCGATTGATCGCCATGACCTGCTGGAAGCGTTGCGAGACGCAAGCGAGATCGTGGGTCGTGGCGACCACGGTCTTGCCCCGGGCAGCCTGCTGCTCGAGCAGATCCATGAGCAGCTCCTGGGTGGTCGTGTCGATCCCGGTCACCGGCTCGTCGAGCAGGAACAGGTCGGGTTCGGCGGCCAGCGCCCGGGCCAGGAACACGCGCCGCCGCTGGCCGCCCGACAGCCGCCCGATCTGTGTCTGACGGTGCTGGCCCATGCCTACCTGCTCCAGTGCATCGGTGACCGACCTCCGGTCGGCTCGACCGGGGCGCCGGATGGGGCCCAGGCGCGGGAAGCGGCCCATCGTCACCACGTCCTCGACGGTTACCGGGAAGGCCCAATCCACGAGCTCCGCCTGCGGGACGTAGGCGACCCGGCGAGCCTCGCGTCCGGGTGGTGCACCCAGGATCTCGATGCGGCCGGTCCACGGCCGGAGCAGGCCTGCCATCAGCTTGAGCAGCGTGCTCTTGCCGGCGCCGTTCGGACCCACCACGGCCAGCAGGCTGCCCGGCTCCACGACCGCCGTGATGTGATCGAGCGCCGTCCGATCCCCGTAGCCCGCCGACACGTCGCTCAGCCAGACGTCGGCGTGGGCGTGAGCATGGGCGGCGTCGGTCACGTGCGCTGGATCGTGGGGTTGGTGCCCGGCTCCATCGGCAGGAGCGATGCGGCCGACGACAGGCGATTCGGTCATGTTGAGACCAAGTATCATCTAGCGTCGGCCGATGCGCAAGTGCCGAACCTGTACGACCCTGTCCGTCCGACCAACGTGCGGCTTCCCGCCGCCTCGTCGGTCGATCTGCGCCAGAATGGCGGCGCGTTCCACGAGCTAGATCACGGAGGCCTCCCCTGAGCGGCAAGCAGCAATCCAACCAGAGCAGCCGGCGCGATCGCCGCGCCGCGGAACGTCGAGAACGCTTCGAGCTCGCGCGCGAGGAGCGCCGGACGCGAGGTGGCGGAGGAGGGAGTGGCTCGTCCCTGTTCACGACGCGCAACATCACGATCGTCGCCGTGATCGTGGGTGTGCTGGTCGTGGGCTTCGTGGGCATCCAGCAGCTGGGTGGCAAGGCGACCGGGACGCTGCAGGATCCCGCGATCAGGTACCCGACCGCGCTGCTCCACAACGACGAGCGCGCGATCGGCAACAGCGACGCTGCGGTCACGCTCGACGTCTACGAGGACTACCAGTGCCCGATCTGCGCGCAGTTCTCGCTGTCGGTGGAGCCGATCCTGGTCAGCCAGTACGTCACGCCGGGAACGCTCCGCATCGTCCACCACGACATCGCGATCCTGGGCCGAGGCGGCAGCGAGGACGAATCGAAGCTGGCGGCCACCGGCGCGGCGTGCGCCGTCGACCAGGGCAAGTACTTCGACTATGACCACTGGGTGTTCAACAACCAGGATGGTGAGAACCAGGGTGGCTTCCGTCGTCAACGGTTGACCGCGATCGCGGAGGCTGCCGGCCTGGACGGGCCGCAATTCGAGACCTGTCTCGACAGCGCGAGCGCGATCCAGACCGTGACCGACACCACCAATCAGGCGATCGGCCTGGGCATCAACTCCACCCCGACCATGTACATCGGCGATCAGCAGATCGTCGGGCTCAAGACGGCGCAGGAGCTTGGCGCGCTGATCGAGGCGGCCGCCGCCAGCGCGGCACCCGCATCGCCCGCGGCATCCGACGCGGCCTCGCCCGCGGCATCCGACGCTGCCTCGCCGAGCACGGCCCCCTGACGCAGCCGCAGCCCGAGCGGGCCAGGCGAGGCCCGCTCGGCATCCCGCTCATGCTCGTCACCCTCATCGGGCTGGTGGCTTCGGGATACCTGCTCGTCGTCCACCTGATGGGCAGCGCACCCGTGTGCGGGCCGGTTCACGGATGCGAGACGGTGGCCGCGTCGGAGTACTCGGCGGTGTTCGGGGTCCCCGTTGCCGCCTTCGGGTTCGGGCTGTCGCTGCTGATCCTCGGGTGCGCGTTCGTGTGGTGGCGGAGCCTTGACCGCAGGGCGCTGCTCGGGGCCTACGGCCTGCTGCTGCTTGCCACCCTGGCGGTCGCGTATCTGACCTACCTCGAGCTGTTCGTGATCCACGCGATCTGCGCCTGGTGCGTGACGTACGCGATCATGATCGTGATCTCGCTGGGCATCACCGGGCTGGCCCTCCGGCGCGGCTGATCGGCGACCGTTGCCGTCGTCGCTCGTCCGTCGCTGTCGGTCGTCGCGATCTACCGGTCGGCGTACCCCGTCAGCTCGACGTACGCCTGGCCACCCAGCGGCCGGCCGTTGCGGGTCGCCGTCACGACCTGCGAGCCCTCCCAGTACACGACGCCGGTTGTGGCCCGCGTGTCCAGCTCCTGCTGCGAGACCGTCGGGTGCAGCCCCACGACCAGGTCCTGGTGAGGCAGCGTGATCGTCCAGCCGGCCGGGTAGGTGGCGCCCGTGCGCGGGCTGGTCCAGTGCCCGTCGACCTCGACCCCGAAGTCGCTGTCCGTGAGCGTCCGGGTCGTGCCGGCGGCATCGACGAGCGTGCCATAGACGAGCGGGTAGGTCCCGTCGGCGGCGCGGACGAGCGACAGCATCAGGTCCGTGCCGTCGTCGAGGTTCACGGCGAACCAGTCCCAGCCTCCTCCGCCAACCGAGATGAAGTCGCCCCACTGATGATCGAACCAGGCCGTGCCCTCGACCGCCAGCGGCGTTCCGCCCAGGGTCACCGTGCCGGTCGCGGTCATGTTGGTTCGCGACACGTAGTACGAGCCGCCGGCCGGCCCGAAGTCGATCCAGCCGTCGCCGTTGTGGAGAACCGGTGGCCTGGTTGCGGCGAGCTCGAGATCGATCCCGAACCCCGCGACCGCATCGCCCTGGACCTCGTCGGGTGCGACCGCGGCGCGCAGCGCGTCCGAGCCGTTCTCGCCGACCATCGACCACGGAGACTTCGCCGGACCCGACTGGCCCGGCTGCGTGCCCAGGATCGCGAACGCGAACGACGGCTCCGGACGGTCCATGGACCGCACGTCCACCTGCGGCCCCACCTCGCTGCGCTGGGCGTAGTGGAACGTCCGGCCGGTCTCGTCGGTGAGGGCCAGATGCGACGCCCACGACACCGGGAAGTCCCCCCGCTCGGCACGGAACACGACGTCCTCGAAGCCGAAGCGCCGGCCGTCGCCCGTGCGGAGATGGCCGGTGTAGTACCACCACTCGGTGAGGCGATCGTGCGGGCTGTCGTCGGCCGGCAGCCGCACCGGGCGCGGGTCATCGGGCCGGGCGGTCGCCGATGGTGCCGGACTGACCACCGGATGAGCCGCGGGCGCGTTGGCCAGGATCGGGCCCCCGCACGAGGAGACGAGCACCACCGCAAGTCCCAGGACGGCAGCGCGGACCCGGACGCGGTCGATCCATCGATCGGTCATCGAACGGCCGCCTCCACCTCGGCCTCGCTGCGTGGCAGGACCCGGCCCAATGCGCGGTCGAGCTTCGACGGCACCCACCAGTTCCAGCGGCCCAGCAGGCGCATCGTGGCCGGGACGAGCAGCGCCCGGACCACCGTGGCATCGAGCGCGACCGCGATCGCGATCCCGAGGCCCAGCGCCTTGATCAGCACGATGTCGGCGAACGCGAACGAGCCGGCCACGACCACCACCACCAGGGCCGCCGAGGAGACGATCCTGCCGCTGCGCTCGAGCCCCCGGGCGACGGCTTCGGTGTTGTCATGGGTCCGATCCCAGACCTCCTTCATCCGGGTCAGCAGGAACACCTCGTAGTCCATCGACAACCCGAACAGCACGCAGAACAGGATCACGGGTTGCGTGGTCTCGACGAACCCCAGCGGCTGGAACCCCAGCAGCGCGGACAGGTTGCCGTCCTGGAAGATCCACACCAGCGCCCCGAAGCTGGCCACGATCGAGAGTGTGTTCATCACCAGCGCCTTGACCGGCAGCACCATCGAGCGAAGCAGCACGAACAGCACCAGGAACGTGGTCACGACGATGAACGCGGCAGTGCGCGGGAAGTCGGACCACACGCGGCTGACGACGTCCTCCACATCGGCCGCGCCACCGCCGATCAGAACCGCCATCCCGGCCGGCGGCGCCAGCGGGCTCGCCGGATCGCGCAGCTCGCGCACGAGCGCCCGCCCGTCCTCGTTGTTGGGACCGAACGGGGTGTACACGGTGAACGCCGTCAGGTCGGCGCGCGTGGTCGCGGCCAGCGCCGTCGCCGCGTAGCGATCTGGCGGACCTCCGGGTGCGGCATACAGCAGCTGGTACTGCGCCAGGGTCAGGCGCGGGTCGAGGGTCACCAGGCTGTCCACCCGGACCACCCGCGGGTCGGCCTCCAGGCGCCGGGCGTAGTCGTACAGCAGCGCGACGTTGCCAGGCTGCGTCGCATCGCCGGATGTCCGGATGGCGATCTCGATCGGCGCGAACGGCCCCTCTCCGAACTCCCGGGTCAGCGTGTCGAACGCCGCCCTCGACGGAACCGATGCCGGCAGGATGGTGGCGTCGGGCGCGTTGAACCGCACGTGGAGGAACGGGATGCCCAGCACCAGCAGCAGGCTGAGCGTGGGGACGAGCACGGCGACCGGATGCCGCATCACCCGTCGCGCGAACCGCGCCCACGGCCCGTCCGCGCCGGGCTCCACGACGACCCGGCGAACCGCCAGTGCGTCGATCCGGGTTCCGACGATCGCCAGGATCGCGGGCAGCAACGTGATCGCCGATGCAACGGCCAGCCCGACCACGATCGCGCCGGCGATCCCGACCGAGCGCAGGATCATGAACTCGAACAGCACCAGGCCCAGCAACCCGAGCAGCACCGTGAGGCCCGAGAAGAACACAGCGCGTCCGGCCGTGGCGACGGTGACGCGGACCGCTTCGGCGACCCGGTCCGGACCGTCGCGCCGAGCGAGCTCCTCGCGGAACCGGCTGGTCATGAGCAGCGAGTAGTCGACGCCCAGACCGAGGCCGAGCAGCGTGGCCAGGTTGAGCACGAAGATGCTCATCGGGGTCAGCGACGCCACGACGAAGATGCCCGCCAGGGCCACGAGGACGGCCGTCCCGCCGACCACGAGCGGGATCCCGGCCGCGATCACGGATCCGAACACGAGCAGTAGCGCGAGCGCTGCGAGCGGCAGCGAGATCAGCTCGCTTCGCCGAAGGTCGGTCTCGGTCACCGCCTGCACGTCGCCGTAGAAGGCGGGCCCGCCGCCGATCTGGACGGTCAGGCCCGGCCACCTCGTGGAGCCGCGCCTGGACGGGCGGTATGGCATCAGGCGAGTCGTCCGGCGGGAGGTCCAGGAACACGATGTCGTAGGCCGTGTGCCCATCGGGCGAGACCTGGCTGGGCGCCATCGCGTGCGACAGGATCCGGGTCACGTGCGGTGCCGAGGCGACATCGCGCGTTGCGGTTGCGACGGCCGCGTTCCAGGCGGGTGTGCCGGCCGTCATCGTCGCCGAGGTGTACACGAGCACGAACGCCGAGGGCTCGGCTCCCAGCTCGTCCTGGAGCAGCTGCTTGGCGCGCGCGGATTCGAGGTCATCGAGAATGAAGCCCCCGGGAGACAGCGCGCCGGGGGCGCGCGGAGCGAACGGGATCGCGGCCACGATGAGCAGGATCCAGGCGGCCACGATCCACCACCGGCGCCGCACGGCGAACCGACCGAGCCGATCGAACGTCACCGGGGGTCGTCCGCGCATGGGGCGAATTGGAATACGGCGATTTGGAATACGGCGATTTGGAACATGCGTGTCACGGGTAGCATGTTACACGGGATGCGCGCTCACGCCGCTCGCCCGATTGGTTCTGTTAGCATCGTGCGACCGCCGGCGCAGCGGCATTTCGCGACCCTACCCGTCCCGACTCCGAGGGCCCCCGCGTGACGATCTTCACGATCTGGTTCCAGGAATTTCCGCAGCACCTCGTGATCCTGCTCGCGGCGTCGACCGTGGCGGGCGCGTTCGTGTTCACGTTCCTCAAGTCTGCCCTGGTTGCCGAAGGTGGTCGCCCGGGCTGGGCGCGCCGGATCACCGGGCCCAACTCGAAGCTGCTGTTCGCGGCGCTGTTCGTCGTCTGGGCCATCGTGTTCGGGATCGGACTCCAGCTGGTGCCGCACGAAGGTGCGAGCTCCCCGTACGGCGGCCTGGGCCTCATCGCCCTGTTCAGCGGCTTCTTCATCGTGATGGGCCTGCTGTGGAGCGTCATCGGCGACTGACGGCGGCCGGCGAGCCGGCCCGAGCACCTTCCCGGCCCCATTCGGACTTGTGCGGGCCTGAGGTCCTCCCGTAGCGTCGCTTCTGTCCGGCATCACGTCCCGGAACCTGGCCGGCCGCGGACAGGGCGAGCCCGGACCCGCGTCGACGGCCGGCTCACCACGGCGATCGACTCGGCGGTTTCGACCGACATGCCGCGCCTGCCTCGGACGCCCTGCCGCCGCGCGGGCACGCGCTGACCCGCCCGGCTGCGCCCGTGACCGACTGCAGCTGTGACCCAGCCGCGCACGTGCCCCGACTGGTTGGATCGCCACCCGTTCACTGCAGCGGTCCCGCGTGGTGGCCGCATGCCAGATCCGCCAGCTGGGACGGTGGGCGAGCCTGATCGCGGCACCGCCGCCCACATGGATCGCGCCGCGTACGAGCCGTGCACCGGAGGGGATGAGTCGTGGCTTGGAGGTGTTGAGGACCGCTGGAGGGCTCTCCTGGCGTTCCAGGCGGCCAGGCGGCCGGCACCCCGAGGCGCCGGCGCCCCGAGGCGGCCAGGCGTTCCAGGCGACCCGCCGCCGCCGCCGAGCGGTCGCGACATCTCAGCCGGCCAGCACGCCACAGCCGGGCAGTGGCTCCCCGACACCGGCGCTCCTGTGTGCACCGCGTCCCGGGCGCCGGCTCCGATGTCGCTCGAACCTCGACCGGCAGCCCGCAGCGTGGACGCCCAAGCCGCCCTTCGCTATGATCGAGCTCCATTCACTGTGAATAGGTTCTATGCATTGCGCACGCGGTGCTCGCGACGCCAGGCGCGATGAATGAACGGAGGTGGCTCGATGGAGACGGAGGCGCGGACACGATCCGGCGGCGGCGCGCTGACGGCTGCCGAGGCCCCGTTCGTCAACCGGCGAGACCCGGCCCAGGCGCTCGGCCCGGACGGCAAGCCCGCGGTCAGCCGTCGGGCGCCGATGTGGGCGGACGTGCCCGACGAGAAGTGGAATGACTGGCGCTGGCAGCTGTCCAACCGGGTCAACGACCTGGCTGAGATCGAGCAGATCCTGGAGCTCACCGACGAGGAGCGCGAGGGCCTGTCGGCTCCCGACAAGTTCCGGGTCGATGTCACGCCCTACTTCATCAGCCTGATCGATCCCAGGGATCCGAACGACCCGATCCGACGCCAGATCATCCCGCTCGGCCGCGAGCTCCACAGCTTCACCGGGATGATGGAGGACAGCCTCGCGGAGGACCGCCACTCCCCTGTGCCGGGTCTCGTCCACCGCTACCCCGACCGGGTGCTGATGCTGATCACCACCCAGTGCGCGAGCTACTGCCGGTACTGCACCCGGAGCCGGATCGTCGGCGACCCGACCCAGAACTTCAACCGTCGCGAGCACGAGGCCCAGCTCGACTACATTCGCCGTACGCCCCAGATCCGCGACGTGCTGATCTCCGGTGGCGACGGGCTGACACTCGCGCCCAAGCTGCTCGAGTCGGCGATCCGCGGGCTGCGCGAGATCCCGCACGTCGAGATCATCCGGATCGGGTCGCGCGTGCCGGTGTTCCTGCCCCAGCGGATCGACGACGAGCTGTGCGAGATGCTCGCCAAGTACCACCCGATGTGGCTCAACATCCACGTCAACCACCCCAACGAGATCACGCCCGAGCTGGCGCGCGCGTGCGACAAGCTCAGCCGCGCCGGGATCCCGCTGGGCAACCAGTCGGTGCTTCTGGCGGGCATCAACGACTGCGTCCACATCCAGCGCGACCTGGTCCAGAAGCTGGTGGAGATCCGGGTCCGGCCCTACTACATCTACCAGTGCGACCTGGTCGAGGGGGCCGGGCATTTCCGAACCCCGGTGGGCAAGGGCCTCGAGATCATCGAGGGCCTGCGGGGGCACACCTCGGGCTACGCGGTGCCGCAGTACATCATCGATGCGCCCGGTGGTGGCGGGAAGATCCCGGTGATGCCCAACTATGTGGTGTCCTCCTCCGATCACAAGGTGATCCTGCGCAACTACGAGGGCTACATCACCACGTACGAGGAGCCGACCGAGTACACGCCGCACGACAGCGCACACTGCTCGTACTGCCAGAACCCGCGGCCCGAGCCAGGTCAGGAGGGCGTGACGGGGCTGCTCGACGGCAAGCGGATGTGGATCGAGCCGGCCGGCTTCACCCAGGTCCACGACCGCGGCGCGACCGAGACGCATCGCCTCAAGGATCCTTCGAAATGGGTTCCCTACGGCGTCGGGGCGATCGAGGGGCGCTCGTCGGAGGCCGGCGCGGAGCTGCCGGTGCTCGAGGCCGCCGGCACGCCCGAGTACGGCCCCGGTGAGGAGCCGCGACCCGCCGAGGGGCAGCCGACGGCAACCGCCAACCACGAGCTGCTCTGAGGCCTGAGGGAGCGGCCGGCGACGCGCACCGAGCCCCGGTGACGCCGTCGTCGCGCCGTCGGCCGGCTGAGATCGGAAGCCCGGTCGGCGCGCCTTGAAGCGCTGGCTCCGGCGTCGCGAGCCGGCGCTTTTCGGTCCGTGTCCGCTGTGCTAGCCTTCAATCCCGACCAACCAACTCGGATATCCGATGTCGAACCCTCTCGTTGCCCAGCCGGGCGTGATCGGCAGCCGGCCCCCGCCCGACGGGATGCCGGACGTCACCCTCCAGCCGCCGACGATCGCCGAGGCCGGCGATCCGTTCAGCACGTTGCGGATCGTGGACGTGGTCGCCCGGATCGATCGCGGCCGGCCGGTGCGGATTGACGACCTGGTCGATCGCCTGAATGCGATCCACCTCGACTGGCTGTTCACCCGGGCGGTGGTCGTCGACGCGCTGATCGCGCTCCAGGCGAACTGGATGGCCGACTATCGCAACACGTCAGGCATCGTGCTCGATGATGGCGCCGCCGGACCGACGCTCACGCTCGAGGACTCGAGCCGCGTCGACCCATGGATCGTCCGCCAGGCGGAGCGCGAAGCGGCCGAATGCCGGCGGGCCCTCGACGCATTTGCGCGTCGTGACCACATCGCAGGAGGCGGCTGATGACCAGCCGTCGCGTCTCGGCACCGGCTTCCGGAGGCCGCTGCGCGTGTCCCGGGCGGACCCGGTCCCGCTGACGGGATCGCGTCCGCCGTCCACTCACCCCGTCCGTGACGGGTCACGCCCCGCCGCCACCGGGCGACTCGGAGCGCGTCCCCCTCCCCCCGACCATGCGACAGGAGCACCACATTCATGACCGTGTCCGGTTACGCGCGCGACGTCCTCGTCTCAGCCGAATGGGCGGCAGCCCATCTCAACGATCGATCGGTCCGGTTCGTCGAGGTCGACGTCGATACCACCGCCTACGACCAGAGCCATATCCCGGGCGCCGTTGCCTGGAGCTGGACGAGCCAGCTGTCCGACGGCATGCGCCGGGACATCGCATCCCGCGACGATTTCAGCGAGCTGCTGAGCCGCAGCGGGATCGGGCCCGACACCACCATCGTCCTGTACGGCGACAACAACAACTGGTTCGCCGCCTGGGCCTACTGGCAGCTCAAGCTGTACGGCGTCGAGCGGGTCAAGCTGCTCAACGGTGGGCGCAGGTACTGGCTCGACCACAACCTGCCGCTGTCCACCGACACCCCGTCCTATCCGGCAACCGGCATCCGGCTTCCCGACGCCGACTTCGCGTTCCGCGCGTTCCGCGACGACATCCTGCCGCGGCTGGGTGACGGCGACCTCGCCCTCGTCGATGTCCGGTCGCCCGCGGAGTTCAGCGGCGAGGTGATCGCCCCGCCCGGCATGACCGAGACGGCACAGCGTGGCGGGCACATCCCGGGCGCCGCGTCGATCCCGTGGGCCCAGACCGTGCGCGAGGACGGGACGTTCAAGGACTCCGAGGCGCTCACGGCGCTGTATGGCGCGAACGGGATCACACCCGACCGCAACGTGATCGCCTACTGCCGGATCGGCGAGCGCTCGTCCCACTCCTGGTTCGTGCTCCACGAGCTGCTGGGGTTCGAGCGCGTCCGCAACTACGACGGATCGTGGACGGAGTGGGGTTCGATGGTCGGGGTGCCGATCGAGCGCTAGACCGGCCCGGCGCACGCCGCGACGTTCATCAGAGCATCGCCGGGTTGGGCAGCAGATATCGCGGGTCCACCAGGTCCGGATCGCTGGCCATGGCCTGATCCTGGTCTTCGATCCGGAAGCCGTGCTCGAGCAGCAGCCGCAGCACCGGGTTCGGCCCGGGAACGGTCGTCGACACCCGGCCGTCGTGACCGGCTCGGCGCAGGGCCGCGATGATCGGTGCGACCGGGTCGGTGTCAGGCCGGATCACGAGGCGACCCAGCGAGCGGGCGGTCGAGCGTGACGACGCGCGAGCGTGGCCCAAAGCCAGTGGTCCGCGCTCATCCGAGACCAGGAACGGATCGGCGTCCGGCCGGGAGGCCCAGAACGCGTGGTCGACCCGGCGATCGGCACCCGTCCAGGCGTGCTCGATGTCGGCCAGGCGGGCCGGAGGCGCCTCGTCCACGACGAGGCCGCGCCCCACTGGGGGCAGCGACGACGCGTCGCCCGCGAGGTAGAGGTTGATCCAGGTCGGCAGCATCCCGGCGCGGACGTAGACGGGGAGCGCTCGCGGGTCCCGGGACGCGAACGTCGTTCGCGTCCGCGCGTCACCGAACAGCTCCCGCAGCAGCTGCCGGCCGATGCCCCGACCCAGCCGATCCGGGTGCACGAACAGGTCAGCGAGGTGCGTAGAGATGCCCGTCTCGACCGTTGCGCCGTAGCCGACCACCACGTCGTCGTCGGTGGTTACGAGCGCCCGGTGACGCGCAATGAGGTGGCGCAGGTATGGCCCGGTGATGTCCGGCTGCTGCCCGGGCTCGTCCTCGTCATGCGCCGTCAGGATCTCGCGGATGGCCGCCACGTCCGCGTCGATGGCCGGCCGGATGCGGGTCGGCATCAGGTGCTCGGCGACCGACGGTCAGCCCGCGGACCGCGCCCGTAGCGGGCCATCACGTCCAGCAGCCGGTCGTGGTCGAGCGCGTGGGCGGTGACGCCATCACGACCGATCATCGTCTCGGCCGCCAGCAGCGCGTTCACGATCGCCGCCTCGGTCGCCTCGGCCGTCGCCTTGAACAGCGGGGTGAGGCGGTTGTCGGGCACCATCCGGACCGTCATGCTGCGCGGCACCTCGGGTCCCGGCTCGTCGGCATTGGTGAGCCCTCGGTTGCCGGTGGCGAACGCGAGGATCAGGTCGCCCGACGAGTTGTTGGCCGTGCTCCCCATGCGCGCCAGCCCGAGCGCCGCTCGCTGCGCGAGGCGCCGGCACTGGTGCGGCAGGAGTGGCGCGTCGGTCGCCACCACCACGATGATCGAGCCGGAGCCGGGCTCCGGGGTCCGCGCCGCATCCGCGCGCGGCTCGGCCGGGTACGGGGTGGGCACGTCCGACACCGGGATCTCGAGGCCCACGGGCACACCGTCGACGCGGAGCTGCTCGCGCTCGCCGTAGTTCGCCTGGACCAGGACACCCACCGTCCAGCCGGCGTCGGGCGCGGGGGTGAGCCGTGACGCGGTGCCGATCCCGCCCTTGAACTCGTGGCACACCATGCCCGTGCCCCCGCCGACGTTGCCCTGGGCGACCGGACCGCCGGCCGCGCCATCGAGGGCTGCGTCGACGTGCGCCGGTCTGACATGGAGCCCGTCGACGTCGTTGAGACCGCCGTCCCACGTCTCACCCACGACCGGCAGCGACCACAGGCCGCCCTCGTGGCGGCGGTGAGCGATGCCATACGCGACCAACGCGTCGCGAACGACACCCACGCTGTGGGTGTTGGTGATCGCCACCGGACCGCCGAGCAAACCGGCCTCGCGGATCCACTCCAGCCCCGTGAGCTCGCCGTTGCCGTTGAGCCGGTGGCTGCCGGCGAAGACCGGCTCGGTCCATACGTCGCCATCGTGGGGGAGCACGACGGTGACGCCCGTCCGCACCGGCCCCGAGCCCACCACCAGCGGACCCTCGCCGGAGATCAGTGTCGTGTGGCCCACGCGGACGCCACCGACGTCGGTGATCGCATCCAGCGGGCCGGGGTCGAGGCGGCCGATGCGAAGACCGAGATCGCGGGCGGACACGGCATCCCTCCGGTGGTGGCCGTCGATCCACGCACCGATCGTGGTCGTGCGGCACCCCTATCATCGACCCGTGTCGACGTTCCTGGCTCACCGTTCTGTCTCGCGCGCTTCCGCGCAGGTCGGCGCTTCCGCGCAGGGCGGCACTTCCGGACGCGCGCGGGCCTCGCTGGAGGGGCTGGCGGCCGTCGTCCATGGTGACCCCGCCGGCTCCGATGGCTCCGGTGGATCCATCGCGGTTCGCCTCCCCGTCCTGGACACCGTCGCACCGGTCGACGCCGCCGAGGCGTTTCACGACCTGCCCGGGCTCGCCCTGCTGGAGAGCGCTCGGCCGGGCCGGACCGGTCGCTGGAGCTACCTGACGGCCGATCCGGCGGAGGTGCTGGAGGACGCCAGCCCTGGCGACGATCCGTTCCGCGACGCGCGTGCCCTGCTGGCACGGCTCGATCGATCGGCGCCGGGAGGTGGGCATGCTGTCGTTGACGGCCGGCCGGTGGTCGGAGATGAACGTGGACCCGTGCCGCCGCCGTTCGGCGGTGGGCTCGTCGGCTACCTGGGCTATGACCTCGGTCGCCGGTTTGAGCGACTGCCGAATCTCGCGGCCGCCGACCAGGATCTGCCGGTGCTCCGACTCGCGCTCCACGACTGGGTGCTCGCATGGGATCGTCGGCTCCGTGTCGCGTGGCTGGCCGGGCGAGCGCTCGACGGCGACGGCGACCGGCTCGAGCGGCGCCTGCGTGACGTGCTCGCCCGCGTCGCGCGACCGGCGTGGCGCCGGTCGGGCGGGCCTGGACCCGCGGCGTCGAGGCACCGTTGGCATTCCGCTCGCGAACGCCTCACGACCGCTGGGTCGGCCAGGTCGGGACGATCCGGGAGGCGATCGCCCGCGGGGAGATCTACCAGGCCAACCTGGCGCGCCGCCTCGAGGCGCCGTTCAAGGGCGACCCGTGGCCGTTGTTCCGGCGACTGCGTGCGGGGGATCCGGCGCTGTTCGCCGGGTATCTCGACCTCGGTCGGCACGGCCACGGCGGTACCTCGCGGGCCATCCTGTCCGCCTCGCCGGAGCCATTCCTGTCGGTCGACGCCGATCGCGTCGTCCGCGCGGATCCGATCAAGGGCACGCGGCCACGCGGCGGCACACCCGAGCGTGACCGCGCCCTGCTGCGCGAGCTGTTGATGAGCGCCAAGGATCAGGCCGAGAACGTGATGATCGTGGACGTGCTGCGGAACGACCTCGGCCGGGCGTGCGAACCGGGCAGCGTCCGGGTGCCGCGGCTCGTTCGCCCGGAACGGACGGCGACCGTCCAGCATCTCGTCACCACCGTGGCAGGGAGGCTTCGACCGGACGCGGACGCATTCGACCTGCTGGCGGGGGCGTTTCCGGGCGGCAGCATCACGGGTGCCCCCAAGATCCGGGCGATGGAGGTGATCGAGTCGCTGGAGCCGGTGCGGCGCGGCCCGTACTGCGGGGCGATGGTGTGGCTCGGGCCGGATGGGCGTGTCGGGTCCAGCATCCTCATCCGAACGCTGGTCGCCGATGGCGAGCGTCTGACGCTCCACGTCGGCGGCGGGATCACGTGGCGCAGCGACCCCGAGGGCGAATGGATGGAGACGGTGATCAAGGCCCGCGGGCCACTGCGTGCGCTTCAGGCGACCGAGGTCGATCGATGACGAACGGCCCTGGCTTCGTATGGATCGACGGCGAGCTACGGCCGGCGGCCGGTCCGCACGTCTCGGCGTTCGATCGTGCGTTCCAGCTGGGCGACGGGATCTTCGAGACGCTCCGGGCACGCGGCGGGCGGGTCACCGAGCTCGATGCGCACGTCGCCCGGCTGCGCCGCTCGGCCGCGGTGCTGGCCTTCGAGCTCCCGGCCGACATCGACGCCAGGCTGGCGCGGGGCATCACGGAGCTGCTCGCGGCCGAAGGGCTGGACGGGCCGGACGGCGACGCCTCGCTCCGGATCACCGTCTCGCGCGGCACGTGGCCGTCGCGTGGCCTGCTGCCGCCCGCCGGGACGACGCTCGTGCCGACGGTCGTGATCCAGGCGTGGCCCGTGCCTCCGGTGCCTGCCGACCATCTCGAGCGCGGGCTGTCACTGGTGGCTTCCGCCATCCGGCGCGACCCGGGTAACCCGGTCGTGACGCTCAAGACGACGAGCCGGGTCGACTACGTCTACGCGCGCATCGAGGCGCGGCAGGCAGGGGCCGAGGATGCGCTGTTCCTGACCGAGTCGGGGCACCTGTCCGAGGCGACCACGGCCAACGTGTTCCTGGTGCGCGACGCGGCCGATGGCGCCATCGAGCTCGCCACGCCCGCGCTCGAGTGCGCGATCCTGCCCGGCACCACGCGCTCCTGGCTGCTGCGCTGGGGGGCCGACGCCGGGCTGCGCCCGGTGGAGGGCTGGCTGACACCCGACGAGCTCGCGGCGGCGCGCGAGGCGTTCCTGTGCTCGTCGGTCGCGGGCGTGCTACCGGTGACCCGGTTCAACGGTCATCCGATCGGGGACGGGCGGCCCGGGCCGTGGACGATGCGGGCGAGGGCTGCGCGCGAGGCGTTCATCCGCGAGGGCTGACGCGGGGTCGTGGTCGCGCGGGCTGACGCCGGGCTGGGCGGTGATCGCTCGGGCGGGGGCGCCCAGCCGCGCCGTGGTCATAGACTCAACGCATGACGCGGGACGAGCTCATCCTTCGCACGCGCCAGCTGATCGCCGAGGGTGAGCGGCTGGGCGCGCAGCCGTCGCTCACCGGGCTCCAGACCTGGCTCCAGCTGTCCGATGACCTGCTCGCGACCGCGTGGGGGACCATGGATCGTTACCACCTCGCGTGGCTGATGGTGGGCAAGCCCAAGGACATCGTGCGCGGACGGGCGATGAGCCGGGACGAGGAAGCCGCGTATGTGCGCGAGGTCGCGGAGCAGAAGACGGCCGCGCTGCGGATGAGCCTCGAGGCGGTCGAGCGGCAGGGGATGCCGTTCCGGGGCGAGACCGGTGGCATCGCGACGGGCCAGGGCATGGGCGAGGTGCCGGGTGCTGCCATGGGCGAGATGTCGGGTACCGGGACGAACGCCGTCGAGCGAGCCGCCGACGGCCGGCATGACGCCGGCGGGGCGCACCCGCCGGCTGGGCCGGGACAGCCATCGCACCATCCCGCTCGATCCCGCGATGCAGCGCCGGCTCGACGACGCGCGCCGTGCCGCGGCGGAGCACGCGGCCCACGATCCCGCCGCCCCGCGCCGGGCGCCCCGGCCGGAACGACTGCAGCGATGACCGATCGTCTCCGCATCCCGGCCGTGGGCGGGGTGCGCGATGTCCCGGTCCCCGATCCCGTCGCCCGGGACTACCTGCTGCTGGCGCTGCGGCTCGATCAGCAGCTGCCGGGGACCGTGGACGCCTACTTCGGCCCGGCCGACCTCAAGGCACAGGTCGACATGGAGCCGCTCCGTGCTCCAGCCAGGCTGGCCGATGACGCCGCGGCCCTGCGGGATCGCGTGGCGACCGAGGTCGCCGAGACGGACCGCCGCGACTGGCTGGATCGACAGCTGACCGCGCTCGAGACCCTCGCCCGCGTGCGCGCCGGCGCGGAGATCGGCTACCTCGACCAGGTCTCGCGCTGCTTCGCGCACACGCCGGTTCGCCGCTCGGAGGCCCTGTTCGACGAGGCGGCGCGCGCATTGGACGGGCTGCTTCCAGGCACGACACCGCTCGCTGACCGCCTCGCGGCCTGGGACGACATGTGGACCGTCGCGCCGGAGCGGGTTCGGGCGGTCGTCGATGGCCTCGTCGATCGGTTCCGGGCCCGCGCCGCCGGCCTGTTCGAGCTACCCGAGGGCGAGGCACTGCGGCTGTCGCTGGTCCACGGTCAGCCGTGGTCGGGCTACAACTGGTACGACGGCGGCTTCCACTCCCGGTTCGACCTCAACCTCGACCTGCCGATCAGGCTCCCTGCGCTGGTGGCGACGGTGGCCCACGAGACCTATCCCGGCCACCACCTCGAGCACACGATCAAGGAGCGGGTGCTGGTCGAGGAGCTGGGTCGCCTGGAGGCGAGCATCCTGCTGATCAACACGCCGGAGTGCCTGATCTCGGAGGGACTGGCGGAGGCCGGCCGCACGCTGGTCGTGGCGCCCGATGAGCTCGCACCGCTGCTGGTCGAGCTGGCGGACATGGCCGGACTCGACCTCGCGTCCGACGCGGCCGTGCTTGCGGATGCGGCAGCTCGCGCGGCGACCGTCGCCGGGCTGCGTCGCACCCTGAACGGTGCGAGGCTCAACGCTGCGCTGCTGCTCCACGAGGACGGCTGGCCACCTGCACGCGTGCTCGACTACCTGGTCGACGTCGGCAGGATCGCGCCAGAGGCCGCGGCCAAGCGCATGGAGTTCATCGACCACCCGCTGTGGCGGTTGTACGTGCACGTCTATCCCGAGGGCGAGGCGCTCATCAGGCAGTGGCTCGACGCGGCTCCCGGGGCCGACCGAGCCGCCCGCTTCGGACGGCTCCTGCGCGAGCAGCTCACGCCGCCGGCGATCGCCGGCGAGCTGGGAGCGGCGGGAGCGGCGGGAGCGGCCGGCTGACGGGCCTCAGCGGGCTCGGATCGCGGCGACGACGGCCGCGACCACCACCTGGACCAGGGCGAGGATGCCGAACCGGGCGTCGGCGTAGGCAATCGGTCCGAGCACGCCACCCTCGGTCAGCGCCCAGGCCCACAACGCGACCAGCCCACCCACCACGGACCCGGCGGCGAGCACCGCCGCCCCAGCCGCTCGGAGCCATGGTCGCCGGCCGGGCCCGGGCACGCGCGCCCACACGACCGCGAGCGAGACCGCCCACCCCATGAACGCCGCGACGACCAGCATCCCGACGCCGAGATCGAACGATCCGAGCACCGCGTACAGGGCGGCGCCCGCCACGGTCGTGAGGGCGACGGCGGCGATGGCCTGGGCTGCCCCGGGTCCCTGGCCTGCACCAGTCGTGTCGGCGGCGACCGTCCCGTATCGCTCGCCGGGTGCCCGATCCAGCGGGCGCGTCCGCTGCGCTGCTGCCGTCGGCGGCCGATCGCCGGGCACTCGATCGTCCCGCGTCTGCTCCCCATGACCTCGATCGCCGGCGCGCCCGCCACCCGACTCATCCATGGCACGGATGCTACGCGCGCCCGTCCGGGACGGTATCCTCAGGAACCGTGAGCCACCCCTCCCTCGGTCGTCCGCCGCGCAGCCTGAGCGTCCATCCAGAGGCCGCCAACCGGCTTCGCACGGCCCGCGACGCGATCGCCGTTCGGGCGCTCGAGGTCGCGCTCGACGCGGACCCGACGATGCGAGACCGCCACGACGAGGTGGGGCTGCGCAACCTGCTCCGCGACGCCGAGGTGCTCACCGACCAGCTCGCGCTGTGCGTGGCGGGCGACGATCCGTTCTGGCTGCGCGAGTTCGCCGATCAGTCCGCCCCGGTGTTCCGCCGGCGGAAGGTCCCGGTCGACGACGCCATCGGGCTGTGCGAGGGGATCCGGGCCGGCGCGCGAGGGTTCCTCGGCGAGCAGGAGATGGCGTCCGCGGACCGTGCGCTCGATGCCGCAATCGAGATCTATCGCTGGTACCGACGGCTGGCGGGCGACGCGCGTCGTCGAAACCCCATCGCCGCGGCGCTGTACAAGGGCGTCTAGGAGCTCCGATGACGATCAAGTGGGTCAAGGTGGATCCGCTGGTGATGAACGGCGAGCCGTTCTGCTACGGGACCCGGCTCACCGTGCGCCAGATGCTCGAGCTGCGGGCCAACGGCTATACGGTCGCCGGCCTGCTCAAGGACTTTCCCGAGCTCAAGCGAATGGGTATCGCGTCGGCCTACGCCTACGCCGGCGAGCATCGCGACCGATATGCCGCCTTCTTCGAGCCCGATGGCACGCTGGCCGGGCCCGGGTTCAGCGAGGAGGAGGCGGGACGTCTGCCGGATCGCCTGCGGCAACCCGGCATCGTGATCAAGGCCGCGGCCGCCGCCTGACCCGGCTCGTCCGGCGACGGCGGGTTCGACGCTCCCTCTCAGCCCCCCGCCGCGAGCACGTCCGGCGCGATGTTCGGTCCGGTGACCAGGACCTCCGCGTAGCGCTCGTCTCCGTTGGCATCGCGGAGCAGGTACGCGTGGTGGACCTCGACCGCACCCGAGGCCAGCGTCGAGCTCACGGCGCAGTACCTGGTCGCCGACAGCTCGATCGAACGCCGGACGGCTTCCGGGTCCACCGACGTCCCCTCGACCACGTGGACGACGTCGAAGCGCGAGAACGAATGCGGGTGGCCGTCGCCCTGCACGCCGCTCACGCGGACCTCGTAGTGGCTCACGACCTGTCGCTTCTTGCGCAGGATCGAGATCACGTCCATCGCGGTGCACGCGGCCAGTCCCGCACCCACGAGCTCGGACGGTCGCGCGCCCGTGTCGCCCTCGCCGTCGTCGAGCACGATCGTGTGCCCGCTGCCGACCGCAACCTCGAACCGCATCCCATCGCCGGTCAGCGTGGCAACCGCCGTCTTGGTGCTCACGCCAGGGCCTCCGCCGCGTACCGTTCCTCGACGGCCGTCACCGCACGCACCAGCTTCGCCCGTGCCTCGGCCGCCACCTCCGCGACCGTGGGGTCATCGACCAGGCCCAGGGCTGCCTGTGGGTCCATCGCCTCCACGATCACCCCGTCGCTGGTCTCGCGGACGACCACGTTGCAGGGCAGGAGCGCCCCCGCCGCCGGATCGGCCGTCAGCGCGCGGTGGGCGAGCGGCGGATTGCACGCGCCGAGGATCAGGTATGGGCTCTGCGCCACGCCGAGCTTGGCCCGCAACGTGGCCGCGACGTCGATCTCGGTCAGCACGCCGAAGCCCTCGGCGCGCAATGCGGCCTCGACGCCCTCACGGACATCGTCGAACGGCGCGGCAACGCGGGCGCCGAAGGTGTATCGATCGTCGAACATGGGATCTCCCTGGGGTTGGCTCCATGGTGCCCATAGTTGCGTGTTTGCGCAAATGGTCGACTGGCCACCAGGACGTGGGCCGAAGGTCCCGCGAACGGCCCCGGCTGTCGCGGCCTCGAAACCGTGCGCCCGGGCATTTCCGAGCCAGGTGGTAGGATTTCGCGACGATGACCGACGCCCAGCCTCAGATCGCCCCTTCGCCTGCCGCCGACCCCGGTTTCGACGCTCAGCGTCGCGCGACCGAGCTCGCGATCCTCGATGCCCTGCGGGCCGTCGTGGACCCCGAGATCGGCATGAACGTGGTCGAGCTCGCGCTGATCAAGCAGGTCGTCCTGGGCCCGGAGTCGACCGAGATCAAGATGATCCTGACGACGCCCTTCTGCCCGTATGCCGGTGCGATGATCCAGCAGGTCAAGGAGCAGGCCGAGAGCGTGGTGGAGCATCCGGTCAAGGTCACCCTGCTGGCCGAGCGCTGGGATCCGCGTGACGCCGGCCTGATGTGGTGAGCGCCGCCGTCGCATGACCCGCCGGCTGTCCTATCAGAGCGCCGTCGCCACCGGCCGAGGCGACGACGGAACCACCGGGCTTCTGTTCGGTGGAGAGCGCGTGCGCAAGGACGATCTCCGGACCGAGGCCTACGGGGCGGTCGACGAGGCGGTCGCCGCGCTGGGTCTTGCCCGTGCCGAGCTCAATATGAAGGCCCAGTACGGTGTGCTCCAGGCGGGCATCGGCGGGCTGGGAGACCTGATCCTGCGGCTGCAGCGCGAGCTGTTCGTGGTCGGCGCGGAGCTGGCCACCAACCCCGAGGCCCGGGAGCGCCAGAAGGACGGCACCACCCGTGTGTCCGGGACGATGGTCGACGGGCTCGATGGCGTGCTCCGGGAGATGGAGGCCGGTGTCGAGCTGCCGCGTGAGTTCGTGGTCCCCGGTGAGACGCGGCTGAGCGCGTCCCTGGAGCTTGCCCGTACCGTGGTGCGACGCGCCGAGCGACGTGCGGTGACCCTGGCCGCGGTCGACCCCGGCATGGCGGCGGGGCAGGTCGTGGCCTATCTCAACCGGCTGGCAGACCTGCTGTGGATCCTGGCGCGTGCGGCCGAGCACGCCGAGGCGAGAGGGGCCACCATGGCCCGGAGCCGTATGACCGACGACGCGCAACCGGGCGCCACGTCATTCGAGAGGAGCCGTTCGTGATCAACACCCGATACACCCCGTCGCAGCTGGGGGTCCGCCCGGCGCCGGCGCTCGTCCAGCAGCTGCTGGTGGGCGCCTTCGGCTGGATGTTCGCCGGGCTCCTGGTGTCGGCAGCCGTCGCCTTCGTCGTGACCACCAGCACCTCGCTGCTCCAGACCGTGGCGCAGTGGTGGCTGCCGCTGATACTCGGCCAGTTCGGGCTGGTGATCGCGATCCAGGCCGGCATCCGTCGCTTCTCGCCCACCACCAGCCTCGCGCTGTTCTTCGTCTATGCGGCCACGATGGGGCTGACCCTGGGCGTGATCGTGTGGTCGTTCACCAGCTCGCCCACCGGGACCACATCGGATGGTGGGGCCGCGGTCGCGACCGCGTTCTTCTCCACGGCCGCCATGTTCGGCGCGGCGGCCGTCTACGGCGCCGTGGCCAAGCGGGACCTGACCAAGCTGGGCGGCATCCTGTTCATGGGTCTGATCGGGCTGCTCGTGGCGATGGTGGTCAACATCTTCGTGGCCTCGAGCACCCTCGAGTGGATCATCTCGATCGGCGGCGTTGGCCTGTTCGCCGTGCTCACCGCGTACGACGTCCAGCGGATCGCGCGGGGCGACTACGCGGCCATCACCGGGTCACCCGAGCGTGGCTCGATCATCGCCGCGCTGCACCTGTACCTCGACTTCATCAACATGTTCCTGTTCATGCTCCGCATCTTCGGCGGGTCCCGCAGCTAGGGGCATCCGGCAACCTGTCTGCTCGCGCCCCGGGGCGGGCCCCGCAGCGTGTCGGGTCGCGACACCGGACGGGTCACGCGACCCGGCGAAAGGTCGCGGATCGGCGAGGGTCAGGAGCGAGCAGGGGCGGGCTGGAGCACCAGCCTGTTGCCCGTGGCGCCCTCGAACAGGCGCTCCAGCTCCTCGGGTGGGACCGGCCGGGCGAACGCGTAGCCCTGGCCGCGGTCGCAGCCCAGCTCGCGCAGACACGCCAGCTGCGTTGCCGTCTCGATCCCCTCGGCGACCACGCCGATGCCCAGCCCGTGCGCCAGCGAGATGACCGCCTGGGCGATCGGGAGGTCGGCGGCATCCGATCCGAGACCGCTCACGAACGAGCGATCGATCTTGATCGTGTCCAGCGGCAACCGCCGCAGGTAGGACAGCGACGAGTAGCCCGTCCCGAAGTCATCGAGCACGAGCTTGACCCCCAGCCTGCGAAGCGCCTGCAGACGCTCGATCGACGCCTCGCTCTGATCCATCACCACGCTCTCGGTGATCTCGAGCTCGAGGGCCGACGGATCGAGGTCGGTGGCCTCGAGGGTGGCTGCGACCTTCGCCACCAGATCGGGATGCGCGAACTGGCGGGCGGAGAGGTTGACACTGACGACCGACGGCGCCGCTCCCCCGGCCTGCCGCCACGCCCGGACCTGCCGGCAGGCTGTATCGAGCACCCACTGGCCGATGGGGACGATCAGGCCCGTCTCCTCGGCGAGCGGGATGAACGACAGCGGCGGGACCAGGCCGCGCTCCGGGTGCTGCCAGCGCACCAGCGCCTCGACGCCCACGACGCTCCCGTCGGCCAGGTCAACCAGCGGCTGGTAGTGGAGTCGCAGCTCCGATCGCTCGACGGCCCGGCGCAGGTCGTGCTCCAGGGCAGCCTGCTCGAGGCTCTCGGCCCGCATCTCGGGATCGAACCGAACCAGCGCGCGGATGGGGTCGGCCTTCGCCCGATGCAGGGCGATCTCGGCCTCCTTGAGCAGATCGTCCGGCGTGGTGACGGCCAGTCTCGCGACCGCGAGCCCGGCGTTGGCACCGATCGTCACCTCCCGGTCGTCCAGCACGAACGGCCTCGCCAGGGTCGCCAGGAACCGGTCGGCAACCCGCTCCGCGTCGCGGGGGCCGCGGACGTTGTCGAGCACGACACCGTACTCGTCACTCCCCAGCCGGGCCACGAGATCGGTGGGCCGGGCGAGCGCGGCGAGCCGCTGGCCCACCAGCGAGAGCAGATGATCGCCGGCGGTGTGACCGAGGCTCTCGTTGACCACGGTGAACCGGTCGAGGTCGAGCACGATCAGCGCGACCTTGGCATGCGACGTCGAATCGGCGTGGTGCTGGTCCTCGCTCATCTGCGTCAACCAACCCAGCAGCTGAGCACGGTTCGGCAGCCCCGTGACCCGATCGTGGAGCGCATCGTGCGCGCGCTGTGATCCCTCCGAGCGGACACGCTCGATGAGACGGGCGTGCTCGAGGGCGATCGAGGCGAGCTGGGCGAACCGCGTGACGGCCTCCACCTCGCCTTCCGTGAACGGCCGGCCCGCGTCACCCGACGCGAGCCCGATGCACCCGGCGACCTGGCCCGGGGACCCGAGCGGCACGGAGCACACGGCGCCGAACAGCTCGGAGTCGAGATCCGGCGCCCGATCCGCGTAGTCGGCGTAGTCATCGATGATCACCGGGCGACCGGTGTGCACGACCTCCCAGCCGGCCCCGGTGTTCTCCGGCAGGCGGTAGCCCACCAACCGCTCGAACGCCCCGGTCCCGACCCGAACCGTCATCTGGGGCTGGCCGTCGGTGCCGTCCTCGAGCAGATACAGGAAGCCGTGCCGAACACCCACCAGCTCGGTCGCGCGATCCACGACCTCGATCAGCAGCTGCTCGGGATCGAGATGCTCGAGCAGCGCCAGGGTCGTACGGTCGATCGCGGCCAGGTACGGGTCACGGATCGGCTCGTCGCTGCCGGGCGACCGCAGGCTCGCCGGCTTGGCCAGGTAGAGCGCCCGGTCGGCCGCCGTCACGAGCTCGTCGTTGGTTTGCCCATCGAGCGGATAGGCGGCCACTCCTGCGCTGATCGTCACCGTCGGTCCGGCCGGCTCGGTGAGCCGGGCTACCGCCCCGCGCACGCGATCGGCGATCTGGTACCCGAGACGCCGGTCGACATCCGGCAGCAGGATCGCGAACTCGTCCCCGCCATAGCGATAGGCGCGGTCGCCTTCACGGATGGCCCCCGTCATGGCGTCGGCGACGCGTGACAGGAGCGTGTCGCCCACCGGGTGGCCGTGGCGGTCGTTGTACCCCTTGAACGCGTCCAGATCGAGCATCGCCAGCGCGAACGGCTCGCCCGCCTCGATCAGGATGCCGAGCTCACGCTGGAAGGCGCCGTGGTTCCGCAGCCCGGTCAACGCATCCCGCTCCGCGCGTGTCTTCATCGCCCCGTGGGCCTCGGCGTTCTGGAGCGCGATCGACGCCTGGGCCGCGAACAGCTGCACCAGCTCGAACTCGTCCCGCGTGTAGTGCGCCTCGGGCCCGCCCATCCGCGCGACGTTCAAGGTCCCGATCACCTCGCCGCCGATGAGCAGCGGGCACACGATCATCGACTCCGGCTCCTCGGGCGTGCCGGGTATCTGTGCCGCCCTCGTATCGAGGTGGGCGTCGTTGGCCAGCACCGCCTCGTGGTGACGGATCGCCCAGCCGGTGAGCCCGACGTCGATCGGGCCGGCGTGGGCCAGGATCTCGTCCGCAAATCGGTCACGCGCCACGACGGCGCGACGGACACCGGCCACCCGGTCGATGCGGTGAACCGTGAGCGCGTCGTAGGCGACGACCGCCTTGAGCGAGTCGGCGATCATCTCGAGCACACCGCTCGGATCGAGCGTGGCCAGCAAGCGCTCGTTGACCTCGAGCAACCGGCGCTGGCTCTCGAGCCGGTGGTGGAGCTCCTGCCGCTGGTGCCGCACCTGGCCGAACGCCTCCGCGTTCACGATGGCCTGCGCCGCCTGACCGGCGAAGATCTCGAGCGTCCGCTGATCGTCCTCGGAGAACTGGTCGTGGCCCGCCTTGGACACGACGATGATGCCGAGCACCCGTGACTCGTACGTCATCGGGACCAGCATCATCGACTCCGGCCCGCGATCGGCACCGATCCGCCGGCCCCGCGGGTCCAGCCTCGCATCGCCCAGCCGGACGGTCTCGCTGTGCCGCGCAACCCACCCGGTCAGGCCCTCGCCGATGCGCAGCCGCAGCTGGGCCGACGACGGTCGTCCGATGCCCATGAACTCGCCCTGGAAGGCGATCGGCTCGCACCAGCGCGTGGCCTCGTCCACCCGGTAGACGCGGATCGTGTCGTGCGCGATCAGCCGGTCCGCCTCGGCGACGATCGCCGCCCCGATGCCCTCGACCTCCTTGATCCCGTTGAGCCGCAGGGCGAGCTCCTGGATCGCACGCAACCGCGCGGCACCCTCACGCACGCCGTTGAACAGCTTCGCATTCGCGACGGCCGTGGCCATCTGGCCGGCGAAGGCCGCGCACAGGCTGAGCTCGTCAGGCGTCCACGCATACCGGGTGCGGTGATACAGGATCAGCAGACCGACCGGCTCGTCGCGGTAGACGAGCGGGATGAATGCGAGCGTGCGGAAGCCGAGCCGCCCGTAGATGTCGGAGAAATGGGGCGCCGAAGCGGGATCGTCCAGCACGATCGTGCGCCGCTCGCGCATCGACCGGCGACCGATGGTCTCGTCGTCGGTGGTGATCGCCGCGGCGGCATCGATGAGCTCCTGGTCCAGGCCCCGATGCGCCACCAGCCGGAACGGGTGGCGGCCAGGGTTGAGCAGCCACAGCCCGGCGACCTCGGCGCCGAACAGATCATGGGAGGCGTCGAGAACATGCCGGAACACGTCGTCGAGCTCGAGGTTCGAGTTCACCTCGCTGGCCATGCGACGAAGGATCTCGGCGCGATCTGCGCCGGATCCGCGACCGTTGTTGCGGGCCGCCCTTCGGCCTCCGGGGCGGCGATTCGGCGAGCTCTGGTCCAACGCGACTGCCATGGAGTCCGATGCGTGCGTGACTTCGCTGTCATCCACGACGCTCGCATGCGCTGCGGAGCACGAGGTGTCAACGTGCACCGTAGTCGCTGGAACGGGTGTGCCGCGATAGGACGGACGTACTCCCGGGAACGGCCCGGCGGCCGGTCCCAGGAATCGTCCATCCGGCACTCCACTCACCAACAGCGGCTGTCCACACTGACTCCACGTGGTTGGCCCCCGCAGGCACCGTGGCGGGTCCAGCTGTTGGGCAGGCGATGCATGCGCGCCCGGCCACCGACCGGCCGGTAGCCAGCACATCGGAGGAACCGCGATGAGGGTGCTGGTCAGCGCCGCGTCCAGGCATGGAGCGACGAGACAGGTTGCCGAGGCGCTCGCCGCTCAGCTCGAGGCATCGGGACTGGAGCCGGTGGTGAAGGCACCGGACGAGGTCGATCGGGTCGAGGGGTTCGGTGCTGCGGTGATCGGCAGCGGCGTTTACGCGGGCCACTGGCTCCGACCCGCCAAGGACCTCCTCCAGCGGCATCGGGACGCGCTCGCGTTGATGCCGGTGTGGCTGTTCTCCAGCGGTCCGGTCGGTGATCCGCCGCTCCCCATCGAAGAGCCCGCCGACGCCGCATCGATGGTCGCCCTGATCGGTGCCCGCGGCCATCGCGTGTTCGCCGGAGAGCTCGACCGCGGCCGGCTCGGCATGGCCGAGAAGCTGATCGTGCGGGCGGTTCGCGCACAGGAGGGCGACTTCAGGCCGTGGGCCGAGATCGATGCCTGGGCGACGGAGATCGCAGCAGCGCTGGAGATCGCCGCCGATCACTGACGGAGGTCGCGGCCGATCACTCATCGCCCGCGGCATCGCCGACCGATGGCCCGCGGCATCGCCGATCGCTGATCGCCCACCGCCTCGCCGGATCGGCCGTCCACCGCTGACCACCCGATCGCGGCCTGCCTTCGACCGAGCTGCTGCAGGACGGCCGACACACCCGCGGACCTGCTCTTCCCGCCGGGTCCACAATGGGTCCGGAGGAGGCCCATGAGCTCGGGAGACAGGATGCCATGCGGATCGCGGTGATCGGTGCCGGCAACGTTGGCGGGGGACTCGGCAAGGCGTTTGCCGCCGTGGGCCACGAGGTGGTGTTCGGGGTTCGTGATCCCGAAAGCAGCAAGACCCTTGCCGCGCTGGTCGAGATCCCGGCGGCCAGCGCCGCGTCGCCGTCCGATGCGGTCGACGGTGCCGACGTCATCGTGTTCGCGCTGCGTCCGGTTGCCATCGGAGCGATGGTGGCGGATCTGCCGCCGCTGACGGACCGGATCGTGATCGATGCCATGAACCGCTTTGACGGGGATCCGCTGCGGTCCACCACGGAGGATCTTGCCGCCCTGCTCCCCGGCGCGAAGCTGGCGAAGGCGTTCAACACCATCGGGTTCGAGAACCTGACCACCGCCCGCGATCGCCGGACACCGGTCGCGATGTTCGTCGCCGGCGATGACCCGGACGCAAAGCGGGTCGCGATGGGCCTCGCAACCGAGATCGGCTTCGAGGCAGAGGACGCCGGCGGCCTGGCGAACTGCCGGCCGCTGGAAGAGATGGTCAGGGTGTGGATCGCGCTGACCCAGACCCACGGCCGAACCGTCGGCTTCGCGCTGTCACGGGGCTAGCGAGACGGCCGATGCCGCGGCGTGGGCTCGCCGTGCGGCGCCTTCATCGGTCCGGCGACATTCGTTTCGCGTACACCGTACGCGTGCGTACGCCGTACGCTATGCTGGTGACATGATGACAGAGCGCTCACCCGCAACCCAGGTCGCGAATCGCGCCCCCCTCGACCGCAATCGCATCGTCGAGGCGGCGGTCGCGGTCGTGGACGAGGACGGAATGGACGCGTTGACGATGCGCGCCGTCGCCCGACACCTCGGTGCGGGCACCATGTCGCTCTACCGCCACGTTTCGGGCCGCGAGGAGCTGCTCGAGCTCGTCCTCGGAGCGATGTCCGCCGAGATCGCGCCTCCGGCCCCGACAGGCGCCTGGCGCGAGGACCTCATCGCGATCGCAACTGCGATGCGGACAGGGCTCCTCAAGCGGCCGCAGCTGACCGTGCACCTTGCGGCGCGGGCAGGTGGTGGCAATGCGGCATTGCCCCTGCTCGACCACACGCTGAGCGTGCTCCGGTCAG
Source organism: uncultured Chloroflexia bacterium (assembly GCA_963734995.1). GTDB lineage: Bacteria > Chloroflexota > Limnocylindria > Limnocylindrales > CSP1-4 > CAIXZV01. The sequence continues at coordinate 380,912 of CAVTJD010000007.1, forward strand.
CCGGGTTCGGGCGGCGAGGCGCGGTGCTCGCGTACCAGGCCCTCGTAAACCTCGTGGCCGGCGCGGTCGTGCGGGAAGCGGGCAGCGTGTCGAGCCCCGGTGGCGACGACCGGCAGACCGCGGACGGCATGGTGGCGTCCCTGCCGTCGGACGTGTTCCCCGGCATTGCCTGGGCGGGTCCGAAGATCGCGGCCGGTGGTGCCGACGACCGGTTCGCGTTTGGGCTGGCGTGTCTGCTCGACGGGTTGGAGGCGTACCTCGCGCGTCGCAAGCGCTGACCGATCCGCTGTGCTTGTCCCGGTCGCTGTCCCTGTCCCGGTCGCGGTCCCTGTCCCGGTGCCCTTGCTCGACCAGCTCGCTGGTCTGCTCCGTCCCTGCGGGATGGGACTCGATCAGATACCCACCGGGCGGGTGTTCCGAGCGGACTTGCGCTCGGTGTCCGGTTCGCCCGGCCCCCGACGTCGCCGAATCCCGGTCCATCCTGATCAGGTACCCGCCAGGCGGGTGGTAGCGCAGGTCCGGCGTGGCACACTCGCGCTACTACCCTTGGCACGGGTAGGTGCTCAGGTCTCGGGCGGCAACCGGTCCGTAACACCCGTGTCGTGGGTATGTGCTCAAGCATGGACCGTCGCTGACCACATTGCATGCATCCCATGGGTATGTGCGCAAGTCGCTCGTAGGTGCGCAAGTCGCACGTGCGTGGGCAACTGGACCGAGGCGAGCCGCGAACCTGCGAGCCGCGATGCGGCACGAGGCCCCCGGGCCAGTCGCGCGGCTGTGGACTCGGATGGGCGGACGCCTCGGCCCCGATCGGTCAGGCCCCGCGTGCCCGGCGCCCCGCCTTGCGGAAACCGTCCACCGAGTCCCAGGACGCGATGGCCACGGCGATCACCCCGATCACCGACGCCGTCGGGCTGATCCAGGCGCTCGTTCCGACGTGCCCTTCTACGGCCGACACGAGCGCCGGATCGAACAGCTTCTCCTGCTGGAGCAGCCACACGGCCGGGATCGTGAACGCCACGTTGAGCCCGAGATTGACCGTGGCCAGCAGCCAGGTCCAGCCGCCGCGCGCCCAGCGGACGAACGTGAACACGATCTCGAGCCCCAGGATCGCAACGAACCACGGGATCCAGAGCGACCACAGGTCTGGGTCGAACAGCGGGTACCCGGCGCCGTCGATCGTGATCGGCATCGCCAGCTGCTGCCATACGAGGGCCACGATCGCGACGCCCAGGGCGACGACGGACACCACGATCTCAACGATGTGCGGGCGGGCCTCCACGGCCGGCAGCTCGGGCAGACGATCAGGCGTCCACGCGTCATGGAGCGATGTCCGACCGGAGCGCTCGACCACCGCGAAGATGACGGTGATCCAGAACAGGACCTGGATCACCGCACTGATGCCGCTGTCGACGCCGACGCCGACCAGCTCGGTCGTGGACGAGCCCTTGAGCCAGGCGGCGGCGACCGAGACGATGATCACGAGCGGGACGACGATCGGCAGCAGGAGTCCGACGAACCGGCGCCAGTCCGGGTAGAAGCGGGGTCCGATCAGGACCAGCTGGCGGTCGGTGTAGCGGGCGGCGAGGCGCTCGGGGTCCCCAAGCTCGGTCAGCGCGGCCCGCTCGGCGGCAGCCCGGTCAACGGCAGCCGGATCGGGCGCCTCCGCTTCGCGAGCCTCCACGGCATCGGCGACCAGGGCCCGGATCTCCGGCTCCAGCTCGGGGCGCTGAGCCGCGGGCACCGCCCGCAGGACGGCCCAGACATAGCGATCAGTCAGCGTGCTCATCCGTTTCCATCTCCCCGCCCAGCCGATGAATTGAGATCTCGATCCTCGTCCAGTCGGCCAGCAGCTCGGTTGCGAGCCGCTCGCCGTCCGGGCTGATCCGGTAGAACTTCCGCGGCCGGGCTTCTTCTGTGTTCCACTCGCTGACGAGCATCCCCTGGCCCTCCAGCCGCCGAAGCAGCGGATAGAGGGTGTTCGCGTCGACCGTGAAGCCGAGCGCGCGGAGCTGCTCCAGCAATGCGTAGCCATAGCCGGGATCCCGAAGCAGGAGCAGGCACGCCAGCACCACCGTGCCGCGGCGCAGCTCCTGCAGGCTTCCGGCCAGGACTTCGTCGAATGTCATGGCTCGCACTATAGTGTGCGATACACATTATGTCAAGCCATGCAGCATCGTGTGGCGCGCATCGCGCGGCGGAATGCCGCCACCTGGGCGTCAAGCGCGCGGCCCGGCCGGCTGACCGACGCCGGCGACAGTGCAACCCCCGTGAGCGCCGCCGTGGGCGCCGTCGTCACGTGCGTCGAGAGGCCACGGAGGAACGCCTGTGCAAGGCCGTGTCGACGGGCCTGTCCGGCGGGCGGCCCGCTGCAGGAACGACGTCCCGAATCCCCTCACGACGCGCTACGTCACTCAGTTCCCGCGCCCACGAGGACGCTGAGCTCGCCCGGTGCTACTCTCCCGAGAGATGGCGGGCCTTGTTCTGGTGGGCGGCACGTGTCGGAGACACGCGCGGTCTCTGCGGAATTGATGCCTCTCCGGATACCAGCCTCGAGCGTTTCGGCGATCGGCCGCCGACCGGGCCTCGACGGAATCCGGGCGCTGGCCGTCCTCGCGGTAATCGCCTATCACCTCGGTTACGGCTGGGCGCCCGGCGGCTTCGTGGGCGTGGACATCTTCTTCGTCCTGTCCGGGTACCTCATCACTTCACTCCTGCTCTCCGAGCATTCCCGTACCGGCCATATCGCCCTCCGGGAGTTCTGGTTCCGCCGTGCCCGCCGTTTGTTGCCGGCCCTGTTCGTCATGCTCATCGCCGTGGGAGTGTGGGTCGGGCTCACAGCGCCGCCCTTTGAGCTGCTCACTCGCCGCGACGACCTGATCTCGACGCTCCTGTACGGAAGCAACTGGCATTTCATCTTGAGCGGCCAGGACTACTTCGCCCAATATGCGTCTGCCTCACCCCTCCGCCACACCTGGTCACTCGCGATCGAGGAGCAGTTCTACATCGTCTGGCCCCTCGTGGTGGCTGGGACACTCTGGATCGGCCGGCGACGCCGCTTCGCGCTCGCGGCGATCTGCGTTGCTGGCATCGCCGTCTCGGTCGGTGCCATGGGTGTGCTGTTCGACCCCGCCGACCCGTCCCGTGCCTACTACGGGACAGACGCACGGATGCACCAGCTCCTCATCGGGGCGCTCCTAGCGATCCTGATGCGCCAGTGGGGCCTCGAGCTCCTGACCCGCCGCCTGGCGCCGATCATCGCGCCACTCGCCCTCGTTGTGCTCGTCGCGGCGTTCGCGACGGTCGGCGACCAGTGGCCCGCCTACTACCTGGGGCTGTCGGTCATCCTGGCCACCAGCACCGCCGCCCTGGTCTGGGCGGTGGAGGTGAATCCTCAACATGCGGTGGCCCGCGGGCTGTCACTCGCCCCCGTCGCCTGGATCGGGCGGATCTCATACGGCCTCTACCTGTGGCACTGGCCGGTGATCCTCGCCATCACGGTCGCGCCGGGCCCCCTGGCGATGCTGCCGGGAACGCTCGGGCTCGACCTCGCCCGCATCGGGGCAACCTTCGGAATCGCGATGGTCTCGTACTACATCCTCGAACAGCCTCTCCAACGCGGCCGGATGCCGGTCGTGGGTCGCTCGGCGCGTCGTTTGGTGGCCGCGACCGCCGCCAGCTTCGTGGTCGTGGCCGGGGTGACGTTCACAGCCACTGCCGGGGCGACTCCGCCTGAGCCATCGGTATGCCCGCCGTTCAAGATCTGCGTCCAACACGAAGGGCCGGCCGGCGCGCCTGTAGTCGCGCTGATCGGCGACTCCATCGCCCGATCGCTCGACCTGGCCTTTGTAACCCTCGCTGAGGGCCACGGATGGACGTATGTCCTCCAGGCAAACCCCGCTTGTCGGGTGGACGAGTTCGAGGCAGCGAACCAGGGTGCATACGCGGCCGAGATAGCCCTGTGCGTGGCTCGAACGCGGTCGCAACAGGACACGTTGGTCGCCCGATGGCACCCTCGTCTCGTCGTCATGGCAGACCTCACTGAGACGACCGACGTCCTGGACGACGACGGCCACCCGTTGGTTGCTGGCTCCGACGCAGCGGTTGCCCTTACTGGTGCGGCGCTCGCCGATGTAGCTCGGCGGATGACGGCTGACGGCGGACGGTTCGCGATCCTGATGCTTCCTCCCAGGCTTCCGCCCGAGTGTGGGAAGGCATCGAATTTCGATACGCCGACCTGCACCATAGCGGCTGAGGCCATCGAGTTGCCCTCCGACCTCCGCTACCACGAGCTGTACGATGAGTTGGCCGATGCGATGCCGCGGGTCTCGTCGATCTCCATCACCTCTGCCGTATGCCCGCAAGGCACATGCACTCCGCTTGTGGATGGCGTCTTCCTTCGCTACGACGGCACCCACTTCACGACTGGCGGCGCGAGAGCCATGGGCGCCACGCTCGACGCTGAGCTCGCTGCGGTCGGGGCCTGGCGCTGACGCCGCTGTAAGCCGACAACGGCACCTGCTGGTTCGCGACCATCGGGGACTCGATCTCAGTCTGTAGTTCGTCGCCGGCATTCGCAGATCCAGTCGATGACGCGCTGGACCTCGAGCCGCAGCGGTTCTCCAATGTCCACGCGGGGTGAGGGCATCGACATGTCAAGCGGAGCTGGAGGTCCTGGTCCCGAGGAGCGGAAGCTTTTTCTTCGTCTGGGTTCAGACCTACGAACAGAGCCTCTCTCCAATGAGCCGCATCATCTACCTCGCTCGCCGCCGGCAACTTCCGAGCCATCCAACTACTACCCACCCCCTCGTTGACGCAATCGGGGCGCAGCACTAGACTCAATCCCGACGAAATCGGTCGGAATTCCCCGGCGCGGCGGCCCCCTCGCCGCTGGCGTCCCCCTGGGGAACTCCGGCCCGTCACCTATCGACCCGATGAGGACCGAGACCCTGACCACGCGCGCGAGCTTCCACGGCACCGGTGCCCTTGCGTTCAGCACCAAGGGCGAGTACGGCGTGCGCCTGATGGTCCAGCTGGGGCGGCGATACGGCACGGGGCCCGCGAGCCTGGCCGAGATCGCGCAGGTCGAGGATCTACCGCGGGCGTACCTCGAACAGCTGGTGACCAGCCTGCGTGACGCCGATCTCGTGATCTCCACGCGCGGCGCGCACGGTGGCTACGAGCTCGCGCAACCGCCGGCGGAGATCCCGATGAGCGCGGTGCTGCGCGCTCTGGAGGGGCCTATCGCCCCCATGATCTGCGCGACCGACGATCCGGAGCACGTCACCTGCGAGCGATCGGCTCGCTGCACCGTCAACCTGCTGTGGGTCAAGGTCCACGACGCGATCGCGGACACGCTCGACGCCATCACCCTCGCGGACCTCGTCCCGGTCCGCCACGTCACCCTCGATCAGGGCCGGGTGACGGCCGTGCCCACCACGACCGGCGCGCCGGCCGGCATGGCGTAGGGCCGGGAGCAGCCGAACGGCCGTGACCACACCGACACAGACACGCACCGACAACCCAGGAGCCACCACGTGACCGACGCGAACGACCACGAGCTCGTCATCTCGGACCTCCGGGTCGCCCCCGCGGCCCATCCGGACCACGAGATCCTGCAGGGCATCAACCTCACGATCCGCAAGGGCGAGACCCACGCGATCATGGGCCCCAACGGGTCGGGCAAGACCACGCTCGCGTACGCGCTGATGGGGCACCCGGCCTACGTGGTCAAGTCGGGCGAGGTGTGGTGGAAGGGCCGCAACCTGCTGACGCTGACACCCGACAAGCGCTCGCGCCTGGGCCTGTTCCTCGCGTTCCAGTATCCGACCGCCGTTCCCGGCCTGTCGGTGGCGTCGTTCATCCGGAGCGCCCTCAATGCCAAGCTCCAGGGCGTGGACAAGGACAGCGACGTGGATCCCACCGACCCGACGCGCGGCGGAGTGTCGATGCTCGACTTCCGGCGCCGCATGCGCGAGAAGATGGCGCTGCTCAAGATGGAGGACAGCTTCGCCTCCCGGTACGTCAACGACGGCTTCTCGGGCGGCGAGAAGAAGCGGCTCGAGATGCTCCAGATGGCGATGCTGGCGCCGGAGATCGCGATCCTCGACGAGACGGACTCGGGGCTGGACATCGATGCGCTGCGGATCGTCGCCGAGGGCGTCAACGCGATGCTCAACCCGGACATGGGCGTGCTGTTGATCACGCACTACCAGCGGTTGCTCAACTACATCACGCCCGACGTGGTCCACGTGCTGGCGGCGGGCCGGATGGTGACCTCGGGTGGCAAGGACCTGGCGCTGCGCCTCGAGGACGAGGGCTATGGCCCGATCCTGCGTGAGGCAGGGCTCGAGGCCGATGCGTCCGACGAGGCGCTGGCTGTCCCCCAGGAGCCGGAGGCGGCCGGCGCAGGCCGGTAGGCGACCGATGGCGACCGAGGTCGATCCCCGCACCACCACCGTGCCGCGCGGTATGGTCGGTCATCCGGGCAACCTGGCCGGCGGGCAGGACCGCGCCCCGCTCGATCCCGTTGCGCTGCGGGCCGACTTCCCGATCCTCGAGCAGTCGGTCAATGGGCACCCGCTGGTGTACCTGGACTCGGCGGCGACCTCGCAGAAGCCGACGCCGGTGATCGAGACGGTCGATCGCTACTACCGCGAGTACAACGCCAACGTCCATCGCGGGATCTACACGATGGGCGAGCGAGCGACGGCCGCGTACGAGGCGGCCCGCGCAACCACCGCGCGGTTCATCGGCGTCAGCGACCCGCACGAGATCGTGTTCACGCGCAACGCGACCGAGGCGATCAACCTGGTCGCGTACTCATGGGGTCGCCGGAACATCGGCCGTGGCGACGTGATCGTCCTGACCGAGATGGAGCACCACGCGAACCTCGTCCCGTGGCAGCTGCTGGCCCAGGAGAAGGACGCCGACCTGGAGTTCATCCCGATCACCGATGACGGGCTGCTCCGCCAGGACGTGTTCGAGGTTCTGCTGCGCCTCAAGCCCAAGCTGGTCGCGTTCGCCCACGTCTCGAACACGCTGGGCACGATCAACCCGGTCGAGGACATGACGCGGCGCGCCCACGAGGCCGGCGCGCTGGTCCTGATCGATGGCGCCCAGGCGGTGCCGCACATCCCGGTCGATGTCGCCGCCATCGGCTGCGACTTCTACGCGTTCAGCGGTCACAAGATGCTGGCGCCCACGGGATCCGGCGCCTTATGGGGACGGATGGAGCTGCTCGACGCGATGCCCCCGTTCCTCGCCGGCGGCGAGATGATCCGTGAGGTCCACCTCCGCCGGTCCGAGTGGAACGACGTCCCCTGGAAGTTCGAGGCCGGCACGCCCGACATCTCGGCCGCGATCGGGCTGGGCGCCGCGGCCGAGTACCTGACCGGCCTCGGCATGGACCGGGTCCAGGCTCACGAGCAGGAGCTCGTGGCCTACGCGCTCCAGACGCTGCCCCGCGAGGTGCCGGGTATCGAGATCTACGGCCCGTCGGCGGAGCATCGCGGTGGCGTGGTGTCGTTCAACCTGCCCGGGGTTCATCCCCACGACGTGGCCCAGGTGCTGGATCGGTTCGGGATCGCCGTCCGGGCCGGCCATCACTGCACGATGCCGCTCCACGAGCGCCTGGACCTGGCCGCGACCGCGCGCGCGAGCTTCAGCGTGTACACCACGAAGGCGGATATCGATGCCCTCGCCGCCGGCCTGCGTCAGGTCACCGACCTGTTCGGCGGCGGACGTCCGCTATCCTGAGCGATCCGATGGACGATCTGTATCGCGACTACATCCTCGAGCACTACCGGCGGCCCCACAACTTCGGGGTGATCGACGAGCCGTCCGCGACCTACGAGGGGTCGAACCCGCTGTGCGGTGACCGGATCACGATGCAGCTCGCCGTGCGCGGCGGGGTCGTCGAGCAGATCGGGTTCACGGGTCGTGGCTGTGCGATCAGCCAGGCCTCGGCGTCGCTGCTCACCGACGAGGTCAAGGGCAAGCCCATCGACGAGGTTGTCAACCTCGGCGCGGCCGACCTGCTGGACCTGCTGGGGATCGAGATCAGCCCCGCACGGCTGAAGTGCGCCATGCTCAGCTTCGACTCGCTCCAGCACCTGCTGGACGAGATCGGGGCGAAGCCGCTCCCCGCGAAGGAGCCGAGCTGATGCGCCGCTGCTCGTGTCACCGGCCGGCCTGAGCCGGCACCTCTCCCCGGCCCCCGCCCGCGGATCCCTCGGGATGCCCGCGCCGGAGCGCCCGTTCCGTCGTCCCAACCGCCCCGCCGGCAGATCGGCGGCCCGTCGTCCATCGGGAGCACCCCGTCACCATGTCGAAAACCTATGCCGAACTCCTCCGTGAGGCCCGGACCGAGGTCCGGGAGGTCTCGCCGGCCGAAGCGGACGCGCTCCGCCAGGGCGGTGGCATCAACCTGATCGACGTCCGCGAGGCGTCGGAGTGGGATCAGGGCTACATCCCGGGCGCCAGCCACGTGTCGCGGAGCTACCTCGAGCAGCAGATCGAAGGCGCCGTCCCGGACCATGACGCGCCGGTGGTCCTGTACTGCGCGGGCGGGGTGCGCTCCCTGTTCGCGGGTCAGGCGATGCGCGCGATGGGCTACACGGACGTGTCGTCGATGAGCGGCGGGTTCCAGGCCTGGAAGAGCCAGGGCCTCGAGTGGACCCAGCCCGCGTACCTGTCCGACCAGCAGAAGCAGCGCTACAGCCGCCATCTGCTGATCCCCGAGGTGGGCTCCGAGGGCCAGGCGAAGCTGCTTGGCTCGAAGGTGCTCCTGATCGGCGCCGGCGGCCTGGGCTCGCCCGCCGGGCTGTACCTCGCCGCCGCCGGCGTGGGCACGATCGGCATCGTCGACTTCGACGTCGTCGATCTGTCCAACCTCCAGCGGCAGGTGATCCACACCAGCGACCGGGTGGGCGAGAAGAAGACCGACTCCGCGCGCCAGACGCTGACCGCGCTCAACCCCGACGTCACGGTGGTCGCGCACGAGGAGATGCTGGTCGCCGACAACGTGGACCGGCTGATCGCGGGCTACGACGTGATCCTCGACGGGACCGACACGTTCGAGACCCGGTACACGCTCAACGATGCGGCGGTCGCCGCAGGCATCCCGGTCGTCCACGCCTCGGTGTTCCGGTTCGAGGGTCAGCTCACCACGTTCGTGCCGTACGAGGGCCCGTGCTACCGCTGCCTCTATCCGACCCCACCGCCGCCCGAGCTTGCGCCCGGGTGCTCGGTGGCCGGCGTGCTGGGCGTGGTGCCGGGGATCATGGGTCTGCTCCAGGCAAACGAGGTGCTCAAGCTGCTGCTGGGCATCGGTGACACGCTGGCCGGGCGGCTGCTGCTGTTCGACGCGCTCGAGACCGAGTTCACCGAGCTGCGCCTCCGCCGCGATCCCGAGTGCCCCGTGTGCTCCGATGCTGCCCGCGCCGCGCGCGAGGCAGGAACGCCGCTGCCCGTGGCGGCGGCCAGCGACGGGGTGTTCACCCTGGGGGCGGCGCGATGAGCACGGTCAAGTTCCCGGCGGTGCTGCGCGCCAACGTGGGCGGCGCCCGCGAGGTCGAGGTCGGTGGCGCGACCATCGGGGAGGTGCTCGACGGGTTGGTGGGCACGTACCCGGCCCTCCGCGAGCAGCTGTTCACCGATGACGGCGAGCTCAACCGGTTCATCAACGTCTACGTCAACGGTCAGGACGTTCGCTACCTGGACGGCCGGGCGACCGCCGTCACGGATGGCGACGAGGTCCGGCTGTTGCCGGCGATGGCCGGCGGCTCGAGCGGCGGTCCGGAGGACGGGCTCGTGGTCCCGGAGGATGGTCTCGTTGGTACGGCCGACAGGGACGGCGGATCGGGATGACCGAGGCCGCCAGCCTCCACGCGCTGGCGCACGACGCCGACGAGCGCCACGGTGGACGGTATGAGTCGATCGTGGACGCCGTGGGGCACACGCCGCTGGTCGCCATCCCGAGGATGAGCCCCAACCCGGCGGTCCAGCTGTACGCCAAGCTGGAGATGTACAACCCGACCGGGTCGGTGAAGGATCGCGCGGCCAAGTACCTGGTCGAGGATCTGGAGCGGCGCGGGCTGCTGACGCCGGACTCGATCATCCTCGAGCCGACCTCGGGCAACACCGGGATCGCGCTGGCGATGATCGGGCGTCGCCGGGGCTACCGGGTCGCGCTGGTCATGCCCGACAACGTGACCTACGAACGGCGCCAGGTCGCCGCACTGTTCGGCGCCGAGATCATCGACTCGCCGGGGAGCCTCGGCTCCAACGGCGCGATCGCGCTGGCCAAGGAGCTCGCCGCGCGGGACCCGCGGTTCGTGATGCCCTACCAGTACGGCAACCCGGCCAACCCGCTCGCCCACTACGAGACCACGGGCCCCGAGATCCTCGCCGACTGCCCGGAGATCGACGTGTTCGTGGCCGGCCTCGGGACGTCGGGCACGCTGATGGGCACGGGCCGCTACCTGCGCGAGCACCGGCCGGGCGTGCGGATCGTGGCCGCGGAGCCGCTCCCCGGGGAAGACGTCCAGGGTCTGCGATCGCTCGAGGAGGGCTTCGTGCCCGAGATCTTCGATCCCGACCTGCTCGATGCCAAGTACCTCGTCTCGAACCGCGATGCGGTCGCTGCGCTGCGCGACCTCGTGTTCCGCGAGGGTGTGTTCGCCGGGCCGTCGTGCGGCGCGGTGCTGGTCGCGGCGGCGCGCGAGGCACGCCGGATGACCAGCGGCACGATCGTCGCGCTGTTGCCCGACGGCGGCTGGAAGTACCTCTCCGCGGGCACCTTCGAGCGTGACCTGGACGAGATGGAGGAGGACTTCGAGGGCGGGGTGAACTGGTGGTGAGCGCATCGTGAGCGAGGTCGCGGACGCCGGACACCCGGGTCCGGCCAGCGTCCGCCTGCCGCGCGCGATGGCCGACGCTATCGTCGCCCAGGCGACCGCCGAGTATCCCAACGAGGCCTGCGGCATCGTCATCGGCAGCGGACCTGCCGCGGGCGGCGGCGAGGCCGTCAGATACGTGGCCTGCCGCAACGAGGCCGCCTCCCCGTACCGCTATGCGATCGACAGCCAGGAGGCGTTGCGGCTGTCGATCGAGGCCGACGACGCCGGCCAGGAGTTCTGGGCGATCGTCCACTCGCACGTGCGGTCACCCGCGGTGCCGTCGCCCACCGACGTCGGGCTCGCGTTCTGGCCGGACGCGCTGTACATCCTGGCGTCGCTGGCCGAGGACCAGGCGTCGCCCGACGGCGAGCCGTCGCTTCGCGCCTGGCGAATCCGGGACGGCGCGTCGTTCGAGGTCGAGCTCGAGGTCACGTGACGGCCCGGGCCGGCGCCATGGATCGTGGTCGCATCGTATGGCTGGCGGCCGGCGCGCTCGCCGTCGTGGCGGGCACGTTGCTCGGCTGGAACACATCGCTCCTGGACGCGATCGCTGGGCCACCCGCGCTCGTCCGGGCGACGCTCGTGGCGATCAGCACCCTGGCCGGACTGGCCTTGCTGCGTGAGGCCGTGCGCCGGCTCGCGGCGGGGCGTCGGGTGGCCGCGACCGACATGACGGACCTCGACGTCGCGTTGCTGATCCGTGCGGTCCGCCTCGTGTTCCTCTCGGTAGCCGCCTTTGCGGCCGCGGCCGGCTGGCTGCTGGGCCACCCGCTGCCGTTCATCGTGGCTCTCGTGATCGCCGGTGTGGACATCCTCGAGACGTCGCTGCTGCTGCTGGTGGTGGCGCTTCGCCGCGAGGGCTGATCGGCACATTCGGGCCGCATCCGCGAACGGGCACCTCCCCCGACCGGGGACCCCGCCACCCCGCTCGGGCCCCCGGACTGGGTCCTGTCCGTGGAACCTGGGGCACCTCGATCATGGGCGCGTCATGTCCGATCGCATCGTCCCGGTGCTGCCAGCGAGGCTGCAGGGCGCGCACGTGCTGCTGGTCGACGACCAGGAGCTGAACCTACGGGTGCTGCGCCATGTGCTCGAGCGTGCCGGGCTCGCCGACATCGAGACGACCCAGGATCCGTGGGCGGTCACCGGGCTGGTCTCGAAGCGCACGCCGGACCTCATCGTCATCGACCTTCACATGCCCGGCCTCGACGGGTTCGGCGTGATGGACGAGCTCCGGCCGCAGCTCGATGCCGCCGGCTACCTGCCGATCCTGGTCCTGACCGCGGATGTCACCGACGACGCCCGACGGCGGGCGCTCGAAGGTGGCGCGCGCGACTTCCTGACCAAGCCCATCGATCCGATCGAGGTGATCCTCCGGACGCGGAACCTGCTCGAGACGCGCCTGCTGTACCAGGAGCTGGAGCGTCAAAACGTCGATCTCGAGGAACGCGTGCAGCAGCGGACGGCCGAGGTCGAGGCCGCCAACCTCGAGACGCTCGACCGGCTGGCCCGGACAGCCGAGTACCGCGACGACCAGACCGGGCGCCACGTTGAGCGTGTGGGTCGCGTGTCGGCGCTGATCGCCCGCCAGCTCGGGCTGGACGAGGACGTGGTCCGGCTGCTGCGTCGTGCGGCGCCGCTCCACGACCTGGGCAAGATCGCGATCCCCGACGCGATCCTGCTGGCGCCGCGCAAGCTCGAGCCGGCTGAGTTCGAGGAGATGAAGACCCACACGACGATCGGCGCCCGGATCCTGTCCGGGAGCCAGTCGACGCTCCTCCAGCTCGCCGAGCGGATCGCCCTGACGCACCATGAGCGTTGGGACGGCCGCGGCTACCACGGCCTGGCCGCCGACGACATCCCGCTGGCGTCGCGGATCGTCGGTCTGGCCGACGTGTTCGACGCCCTGACCCACGAGCGGCCGTACAAGTCGGCCTGGCCGGTGGACCTCGCTGTGGCCGAGCTCCGGAGCGGGCGCGGGTCGCATTTCGATCCCGCGGTGGTCGACGCGTTCATGCAGCTGGTGCCGGAGGACGCGGTCGATCCGGTCGAGTCCGTGCCCGACGTCTCAGGCTGGGGCGACCGCACGCCCGAGGAGCCTGCCGGCGCGATCCCGCGCTGGCGCAGCCCGGCCACCGCGTGATCCGCTGAGGTCGCTCGAGACCTCGGACACGCTTCGCCCGGCAGGGACCCTTCGCCCAGCAGGGACCCTTCGCCCAGCAGGGACCCTTCGCCCAGCAGGGACCCTTCGCCCAGCAGGGACCCTTCGATCAGCGGGGCTGCGTCGCGGCCACGTCCGCGCGGCTACGTCCGCGCGGCCAGCAGCTCGTCGAACCGGCGCAGGGTCGCCTCCAGCAGCGACCGGAGATTGGCCTCGCCCGGCGTGTCGCCGCGGTCGTACGCCTGGTGGATCTCGCGGACCCGCTGATCGAGCGCGGCCGCGCCGACGTTGCCGCAGATCCCTTCGAGCGCATGCAGCGCAGCGCGCAGCCCCTGGCCGTCGCGAGCTGCGATCGCATCCTCGGCCTGGGTCACCCGCTCGGTGGCGTCGGCGAGGAACAGCCGGACGAGGCGCTCGACGAACGTCGCATCACCCAGCTCACACAACCGCTCGAACGCCGCCGGATCGACGATCTGGGACCCACCGGCCGCCTTGTCGGGCTCCGTGGCCAGGGCCACCGGCTGTCTCACGTCGCCGCGCGCGGCCACCGCGATCACCGTCGCTGCCCCGCTGGGCACGGCCGGCAGCCATCGCTCGAGGGCACCGGCAAGCTCCTCGCTGCGCAACGGCTTGGCGATGTGATCGTCCATGCCCGCGTCCAGCATTCGCTGCTGATCCTCGGGCAGCACGCTGGCCGTCAGCGCGATGATCGGGATCCGGCCACCGCCGGCGGCACGCTCGCGCCGGCGGATCTCGCGGGCGGTCGCGGGTCCGTCGAGGCCGGGCATCATGCCGTCGAGCAGCACCAGGTCGCAGGGCTGCGTGGCGATCAGGTCGAGGGCCCCGTGGCCGCTGTCGGCCGTCGCAACATCGACGTCGTGGCGCGCCAGCATCGACTCGGCGACGCGCCGGCTGGTGGCGTCGTCGTCGACCACCAGGACACGCCGCCGCCCGCCGCTCGCCTCGATCCCTTCGCGGTCGGTCATCGCCTCATCCTAGCGACGGCCGCGCGGCCACCCGCGCCGATCCGGCGCAACCGGGGCCAACGCCGAGGTGGCGTAGGCTGTGCCCTGGATCCTTCCCGCGCCGGAGTGTCGCCATGCCGTCCTCCCAATCGGCCACCACCGATCAGCTGACCGCCACGCAGCTGACCGCCAGCCCGCTCGCACCCGATGAGCTGCGCGTCATCGATGCCTACTGGCGGGCGGCCAACTACCTGTCGGTCGGCCAGATCTACCTGCTCGACAACCCGCTGCTGCACGGTCCGCTGGAGCCGGAGCACGTCAAACCCAGACTGCTCGGTCACTGGGGCACGACGCCCGGCCTGAACCTCATCTACGCGCATATGAACCGCGTGATCCGGAGCTGGGACCTCAACGCCATCTACATCATCGGCCCCGGGCACGGGGGACCGGCGATCGTCGCCAACGCGTACCTCGAGGGGACCTACAGCGAGATCTACCCCAGCATCACCCGCGACGAGGAGGGGATGCGCAGGTTGTTCCGACAGTTCTCGTTCCCGGGTGGCATTCCCAGCCACGTCGCGCCCGAGACGCCGGGCTCGATCCACGAGGGCGGCGAGCTGGGCTACGCGCTCTCGCACGCGTACGGCGCGGCGTTCGACAACCCGGATCTCGTGGTGTGCGCGGTGGTGGGCGATGGCGAGGCGGAGACCGGGCCATTGGCGACCAGCTGGCACTCCAACAAGTTCATCGACCCGGTGCGCGATGGGGCGGTGCTCCCGATCCTGCACCTCAACGGCTACAAGATCGCCAGCGCGACGGTGCTCGCCCGGATCCCGCGCGCGGAGCTGACCGCGCTGATGGAGGGATACGGACACCATCCGTACTTCGTCGAGGGGGATGATCCGGCGGTCGTTCACCAGCAGCTGGCGGCCACGATGGACGCCGTGGTGGCCGAGATCCAGTCGATCCAGAAGGCCGCCCGCGAGGGCGGCGCCACCGAGCGACCGCGGTGGCCGATGATCGTGCTCCGGACGCCCAAGGGCTGGACCGGTCCCAAGGAGGTCGATGGGCTGCCGGTCGAGGGGACCTGGCGGGCGCACCAGGTGCCGATGGCCGAGGTGCGGACCAACGCCGGGCATCGCGCGATCCTCGAGGCCTGGATGCGCAGCTACCGGCCCCAGGAGCTGTTCGACGAGCACGGCACGCTCGTGCCGGAGCTCGCCGATCTCCCACCCCGGGCATACCGGCGGATGAGCGCCAACCCAATCGCCAATGGCGGCGAGCTGCTGCGCGACCTCGTGCTGCCCGACTTCCGCGACTACGCGGTCGACGTGCCCGCGCCCGGCGCCACCACGTCGGAGGCGACACGGGTGATGGGCGCATTCGTGCGTGACGTGGTGGCCGCCAACATGTCCACCTTCCGCGTGTTCGGGCCCGACGAGACCGTGTCCAACCGGCTGGGCGCCGTGCTCGAGGCTACCGATCGGGCGTGGATGGCCGAGACGCTCCCCGGCGACGACCACCTGGCACCCGATGGCCGGGTCATGGAGATGCTCTCGGAGCATCAATGCCAGGGCTGGCTCGAGGGCTACCTGCTGACCGGCCGCCACGGTCTGTTCAACTGCTACGAGGCGTTCATCCACATCATCGACTCGATGTTCAACCAGCACGCCAAGTGGCTCAAGGTGACCCGCGACCTGCCATGGCGTCGCCCGATCGCGTCGCTCAACTACCTCCTGAGCTCGCTCGTCTGGCGCCAGGACCACAACGGGTTCAGCCATCAGGATCCGGGCTTCATCGATCACGTGGTCAACAAGAAGTCCGACGTGATCCGGATCTACCTGCCGCCCGACGCCAACACGCTCCTCTCGACCGCCGACCACTGCCTCCGCAGCCGTCACTACGTCAACGTGATCGTCGCCGGGAAGCAGCCCGCACCCAACTGGCTGTCGATGGACGAGGCGATCCTCCACTGCACCCGCGGGATCGGGATCTGGGACTGGGCGAGCAGCGACCGCGACGGGGAGCCGGACGTCGTGCTCGCGTGCGCCGGCGATATCCCGACGCTCGAGGCGCTGGCCGCAGCCGACCTGATCCGGCAGCACCTGCCAGACCTGCGCGTACGGTTCATCAACGTCGTCGACCTGATGCGGCTGCAGGACGAGAAGGAGCATCCGCACGGGCTGTCGGATGCCGAGTTCGACGCCCTGTTCACGACCGACAGGCCGGTTGTCTTTGCCTTCCATGGCTATCCGTGGCTGATCCATCGCCTGACGTATCGGCGGACCAACCACGCCAACATGCACGTCCGCGGCTACAAGGAGGAAGGGACCACCACCACGCCGTTCGACATGGTGATGCTCAACGACCTGGACCGCTACCACCTGGTGATCGACGTGATCGACCGGGTGCCCGGGCTGGGACCGAAGGCCGCCCATGTGCGTCAGCTGATGGTCGACAAGCGGCTCCAGGCCCGCGCCTACACGCGGCTCGAGGGCGAGGACGCGCCCGAGGTGGCCGGCTGGGCCTGGAATCCACGGGCGGATGGGTAGCGGGGACGCGGCCCCGGGCTCCGGCGGATCCCGAACAGGCACGATCCTGGTCGTCAATGCCGGGTCGAGCTCGCTCAAGCTGCGCGTCCTCGATGCGTCCGACGAGGTGGTCGGGTCGGCCGACCTGGGTGCGGTGCGCAACGCCGCGGACACAGCCGAGGTTGCGGGCGCGGTCGAGGGGTTCGGCTCGATCGACGCGATCGGGCATCGGATCGTCCATGGCGGCACGTCGTTTCGCGGGCCTGTGCGCGTCGATGCCGGAGTCATCGAGCGGCTCACCGCGCTGACCGATCTCGCGCCGCTCCACCAGCCGAAGTCGCTGGCCGCCCTGGGGGCGGTGAGCTCGGTGCTCCCCGGGATACCGGCAGTCGCCTGCTTCGACACCGCGTTCCACGCAACCCTGCCCCCGGCGGCCTCGACCTACGCCCTCCCATCTCCGTGGCGCCGGCGCTGGGACCTGCGTCGCTACGGGTTCCACGGCCTGTCGCATGCCTACGCGTCCCGCCGCGCCGCGGAGCTGCTGGGTGTCCCGCCGCGCGACCTGCGGCTGGTCACCTGCCATCTGGGGGCCGGCGCGTCGCTGGCCGCGGTGGCCGGCGGTGCGTCGGTGGACACGACGATGGGCTTCACGCCGCTCGAAGGGCTGGTGATGGCGACCCGCTCGGGGACGGTTGATCCCGGTCTGGTGCTGTGGCTCGCGGATCACGTGGGCATGCCGCCGGCCGAGGTCGCCGCCACGCTCGAGCACCGCTCGGGGTTGCTGGGCCTGGCCGGGACGGCCGACATGCGCGTGATCCTCGACCGTGCCGCGAGCGGTGACGCGGACGCCACGCTGGCGCTGGGTGTCTACCTCCACCGGCTGCGCGCCTCCATCGCGGCGATGACCGCAGCGCTCGGCGGCCTCGACGCGATCGTGTTCACCGGTGGCGTCGGCGAGCGGTCGGCGGCGATCCGCGCGGCGGCCGCGGACGGACTCGGGTATCTCGGGATCGAGCTCGATCAGGCACGGAACGAGGACGCCGGTGCGACCGGCGACCGCGAGATCGGGACTGCGGGTGCCCGCGTCCGATCGCTGGTCATCGCGGCCCGCGAGGATCTCCAGATCGCGCGCGAGGTGCGTGGCCTGCTGGACGACAGCGGCAACTGACCGGACGAGTGCCGGCGGCCGGTACCGGCGTCCCGGCGGCGGCCTCGGCTCAGGCGGCCCCGCGGCGGCTGAGGCGGCCCCGCGGCGGCCTGCGGCGGCTCAGCGGCTCAGACGACTCAGGCTTGCGGGGCCCGCGATGGTCAGCGGGGGTCGCGCGTGATGAGCACCGAGCACGGCGCGTGGACGAGCACGTTGCGCGCGACGCTGCCCAGCAGCAGGCGGGCGATGCCCGTGTGCCCGCGCGTGCCCATCACGATCGTGCCGGTTCCCCGTTCCGTGGCAAACCGCAGCAGCTCCGCGGCCGGGTCGCCCTCCATCACCACCGGGTCCGACACGAGCCCCGCAGCCGCCAGACGCCCGGCCGCCGTGCCTGCCTCGGCGCGAACCTCCTCGCGGGCCTCGTCGACCGATCGCGTGTAGGACTCGAGCACCTGGTCGTACAGGCCGGGCGTGAACCCGGCCGCCACCGGGACCGCGACCTCGGCCACCGTCACCACGCTCACCCGGTGGCCCTCGAAGATCGGCCACGCTGCGAGGATCCGCTCCGCGCTGCGAGCCGGGCTCGACCCGTCGTCGGCGAAGACGATCGGACCGAGCTCGCTCGACCGGGCGACCAGCACCGGACACGGGGCGTGATCGACGACCTCGCCGGCCGTGCTGCCCAGGAGCATCGTTGCGATCGTGCCGTGACCCCGGCTGCCCAGCACGATCAGATCGGCCTCGATGGCGGTGGCCTCGTCGACGATTGCGCTGGCCGGGCGCCCGCGGAGCAGGAACCCTTCGATCTCGAGACCCGGTCGTGCCAGCGAGCGCTCGGCTCGTTCGATGGCCTCTCGGCGCTGGCGGGCGTCCGCCTCATCCGCGGTCTCGATGGCCTCGGCACCTTCGCCCCCGCTCGTCCATGCCACCGAGAGGGCATCGAGGTAGGTGGGATGGACGCCGACGACCCGGATCGACGAATCCGCAGGCAGGGCGAAGGTGGAGACCAGCTCCGTGGCGCGATCGCTCGAGACGGAGCCGTCGACAGCGAGCAGGATGCGCATCGGTGCACCTCCGATCACCGTCATCGTCGATCCGCGCGCCGCCGGGAGGATCGGCCGAACGTCCCGATCGGGTCAGCCGTTGCGCCC
The DNA here is from genome assembly GCA_963734995.1 of uncultured Chloroflexia bacterium. Classification (GTDB taxonomy): domain Bacteria; phylum Chloroflexota; class Limnocylindria; order Limnocylindrales; family CSP1-4; genus CAIXZV01. The sequence continues at coordinate 399,768 of CAVTJD010000007.1, forward strand.
GGGATCGGGCAGGTGTCCGCCGATGACCCGGTCCTGATCGGCGTCAGGAGCCCGACCGTGTCTCCGCCAGTGCCCCCACGCGTTCCACGATCCGTGCGAGGAGCACCGCACCGTCCAGGTCCTCGACGATGTCGGCGTTGGGCTTCCGGCCCGTCGGGTTTCGCAGCGCCTCGTACGTCCGGCCGTCGTCGGCACCTCCGCCCGCATCGACCTCGACCACCGCCGGTCGCATCCGGACCAGCGACGGCTCGAGCGCGGCGGCGACCACCAGCGGGTCGTGGACGAAGGCGCCGTAGAAGCCGTCGTAGCGAGCGTGGAACTCGAAGTAGAAGCGGAGCGCGTCCGAGAGGGCCCGGATCACCGGGTTGCTCGCGACGGATCGACGCTCGGGGGAGCCCGGTGGCCGGCCCGGATCGAGCGAGTCGTCGGGTCGGCTGCCGGCCCGACGCGCGAGCGCGACGACATGATCGGTCGTGAGCCGGACGCGCTGGGTGGCGTCCAGGCCCATGATGCGTGCCCGCGGCGTGGCCGAGTCCGCGCCCGCCGCCTCCTGCCAGGCGGCCAGCACGATCCGCGCCGCCTCGGGATCGCAGTGGATGTTCCACTCGCTGGCCGGGGTGGTGTTGCCCGGCACGCCGAAGGCGCCGCCCATGCACCACCAGCGCCGCAGCAGCCGCGGGAGGCGCGGTTCGGCGAGGACGGCGATCGCGAGGTTGGTCAGCGGGCCGAGCGTGACCAGCGTCAGCTCACCCGGCCGGCGACGCGCCTCGTCGACGAGGAGCTCGGGCGCGAAGCGTGCCGACAGCGCGGCGGACGGTTCCGGCAGCTCCGCGTACCCGAGCCCGTGCGGGCCATGCGTCTCGGGCGTGATCTCGAGCGGCCGCAGGAGCGGCTCGGGTCGTCCGGCGGCCACCTCGACGTCGGTGCGTCCGGCGAGCTCGAGCACGGCCCGCGTGTTGCGTGCCGTGTCGTCGAGCGTGGCATTGCCGGAGCTGCAGGTGACCGCGACGAGCTCCGCCTCCGGGCTGCCGCAGGCGTACAGCAGGGCGAGCGCGTCGTCGATGCCGGTGTCGACATCGAGGATCAGCGGAACCGCGTCGCGTGGCTGCACGAGGGCGATCGTACCGTCGCGGTGCTGTCAGTTGCCGGTGAGCCAGTGCCACACCTGGTGGATCGCCTCGAGCGCCGTGATGTTGTCGAACAGGCGGGCGTAGTGGAGCGCCCACTCCTGGACCTCCTTGACCGCGAGCAGGCCGCCCAGCGTCACGACCAGCGAGGGTCTCGTCCAGGGGACCGGGTCCCAGCGGTGGTGGAGCAGGGCCACCAGCAGGAACCATGGCTCGAACACGTTGGGGAACACCAGCAGCAGCGCACGCTCGCCGGAGAGCTCGAACGCGGCGAACCCCAGCATCCGCCACGCGAACAGGACCACGCTCACCCAGCGGTCGGGACCGGTCCAGCGCAGCGCGACGACGAGGAAGGTGGTCATGTAGACGAGGTCCAGCAGCTTGTCCAGGCGCTGGTAGTCGGGCACGCCGCCGAGATCGAGAACGTTGATCAGCAGCAGGTCCGAGAGGTCGACCAGGATGGCCAGGATCCCGCCCGCCAGCGGCCAGCGGAGGACCGGCAGCGAGCCCGCGATGCGGACGATCGCGACGACGATGATCTCGGCGGTCATCGGTCTGCCGTCATCGCCGTCCCGCCCGCCTCACACCCCCAACGCCCGACCGATCAGCCGACGGTGGCCATCACCGCCCGGTCGGCGAGTCCCAGCGGCAGCGAGCCCGAGGACGTGATCGCATCGTGGAACTCGCGCAGCACCGCCACCGGCAGCTCGGCGGGGGCCACCCCGGCAAACCCGCGCGCGGCCAGATACCGATCGCGAATGGCGAGGATCTCGAGGCAGCCGGTCAGGTACGACGATGCCTGGGTGGGCCACCAGCAGTAGCGCCCGACCTCGACCGTGGCCACGGACTCGGGCATCGCGGCGCGATCGCGCATGAACTCGACCGCCTCATCGAACGACATCTCGCCCAGGTGAAGCGAGGTGTCGACGATGATCCGGGCCGCCCGGAACAGGCTGGCGTTGAGGTGGTGCAGCTCGTGGATCGGCTGCTCGAAGAACCCGCGCTCGCGCATCGCGCGTTCCGCGTACAGCGCCCAGCCCTCACTGAAATAGGGCGTCGAGTACACGCGCCGCACATCGACCGGGTTGCCCTTGCGCATGACCAGGTGCCAGTGGTGGCCCGGGTACGTCTCGTGGACGGTGGTGGTCGGGATCGAGCCGTAGGAGTTGCTGGCCAGGCGTGCCTGGAGCTCGGCCTCGGACGCGCCATCGGGTGCGAACGGGACGAAGAAGTGACCCTTCCAGCGATCCGAGAACGACGGTGGCGCGACATACGAGGCGACGCCGACCACGGGCCGCTGGAACACGGGTGACGGGACCACGGCGCACGTCTCGCCGGGCGGCAGCGTGACCAGGCCGGTGTCGGCCAGGAAGGCGCGCGCCCTGGCGGTCCAGTCCGTGTAGGTATCGAGCATCGCCTGCTCGGTGGGCGGGTGATGCTCGTCGTCCTCCCGCAGGACGTCGACATAGTCGGGGCTTCCGGTCGCCTCACGCGCAAGCGCGCTCATCTCCGTATCGAGCCGCTCCAGCTCCGCCCAGCCGCGGTCGCGCAGCGAGCGCGCGTCGTCGGTCAGGACCTCGCGCTCGCGCAGGATGCGGGTGTACCGCTCCTCGCCCAGCTGCCAGCTCCCATGGGCTCGCGCCTTGAGGTCGTCGAGATGCGCGACCCAGCGCTCGAGGTGCCCGGCCGCCGCGTCACCCGCGGATTGGAGCCGCTCGCGGTCACGCTCGTCCTCGACGTCGAGCCACACGAGGTCGCGCACGTAACGAATGGCGCCCCTGGCGGCCTGCCGGCCGCGCTCGACGATCAGCGGATGGGCGAGCTCGGCATCGAGGTTCGCGATCCCGGCATCGATCGTCGCCCCCGCCTGCTCGAGTCTGGCCACGGCTGCATCGACCAGGTCCGCCTCCGGGCGCAGGCGGTGCAGGAACAGCGTGAACAGGCCGCTCGTGATCGGGCCCGAGTAGACCACCGGATCGCGCTTCCAGGGCTCGAACGGGGCCATGATCAGGCGCCCCCGGAGCGTGGAGCGGGCGAGGTCGCGGTCGATCTCCTGATCGGCGGTCAGGGCGTCGCGGTCGAGCGCATCGAGCCGCGCCAGGAACGAACCGGCATCCTCGTCGCGGGCACGGAACGCATCGGCGGACAGGTCATCGAGCCGCTCGTCGAACTCGGTCAGGCCCAGGCCGCTGGCCGCGACGGGCGAGGCCTCGAAGTCGGCCCGGAGCAGCTCGTCGAGGAGCTGCTGGAGGGTTTCGGCGGTGGAGTCGGTTCCGGCGGAGTCGGTGTCGGTGGCGGGCATGCGGCCTCCGGGTGGGTCGATATCGATCAGGTCGCCTTGGGGTTCAGGAACCGGCAACGGTCGGCGACCGGGCACAGCTCGTGCTTGGGGTTCTGCGCGTGGCACATCGCCCGCCCATGGTGGATCAGGAGCACGTGCGCCGCGTACATCTGATCGGGCTCGAGCAGCCCCAGGTACAGATCGTGCGCCTGGTCGGCGGTCGCCTTCTCCGGGATCAGACCGATCCGCTTGCTGACCCGCTCGACATGGCGATCGACGGGCATCAACGGGCTGCCGAAGCAGAACAGGAGCACGATCGAGGCGGTCTTCTTGCCGATCCCGTCGATGCCGGTCAGCCAGTCTCGCGCCTCGAGCGGTGGCAGCTGACCCAGGAACGCGAGCGAGTAGTCACCGCGCTGCTCGCGGATGTGGCGCAGCATCGCCTGGATCCGGGGCGCTTTCTGCGGGGCCAGGCCGCCGGGCCGGATCACATCGACCAGCTCGGGCAGCGGCGCGTGCTCGACCATCGACCAGTCCGGCGGCGGCGCGGTCGACAGGCCATCGCCGCCCCAGCCGATACCGGGGTTGTGGACCTCCGGGTCGCGATCGCTGGGGTAGGCGACGCGCAGCGCCTCGTAGGCCTTCTCGGCATTCACGTCCGCGGTGTTCTGGGTCAGGATCGTGAGCACCAGCTCGCTCGTGGGATCGAGGCGGGCCTCCCAGTGTTGCGGGCCGTACACGCCGGCGAGCCCGTCGAGCACGTACGGCGCGAGCCCGGGCCGGTAGCGTCGCAGGTAGCTCGCCCAGCGGCGAACGGGATCGGCAGCCCTGCGCGGTCGCTTCGCCGATGGCCTCCGGCGGGTCCCGGACGCGCCGCTTCCCGCGCGCTTCGCCTGGTCAGCCACCGATCGCCCCCAGGCTCACGAGTCGCGCAATTCGCTCGCCGCAGCGCTCGAGCGGGGCAGTGCCCGCGGCCATCGCCGCCTCCACCGTTTGTGGTTGCTCGACGACCGGCACCGTCACGGCATCGACGGCCGCCATCGCCTCGACTCCTTCGGGCGTGACGCCGCCACCGACCGCGACACACGGCCGGCCCGCCGCCTGCGCCCGTCGGGCGACGCCGAGGGCGGTCTTGCCGTACGCGGTCTGGATGTCGATCCGGCCCTCCCCGGTCAGCACGAGATCGGCCAGCTCGAGGGAGCGGTCGAAGGCGGCCTCCTCCATCACCAGATCCACCCCGGGGCGCAGCTCGAGCGAGGCGAACCGATCGGCCACACACAGCAGGCCGAACCCCATCCCGCCGGCCGCCCCGGCACCGGGCGTGTCGCGTTCCGAGCGGCCGGTCGCTGCCTCCATCCGGTCCGCGAACCGGGAGAGCCGCGCCTCCAGCAGCGCGATGTCGTCGGCATCGGCGCCCTTCTGCGGCCCGTACGTGGCCGCGGCTCCGTTCGGTCCCAGGAGCGGGTTGGTGACGTCGCACGCGATCCGGAGGTGTGTCCCGGCGAGACGCGGATCCAACCCGTCCAGGTCGACGCTGGTGAGGTCGTCGGCGATGCGCGCGCCCAGGGCCCGCAGCAGGCCGGCCGCCCCGTCGGTCGTGGCGCTGCCGCCGATGCCCAGCGCGATGTCGCGGATCCCGGCATCGAGCACGCTCCGCAGCAGGTCTCCCGTCCCGTGGCTGGTCGCGCGGCCAGCGTCACGTTCTCCGGGGGCCAGCCGCGACAGCCCCGATGCGGCGGCCATCTCCACCACCGCTGCGCGCCCGTCGTCGCGGGCCAGCCAGCGAGCGCGGATCGTCCGGCCCAGCGGATCGAGCGCATCGGCCTCGCGCCACTGCCAGCCACCCGCCGCCGCGATGGCCACCAGCGTTCCCTCACCACCGTCGGCGAGCGGGGACAGGCGCACCTCGTCGCGCGGTCGCGCTCGCAGCCAGCCGGCCTCGAGCGCTCGGGCGACGTCGACGCTGGTGAGCGAGCCCTTGAACGAGTCGGGGGCGATGAGCACGTGGAGCGGCCGGGCCGCCGCGGCTGACATGCGGCCATCGTAGACCGCCCCGCCCGGCGCGTGACCCGGTCGCGGCTCGCTCGGCCCGGAGGCCCCCCCGATCACTCTCCCTCGTCGCTCGCGAGGATGTCCCGCTCCGAGCCGATCTGCCGTTTCTCGAGGTACTCGGGGATGCGGATCATCGGCGGTCGCTCGTGATCGGCCAGCTCATGGACCTCGAGCGAAAGTCGCCCGCGACCCGAGCGCGGCAGCTTCATGGTCGACCCGAGCTCCGCGAACAGCCGCACCCGTCGCCGCTCCTCGAGCCGCTTCATGACCGCCTGCAGGATCACGAACGACATCCGCGACAGGCCCTCGAGCTCCTGGTTGCGATGAACGCGGCGCTCCAGATCCACCTGACCCATGCCGCTGAGGCCCGCCTTCTCGACGGCGTCGATCAGGTGGCCGATCTCCACCGCGTAGCCGGTGAAGAACGGAAGCTGCTCGAGCAGGGAACGGCGGCCGGCGTACTCACCCGAGAGCGGCTGGATGAGACCCGAGAGCTCGGGGAAGAACAGGTTGATGAGGGGTCGCGCCACGAGCTCGGTGACGCGCCCGCCGCCACCCTCCTTGAGCACGCCACCCTCGACGATCGGCCGCTGGTAGTAGCCCTTCACGTATTGCAGCCGCGGCTCCACCAGCAGCGGTCCGAGCGTCCCGTACACCATCCGCGAATGCCAGTTGCGAACGTCGGTGTCCGCCCAGACCACGATGTCGCCGCTGGTCTCGAACAGCGACTTCCAGAGCGCCTCGCCCTTGCCCTGGAACGAGCCGTAGCGTGCCAGCACGTCGGGGTGCTGGAGCACCCGGGCCCCCTCCTCGGCCGCGATCTCCCGGGTGTTGTCGGTCGACGCGGAGTCGATGACCAGGATCTCGTCGAGGAGCGGGTACCGCTGCTGCATCTCGCGCTTCGCGCGGTGCACGATGGGTCCGATCGTCTCGCCTTCGTTGAGCGTCGGCAGCACCAGGCTGATGGTCAGGCCCTGCTTCTCCTTGAGCGTGACCAGGCGCCCGAGATCGCCGAACTCCGAGTGGTGGAAGTTGGCCTCGGCGAACCAGCGCTCCACGCGCGCGGGGACGGCACGGGCCGCCTCGGCCGCCCGATCGGCGGCGGCCAGCAATTCCGCCTTCTCAGCCAGCTGCTCGAACGTCTGGCGACCGATCGGCTCGCGCGTCTTGACCACGATCACCGTCGGCCGCGCGCGCTGCGCGATGGCCTCGGGGAGCGCGCCGAACAGCGAGCTGTCCGCGTCACCGGGCGGGGCCGACGCGCCCATCACGACCAGGTCGGCTCGTTCCGCCTCGCGCAGGATGGCGGTGCGAACGTTGGCCGCCTCCCGCAGGACATGCTCCGAGCTCGCGGTCACGTACTGCCGCGTGAACGATGTCAGCGCATGCTCGGCCTGTGCCCGGACGGCCTCGGTCACGCCGGATGGAACGAGGTGCATGACCGCGACCGTGGCGCCATGACGGTGCGCCAGCGCGTCCGCGAAGCGCAGGGCCAGCTCGGCGTGCGGTCCGCCCCGGACCGGGACCAGGATCCGGCGGATGTCCCCGGCACCGCGCTGCTTGACCACCGCGATGTCGCACGGCGACTCGCGGACCACCTCGTCGATGGTGGGTGAGATGACAGGCCCCCGGACGCCCCGGCCGGGCCCGGACTTACCGCCCCAGCCGAAGATCATCAGGTCCGCTTCCTGCTCGGCGGCCGCCTCGACGATCCCTGCCGCGGCGTGGCGCCCGATCCGGACCAGTGGGTGGATGACGGTGCCTTCGGGAACGTAGTCGAGCACCTTCTGCAGCAGCCGCCGGGCCTGCCGAGCGCGGGTCGCGCCATCGCTCAGCGGCATGCCCTCGGGCACCTCCACGATGCCCAGCGCGGTGAGCTCGCCGGTCCTCGGGTCCATGAGCGAGGCGCCGATCCGGATCAGCTCCTCGGCCGTCAGGGGGTTGGCGACCGGGATGAGGATTCGCGCGGGGAGGGGCTCGCCGCTCACGCCTCGCCGCTCCCGTACCCGCCGCTCACGTGCCCGCCGTTCACGCGCCCGCCGTTCACGCGCCCGCGCTCCCGGCCCGGCCCGGTGCCGCCGTCTCGACCGCCTCCCAGCGCTCCACGAGATACGGCTTGAGGAGCTCGAACTGGCGTGCCTGGCGCTCGACGCGCTCCTCGGCATCGAGCGTGGTCAGGTGGCGGTTCTCGATCACGAAGCTGCCCACCCGCCCGAAGTAGATCGGCACCAGCGAGGCGACCAGCTGCCCCTCGTCAACATCGCCCCGCCTGGTGGCCACGATCAGGTCGTAGATGACGCGTGCCCACAGGTCATCGGGGAAATGGAAGGTGGCCAGCGCCTCGGCCATGTCCATCGTGGACACGGGCTTGGCCGACTCGGTGCCGATGCCCAGCCGCTGCGTCACGGCGTCCACGAGCTTGCCCGCCTCGTCGGCCAGGACGAGGACGGACTCGAGGTTGACGGGGTCGAGGGTGCGTCGCCACGTGTCTGCGATGGTCAACGAGCCCGCGTGGAACTCCGACAGCAGCCGGATCGCGTTCACCTCCAGCGGCGGCGGGTCGATGATCCGCTCGAACCCGTAGGCCGGCACGTCGTGGCTGCCGCGGATCGCCAGCCACGCGTCGGGATGCGTGGCCGCCATCTCCAGGATCGTGCTGACGACCTGCCGGAACATCGGTCCCAGGTCGGCGCTGGGGTCCTTGGGGTCGTGGACCTTGGCACCCAGTCGCGTCTGGCACACGGCGTAGCCGCCGATCAGGGCCGAGGTCGTCATCCAGATGTCGATCCCGAACTTGCTGATGTCGTCGGTCCAGTCGTCGAGCTCGAGGTAGTGGCGCACCAGGTCACCGCTGACGCCGAAGTCGCCGCCGATCGGCTGCCGGATGCGATGCCCGTAGAGCGCCCGGGTGAGCGGGTAGGTGACGGTGTTGGTGATCGTGCCGTCGTACTTGTAGCGCGCGTACAGCGGGGCGACGAAGTCGTAGCCGCCCTTGAGGATGGGGCCTGCCAGGAGCTCGATCCACTCGGGCACGATGCTGCGCAGATCGCTGTCGACCACGACCAGCGCCTGGACCTCGAGCGCCGCCGCCATCTCGAAGATCGTCCGGAGTGCTGCACCCTTGCCGCCGATGCCGTCGATCTCGGGGTACGTGAGGGTCACCCGGACCAGGCGGTTGGTGGGCCGGACGAGAAGGATCGACTCGACGTAGTCGGGTGGCTCGGTCTCAACCACAACGCGCTGCGTACCGTCGGGGCTCCCGGCGTCGGAGTTCACGAGCACGGGCTTCAGGTCTGGGAAGTACTGCACCAACCCGGCATGTGCCGCGCGCACCACGTAGCCGATCGTCGCCGCGTTCTTGAAGCTCGGGATACCGACCATGATGTCGGCACGACCGAGGCGGGCGATCTCTTCCCGGATGGCGGGCGTCAGCGTCGTCGCGGGCACGGACTCACCCTACCACCGTGCTCGCGCGTGGCGCGGCGTCCGCGGCTGCGGATCCCACTAGACGCCCGCCTGGCCACGCTGCGAGATCCCGTCGATCACCCAGTCCGGGTTCTCCTCCCCCGGGAGATACCGGCTGTTGCTGCCGCGGTACGAGAGCTGCGTGAAGCCGAGCATGGCCCAGGAGGCGAGCACATCGCTCGAGGATGGGCGGATGAACGCCGACACGCGCAGCAGCTCCGACGGGCGGAGCACCGATTCGAGCAGCCGCTTGCGTTCCAGGAGCGGGATGTCATGGAGCGACTGGCCGTCGAGCAGCAGCAGATCGGTCGCGACGAACGCGTGCCGCTCGCCGCGAGCGAGGGCCTCGATCGTGGATCGCTCCTCCTGCTCGGCCAGCTCGGCGCGCCGGCGGATGGCCGCGTCTTCGGCGCGGAGGTCGCGCCGCCGCAGCCAGCCCGGGATGAGCATCGGTGGTCGCTCGACACGGGGTTGCCGCGGCGAGGCGCCTTCCCCGGTGTTGAACGCGAGCGTCGTGACCTGGCCCTCGACCACCGCCTGCAACGCGATGAAGCCATCGACCAGGGCTCGGGTCAGATGGTCGGGTACCCGGAGCGTATCGCCCTCCCGGTACAGCGTCGCCTCGTCTGGGACGAGCGCCGCCACCACCGTCACACCGCCCCAGTGCGGCTCGACGATGGCGTTCGGGATGTCCCGCGCGGCCCGGCTCCCCGGCCGTTGTGGCCGCCAGGCCGAGGCGACGTCGTGCGGCGTGGGTGCTTCGGTCATCGGCCAAATCCTACCCCGGGGCACATCCGGCCGAGGGAGGTGTCGTCCGGAGACCGTGGCGGGACTTGACCCTCGGGGCGGAGCGCCTCAGTCGCCGTAGCGGTCCGGGTGCGACTCGCGCCATGCCCAGGCGGAACCGATCATCTCGGCCAGGCTCGATTGCCGCGGCATCCAGCCCAGGAGCTCGCGCGCCCGATCATTCGACGCGACGAGGACCGGCGGATCGCCCGCTCGCCGCGGACCCACGCTGTGCGGGATCGAGCGTCCGATCGTTGCCTCCGCGGCCGCCAGCACCTCGCGAACCGAGAACCCGGTCGCCGTGCCCAGATTGCAGGCGAGCTGACCATCGGTGCCGGGCATATCGGCCGTCCCGGTGGCCTCGAGCGCGGCCAGATGCGCGTCGGCGAGGTCCGCGACGTGGATGTAGTCGCGGATCGCCGTCCCGTCGGGCGTCGGATAGTCGTCACCGAACAGGGTCAGCGGCGTGCCGCCATCGACCGCTGCCAGGACGTTGGGGATGAGGTGCGTCTCGGGCCGATGGACCTCGCCCAGCCGCTCGGTCGCACCCGCGACGTTGAAGTAGCGAAGCACGACGCTGCGGAACCCGTATGCCACCCCGTACCAGCGCAGCGCGCCTTCGAACGTGCGCTTCGTCTCGCCGTAGGGGTTGATCGGCCGCAGCGGCGCATCCTCCGCGATGGGCGTCGTGTCCGGCACGCCATAGACGGAGGCTGTCGATGAGAACACGACGCGCCGCACGCCGGCCTCTCGCGCGGCCTCGAGCAGCGCGATACCGCCGGCCACGTTCTCCCGGTAGTACTTCGCGGGGTTCTCCACGCTCTCGGGTACGAGCGAGCGGGCGGCGCAGTGGAGGATCGCGTCGATCCGCTCATGCTCGAGCAGGGCCCTGACGGAGGCGCCGTCCCCGTAGCTGCCGACCTGCAGCCGGGCATCCGGGTTGGGGATCGCACGATGACCGGTCGTGAGGTCGTCGAGCACGATCACCTCGTGACCGGCTGCCAGGATGGCATCGACCGAGACACCCCCGACGTAGCCCGCACCTCCGGTGACCAGGATCTTCACGGGCGCTTCCTCCGCAGCAGGCGATCGATGAGACCGGGCGGTGACGATCGCCTGTTCGATGGTGATGACGAGGATGACGATGGCTTGGGTGACGGGGATCGCTGCGGCATCGGCCCGGACGGAGGCATCGGCTCGGGTGACGGGGACGGCTGCGGCATCGGCTCGGATGACGGCACCAGCTCATCGCCAAGTTGCTGCACGGCTGGCGGAACCCGCTCATCGCCGGCCTGCCGCGCGGTTGGCTCGACGGCCGGCTGTGTTTCGCCACGGGCGGCGAACACCTCTTCCAGGCGCGCCACCAGGCGCAGCGCCGCGACGTTCTCGGGATCGATGGTCAGCGCACGCCGCGCCTCACGGTAGGCACCGGCATCATCCGCGTGCTCCAGTGCGACCCGCGCCAGCCCGACGACCGCGATCGCGTTGTGCGGGTCGGCATCGGCAGCCTGGCGGTACAGACCCTCGGCCTGGTCGACGAGACCCATCGACAGCGCCCGCTCGGCCTGGAGCAGCAGCTCGATCATCGGGCTTCGGGCTCCTGTTCGACCGCATGCTCCGGGTCTCGCCTGGCCGCGAGCTCCGGATTCTGCCTGGCCGCGTGCTCCGGGTCTCGCCCGCTGGAGCGCTCGAGCTCGCCCTCCCCCTCGGTGTCGACGTCCGCGAGCATGCCCTGGGCGAGGAGCAGCAGCGTCGCACGCTCGTTGAGGGCCGGGTCGGCGATCACCCGGTCCGTCAGCGCTTCGAGCACCCGGCCCAGCGCCGGACCCGGCACGAGCGCGAGGTCCCCGATCAGGTCGTTGCCGTCGATGGCGAGCCCGTGCCGGTCGACCACGGCTTCGGCCGCGATCTCCGCCTCCACCCGGGCACGAAACGCGAGCAGCTCAGGGTCGTCCGCACGCGCGCCGCTGCCGGCGTCATCGGCCCGGCGCAGCGCGAACAGGGCGTCGAGATGCTCCCGCCCCACCCGCTTGATGAAACGCCGCACGGCAGCATCAGTGGCCCGCGCATCGACCGGGAACATGTGGAGGCGGATCAGATGCGTCACCTCGTCGATCACGGCCTTCGGGTAGCGGAGGCGCCGGAGCAGCGTCTCCGCCTGCCGCGCGCCGACGACATCGTGATGGTGGAACCGGCCATTGGCCAGCGTCGCCGGCTTGCCGACGTCGTGGAGCAGGGCTGCCAGGCGGACGACCGGCCGATCCGCGGGAGCGGCATCGACCGTGCGCAGCGTGTGATCCCAGAGATCCTCGCCAGGAAGCTTGTTCTGGGAGATGCCGCGCTGCGCGGCCAGCTCGGGCGACAGAACGCTCAGCAACCCCGCTCGTTGCGCCAGGGCCAGCCCGACCGACGGCCGGGATGCCGCCAGCAGCCGGGCCAGCTCGGCCGCGATTCGCTCTCCCGAGAGGTGTGCGACCAGGCGGGCGTTGACCGAGATCGCCGCGAGCGTGGCCGGCTCGATCTCGAGCTCAAGGGTGGCCGCGATCCGGATCGCACGAACCATCCGCAGCGCATCCTCGCGGAACCGCGCATCGGGATCGCCGACGGCGCGCAGCCGCCGGGCACCGAGATCCGCGATCCCATCGAATGGATCGACCAGCCGCCAGCCTTCCTGCTCGACGTCGCGGCCCCAGGCCATCGCGTTGACCGTGAAATCGCGCCGGGCCAGGTCGGTCGCGATGTCGCCACCGAACTCCACGCGGTGGGGTCGCCGGAAATCCGCGTAGTCATGCTCGATCCGGAACGTGGTGATCTCGATCACGTGATCGCCGCGCCGGAGAGTGACCGTTCCGAACGCGTTCTCCAATGCGGCGCCGGGGAGGCGCCCGACGAGCGTGTCGGGACGGGCGTCCGTGGCCAGGTCCCAATCCTCCGGCTCACGACCCATCAGCACGTCTCGAAGGGAGCCCCCGACCAGGTACGCGCCGTATCCCCAGGCATGCAGCTCGTCGAGGAGCCCAAGGACCTCGTCCGGGATCGCACCGGCGAATCGTTGCCCGGCGTCGCGTGCCGTCGGAACGGGATCCGCCGCACTCCCCGCCAGGTTGGCCACGGCCGAGCTCAGTTGTGCCCGAGGAACAGGTACGTCCTCCAGGCCTCGTTGCGCGTGTCGGCGAGGTATGGCGTGAACAGCGAGTACAGGTCGCTACGCGGTTCGAACGGTGGCCGCACCAACCGCAGCCGTGCCTCCTCCGGCGTGTGGCCACCCTTGCGGTGATTGCACGACTTGCACGCCGCCACCAGGTTCTCCCAGGTGTGGCCGCCACCACGATGCCGGGGAACGATGTGGTCGAGGGTCAGGTCGTTCGACTGCCGGCCGCAGTACTGACACGTGTTCCGATCGCGGCTGAAGATCTCCCGCCGGGTCAGCTTCACGCGCGGGCGCGGGCGCTTGATGTGGTGCTGGAGGCGAATCACCGACGGCGCGGGGTAGTCGCGGCGGACCGTGCGGATCACGGCGTGGTTGTACTCGATCACCTCGGCCTTGGAGCCGAACACCAGCCTGAACGCTCGCGGGATGTTGCATACGTTCAGCGGCTCGTAGTTCTGGTTCAGCACGAGCACGACGCCGTCCATCGGCCGAACGATAGCAGGACCGCCGGTAGGGTCCGTGTGGCTGGATCGGAGCGCGTCGAAGGTGTTGGCGACCGTCTCCTCGTCAGACCCTCGGCGGGTCCATCGCCCGCTCGATACGGGCGATCTCGACCTCGATCCGGCCGACCTCGGACGATGCCTCCTCCCACGCCGGGCTGCCCAGCGGCGCGGCATTGCGCCGCCGCCGCGCCTCGTCGTGCTGCGCGAGCAGCTGGTCGCGAGTCGCAGGCGTCCGCGCTTTGCGGGTACGGGTCGTGTCAGGCATCGTTCCTCCGCGGCTCCTCGGGGAGCCGCGCGTCAAATGTACCGCGCCGCCACGTTTGGTGATGCGTCCCACGCTGCGGCTGTGAAGCGGTCGCACGACCCCGAGCCCGCCCAGGCGGACGTCGTTGCGAGCCGGTCGATGGTCGAGTGCGCCGACGGCCGCGTGACCGGAGGCCACGCTCAGGTGACGTGAGCGTCCGTACGTTCCACGACCCGACGCACCGGCATGCCCGGTGTCACTGGACCTTCGCGCATGACGCGCGCGTACCAGCGGGCGTCCGCCGGATAGACCTTGTGGCTGATCCGCCCGAAGCGGCCGTCGATGAACCAGCGGGCATTCGTCTGGCAGGGCGTGACCGGCCGCGTGAGCTCCAGGAGCGGCCCCGTCCCGTCCTCGCCGATGGCCAGCCGGTCGCCGGCCCGCAGGGCCGACCAGTCGATCCCGAGCAGGGTCAGATTCTCTCCGTAGGCGCCGGGGAACGCCTGGTGACCGTCCGCACGAACACGTTCGATCGCATCCTGGGAATACAGGCAGACGGCTGCCGTCGGTCCGCCGTGGTCGGGGTCGCGATGTCCGTCGCCGTCGAGCCCGTCCGTCCCGATCCACGTGCCATCCACGGGCGTCTTGGGCACGCCACCATCGTTGACGTTGACGGACGCGATGAGGCCTTCGTCTCCGGGTGGGATCGTTGTCCGCTCGGCGACCATGACCTCGGTGTCGTACGGGAGGTCGATGAGATCGCGGCCGCTCGTATCGGGGTCCTCGCGCACGATCGCGTCGATGTCCGCAAACAGACCCGCACGGACATCTGGCTCCGCTGCCGCGACGTAGCTGATCGACGCCACACGATCGTGCAACCCATCGCGCGTCAGCGACTGCACGTGGCGGAACGTCCGTGAGTCCCAGGTCCCGAACAGGGCGCTGCGTGCGAGCCAGCCTCGCCAGCTCCGGTCCCAGGCCTGCGGCTTGCCCGGGGCGAGATCGCGGATCAGGTCGCCCAGGGTGCGCACCCACGCGACGGTCTCGTCCCGATGGTTCCAGGCGAGCAGCAGGCGCCCTCCCGGTCGCAGAACACGATGGATCTCCGACAGCGCGCGGATCGCATCGAACCAGTGGAACGCCTGCGCGACCACGACCGCATCGACCGATCCGGCCTGGAGAGGGATGGCCTCGGCCGTCCCCTCGACCAGCGTCACGGCCCCGTTCCCGTCGGCCGTGGCACCCGTGACCTCGGCCAGCGTCGCCCGCATCTCGGCGACGGGCTCGATGGCCAGGATTTGGGCACCGCTCGGCAGCAGCAGGCGGGTCAGCTTGCCGGTACCCGCACCCAGCTCGAGCACGGTTCGTCCGGGCCGCAGGTCGAGACGCTCGACGATGTCGGACACGGCCCGCTGCGGATAGTCGGGCCGCGATCGTTCGTAGGCACCGGCTCCCGCGGCAAAGCCCCTCGCCGCGGTCGGGTGGATCGGAAGCGATTCCTCGATCACGCCTGGCGGCTTCCACGCAGCCCGGCGCAGACAGCGTTCATCGACGCGTCCGTCGCCCCAGTCGGCTCACCGAGCGTGGCGCGACCCAGCTCCACGTGGCGCATCACGACCGTCGTGGACATCGGCTCAGTGATCGATGCCAGCGCGACCAGCGCGACCAGCGCGTCGACACCGGTTTGGTCGTTGTCCGATCGGCCATCGAGCGCTTGGCGCGGAGGCTGGCGGTCGCTGTTGTGACCATGGCCCAACGATAGCGGCTTGCCCCCCGTCCGTCGTTCGATAGCGGCATCCCTGTGCCCGCCCGCGGTCCCCGTCCCCGCGGCATCCACGCACCCCCGCACCCCCGCGGCCGCCCTCGCCTCCCTCGACCCGGCCTCCCTAGGTCGCTGCATCCCCGCCGTCCCGTCCGCGCATCGCCCCCTCGCGCCCGATCAGCTACCCACCCCACGGGTACAAACGAACGCCGCTCCCCGGTGACCTGGGCAGGTACCCATGGGGTGCATGCAATCCACCGTGGATCGCTCGGGACCTGTGCACCTACCCGTCAGCCGGGTGGTAGCGCACCTCGCGGGCCCGATACCTGCGCCAGTACCCACCCCACGGGTCGCTGATCAGGTGTGTGCCCACCACCCGAGCGTGACACCCGGTGATCCATCTCGCACAGCTGATCAGATCCACCGGGTTGCATGCACCCGGTGGGTGGCTGATCAAGTAGGGGGCCGATGGGGCGAAGGGCGCGGGGGTGCGCGGGCGGCGCTGGTGGCGGCGCGAAGGGCGCGTGGGGGCCGACGGACGGGCGGGCGCGAGGCGGAGCTCACGCGCGCGAACCGCGGTGGTTGGCCAGCCAGCGCACTCCGATCACCCAAGCGACGGACGACAGTCCCGTCAGGGCGAAGGCCGGCAGACCGAAGAGCAGCACCCCGATGAGCGCCATCGCCGGGACCTCGCCGATTACCAGGTACGTGTCCGTCGGTGGGTATGCCATCGCCACGGCACCGCTGACCAGCAGCGCCGAGAGGATCACCGACAACACCGCCATCCTCACCCCGGCCAGCTTGGGCGTGCGAACCACACCTGGACCCAGCCACCAACCCAGGAGCGTCACCGAGGCGACGCCGGCCCACAACGCATCGAGGTGGAACACGAACGAGGCAACGGCGGCTTCGCTCACGGCGATCGCGAGCGCCACGGCGCTCCCCGCGAGACGGAGATGGACCGGATCAGCGGCGAGCGACACTCCCGGCCGCGGCTCCCAGGTGACTGCCATGTCGCGCTCCTATCATGCTACATGCAAGTAGCATATTTATAGCGAGCATTCGTGCTAGCGTCAAGGCGCACGTTTAGCCGCTGCGGTACGATCCGCACGTGACAGACCCGGCCCGATCCGATGCGCTGACCCGGGGCGAGCGGTCGCCCATCGCCGAGGAGATCCGGCTCCGTCTCGCCGATGCCTGGGGCGAGATGGGCGCCGCCTGGGGTGTCGCACCGGCCATCGCGCGCGTCCACGCCTATCTGATGGCCCGCCAGGAACCGCTCACCGAGCGCGAGGTACGCGAGGCCCTGAACCTGAGCCACCGGGCGGCGAGCCTCGCCCTCGCCGAGGCGGAGGCCTGGGGCCTCGTCGAGCGGGTCGCCGAGCCAAGGCGCGTGGGTCGCCGGGGTCCCGCCGGAACCGCCTACATGGCGATCGGTGACCACTGGCGATGGTTCGGGCGCGTCGTTGCCGAGCGCAAGGTTCGCGAAGGGGATCCGATCATCGTGGTTCTCGAGCGCACGCTGGCTGACACGGCGATCGCCCTTCAGCGGCAGCCGGATGACGGCGACCTGACCCGGCTTCGCGAGTGGCTGACGACGTTTCTCGTGTTCGTCCGCCTGTTCGACCGGGCCGTCGGCCTCGTCTCCCGGCTCGAGCCCACCGAGCTGGAGCGCGCGCTGCGCCTGCTGGGCGAGGTTCCGGACGACTCGATCATGCGTCTGGTCAAGCTGCTCGACGGCCTGCCGGACGAGGACGTGCTGGGCCTGATCGAGGCGTTGTCCCGGCTGTCGCCGACCTCGGCCCGCCGCGCGACGACGCTCATGAGCGGGGTCGTGCGCACGCTGGTCCGCTGAGCCGTGCCGAAGGCAGCCCACGCTGAGGGATTCCCGGGTTGCATGCGATAATCGGGGCCGTGATGTCGGGCCCAATCGGCTCGAACGGGCGAGGACCCCGGGGCCAGCCGGCCGGCCGACCGCTCACGCGTCCTTTCGGAGAGCCCAACCAGCCATGACCGAGACTTCCACCTGGGCCACCAAGAAGGGCCTAGCCCAGATGCTCAAGGGCGGCGTCATCATGGACGTCGTCACCCCCGAGCACGCCAAGATCGCCGAGGATGCCGGCGCCGTCGCCGTGATGGCGCTCGAACGAGTGCCGGCCGACATCCGTGCGGCCGGTGGCGTCGCCCGCATGTCCGACCCGGCCATGATCGAGGGGATCATGAATGCCGTGTCCATCCCCGTGATGGCCAAGGCGCGGATCGGTCACTTCGTCGAGGCGCAGGTGCTCGAGGCGCTGGGCGTGGACTACATCGACGAGTCCGAGGTCCTCACCCCCGCCGACGAGCGCAACCACATCGACAAGCACGCGTTCAAGGTGCCGTTCGTGTGTGGCTGCCGCAACGTGGGTGAGGCGCTGCGCCGGATCAACGAGGGCGCGGCCATGATCCGGACGAAGGGCGAGGCCGGCACCGGGAACGTGGTCGAGGCGGTCCACCAGCTGCGCGATGTGCTGGCCGAGATGCGCCGGCTCCAGGGCATGCGCGAGGACGAGCTGTTCGTCGCCGCCAAGGAGCTGGGAGCGCCGTACGAGCTGGTGCGCGACGTGGCGGCCGAAGGCAAGCTGCCGGTGGTGAACTTCGTGGCCGGTGGCATCAGCACCCCCGCCGACGCGGCGCTGGTGATGCAGCTGGGCGCCGAGGGCGTGTTCGTTGGGTCGGGGATCTTCAAGAGCGAGGACCCGGCCCGGATGGCCAACGCCATCGTCCAGGCCACCACGCACTACCAGGACCCGAAGATCATCGCCGAGGTCAGCAAGGGCCTTGGGACCCCGATGCGCGGGCTCGCCATGGAAGCCATCCCCGAACAGGAGCGGCTCGCGGTCCGCGGTTGGTAGGCGACGGCGGGGAGGCTCGGGGTTACCCGGAGGCCGGCGGCGTGAGGATCGGGGTCCTGGCCTTGCAGGGCGCCTTCGCCGAGCATGTCTCGTTGCTGCGCGGCATGGGGGTCGACGCGGTCGAGGTACGGCTGCCCGAGCAGCTCGACGACGTCGACGGCCTGATCATCCCGGGCGGCGAGAGCACGACCATGCGCCGGCTGATCGATCGCTGGCGGCTGCACGATCCGATCCTGGGACTGATCGAGCGAGGGGCCCCGGTGCTGGGCACCTGCGCCGGGATGATCGTGCTGGCGCGCGACATCGCGGGCGGTGAGGCACCGGTGCTACCGGTGCTCGACGTGACCGTGGAGCGCAACGCGTTCGGCCGTCAGCTCGACTCGTTCGAGACCGAGCTCGAGGTCCCGGTGCTGGGATCGCATCCGGTGCACGCGGTGTTCATCCGTGCCCCGGTGATCGAGCGCGTCGGTCCCGGCGTGGACGTCATGGCCCGGCTCGCGGACGGCCGGATCGTGGCGGTGCGCGAGCGGAACGTGCTGGCGACGTCGTTCCATCCCGAGCTCTCCGGGGAGACGCGCTTCCATCGGCTGCTGACCACGATGGCGGCCGAGCACGCCGATCCGGGCGAGGGCGTGGGCAGGCGCCCGCACCCGACGAGGCGTGCCCAGCAGGGGCGCTAGCGATGGCGAAGAGCGTGGCCAAGGTGCGCGCCGCCCGGCTGACCGATCTGGCCGCGCTGGGCGAGCTGTCGCGGCTGGCACAGGCCGACACCGACGGAACGAGATCGCTGGGACTGCCGGTGACCGGCCCGCGGATCGGCATGTTCAGCCTGTTCCGGCTGCCGCTGGGCGCGTTCAGCCCGCACGACGTGCTCTACGTCTTCGAGCGCGACGGCCAGATCGCCGGCCTGCTGCGGGTGGAGCGCGACAGCCCGCGCGACGAGTGGACCGTGGTGGAGCTCGATGCGGTCGGCGACATGGATGCGGGCGACGTCCGGTTCCGGCTCGTCCAGCACCTGCTGCGCGACGGTGCCAAGCGGGGAGCGATCCGATTCCACGTCGCGTGCGTGGACGTCGACGACAACGTCGAGCTGTTCATGCAGGCCGGGTTCATCCGGTTCGGCGACGAACGGATCCTGTTCCGCGAGCCGGGCAGGCCGCTGCCCGCGCCGATGCCCGAGAAGGCCGTGCGTGAGGCCGGCATCCGCCCGGCGTCGGCGCTCGACGCCGTCCCGCTGTCGCGCCTGTACGCGTCGGTCACGCCCGCGCCCGTCCAGCGGCTGGAGTCGATCCGGATCGCCGACTGGGAGCGTCAGGGCCGCGAGTGGCGCGTTCCCCGTTCGTCGCTGGCACCGATCCTGCGCTTCGCCGATCTCGAGGCGTTCGTGCTCGAGGCACCGGGCGGCGGTCGCGACGGCACGCAGCTCGACGCGCTGGTCCAGATCGGCGTCGCCAAGGAGGAGCAGCCCCACTACCTCAAGCTGCTCGCACGGCCCGAGGTCGATGCCATCCCGCTGATCCGCCATGCGCTGGGTGTGATCGCGGCGCGAACCGACTCGTCCGGCCTGCAGCGCCAGGGCGTGCTGACCCCGGTCCGCACGTACGAGCTGCCGCTCGACCGCCGGCTGACCGACGAGGGCTTCGAATCGGTGGCCACGGTCACCCTGATGATGAAGGAGACGCTGGTACGCGTCGCCGAGCCCCGGTTGGTTCCCGCGGGCGTCCGATGACCGTGGGGGTGCGTATGACCGTGAGCGTCCGATGACCACGCACGAAGGAGGGCAGTCCGGCGTGGGCGGCTCCGATCCTCGCGAGACCATCGATGACCTCGATGTGCTGCTGGCGGCCCTGCCGCCGGAGGTCGTCGAGGCGATCCATGCGCTGCCCGATCGGAGGACGCTGATCGAGGTCGTGCTCGACCTCGGCCGCCGCCCCGAGGCGCGTTATCCCGCAGACGAGGTCACGCTCCTCGAGCGAGAGGTCGTGGAGCACGACATCGCGTACGTCGTGGACCACATCGGCAGCTTCGGCGACGACAACCGGGCGGGCATCGAGCGCACGCTCCACCGGATCAGCGCGATCCGCAACCGCAACGGCAAGATCGTGGGCCTGACCTGCCGGATCGGGCGAGCGGTCTACGGGACGATCGACATCATCTCGGACTACGTCGAGACCGGGAAGTCGATCCTGATCATGGGCCGGCCGGGGATCGGCAAGACCACCATGCTCCGCGAGGCGGCCCGCGTGCTGGCGGACGAGCAGCGCAAACGGGTCGTGGTCGTGGACACCTCGAACGAGATCGCGGGTGACGGCGACATCCCGCACCCGGCCATCGGCAAGGCCCGCCGGATGCAGGTGCGTACACCGTCCCTCCAGCACGAGGTGATGATCGAGGCGGTCGAGAACCACATGCCCCAGGTCATCGTGATCGACGAGATCGGGACCGAGCTCGAGGCGCAGGCCGCGCGCACCATCGCCGAACGTGGCGTGCAGCTGATCGGCACCGCGCACGGCAACACCCTCGACAACCTGATGCTCAACCCGACGCTGTCCGACCTGATCGGCGGCATCCAGAGCGTCACCCTGGGTGATGAGGAGGCACGCCGTCGGCGCTCGCAGAAGAGTGTCCTCGAGCGCAAGGCACCCCCCACCTTTGACGTCATCGTCGAGATCCAGGATCGCGAGCGCGTCCTCGTCCACGCCGATGTGTCGGCCACGGTGGATGCGTTGTTGCTCGGCGACCCGGTGGCACCCGAGCTCCGCTGGCGCGATGAGGAAGGCGTCCATCGATCGCAGGCCCGACCGAAGCCGTCGCCGCGCGAGGCGACCGGTGGCGACCGGTTCAGCGGGCTGACCGGGTCCGCGACGGGCGCCTGGGGTCGTGAACCCGGTTGGCGGGGCTCGTCCACGTACCGGACCGGCGGGCCGGCCGACGATCGGCTGCCGGTCCGCTCCGGGTTCCGTCCCGGGCAGTCGGGTGGCTGGCGCTCGGGACGTGGCGCCGGGACACCGGCACGCGGCTCGGATCGTGCGGCGCGCAGCCAGGAGGGCGACCGTCCGGGCCCGCTGAGCGTCCTGCCCGGGGAGCGCTTTGCCGTCCCGCCCGCGGGCACCTTCGTGGCGGGCGAGATCGCCGATCGGGGCCCCCTGGAGCGGGCGGAGGCGGTGGCGGCGACCTCGGCCGGGCTCGCGGCCAGGGATGCGCGCGAGCTGCGGCGCCAGGAGGAGTGGCGGGCCGAAGCCGACAGGGCGCTCAATGCGCTCCGCGAGGACGAGGGCACGCGCCCGGTCAACGCGGACGAGCTCGAGGCCGAGGAGGAGCGCCGGCTGGCACTCATGGTCCCGGGCGAGGAGCCGGATATGCCGGCGAATGACACCGACGGCGCGCCCGATCCTGATGGCCCGGTGCTCCAGGTCGAGGAGGGCACGCTGCCGACGCTGCGCGTGTTCCCGCACGGCATCAGTCGCAAGCGACTGGAGCAGGCGATCCGGGACCTGCAGCTGCCGGTGATCGTCGCGCGCGACGTGGATGAGGCCGACGTGGCGATGACGCTCCGCAGCGAGTACCGCCAGAAGCCACCCGCGATCCGGGAGGCCGAGGACCGGGCGATGCCCGTCTACGTGCTCAAGTCGAACACGATCGCTCAGATGCAGGCATCGCTGACCTCGATCTTCTCGCTCGAGGTGGACCCGCGCGAGGCGGCGCTGCACGAGACCGAGCAGGCGATCGGCCTGGTGATGAAGGAGCAGGAGCCGGTCGAGCTGTCACCCCAGAACGCGTACATCCGCCGGCTCCAGCATCAGATGGCGGAGCGTGCCAACCTCGTGTCACGCTCGCGCGGCCGCGAGCCCTACCGACGGGTTCGCCTCTACCCGGACGCGGCGAGGCCCGCCTGGCGGTAGCTCGCCGGCGCCTTCATCGGGGCGATCGCATGCGCGCACGGTAATCCGCCGGCCGCCGATCGGCCCGGATCCGGCCATCGCGGCCTGTGGCGGCACGTATCCTCGGGGGGTGACGAGCCTCACCGGCATGACCTCGGCGCGTCCAGGGCTGCCGCCCACGCCCGATACCGGCCTCACGGCGGCGGAGGTGGAGCGACGCCGCGCGGCGGGCTTGGGCAACACCGCGCTCCCGCCCACGACGCGAACGTATCTCCAGATCCTGCGCGAGAACACGTTCACGTTCATCAACAACATCCTGTTCGCGCTCGGGATCGCCCTGGTGGTGGTCGGCCGCCCGATCGACGCCCTCGTCTCGGTGGGCGTCATCTCGACCAACATCGTGGTCGGCATCGTCCAGGAGATCAGGGCCAAGCGGACGCTGGACCGCATCGCGCTGCTGACCCGGCCCACGGCGTCCGTGGTGCGCGATGGCGAGACGATCGAGCTGTCACCCGACGACCTGGTGCTGGGCGACCTCCTGGTTCTCGATGCCGGTGACCAGGTCGTCCTCGACGGGCGGCTCCGGTCGGGCTCGATCGGCGTCGACGAATCTCAGCTGACGGGTGAGAGCGACGTCGTGTTCAAGCGACCCGGCGACCAGCTGTTCAGCGGGTCCTACGCCGCCAGCGGCGCGGGACGCTACGTGGCGGAGCAGGTGTCCACGGCCAGCTTCGCCAACCAGATCACCGCCGGCGCCCGGTCGTTCCGGCGGGTCGTCACGCCGCTGCAGATCGAGGTCAACCTCGTGATCCGCGTCGTGATGGGGATCGTGCTGTACCTGGAGCTGCTGCTGGTGCTCCGGGGTGTGGTCCGATCGTCCGTGCTGGGCGACGTGGTAGCGGACGCGACGCTGCTGGCCGGTCTCGTGCCCAACGGGCTGTTCGTGTCGATCGCCGTGGCCTACGCGCTGGGCGCGATCCGGATCCTGCGTTTCGGGGCGCTGGTCCAGCAGGCGAATGCGATCGAGTCGCTGAGCCACGTCGACGTCCTGTGTCTCGACAAGACCGGCACGCTCACGGCCAACCGGCTCGCAGTCGACGAGGTGGCGCCGCTGGGCGACATGGGCGAGGACGAGGCGGTGCGCGCGCTGGCTGCGCTCGCCGCGTCGGCGACGGTGCGCAACCGGACCACCGAGGCGATCGCCGAACGTTGGCCCGAGGCGGCCAGGCCGCTCGCGAGCGAGGTGCCGTTCTCGTCCGCACGCAAGTGGAGCGCCGTCGCGCTGGCGTCGGGTACGCCGGGCATCATCGCCCTGGGGGCGCCCACGTTCCTGGAGCCGTACCTGGCGACCGATGCCGATGGCCGCGCCACCGGGTGGGACGAGGTCGCGGCGCGCAGCGCTGCCTGGACCGAACGCGGTTTGCGGGTGCTGCTGGTGGCGACGCATGCCGATGCCGGCCAGCTGCCCACGTACGAGGACGACGCGTCGGCAACGCTCCCCCGCGGCATGCGGGCGGTCGGGCTGGTGGCGCTCGCCGATGAGCTCCGGCCCGAGGCCGAGGCCACGTTGCGTGCGTTCCGCGAGACGAACGTCGGCGTCAAGATCATCTCGGGTGATGACCCCGAGACGGTCAGCGCGCTCGCCCGTCAGGCGGGTCTCACCGACGTGGTCGCGATCGCCGGCCCGGCTCTCGACGATCTCGACGACGAGGCGCTGGGCAGGGTGGCCGCGGAGACGACCGTGTTCGGGCGTATCACGCCGGCCCAGAAGGAGCGCCTGGTCGACGCGCTTCGCTCGCGCGGCCACTACGTGGCGATGATCGGCGATGGCGTGAACGACGTGCTGTCGCTCAAGAAGGCGAACCTCGCGATCGCCATGGGCAGCGGCAGCCAGGCGACTCGCGGTGTGGCTGACCTGGTGCTGATGCAGGACTCGTTCGCCGCGGTCGCACAGGCCGTGGGCGAGGGCCAGCGGATCCTCAACGGGATGCAGGACATCCTCAAGCTGTTCCTCACCCGGATCGCCACCGTGGGCCTGGTGGTCGTGAGCTCCCTGGTGGTGATCACCTTTCCCATCGAGCTGCGCAATGCGTCCGCCCTGACCGTGTTCACCGTTGGCATCCCGAGTGCGCTGCTCGCCGTGTGGGCCCAGCCCGGTCGCCGGATCCGCGCCTCGCTCGACCGGACGCTGGCCCGGTTCGTGGTCCCCGCCGCCGTGGTGTCCAGCCTGATGGCGCTGTTCGTGTTCTACGGGTCACTGCTGCTCGCAGGCTCGCTCACGCCCGCGAGCCTGGACGCGGCGCGGACGGCACTGACCGCGTACCTGGTCTACGCGGGACTGCTCCTGATCCTGTTCGTCGAGCCGCCGATCCCGTGGTTTGCGGTGGCCGAGAGCGTGACCTCCGACCGGCGGCCGGCGTGGCTCGCGTTGGTGCTCGGGATCGGGTTCGTCGTGGTGCTGCTGCTGCCGTTCGGCAGGGCGTGGTTCTCGTTCAGCCTGCCCGGGCCGCGGGACATGGCGCTGGTCGCGGTTGCCGTGGTGGCCTGGTTGCTGCTGATCCGGACGTTCTGGAAGCGGCGTCTCGTGGATCGGTTCCTGGGCATCGAGTGATCGTGACCGGGAGGGCCCAGCGAGCCACCCGGCCGCGCCATCAGCCCCGGAGGACGGTCGCAGGGTCGGGTCAGCCCAGCGCTCGATGCGCAGCCCGGGCGGCGTGCAGCCCGCTCATGCCGTGCACGCCGCCACCGGGCGGCGTCGATGACGAGCACACGAACAGCCCGGGGTCGGGCGTCGTGTACGGGTTCCAGCGCACGACCGGCCGAAACAGCAGCTGGCGGACATCCTGGACGCCCCCGTTGATGTCGCCGCCGACGTAGTTGGCGTCGTATGCCTCCATCGCGGCAGGGTCGCGCGTCGACCGCGCGAGTACGAGGTCGCGGAAGCCGGGGGCGAACCGCTCGACCTGCGCCTCGATCGCGTCGGTCATGTCCACCGATGAGCCGTTGGGGACATGGCAGTACGCCCACGCCACATGCTTGCCGGCGGGCGCTCGCGACGGATCGGCGAGCGTGGGCTGAACGAGGAGCACGAACGGGGCATCGGGGACCCGCCCCTGATTGACCACATGCTCGGCGCGAGCGACCTCCGCCAGCGTGCCGCCCAGGTGCACCGTCGCGGCGCGCGCCGTCTGCGGGTCGCGCCACGGGATCGGACCGTCGAGCGCCCAGTCGATCTTGAACACGCCGGGGCCGTAACGGTAGCGGCCGAGCGCGCGCCGGTAGCCGTCGGGAAGCCGATCGCCCGCGATGGCCACGATCTGGCGCGGCGTGAGGTCCATGACCACCGCGCGCGCCGCGGGCAGCTCGGACAGCGAGCCGACGGGGTGGCCGGTCACGATCTCCACCCCGAGCTCACCTGCCTCGGCCTCGAGCATGGCCACGATGCGCCCGCTGCCGCCACGCGCAAGCGGCCAGCCCACGGCGTGGGCCAGCAGCCCCAGGACGAGCCCGAACGATGCTGTCAGCGGCCGATCGAGCCGGAGCATCGAATGGGCCGCGAGCCCCGCAAACAGGGCGCGCGCACCGGGATCGCGGAATGCGAGACGAGCCAGGCCCGTCGCCGGGAGCAGCGCCGGCAGGCCGAACCGGGCCAGCAGGATCGGGTGGCGGGGCGGCCGGACCACGGGGCCCAGCAGCGTCGGCACGAGCCGCCCCCACTCGCGGACCAGGGGACCGACCAGCCGCCGCCAGGCAGCTGCATCACGACCCAGCGAGCCGGCGTCCCCGAGAGCCTCGAGATCCCGCTCGAGGACGACGCTCCGACCCGGTGCCAGCGCGTGGGCCACCGGTGCCTCGGGCTGAACCCACTCGAGGCCGTGCCGCGCCGCGTCCAGCGAGCGCATGAACGGTGACGCGAGGGCCAGCGGGTGGACCGCCGAGCACGGGTCGTGGACGAACCCCGGGAGCGTCAGCTCGGCCGAGCGCGAGCCGCCGCCGACGGTGTCGGCGGCCTCGTAGATCCGGACCGATCGTCCGGCCCGGGCCAGCTCGATCGCGGCGGCGAGCCCGTTGGGCCCGCCGCCGATGACGATCGCGTCGAGTGTGCCTGTGCCGGCGCCGGCGGTCATGCCGTCATGGTGACCGCGCTCAGACGACCGTGCGCCGCCGGCGCACCCAGCGGGCCGGGGCGGTGACGGTGCCGACCGCCATGTTCACGGCCGCGCTGTGGCGCAGGTTCCGAACGTACTTCCACTGGCGCCTGCGGTCGACACAGACCTTGCGAGCGGTGACCTCGGGCGACGCGACCCCGACCGATCGCGCCAGGTTCTCCAGCGTCTGCTCCCAGAAACGGTCGTTGGACCGGTTGGCGCCGAACATGTAGCTCAGCTCGATGAACGGGTCGCTGGTGCGCTCCAGCGCCTGCGCCTGGGCAACCGTGGTCTCGCCATCGCGGAAGGCCGAGAACGTGATCCACGCCGACAGGGCGTGGCCTTCGGGGGTCATGAACGTGAACGACTCGTCGTCGGCGTAGATGACCATGACGCCCGTGGACATCTTGACCGGCGATCCGGGCACCGGCGCGACCTCGAGCAGCGCGACCTCGCCGGGCTTGATCCCCGACAGCGGCGCATAGAAGCGAGCACCCTTGGGCCAGAACGTCGGAAAGCGCTCCTTCCAGAACGCGACCAGCGCCTCGGGTGTCATGTCGACGCCGTCGAGCCGGACGCTGAACGTCTTCTGCCACATCTGGCCGAAGCCCTGAATGGGGCCCGCGACGCGCCTGCCGGTGACCGTATCCATGCCGGTCGTGACCGCTGTCGTCGACAGCTTGTCCACCGGGTGCGCCCACGACTCCGTGTCGCGGCGCGCGGGCGTGGTCTCGTTGGGCTGGTTGGCTGGGGACGCGGACATCTCGTTACCTCCGATCGTCCGGTCAGGACGAGGCCGCCGCCAGGGCGGCGCTCTCGTTCTCGTGGATGCCGATCGCCTCGTCGAGTCGGGTCAGCGACAGGATCTGGCGGTAGTGGTCGGACAGCCCGATCGCGTGGAGCCGCTGGCCGGAGCGCTGGGCGCGGACCAGGAGCGTGACCAGGAGCCCGATGCCACCGCTGTTCATGTACTCGAGATCGCCGAAGTCGAGGACCACCGAGCGCACCCTGGACCCGGCCTGCCCGTAGGCGTCCATCAATGGCTGCTCGCTGGCGCCGGTGATCTCGCCGTGGATGCGCAGGATCGTCGCCGCCCCCGCGGGCACGATGTCGACGGTGGTGCTCATCGGGTCGCCTCCTCCAGCTGGCCGGCCGCAGGCTCCGGGTCGGCGATGGTCATGTAGTCCGAGAGCCGCGTGATCCGGAAGATCTCGCGGTAGTGATCCGAGAGGCCGATGGCGACGACCTCGCGCCGGTCGCGCCGCGCTTCGGCGAGCAGGCGCACGATCAGCGCGATCCCGGTCGAGTTGATGTAGTCGGTGGCCGTGAAGTCGAGCGTGATCGAGCCGCTGCCCGTCTCGCGAGCCGCCGTGTAGGCCGCGACGAGCACCTCGTCCCCATCGCGATCGACGCGTCCCGTGAGCGTGATCCGGGCACCGTCCGCCTCGGGGCGGACCGCCGCGTCAAGCGGACTGGTCATCGCCATTACCTCCAAGCTCGAGGGTGAGGACGACCGTCTGCCGCTCGCCCTCGCGGACGACCTCGACCCGATCGACCATCTGCTGGATCAGGAACAGCCCCCAGCCGCGTGCCTTCTGGAGTCCCGCGAGCTTCATCTCCAGGTCGGGGACCTCCGCGTCGTCAGGGGCCGGCACCTCGCCACCCAGGCCGGCGTCCGCGATCCGGACCCGGAGATGGGCGGTGTCGCGCTCGACCTTGATGCGGACCGGGACATCCGGGTTGCCCTGTGAGCCGTACTCCACGGCGTTCATCGCGGTCTCACCGACGGCCGTCTTGAGCCGCTCCAGTCGCGCCGGCTCGAGTCCGAGGGATGCGACAGCCTCGGCGACCCGCTCCATCGCGATCCGCTCGTTGCCGATCTCGCCGGGCAGCTCGAACTCGGTCAGGACCGTGACCGCGCCGTGATCGAGTGCTCCGTCCGTCACCGGCTTCGCCGCCTCGATGCCGGTCCCGGATCTCGCGAACCCCGCCGCGCCACTGCCCGGCGACCGGCGGAGAGCGACCATCGTGATGTCGTCCTCCTGCTCCCAGTCGCTGCCGGTGAACGCATGGAGCCGGTCGAGCAGCTCGTCGAGCAGCTCCGTCCCCGACAGGTGGCTTTCCATGTCGACCCTCAGGCGCGGGAAGCCATACATATCGCCGGTCGGATCGTGGGCCTCGATGATCCCGTCGGAATAGAGCAGGATGCTGTCGCCCGGGCCGATCTCGCCCTCCTTCTCCTCGTAGTCGAGGCCGGGCATCAGGCCGAGCGGCATCCCGGTGGCCCGGAACTCGATGACGCCGTCCGGCGTATGGACGTACGGCAGGTTGTGGCCCGCGTTCGCGTACACCACGTGCCCCGTCGTCGGGTCCAGGACCATGTACAGGCAGGTGACGAACATCCGCTCGGGCATCTCCTCGGCGAGCAGGTCGTTGGCCCGCGCGAGGACCGCGCCCGGCGCGACGAGTCGTGGCGCCTCCGCCCGCAGGATCGAATGGGTGCGGGCCATGACCAGCGCCGCCGGGACACCCTTGTCCGTCACGTCGCCCACCACGATCCCGATCCGGCCCTCACCAAGCTCGATGAAGTCGTAGAAGTCGCCGCCCACCACCCGTGCCGGCCCGTAGTAGGCCGCAACCTGCCACTCCGGGAGATCGGGCAGCTGGTGGGGCAGGAACTGCTGCTGGATCAGCTGGGCAACCTTGAGCTCCTGTTCGTATCGCTCGCGCTCGGCGGCTTCGGCAGCCTGCTCGCGGACCAGCTGCGCGACCCGGATCGCGGGTGCCGCCTGCGCGGCGAGCGTGGCCAGCAATCGGCGATCGTCGGTCGAGTAGTCCTGCTCCGACAGGCGCGGCCCGAGGTTGAGGGTGCCGATGAGCTCGCCCTGCGTCACGAGCGGCACGACCAGGGCCACCCCCGCGTCGCGCAGCGCCTGGAGGGACGGTGACGCCAGCTCCAGCTTCGACAGATCGACGGGCCCCGGAGCGGCCTGCAGATAGGCGAACAGCGGGTCGGTCTCCGGGATGTCCACCGTAACGCCGGGATGCTCCTCGACGACCGGCACGCCGGTGACCACGGCCACGTCGGCGGCCGGCTCGGCCGGTCGCCGACGAAGGCGCCGGAAGGGACGGGTCAGCGCTGTCATGGCCTCATCCTCGACCCGGAGCGTCCGAACATCGTTACGGAATCTCGGGTGGAGCGGTTGTTCGACACGTTGCGGACCCAGATGCCGACGCCCTCCGGCCGGACGGCGGCGTCGGTTGTGGCGACGAGGGCGCCCCGCAGTGCCTCCAAGTCGACCTCGTCGCGCAGCTGCCCGGCAAACCCGTCGATCGTCTGCTGGGCATCGACGCGGGCGCGGTCGAAGCGCCGGTCGACGGCGCCCTGAACGTGACGGCGCAGGGGCTGGAACAGGGCAAACGCAGCCAGGGTCGACGCCGCGACCGCCAGCCTGTCGCCCTGGATGAAACCGGCCAGGACTGCCTGGAGGGCGACGACCATGCCGCCGAAGACGATCAGGAGCAACCCCGTCAGGACGAGGTAGGCGATCGATCGACTGACGATCCGGTCGATATCCCATAGGCGGTATCGAAGCACCGCGACGCCGGCCGAGATCGGGATGCCCAGGATCCCCACCGTGACCACGATCTCGGTGACCTTCGCGCCGCCCGCTGGCAGCGTGCCGAGCTTGCCCAGTGGGACGACCCAGAAGACGAGCCCGCACACGGCGCCCGAGAAGGCCAGCCACTTGAGCTGCTGGCGGCTGTCCCCGGTCGCCCGGCGGAAGCGCAGCGCGAGGGCGGAGGCACCGATGAAGATGGCGAGGATGAGCGGCATGTAGGCGAGCCATCGGAGGGTCGGCTGGATGCCGACATCGATGGCGAATGGGTTGGACAGGTAGGCGGCGTTGTCGAGCGGCCCCGGGAGCGCCGCGGCCCCGGTCGTGGCCACGGCCACGACCGCGATGTCAAGCCAGACCACCGACCGCCAGCGCGGGCCGAGCAGCCTGCCATCCGGGAAGATCAGCGGCAGGAACACGGCGACCAGCGCGATCGCGGGTATCCAGATCCAGCCGGCGACCCAGGCGGCCAGCTCGCCGCCGGGGTGGACGCCCGGCTCGGCGAGCAGGCTGAGGGTCGCGTACTGGTCGCAGGCGCCCTCGATCGCCGAGAGGACACCCGCCGCGACGAACAGCCACCCGATCGGATTGCCTGGCACGCGGACAACCACCAGGACCCCGATCGCCACGCAGGTGATGGCGATCGCAATCGGAAACCCGCGGACCGACCAGGTGCCGGGTACCTCGACCGCCCAGGTGATCGCCAGCAGGCCTGTCGCGATCGCGGACAGCACCCCCGTGGACACGAAGCTGATGGTGGCGATCCAGACCGGTCGCTCTCCGCCGCCGACGCTCATCGCGCCCCTCCCCCCGGTCTCGTCCACAGCCCGACGACCCGGGGTTGCACCGTCCTCGCGACCACGCCGACCAGGTGGACGGACACGGCGTCGAGATCGACCTCGTCGCGCAGGTTGCTGCCGAACGCTTCGAGCGCGTGCTGGGCGTCGACCCGGGCCCGGTTGAACCGCCGGTCGACGGCATGCTGGACGCGCCGGTACAAAGGCATGAACAGGGCGGCCGCCACCAGGGTCGAGGCCGCCACCACCAGCGTGCCCTGGCTCGTGATCGGCGCGAGCAGCGCCTGCAACCCGACGATGAGGAACCCGAACACCGCGGCCACCATCCCCGTCGTCAACGCCCAGCCGATCGTACGGCTGATGACCCGGTCGATGTCATACAGGCGGTACCGGGAGACCGCGATGTAGATCGCGAGCGGCACGGTCGGGTACGCGAAGATCACCGGGATCCAGATCGCGCCTCCGATGTTGGCGAGAACCACCGACATGGCCAGGCCGGCGATGACCCCGAGCACGACCGCGCCGAACGCGGCGACCAGCCATCGCAGCTGGAGCCTCTCGATCCCGGTCGCGCGCCGGTAGCGACCAAGGGTCAGGGCCAGGCTGATGACCAGGACCACGACCACCGGCACGATCATGGCGTCGATCGGCACAACGGACCACAGCCCGAGCTCCGGGAAGACGGCAAGGCGGTTGGGAATGAGAACGGTCGTGCTTCCCCCGTTGATGTTGAGGCCAACCTTGGGGGCGACCGCAACGAGAGCGGTCACGATGATGCCGACCACGACAAGCACCCGTCCGGTTCGCCCGCTGGCCCCACCTTCAAACAGGCCGGATGGGAATGCCAGCATCAGTGCCGCGTACGCGGTGAACGTCGCATAGCCGGACCAGGAGCTGACCCAGGCCGTGAGGAAGTCGGGCCACGAGGCGGTGCCCAGCACAAGGGCTGACAGGTCGACCTGTGGCTCGGATGCCGTCCCGATGAACCCGAAAGCAATGAGCAGCAGCAGCCATCCGATGATCTGGCCAGGTCGCCGCAGGATCAGGGCGACAGCCAGCAGCGCGTGCGTGACGTAGAAGAGAAACGCGAATGGATCCGCCGCGGCGACTACGGCCCCCATTACGACGAGCACCAGCAGCCCCGCCCGGGCGAGGATTGCGACCGCCGGCTGACGCGGGCTCGTGGCGGACTGGTGGAGGGGCGGGGACGCGGTCATGGCACTGGACGATGCGGGGATGCCGTCCTGAGAACGTTACGAGACCGTGCACCGGCGCGGTACCGTTACGGCGCAATGTCCCGCAGTGCACTGCCGGCCGACGGTCACCCGCAGGCCTCCGAGCTCGAGATTCGGGTGCTCGGTCCGCTCGAGGTCCTTGCCGACGGGCAACCGCTCATCGTCGACACGCGCAAGGCGCTGGCGATCCTCGCGTTGCTCGCGGTCGAGGCACGGCCGTTCGCTCGCGAGGAGCTGGCCGCGATGCTGTGGCCGGAGTCGGACGATGAATCCGCGCGAGGAGCTCTCCGACGAACGCTGTCGGTGCTCCGGACGGCGCTCGGCAATCGCTGGCTGACCGCTGACCGCAGCACCGTGGCGCTGACGGGGCATCCGAGCATCGATCTCCGGCTGCTCGAGGACGCCGTCGGGTCCAATGAGCGGGCGCAGCTGGAGGCCGCGGTTCGGGCCGCCCGCGGCGCGTTCCTGGCCGGCTTCACGCTGCGCGACAGCCCGGACTTCGACGACTGGCACGCCACGCGCGCGGTTGCGGCTGAGCGTTCGGTCGCATCGGTGCTTGACGAGCTCGCAACATTGACCGAAGCGGCCGGCGATCTCGCAGCGGCGGTGACCACGGTTCGGCGCCAGGTGGAGCTCGATCCACTCGACGAGCCGGCGCAGCGCCGGTTGCTCGAGCTCCTGGCACGCTCCGGAGATCGATCCGGCGCCATCCGCCAGTACCGCTCGCTGGTCTCACTGCTCGAGCGCGAGCTGGGCGTCGCGCCTCTCTCGGAGACGACGGAGCTGTACGAGGCGATCCGGGATGGGCGGATCGACCAGGCGGCTCCCCGGCAGCCGGCGAACGTCCCGTCACCGGCCGGTGTCACCACCCGGGCCGACGCGCCGCCAGCGGCGACGCCCACGTTGCCCGGGGCAGTGCGGCTCCCGATGGTCGGCCGCGACGGCCAGCTCGAGGCCGTTCTCGCAGCCCACCGAACGGCCGCTCCCGACGGCCAAGTCGTCCTGGTCGTGGGGGAGGCTGGGATCGGCAAGAGCCGGCTCATCGATGAGGCACTTGCCGTGTCCAATGTGGCGGGCGCAAACGTGCTGACGGCGCGTGCCTTCGCCAGCGAGGAGGGCATCCCGTACGCGCCGGTCGTAGAGCTGATCCGGGTGGGCATGCGGCGTCCCGACGCCGTGCGACGGCTATCCGAGCTCGACGCATCGACCCTGGGTGAGGTCGCGCGTCTCGTCCCGCTGTCCGCGCCGCTCGCTCGGATGGTTCCGGTTGCCACCGCGGAGGCGGGTGAGCTGCCGGCCGCGCGGGCCCGCCTGCTCGAAGCGATCGCCTCGACACTCACCGCGCTCATCGCCGGACCACGGCCGGGGATCATCGTCGTCGAGGACGTCCAGTGGCTGGACGATGCCTCGGCGGAGGCGCTCGCGTATCTCGCGCGCCGCCTTGGCGGACGGTCACTCGTGTTGGTCGTGACATGCCGACCGGAGGACCTCGACGAACGCACCGCCGCGCTTGTCGCCGGGCTCGGCGATCTGCCGGATGCCGTTCCGGTCACCCTTGGACGCCTCAACCGTGACGATGTCGAGCAGCTGGTGGCCGCGGCCGCAGCCGCCGGCGTGGGATCCCTGGACGCCGATCGGCTGAGCGCGGAATCGGAAGGCTTGCCGCTGTATGTGGTGGAGGCCATGGCGGCCGGCCCGGGTGCGCTCGGCGATGGAGCCCCGCGGGGCGTTCGCGCGCTGCTTCGCGAGCGTCTGGCCAGCGTGGGTGAGGCGGCGACCCAGATCCTTTCGGCGGCAGCCGTCATCGGGCGGTCGTTCGACCTGGACATGGTCCGCGTGGCGAGCGGACGGTCGGAGGACGAGACCGTAACCGCGCTCGAGGAGCTGGTCCAGCGCGGGATCGTGCGGGAGCTGCGCGAGGCGCCCGGCAGTGGCTTCGACTTTGCCCACGCCCGGTTGCGCGAGGCTGCCTACGAACGCACCAGCCTGGCGAGACGCCGGTTGCTCCACCGGCGTGTCGCGGAAGGGCTTCGCGCCGAGCCGGCGGGCCGAGACGACCCGGGGAGGCTGGCGATGATCGCCGGCCACCTGCGCGCTGCCGGGCTCGACGCGGAGGCCGCCGATGCGTACCGGCGAGCGGGGGCGCGTGCGCGTACGTTGTACGCGAACGACGACGCGCTCGTGGATCTCGAGACCGCGCTCGCCCTGGGTCATCCCGATGTCGGCGGGCTGCAGGTCGAGATCGGGGAGCTGCTGATGGTTCGCGGTGACTACGCCGGCGCAATCAGCGCGCTCGAGGCCGCCGCGGCGCTCGCCGCCGACGTCGATCTGACGGATGTCGAGCTCCGGCTCGGGCGGGTGCACGCGCGACGTGGGGATATGCGGACCGCGGCGAGCCACCTGGATGCGGCCATCGAAGGCCTCGAGCCACGCGACGATCCATCCAGCCGCAGCCTTCTGTCACGGACACTGGTCGAGCGGGCCGTGGTGGCCATGCGGTCGAGGGATCCGACGGCCGCGACATCGGCGGCTGAGCGCGCGTTGTCGCTTGCCGAGGCGTCCGCGGACGATCAGGCGCGAGGCGCCGCGTACCGGGTGCTTGGGCTCGTGGCCCGCGAACGGGGCGACCTCGCGGCCGCCCGCTCTGCGCTCCGTGACAGCCTCGTCCTGTCCGCGTCCGGACCCGCGGGTGGTGACGATGCCGGGGCGATCGCTGCCCGGAACGGACTGGCACTGGTGGAGGCATCGGCGGGTGACCGCGCGGCGGCCATCAAACTGCTCGAGGACGCGCTGGCCGCGTGCCGCCGCACCGGCGATCGTCACCTCGAGGCGGCCGTCGAGAACAACCTCGCCGACCAGCTGCATGCGATCGGCCGCACCGAGGAGGCGATGGACCACCTGAAACGGGCCGTCTCCATCCTCGCAGACGTCGGCGGCACGCCAGGCGAGCTCGAGCCCGAGATCTGGAAGCTGGTGGCCTGGTAGCGCCCGCCGGCCACGTGCCGGCCGAACCCCGTGCTCCGGCCGAAACCTCGCTCCGGCCGAACGCCCCCGTGCCGGCCGAACCCCCTGCTCCGCCCCGCGCCGGCCGAACCCCCCCGCTCCGGCCGAACCCCCCGCTCCGGCCGAACCCCCCGTGCCCGCTCGCCCAGCGAGCGGATCAGCGCACGGCAGGCGAATCCGGCTCGCCCAGCGAGCCATCCAACGCGCAGGCCGCCCGTCGCGTGACAGGCCGCTCGCTCCGCGTGCGGTTCATGCCCTCTGAGTACCAATCGCACGCACAGCGTTCATCGGGTGTGTCGGAGGTTCGCCCGATCCTGCCGCCACCCGCCGCCCTCCTCGCCGCCGCCCGCCGCCCGCGAGCGGGTTTGGTGGCGGCGGCTCAGGTCCCGATCGCGCCACGGTCGAACCAGATCCGCTCCCCGAGGAACCGCCTCGTGACCGGATCCCACGGGAACAGGATCAGCACCTCGAGGCTGACAGGCAGGCCCGACGCTGGAGTCCCGGCCCACGGGCCCAGGTTCGTACCCGTCAGCCGCGCCGCCTCGAACACTCCCTGCGGCCCGACCACGATGTCGGTCAGCGCGAACCGGTTGTCGGGGAATGCGGCGAACAGCCCGGTGTAGAAGGCCCGGGCGCCGGCGTGGCCGTCCCAGCGCTGGCCGGTGGGCACGATCTCGTACACGCATCCCGGCGCGAGGGTAGCGATCAACCCGTCGATGTCACGGGCGTCCTCGGCGATCGAGTGCCGTACCCACAGGCGCTTGATGGCCCGAAGCTCGGCCGGATCGAAGCTCCGGCCGAGCAGGGCACGCATGGATCGGGAGACGTTCGGCTCGGCCACGAGCCGATTGTGCCCTCCGGACGGGCTACCGGTTCCGGTCGGCGCGCACGAACATGAACGTCCCGATCACGATGAACACCACGCTGAGGCCCACGGTCACCAGCGCGTCGAGCCCCGCGGGATGGAGCACCGCGGCTGCGTATTCGGGCTTGCCCGCGTAGAAGATGTTGCGGGCGAGGTCGATGCTGTAGGTCATCGGCATCAGCTTGGCCAGCAGGCCCAGGAGGCCGCCGGAGTTGGCGACCGGGATCAGCGCGCCGGCCAGGAACATCTGCGGGAACACGACCAGACCGGTGACCATGCTGGCGGTGTTCGCGTCTGGCACGAAGCCGACGAAGAACGCACCCAGCGCCGCTCCGGCCAGCGCCAGCACCGGCGCCAGGGCCAGCACCCGCAGCAGGTCCCCTGCATCCATCGGGATCTGCATCACGACGATCATCGCGAGCACGCCCACGAGCGACATCATGGCCGACAGGGCGGAGCCCACGATCTTGCCCACGAGGACCGTGAAGCGCGAGACGGGCGCCACGAACAGCTCGGCCGTGAAGTCGTTGTCGCGCTCCTCGACCAGGTTCATCACGTTGGCGACCGTGCTCTGGTAGAGGGTGTTCGCGATCATGCCGATGACCATGAACGGCAGGTACGCGTAGGGCAGTGCGCTGCCCAGGTTGTCGGAGATGCTGCCGCCCAGGAGGCCGATGAACAGCACCGGAAGGAGGATGGTCATGGCGATCGACATCGGGCTCTTCACCGCGCGCATCACTTCGCGCCAGGCAATCGCGAACGTCGCGTTCACCTCGCGCGTCAAGCCGCGCAGGCCGGCAGTCTCGTCGGTCATCGTCGTTGCCCGGGCGGTCATGCGACGGCCTCCTCATCAGGGCGGCGGAGGAGCGCGACGTAGGCGTCCTCCAGGCTGGGGTCATGGACCCGGAGCACGGACAGCGGCGTCCGGATCCGGCTGAGGATCGGCTGGGGGGTCATCCCCTCGTAGGGGATCCGGATCAGCCCGGTGGCATCGATGATCGGCTCGAGACCGAAGCCCCGAAGCTCGTGCACCAGGCCCTCGCGATCATCGGCGTCGAGCACCATCGAGCGCTCCAGGAGCTGGCGCTTCATCTCGTTGGGCGTGCCGATGATCGCGATCCGACCGTGATCGATGACGCACACCCGGTCGGCCTCCTCGGCCTCCTCGAGGTAGTGGGTCGTCAGGAACACCGTCGTCGCGTCCTCGTTGCGCACCTCGCGGAGATACGTCCACAGGCCGTTCCGGCTCACCGGATCGAGACCCGAGGTGGGCTCGTCGAGGAACAGGATGTGTGGCCGGTGCATGAGGCTGCGGATGATCTCGAGCTTGCGCTTCATGCCGCCGGAGTAGGACTTGAGTGGCTTGAACAGCACGTCGTCGAGCCCCACGACCTCGGCCAGGCGCTCGATGCGCTGGCGGTAGTCGGCCGGCATCAGCCGATACAGCGGGCGATAGCCGTAGATGCCGTACAGGGCGACGTGGAGGCGGATGTTCTCCTCGCCCGACAGGTGCAGGTCCAGGCTCGGGTTCTGGAAGATGATCCCGATGCTCTGGCGCACGGCCGTTGCCTCACGGTCGAGGTCGTGGCCCGCGATCGTGACGGTCCCGCTCGTCTTGGCCAGTGTTGTGGTCAGGATCGAGATCGTGGTCGTCTTGCCGGCTCCGTTCGGACCCAGGAAGGCAAACAGCTCGCCCGGCCGGACATCGAAGCTGATGTCGTCGACCGCGGGTGCCTGGCTCTTCTTGTAGCGCTTGGTCAGGTGCTGGACACTGATGATGGGATCCATGCCGGACCCTCCATACGGGATAAGGATCGGAAATTGCCCTACTAACCGTTCGGTAAGTACAATGGCCCGCGAGGCACGTCCTGCTGCAATTACTATACTGACCGGTCGGTAAGTTAGCGAGGTTTGGTTACGCTGTCAACCCCTGGGACCCACCGACGTGGCCGCCGGCCCAGCGGCAGGAATTGGATCCTCGCGGAGGCGTTGAAGCTGTTCGCGGCCCGCGGCTACAGCGACGTCTCGATGCAGGATGTCGCCTCGGCGGCGGGTGTCACCAAGGCGGCCCTCTACTACCACTTCGCCGACAAGCAGGACCTGTTCACGACAGTCTCGCTGCTGCAGATCGAGCGGATCCTGGGCTCGCTCGAGGAAGCCGCCGGTGGGGGTGGATCCCTCGAGGAACGGCTGGCGCGGCTGGTCGCCGTGGGCCAGGAGCGCCTCGAGGTCGACGTCTACCGGCCGCACTTCCAGGCGCACGAGCATCTCGACGCCGCCCACCACCAGCAGCTGCACGACGCGATGGACCGGCTGCAGGAGCCCGTCATCCGCTGCTTCGAGGAGGCCGGGCCGCGCGATCCGGCCGTGTCGCCAAGGGTGGCGGCCACCATGCTCGGCGGTCTCCTTGCCTCCCTGATCTTCCTCGCGGACGAGCCGGGTCGCGAGGACCCGCTGCCGCCCGACCGGCACGAGCGTGTCGATCTCGCGGTGAGCCTGTTCGTCCACGGCTACGATGCCCTTGCCCGCGGTCAGGCGGGCAAGCCCTCGTCCTCGTCGCCGGATGACGCTCCGCCGCCGGCGACGTCCTCGTCCTCGGCCAGCAGGCGATAGATCCGGCGGCGCGCGTCGGCCAGGATCCGGTTGGTCTCCGTGCGTGCGTGCGCTGAGCCGACCTGCTGGACCTGCATCACCGCCTGGATCAGCTGCAGCCCGAGCTTGCGCAGGTCCTGATCCTCGCCGTCGAGGTCGCCCCAATTGGGCGGCGCCGGCGCGTCGGCAGCGGCCTGGCGCCCCGACTCGGTGAGCGTGTACGTGCGGCGGCCGTCGATCTCCTCGCTCGTGACGAGGCCCTCGTCGGCCAGCTGCTGGAGGGTGGGGTAGACGGATCCCGCACTGGGACGCCAGCGTCCGCCGCTCTGCGATTCGAGCAGCTGGATGATCTCGTAGCCGTGCATCGGCTTGCGCGTGAGCAGGGCCAGGATCAGCGGTCGGATCTCACCGCGGCGGATCGGGCCGCCACGTCCCCGGCCACCTCGCCGAAGCGCTTCGCGCCAGCCGAAGGGCATGGGCCCGGGGCCATGGCGGGGATCCCGGTGATGGTGTCGCGACACGGGTCGCGGTTGGTGTTCGAACATCGTCGAAGTCTCCACAATTGGATATGTCGCGCTACATCGCGCGGCATCACGATATATCGCGATAGACCACGTGTCAAGCATCGCTGTTGGCCGCGATACGTCAGCCGACCGTGAAGCGGGCGGCCGCGATCGCCGGTCTCAGTCGCCCTGGACAGTGATCGCGAGGATCTCCTCGCCGTAGGCGGCGAGCTTCTTGTCGCCCATCCCCGGCACCCGGCGCAAGGCGGCCAGGCTGCGCGGCCGGAGCTCGGCGATCGCCTCGAGGGTCTTGTCGGGCGCGACCACGTAGGCCGGCACGCTATCCCTGCGCGCACGCCCGGTGCGCCAGACGCGAAGCGCCTCGAACAGCGGCCCCCGGGTGTCGGCCCGGGCCGCGTCGGCCGCTCCCGGCAGGACCGTGACCTGGCCGGGCCGCCCGCGGCGCCGTGTCGGGGACCCGGTGAGATCGGCCAGGAACCGGCTGGGCTTGCGGGTCTGCGATCCCCGGGCGCCCGAGCGACTGCGTGCCCAGCCGATCCACAGGCGCCGCCGGGCACGGGTGACCGCCACGTAGGCGAGCCGGCGCTCCTCGGCGATGCCGGCCGGTGACCCGAGCGCGTTGCGATAGGGGAGCAGCGTCTCCTCGAACGAGGGGATCAGCACCGCGTCCCACTCGAGCCCCTTGGCGCGGTGAATGGTGGACAGCGTCACCCCGTCGGCCGACCCGGTGCGCTCGGCTTCCGCGCGCGCCGCGATGAGCGCGAGGAACGCATCGATCGTGTGGCCGGCCCCGGGATCGGTGGCGATGTCGGCCAGCGCCTCCATGACCGTCTGGCGCTCGCGGGCGGCGTCGGTCGCAAGCTCGGCGTCGCGGTCGAAGGCGAGCTCGCGTGCCCAGACGCGCTCGATCGCCGCGGCCAGCGGCCGGCGGGGCTCGGCGCGCTCATTCGCCGGCAGCGCACGCAGGGCATCGAGTGCCGCGCGCACGTCGGGCCGCCCGAAGAACCGCTCGCCGCGCACGACGTACGGGATGCCGGCTGCCGCCAGCGCTGCCTCGAGCTCGGGTATCTGGGCGTTGATCCGGACAAGCACCGCGACCTCGGCCGGCCGGACGCCGTCGGCCTGCGCCGCGCGGATCTCACCGATCAGCGCGGCCCGCTCCGCATCGCCGTCAGGCTGCTCGGCGACCACCGGTGTCGGGCCGGCAGGCCGGGTCGCCCGCAGGTCGTTGCTCTGGCCGACGACCGCGAGCAGCCGGTTGGCCCAGGACAGGATCTGCGGGCTGCTCCGGTAGTTCTCGACCAGGCGCACGGTCCGGGTGCCCGGGTGGCGCTCGGCGAACGAGGTGAGGTAGGCGGACGTGGCCCCGGTGAAGGTGTAGATCGTCTGGTTGGGGTCGCCCACCACCGCGATGTCGTGGCGCTCGCCGAGCCACTGGGCGAGCAGCGACTCCTGGAGCGGGTTGGTGTCCTGGTATTCGTCGACGCTGAACCACGTGTAGCGGGTGCGGACGGTGGCCGCCGCCTCCGGGTCGCGCTCGAGCAGCTCGACCGTGCGCGTGAGCATGTCCTCGAAGTCGATCTGGCCTGCCCGCGTCTTGGCCAGCTCATAGGCGGCCCAGACACGCGCGATCCGCTCACCGGTCGCGGGCAACGCCTTGCCCGCCGCGCTCGCCGCGGCCTCGAGCTCGTCGGGTCCGAGCCGGTTGACCTTTGCCCACTCGATCGCGTCGGCGACGTCCCTGGCCGGCGTGTAGCGCAGCGGCGGGCCCTCGCGGGCGAGGATCCGTGCCAGCAGCCCGAGCTTGCTGGGCAGGATCGCGGGGAACGGATCGGCCGCCACGCGGGTCCAGAAGTGACGCAGCTGGAGCAGCGCGGCGGAATGGAACGTGCGCGCCGCGACGCCCGACAGCCCGAGCGCACGCAGTCGCCCGACCATCTCACCCGCCGCCTTGTCGGTGAAGGTCACGACCAGGATCCGGCGCGGGTCGACCGCGCCCACCGCGACCGCATACGCCGCCCGGCGGCTGATCACGCGAGTCTTGCCGGTGCCGGCGCCGGCAAGGATGCACACGGGCCCCGTGACGGTGACGGCCGCGCGCCGCTGCGCCTCGTTGAGGTCGGCGATCAGCGCATCGGCATCGGTCATGGGGCAGGCTATCGTGCCGTGGCCGAGGCGTGCACGTCGTGGCGGACGATGTGCTCACCGTCACGGTGCCTCGCCCGACGCGGCGTCCCCGGCGTCGTCATGGGCGCCCGCCGATCAGGGGCGGGATCCGGAGCGTCGCGCCTCGGCCGTCGGCGGCTACTCGCCGCGAATGACGCGCAGACCGCGCTGCTGGGCTGCGGCCAGCACGTGCGACGCAGCCAGCATCGCCGGATCGCTGTCGCGCTCCGGTGGCTCGTCGCCGTCGTCGGCACGACCCGTGCCACCCACCAGCCGAACCGTCCCGCCGTCGGCCGCGAGGCGGTCGAGGATCCGATCCAGGTCGTCGTCGCCCACCGCCACGAACCGCGCCCCGACATCGACCGAGATCGTCCCGTCCGCCGCTGCATGAACGGTCAGCGCGTCACCTGGCGATCGATCGTCGTCCACGGACGAGCGCCTCAGCCGGCCCTGGTCGCGCCCGTGAACGAGAACGACGAGAGGCGCAGGGCCGGCGCCACGCAGCCGCCCAGGAAGCCGCGCAGGCAGCGTCGCTCGCGACTGACCGCCTCGACGTTGGCGAGGGCCTCGAGATAGGACATCGTGAACCGCAGGTTCCGAACCGGCCCCACGATCGACCCGTTCTCGACCAGGAACGTGCCGTCGCGGGTCATGCCGGTGATGATGAGGCGCTTCGGATGCACCGGGTTCGTGTAGTGGAAGCGCGTCACCAGCAGGCCCCGATCGAGGCCGCCGATGAGCTCGTCGAGGGTGGCGTCGCCGGGCGCCATCAGCATGTTGGTCGGGAACGGGCCCCACGGGTTGGGTGCCGGCAGCCCGTGACCGGTGGACCGCTTGCCGGCCCGCGCGGCCGTCTGGGCGTCGAACGCAAGATCGCGGCAGACACCGGCATCGAGCAGCGTGAGCCGCTCCTTGGGCACGCCTTCGGCATCGAAGCCCTCGGGCAGCCCGGCGGGATCCCGACCGTCGTCGACGACGGTGACCAGCGGCGATCCGACGCGCTTGCCCGGCTCGTAGAACGATCGATCCTCCTGGACCGCAAGCGCCGAGAAGCCCAGGTATCCGAGCATGTCCAGCAGGTCCACGACCGCGTAGTGGTTGAGCACCACGGGGTAATCGCCGGGCTCGATGTCCACCGGGTTGACGCTCTGCCTGGCTCGTTGCGCGGCCTCGCGTCCGACCGCCTCAGCGTCGATGGTCGATGCGTCGACCGCGCACGTCTCCGCATACCCGGTGCCGTCGTCCGGTCCCATGGTCACCGTGAGCAGCTGCGACGACGTGCGCCGCTCGGCGGCGCCGATACCCCTGGTGCTGGCGACCGCGACCGCCGCGACGTCGGTCGAGAACGAGCCGAAGGCCGTGACACCGGCCGCATCGGCAGCGGCGATGACCGCTCGCGCGCCCGTCGCCCGCAGCTCCGGTCCGGCGTGCGCCGTGCCGTCGGACCAGGCGACGCTCAGTGGCTCCGGCGTCTGGGCCTCGGGCAGGCCCGCCCAATCCTCGAGCTCCTCGACGTTGGCCGCGATCGAGCGGGCACGCTCGACGAGCGCCCGAAGACCCTCGTCGTCCGTCCGGCCGGTGCTGGCCACGCCGATCCGGCGGCCATCGACGAACCGGAGGTTGACGAGCAGATCGGCACTGGCGACGTTCTGGTGGATCTCGGAGTTCGCGAACCGCGTGAGCGCGGATTCCGTGGCGACCACCAGCGCCTCCGCGTCGCCGGCCCCCGCCGCCTCGGCCGCCGCGACCACGCGACGGGCCAGCCGCAGAGCCTCCTCGGGGTCG
Organism: uncultured Chloroflexia bacterium; assembly: GCA_963734995.1. Classification (GTDB taxonomy): domain Bacteria; phylum Chloroflexota; class Limnocylindria; order Limnocylindrales; family CSP1-4; genus CAIXZV01. The sequence continues at coordinate 442,649 of CAVTJD010000007.1, forward strand.
CCACCCAGGCCGTGGTGCTCGCTCATCGGGCCGCCCTCGGCCGGTCATGCCGCACCGTCCTCATGCCATCACCCCGACCCGGACGTTGCGGAACCTGGCGCCGGAGACTCCGTGACCCACATGCCCGGTCTGGCCCGGCTCACCCTTGCCGCAGTTCGGTGTTCCCCACATGTGCCAGCTCGAGGCATCGCCCACCGCGTCCATCGAACGCCACAGCTCATAGGTGATCCCGGTGTACGTCCCGTTGCGGAACAGGCGCCCCGGCTTGCCGCCCTTGATCTCGCGGCACACCTCGGTGGCGAACTGGAAGTTGAGGCGTCGATCGTCGATCGACCAGCTGCGGTTGGTCTCGAACAGCAGCCCGTCGTCGGTGTCGGCCACGATGTCCTCGAACGTCATGCCCGGCCGCGGCAGCAGGTTGACGTTGGTCATCCGGATCAGCGGGATCCGGTTCCAGCCGTCGGCGCGCATCGCGCCACCCGACCGCCGGCCGATCCGGGGCGCGGTCTCGCGGCTGCTCAGGTAGCCGACGAAGATTCCCTCCTTGATCAGCGGCACCCGTTGTGCCTCGACCCCCTCGTCGTCCCAGCCGAACGTGCCGAGACCGCCGGGCACCGTCGCGTCGGCCACGATGTCGCACAGCTCGGAGCCGTACCGGAACGAGCCCAGCATGTCCGGGGTGAGGAAGCTCGTGCCTGCGTAGCTGGCCTCGGTGCCCATGGCCCGATCGAGCTCGGTCGGATGACCGCAGCTCTCGTGCACCTGCATGTACAGCTGCGACGGGTGGAGCACGATCGTGCGCGTGCCGGCCGGCAGGGGCGGTGCGCTCAGCAGCTCGACCGCCTCGCTCGCGACGCGCTCGGCGTTGCCCAGCAGGTCCAGCCCGCGGACGAACTCGTAGCCGGCGGACGCCCAGCCGCCACCATTGTCCGGGTAGCTGCGTCGCTGGTGCTCGTCGCCATCGATCGTGTTGGCCTCGAGGCCGCTGCCGATGTGGGTGATCACCTGCTCCGTGTAGCTGCCGTCCGAGGCGGCGAAGACCTTGGTCTCGCGCTGCGCCGCGTAGATCGACTCGGTGTAGGCGATGCCCTTGACGGCATTGAGCGCCCGGTCGGCCGCCAGCAGGTCGCCTATCTTGCGATCGAGCGGCACCGCGAACGGGTCCTCCGTGACCGGCGTCTCGAACCGGCCACGGGCCGGAGGGCGGTCGTCGAGGGTGACCGGCGTCCGAAGCGCCGTGGCGCTGGCTCGGGCGATCGAGACCGCCTGGGCGGCGACGCGGTCTGCCTCGGCAGCCGAGAGCTGGTGGCTGGCGGCGAAGCCCCAGGCGCCGCCGACGAGGACACGGACGCCGAAGCCCTCGCTCTCGCCGGACTGGACGCCCTCCACCCGCTGGGACTTGATGGTGATCGACTCCTCGAGCCGGCGGACCACGCGCACATCCGCGTAGGTCGCGCCCATCGCAGTGGCCGTGTCGAGGGCACGGGCGGTGAGGTCGCGCATCACGGCGAGAGTAGCAAGGGCGACCGATGGTGCGCTCTAGGGCGAAACCCGTATGGCGGTGCGAGCGCGCACCGCCATACGGCGCTCCAGGCCCGTGGCACTCCCCTACACTCGGGCCGTGGACGATCGCACGCCGGGCCCACCTCACGCGGGCCTGTTCATCACCATCGAGGGCCCGGACGGTTCGGGGAAGTCGAGCCTCCTGCGGCGCCTGGTCGGCGTTCTGCGCGAGGCCGGTTGCGATTGCGTGGCCACCCGCGAACCGGGCGCGACGCCGCTGGGCGAGCAGGTGCGTCGGCTCGTTCTGGATATCGAGCCCCGCATCGATCGGACGGGTCGCGCGGATGCCCTGCTGTTCGCGGCATCCCGCGCGCAGCATGTCGTCGAGGTCATCCAGCCGGCGCTCGAGCGTGGCGCGATCGTCGTGTGCGATCGCTACGCGGACTCGTCCCTCGCCTACCAGGGCGCCGGATCCGGCGTGCCCATGGATGAGCTGCGGGTGGTTCAGCGGTTCGCGACCGCTGGCCTGCAGCCCGATCTGACGATCCTGCTCGACCTGCCGGTGGATGTGGGTCTCGGCCGCAAGTCGGCCGAGGTGACACGCTTCGAGGCGTTCCACGACGTGGCGTACCACGAGCGCGTACGCGCGGCCTTCCTGGCGTTCGCTGCAGCCGAGCCCGAGCGCTACGCGATCGTCGATGCGACGGTCGATGAGACCGCCGTGCTGGGTGCGGCCGTCGAGGCGGTCCGTCGCATGGCCGACCGGATGCCGTGCCTCGGAGATCTTCGCGACTGACCCGAGGTCAGCTGCTCGCGATCCGCTCGCCGCCCGCGGTCAGGCGCCCGGCATCCTCTCGACGTTCTCGGTCAGGCACTCGGCTCGACTGCCGCAGCCTCGGAGATCGTCGCCGCCCCGGCGCCCAGCTCGAGCGCCCCGCGCGCCGCCGCGAGCAGCGACTCGGCATCGGCCCCGTCCTGCGGGAAGCGCGCGACACCGGCGCTCACGCTGACCGCATGGTCCTCCACGCCTTCGATCTTCGAGATGCCTTCGAGCACCCGGCGTGCGACCGTCATGCCGGCCGAGCCCGGGGCGATCACGACGAACTCGTCGCCGCCGGTACGGGCGACCGTGTCCACCAGCCGCACCGTCTCGGCGAGGACCGCCGCCACCTGGCGCAGCACCTGGTCGCCGGCCCGGGACCCGGCGGTCTGGTTGAGCGCGGTGAAGCCGTCGATGTCGAACAGCGCGATCGAGACCTCGCTCTGCTGGCGCTGGGCGCGCGCCAGCTCGAGCTCCAGCACGCGGTTGAGCGTGCGTGCATTCGAGAGACCGGTCAGCGGGTCGGTGTGCGCGACTCGCTCGAACCACTCGGCCCGCTCGGCGGCCATCGCCGAGGAGCGGAAGGAAGCAATCGCTCCCGCGGCGAGGTCGGCCGTGGCGACGAGCAGCGTCTCCTCGTCGGGTTCGACCGCATGCTCGCCGGCCCATGCGTAGACCAGCACGCCGACGCCCCCTTCGACGCCACCCCCGGCCACGACCAGCGGCAGGTCGACGGCGGTCATCGCGCGCCCTCCCGGCGTCGCGAACGATCGACCCAGGGATCCGGTGCGATCGACCGCCGCTCGATGGATCGGGTGATCCGGGTCCTCGGCCACGCTCCCGCTCAGCAGAGCCGCGTCGTCGTCCGGGATGCCCAGGCTGAGCAGGAGCTCCGGGCGCGCGCGGTCCGGCTCGAGGATGAACAAGGCAGCCTCGTCAGCCCCGACCGCGGACGCTCCCGCCTCGACGATGATGGCGAGGGCGGTGTCGAGATCGGCCGCCCGGGCAAGCGCGGCCGCTCCCGCGGACAGGACGGAGAGCGGGCCGCTGGCGGTGCCAGTGGGTTCGGACACGGGTGCCTCCGCTGGTAGCCGACGCACGCGCTCGATCGAAATCCCCGCCGCCGGCGTCACGCGTGCGCTCATCGGGACGAGTCGGCATCGTACACCTGCCGGACGGTGCCTTCGGAGCGGCTGGTGCGTTGAATGGCCGACTGGCGGGGACTGTTCATGGCCGGCTGGCGACGCCCCACGTCATCGTGCGGCGGGTGCCTTAGGCCCTGTTGGCGGCAACCGGCGTGATCGAGCACCGTGCGGTGGGCTATGCTCCGGCGGATGAAGCTCGTGGTCGCCATCGTGCACAACGAGGACGCCGGCGCGCTCGTGGACGCGTTGCTCGAGAAGGAGCACCGCGCTACGCGCCTGCACTCGTCGGGGGGCTTCCTCAAGCAGTCGAACACGACGGTCATCGTGGGCGTCGATGAGCCGCAGGTCGACGAGGTCATCGCCATCGTGCGTGACAGCTGCCACGCGCGGACGCAGATCGTGAACCCGATGCCGCCGATCATGGAACCCGGCGAGTTCTTCATGCCCTACCCGCTCGAGGTCGAGGTCGGCGGGGCCACGGTGTTCGTCCTGCCCGTGGAGCGCTTCGAGCGCCTGTGAGGCCGGCATGTATCGCGTGATGCGGAAGCTCCTGCTCTGGTGTGCCCGCAACGGCCGGCTGCGCGAGCGGTTGCCCAGGATGCGGTTCATGCAGCGTGCGGTTCGTCGGTTCATGCCCGGCGAGGACGCGCAGGACGCGCTCGACGCAGCGGTCGAGCTGCAGGTGCTCGGGATCGGGACGCTGTACACGCGGCTGGGCGAGAACATCGAAGACCTGACCCAGGCGCAGGCGGTTGCCGACCACTATCTCGACCTGCTGGACCGTATCAAGGCGGCCGAGATCGACGGCGAGATCAGCGTCAAACCCACCCAGCTGGGGCTGGACGTGGACGAGGACGCCTGCTTCAGTCACCTGCGAACGCTCGCGGCCGCCGCGGCCGAGCACGGCTCGTATCTGTGGATCGACATGGAGGACAGCTCGTACGTCGACCGGACGCTGGACCTCTACCAGCGCCTCCGCGCGTCCCAGCCGAGAACGGGGATCTGCCTCCAGGCATACCTGCGACGCACGGCGAAGGACGTTGAGCGGCTGCTGCCGCTCGATCCGGCGATCCGCCTGGTGAAGGGGGCCTATGACGAGCCGGCCTCGATCGCATTCCGGTCGAGGCGCGACGTCGACGCGAACTACCTGGGCCTGGCCGTCACGCTCGCGCGCGAGGGACGGACGAGATCGATCAGACTGGGCCTGGGCACCCACGATGTCGGGCTCATCGAGCAGATCGCCGCGCAGGCCGCCGCGGCCGGGGTCGCGCGCGAGGCGTTCGAGGTTCAGATGCTGTACGGGATCCGGGCCAGGGATCAGCGGCAGCTGGCACGCACCGGCTATCGCGTCCAGACGCTCATCGCGTACGGCGGCGCCTGGTATCCGTGGTACATGCGCCGCCTCGCCGAGCGACCGGCCAACGTCCTGTTCGCCCTCCGGCAGCTGTTGCCGGGCTGAGGGACTCGACATGGGAATCCGACCGGACATCGTCGAGTGCTGGGTGTTCCGGGTGCAGCCGCCATCCGGTCCTGACGATGGGCGAACTGACGCCGACCGGCTCGAGATCCTCCTGATCCGGCGTGCCCCCGACCGCATCTTCCCCGGTCTGTGGCAGTGCGTGACCGGTGGCGTGGAGGCAGATGAGTCGGTACCCGCGGCCGCCATCCGCGAGGTTCGCGAAGAGACTGGCTTCGGCCCCGAGGACGTGCTCGCGTACTACGACCTCGATCAGGTGGCCTCGTTCTATGACGAGGGCAGCGACGGCGTCGTGGTCAGCGCGATCTTCGCCGCCCGGGTCCGGCCCGAGGTCGCCGCCCGAACATCGCTCGAGCACGATGGTCTGCGCTGGGTGGCCCCGGCCGAGGCCGTGAAGCTGGCGATCTGGCCCTCGTACGCGGAATCGATCCGGCGCATCCGCGAGACGCTGCTCGACCCGTCGCTCGCCGGCTGGTTCCTGCTCGATCAGGCTGGTCGCCGGCTGGCTCGCCAGCCGGACATCGACTGAGGTTCCCTTCCGCCGTGATGGGCCGCCCGGATCAGTAGACCCTGGGGACGAACGTCTGGTCGTCCATCGGCGGCCGGACATAGCCCCGATCAGGCTCGCGAGGCGGCAGCGCGATCGGCTCCGGCGTCAGGTCCTGGTACGGGATCTGCGACAGCAGGTGATGAATGACGTTCAGCCGCGCCCGCTTCTTGTCGTCGCCATCGACCACGAACCACGGCGCCTGCTTGATGTCCGTGTGGCGGAACATCTCGTCCTTGGCCATCGAGTACTCGACCCACCGGGTCCGTGACTGGAGGTCCATGGGCGACAGCTTCCAGCGCTTGGTCGGGCTCTTGATCCGCGCCTGGAACCGGCGCTCCTGCTCGGCGTCGCTCACCGAGAACCAGTACTTGATCAGCACGATCCCGGAGCGGACCAGCATCCGCTCGAACTCGGGACAGCTGCGGTAGAACTCCTCGACCTGTTCCGGCGCTGCGAAGCCCATCACCCGCTCCACCCCGGCGCGGTTGTACCAGCTCCGATCGAGCAGCACGATCTCGCCCGCCGCGGGCAGGTGGGCCACGTAGCGCTGGAAATACCACTGCGTGCGCTCGCGCTCGGTCGGTGCGGGCAGGGCGACCACCCGGGCGATACGCGGGTTGAGCGCCAGCATGATGGTCTTGATGGCGCCGCCTTTGCCGGCCGCATCCCGGCCCTCGAACACGACCACCACCTTGAGCCCGCGCGCGTGGACCCACTCCTGGACCTTGGCCAGCTCGACCTGCAGCTTTGCCAGCTCGGCCAGATAGACCTTGTTGCGCATTCGCTCGATGCCTGATCCGGGCTCCCCGGTCGCCGGTTCGGCCCTCCCCTGGGCCGACCCCTGATCGTCGCCGTCCGGCACCTGGCTTGCCTGCCCTTTCGACATCTGAGGTCGCCTCGTATCGATACGCCGTGGACGGACGGATTATTCCACCGCGACGGCTGCCCGCTAGACTGCGCAGAACGCACGGAGGTGGTCGGATTGCGGGACGTGGCAGGCGGACGGCGGGCGAGGTGGACGGCATGACCGAGACGTTGGCGAACCGGCGGATCTTCCGCTCCAAGCTGGACACGATCCGGGCCACCTACGGGTTCGAGGACGTATCCCTGGCACCCGGAACCGACACCGTCGATCCGGCCGACGTCCTGCTGTCACAGGAGTTCTGCGGGCTGCACCTGGATATCCCGGTTCTCGCCGCGGCGATGGACGCGGTTGTCGACGCGCGCCTGTCGGCCGAGCTCGCACGGCTGGGTGGCCTCGCGATCATCAACCTCGAGGGGGTTCAGACTCGGTACGAGGACCCGGCGACGGTCCTCGATCGGATCATCGCCGCACCCGACGATCAGGTGCAGGACGTGCTGGCCGAGGCCTACGCCGCGCCGATCCAGGAGTCGCTGATCGCACGCCGGATCGACGAGCTCCACGCGGCGGGATCGAAGGCGGCCGTGTCCGCGACGCCTGGTGTCGCGCGCCGGTTCGGGCCGTTCTGCGCCGAGCACGGCGCAGAGCTATTCCTCGTCCAGTCCCAGGTCTCGTCCGCCCGCCACCTCGCCACCGGCTACGACCCGCTCGAGCTCGCCGACTTCACCCGGTTCATGCCCATCCCGGTCGCGGTCGGCAACACGACCGACGCCGACGCCGCGTACCAGCTGATGGAGCAGGGGGCGGCCGCGGTGTTCGTGGGTGTCGGCCCGGGCGCCGCGTGCACCACGCGTGAGGTGCTGGGGATCGGGGTTCCCCAGGTCACCGCCACCGCCGACGTTGCCGCTGCACGCGACCACTACCACGCCGAGACCGGGCGCTACGTTCCCGTTGTCACCGATGGAGGCATGAAGCGGGGTGGAGACATCGCCAAGGCGATCGCGGCAGGTGCCGACGTCGTGATGCTGGGCTCGCCGCTGGCCCGAGCAGCCGAGGCGCCCGGGAAGGGTGCGAACTGGGGCATGGCCGCCCCGTCGCCGGTGCTGCCGCGCGGGACACGGATCAAGGTCGGCACCATCGGCTCGCTGGACCAGATCCTCAACGGCCCGTCGCACGTCACCGACGGCACCCAGAACCTGATCGGCGCGCTCCGGCAGTCGATGGCCGCCCTCGGCGCCCGCACGATCGCCGACATGCACGAGGTCGAGATCGTCCACGCCCCGTCCGTCGCGACCGAAGGCAAGTCCTGGCAGCTCCGCGGCCGGTAACCCGCCGACACCTCAGATGAGATGACGCCGGGGAGCGCGGTGCCCGGCCACCGGCTGTATCGTCGAGGATGTGGCGGACGAGACGACGCAGTTCGTCGCGCTCTTTGACCCAGCCTCGACGTTTCCGTCGGTCGCCGATCCCGAGCGATACACATCGGCGCGGATCAAGGGCTGCCACTACACAACGCTCGCGCCACTCGGCGCTTTCACACGCCTCTGATCGCGCGAGATCAGCCAATATCCGGATCGCTCGTTCGAATCGTTGTCGATGCTGTTGCATCCGAATCTGGCGACACTCCGCCTATTCGGCGTTCGACCACCCGACAAGCGTGTGGACGACCTCCTGGGGACCACGTCGCTCACCGACGCCCGGATCAGCAAGTGCTCGCGCAGCGAGATCGAGCGCCTGTACGCGGTCGTCGAACGCGGCGGCCGACGCCGGCAGCGCCGAGGGCGACTGACCGCCAGCACCCGCCAACGATTGCCCGCGCGACAGATCTGGCCGCAGGTGTCATCCGGCGCGGGCCTAGCCTTTTGGAGGCACCCAATCCATTGCGATCCGCCACTCGCTGCGCAGGACCGCCGCATAGACCTCGCCGTCCTGTGCCGCGCCATTCGTCGCCTCGAGGATCGCCTGCGTCCGGGCGGCTCTGGCGGAGAGTCCTGGCCTTCGACGTACTTCGCCCACCAGCTGCCACCGGTCCTGGGCCATCTGACGCAGTACCACGAAGCCAGGGGCCACCGGCTCCGTGGCGACCTTCTCAGTCACCTTGCCTCCCGAGCTTCGGGTTCGGGGCAGTATGGCCCTTCGTCGTTGTGATCGGCGACCGCAATCCGTGCCGATCGGGCCATCGCGTGCGACCCTAGAACACGTGAACGATCTCGCTGCCAAGTCGGAGACGCGCGTCGATCGCTGGCTGTGCGCGGTGCGTCTGGTGAAGACTCGCCCGCTTGCGACGCGTCTGTGCGAGGCCGGTCACGTCCGGATCAACGGAGCCCTGGCCAAGCCGTCGACGAGGGTTCGCGCGGGCGATCGGGTGGACGCGCTGATCGCGGATCGCGAGCGCATCGTGGAGGTCGTGCGGCCGATCGAGTCGCGTGTCGGGGCTCCCGTCGCCGCCACGTGCTACGTGGACCACAGCCCGCCCCCGGTCGTGATCGAGGTCCGACCGGGGATCATGGCCGTCCGGGGCGAGGGCCGGCCGAGCAAGCGTCTTCGGCGCGAGCTCGAGCGCCTGCGCCGCGCCGCCGAGACGTGAGCTGAGGCCGGATCGGGCGGGCTCACCCGGATGCACCAATCGGCCTTCCCACGCACGGGCGACAACGCCCCCGGGCTTCCAGGCAGCGACGTCGGCAATCGAGGTCCGGTGCGGCAGCGCACCGGAACCTGGAAGCTTCGCGCTGTCTGGCCCTGTCGAACGCAAGGTCGTGGTGGGAGGATGCCGCCATGAAGGCACCGAAACGCCGCACCGGCGTCGCGCTGCTCTCGGTGGCTGCCCTGCTCGGGGCCGCAATCCCCGTGCTGGCGGCGCCGTTGACTCCTGCTGCCTCGCCGGCCGGTTCAGTGGCGGCAGAGAAGACGGCGGCGCCCGACGCGTCGGCCAGGCCCGACAAGTCGCCGAAGCCCGATAAGGGCCCGGAGACCGCCGTGTCGCTCGAGGGCACGCTTCAGGCCGCGGTCGATGGCCATGCTCGCCCCGTCTATACGATGACCGTGGACGGCAAGACATGGATCATCTCTGCCGGGCCACCGTGGTACTGGGGTGACGGCAACCCGTTGGCCAGCTTCGTCGGCAAGTCGATCACGGTTGCCGGGACCACGCATGCGGGTGACACCGAGCTCGACGTCACGACGGTCGACGGCAAGGAGCTGCGCGCCCCCGGCAAGCCGCCCTGGGCCGGCGGGCCATGGACGGTCGGCCCGACGCACCCCGGCTGGAAGGAATGGATGGCCGACGGCAAGCCGGGGAACGGCAACGGTCGAGCCACCGCGCCGGGTCAGCTCAAGAAGGCGTCGCCGGCCCCCTGACGCGGCGTGGCCGTCCGGCGGGCCGGACACCGCATCACGATCGAGACCGCTAGACGGGATCGATCCTCAGCCTAGGCCGGATCGATCCCCAGCGCTCGCAGCGTCTCCTCGCCGCCGGGCAGCTGGCCACCCTCCGCGAACCGGCGCAGGTGCTCGGCGGAGCGGGGCTCGACCGCAGCGGCCCTGGCGAACGCCTCGCGCGCCTCGTCGAGCCGGCCCGCGACGGCCTTGGCCACGGCACCCCACAGGACCAGCTGGTCGTCGTCCGGGGCCAGCGCCACCGATCGCTCGCGTGCCGCATCCGATCGATCCCGGTCGCCGTCGATGGCGGCCGACTCGGACTCGTCCATGGCGTTGTACGCACGAGCCAGCGTGAGCACCCGGGCCAGCTCGTCCAGTGGCGCCCGGTGGTCCTCGACGTGCAGGTCGAAGACCTTGGCCCAGGGCGGCGCAGCCTTGCCGTCGGCACCCGGTCCGGGGACCACGACCAGCGCCGCCGACTGGCGGCCACGTACGTCACCGCCCTCGCGCTCGGCCGCGCGCAACGCGGCCAGCAGGCGCTCGGCGAGGTCGCCCTCGGTGCCCCGGAACGCGGCCAGCATCGCCGTCGGCACAGTCGGGCGCTCCATGATGTTTGCCTGGCAGGTGACGCCGGGGGCGGTCAGGTGTGAGGCGAACCGGATGCAGCCCAGGCCCGTGTGTGCCGCCGAGCCGCCGTTGGCATCAACGATGCCGACCTGGCGCATCGCCTCGTTCTCGTCGTCGCGCAGCACCTCCGCCAGCGCCTCCGCCGCGGTTCTCCCCTCGCGCAGCAGCCGCAGCCCGTTGTAGCCGTGCGCGACCTCGGCGAACGACTGGGTCGCGACGGCGCCGACGCCCGCCTCGACCCACGGCACCACGCTGCCGACGCTGAACCAGCGGGATTGGACGGCAACACCGAGCTCACCGGTGTCCGGATCGAGAGCGGCAATCGAATACGTCACGCGATGCTCCTATGTCCAGCGGCTGCCGCGACTGTACGCTCACGCCGCCCACTGGCACGGTTCCGTCGCCAAACCGCAACGGGTTCGCCGGGTAGACTTCGGGCACTGAATCCGCCACCACGCGGGAGGGGCTGTTGGGCGATCCGGAGGAGCAGCAGGAGCAGGCGTCGGACGCGACGGGTGGCGAGCCGGGGGCGGAGCGCCCGGCACCCGCGGGCACCGAGCGCGGCAAGACCGTTCATGGGGCGGCGGCCAACGCCGGGCACCGCGTGCTCGCCCCCGATGACGCCGAGGTCGAGGCGTATCTCGAGGTCGCGCTCGACGCGCCGGCTCCGGATCGCTCCCCGACCGACCCACCCGTGGCGGCCACGGTCCCCGAGCCGGGCGTGGTCGCGGTCCTCGATTTCGGATCACAGTTCAGCCAGCTGATCGCGCGCCGCGTGCGCGAGCTCAACGTCTATTCGGAGCTGCTGCCGCACGACACGCCGATGGCCGAGCTCGAGCGACGCGGGGTGCGCGCGATCATCCTGTCGGGGGGCCCGAAGTCCGTCTATGACGACGGGGCACCCAGGGCGGATGCCTCGATCTGGAGCGGTCGCCTGCCGGTCCTCGGGATCTGCTACGGCGCCCAGCTGATGGCGCTCGATCTCGGCGGCGATGTGCTCCCGGCGACGCGACGCGAATACGGCCCGGCGACGATCCAGGTCACGAGAGCCGACGGGCTGTTCGCCGGGATCGATCGTGACCAGCCGGTATGGATGAGCCACGGCGACTCGATCACGCGGCTGCCGGAGGGGTTCGAGGCCACCGCGCAGACCAATTCCACGCCCTATGCGGGGCTGGCGGCGGCCGGGCGGCGGCTGTACGGGATCCAGTTCCATCCCGAGGTCGTGCACACCCCGCGCGGTCGGGAGGTGCTGCGCAACTTCGTGGTCGACATCGCCGGCATCGCCCCTGCCTGGACCCCCGCCAACTTCGTCGAGACGACCGTGGCGGAGATCCGCGACCGCGTGGATCGCCACGCGCGCGAGACCGGCTCCGATGGCAAGGTCATCTGTGCCCTGTCGGGCGGTGTGGATTCGGCCGTGGCCGCGGCGCTCGTGCATCGAGCCGTCGGCGATCGTCTGACCTGCATCTACGTCGATCACGGCCTGATGCGCAAGAAGGAGTCCGAGCTGCTGCGGGCGACCTTCGAAGCCAACCTTGGGATGCGGCTGATCATGGTCGATGCCCGGGAGCGGTTCCTGACGCGTCTTGCCGGCGTCACCGATCCCGAGCAGAAGCGGCGGATCATCGGGGACGAGTTCATCCGCGTGTTCGAGGAAGAGGCGGCCAAGCTGGGTCGGATCGACTTCCTGACCCAGGGCACGCTGTACCCGGACGTGATCGAGTCGACCGCGCCCGAGACCAAGACCGCGCAGAAGATCAAGACTCACCACAACGTGGGCGGGCTCCCGGCCGACCTGCGGTTCCAGCTGATCGAGCCGCTGCGCTACCTGTTCAAGGACGAGGTCCGGCTGGTCGGTCTCGAGCTGGGGCTGCCCGATGCGATGGTCCATCGCCAGCCGTTCCCGGGACCGGGTCTCGCGATCCGGATCATCGGCGAGGTCACCGCGGAGCGGCTGGACACGCTGCGCGACGCCGACTGGATCGTGATCGACGAGATCAAGGCGGCGGGCCTGTACCGAAGCGTGTGGCAGTCGTTCGCGATCCTGACCCCGGTCCGCTCGGTGGGCGTGATGGGAGATGGGCGCACCTACGCCAACGTGGTCGCGATCCGGGCCGTCACCTCCGAGGACGGGATGACCGCCGACTGGGCGAAGCTGCCCTACGACGTCCTCGGGCAAGATCAGCAGCCGGATCGTCAACGAGGTCCCCGGGGTGAACCGGGTCGTGTACGACATCAGCAGCAAGCCGCCCGCGACGATCGAGTGGGAGTGACGAGCGCGCATCCGGGGTGGCCTGCCGGACCGTGCGCGGGCGATCCCGCTATGGGAGAAATGGCGTAGCGCATTCGGGTGGTGCCGAACGCCTCGCCGGGCGCTAGAGTGCGCATATGTCCGATGCCGTGAACGGCACACCCGCCCGATGCCCGTGGTGCTCGGCTGTGCTTCCCGCCGAGCTGCCTGCGGGCGATGCCCCCGCGTGTCCGACGTGCGGGGCAACCCTGACCAGCGCGTCCACCCCTGAGCCCGACATCCGCGGGGTGACCACGCTCGATCACGAGGCGATCCTGCGCGCCCGCTCCGACGTCTCCCGGCCGCGCGGTCGGCTGCTCTCGTTCATCACCGGAGACGCGTCGTCGGGCGGCAAGCTCGATCCGGCGGATGTGGCGTCGCTGGCACCCCCGGCCGACGAGGTCCGGCGGGAGATGCTGCGTCTCGAGATCGAGGCGCAACGCGCAGACATCGAGGCCGAGACTGTTGCGCTCCGCACCGAGGCCGCCATGGAGCTGGGACTCGATGTGGCGAGCCTCGACGAGCCGGCCGGCGCCGACATGCCGGACGAGGCCACATCAGGCACGGCACCCGGCGAGTCGCCGGACGGGCCTGCTGCGGTCGATGCGATTCCGGCGGCCCCGCCCCCGCCACCCGTGATCGCCGCCGAGCCCGGTACCGCCGACAGCGCACCGGCGCCGCTCGCCCCGCCACCGCCGCCCGGCGGGGCCACCATGCCTCCGCCCCCGGGGACCCCGTCCGACAAGAGCACCTCGCCCGGTTCCTGACAGGCCGGGCCGGGGCCGGTCGCTGATCGAGCGCCCGGTATCCTCGGCATCGTGCCCGAGCGACTCCCGCATCCCGGCCCATCGTTCCTGCGTGAGCAGGAGGTGCGTATCGGCGATCGCCGGCTGCGGGCAGGTATGGCGAAGCCCGTTGATGGTCCCGACGACTGGTGGCTGGGAGTCCTGTGGGTCGCCGACCAGGACGGCATCGTCAGCTTCCGGGACGTCGCGCCCGACGGCGGGCCGCCACCCGGTCCACCACTGCTGGGGCTCGGGCCATCGTTCGCCGGAAGTCTGTCCGGCCTGATCCGCGAGGAGGAGGGGCGCCTCGCGATCCGCCTCGTGCCGCTCGTGCCACCCGAGGACGAGGCCCACCCATGGCGATGCCCGCTGGCCATCCGGGCGGCGTTTCGCTGGGAGCCGGCGAGGGCCTCCACGATGCGCCCGAACCAGCTGGCCGAGCAGGTCCTGGCCGGGTTTCGGCGCTCGGTGGAGGCCCTCCATCGTGCCTAGGCGCAGGCACGATCTTCGCCCCGGAGGCAGTACTCAGACTAGACTCAACGCCGATGGGTGATCTGTTCGACGACTTCATGCGGGAGCTCGAGCGCCGGCGCGCCCAGGCCGAGCACGGGCACGGCGACGACGAGGAGCCGACCGCCGACCCCGACAAGGACGAAGACGAGGACGAGTCGTCGTCAGACGAGCCCGACGCGGATGCTGCTCGCGACGAGGATCACGCCGGGGCCGGTGACGAGGTCTCGAGTGACGAGGACACCGAGCCTGCCGGCAAGGCACCACCCGAGCCCACGCCGCTGCGTCCGCGACGCCGCCGACCGCGCGGAGGCTCGCGGCGACCGCCGCCGACCCCGCCGGGCGGCCCCGACGACGGCGCCGAGCGCCCGTCGTTCCGCAACCTGCTCGGCCGCGCCGGCCTGGTCACGATCGCGATCGTGGTGGTCTTCGTGCTGCTGCTGGCGGGCGCGTTCATCGATCTGTGGACCGATGCGATCTGGTACCAGAGCGTCGGCTTCGACTCTGTGTTCTGGACCCGGATCGGTGCCCAGGCCGGCCTGTTCGCCGCGGGGCTCCTGATCGCCCTCGTCGTGCTGCTCGGGAACCTGCTGATCGCCGGTCAGCTGACGCCGCCCGCCGACCCGGAGCGCCCGGGCCGATTGCGGGAGTTCGCCGACCGCATCGCACAGGCGCAGCGCCAGGCCGAGTGGAACGCACGAATGCGTGGCGCGGGTGGTCAGTTCGGGCCGTTCGGTGGACCCGGACCGCGCCGGAGCGGGGGCACGGAGTTCGCGTTCGCCGGTGGCGAGGGTGTCCCCGACCTCGTTCCGATCGGGCGGTGGGTCATTGCCGGGTTCGCCATCCTGCTCGCGCTCGGCCTTGCGGGCGCCGTTTCGAACGCGTGGGAGACCATCCTGCTGTGGGTCCACCGGGTCCCGTACTCGCCCACCGGGAGCGTGGTCGATCCGGTGTTCGGCCGCGACATCAGCTTCTTCCTGTTCGAGCTCCCGTTCTTCCGCCTTGCCCAGCAGCTGGCCAACGCGATCCTGCTCGCCGCGCTCGCGGTCGCCGGCGCCCGATACCTGCTCGCGGTGACCCGGGGTGGCGAGGTGTTCATCACCCGCGTCCGGGTCCATCTGGCGATCCTCGCCGGACTGTACCTGCTGTCGGTCGCGCTCGGCTACCAGCTTGACAAGTACGAGTTGGTCTACAGCCATGCGGGCGTCGCGACCGGGGTCAGCTTCGCGGACGCGCACGCGCGGTTCCTGGCCTACGACGTGCTCACGTTCCTGTCGGGTCTCGCCGGTGCGCTGCTGGTGGCGGGCGCGTTCACGCGCTGGATGTGGCCGTTGGGGCTGATCGTGGGCGTCTGGTTCGCCGCCTCGATCGTCCTCGGGCAGCTGTACCCGGAGGCGATCCAGCGGTTCACGGTGGACCCCAACACGTACGCGCAGGAGCAGCCCTACATCGCGAACAACATCAAGATGACGCGGCTCGCATTCGGGCTCAACGAATGGGACACCCAGCAATACAGCGGCGAAGCGCCGCTGACCGCCGAGGCCGTCGCGAACGAGGCGGACACATTCACCAACGCCCGCCTGTGGGACTACCGGCCGCTGCAGACCACGCTGGACCAGCTCCAGACAGTGCGCCAGTACTACGACTTCTACGACGTCGACACCGATCGATACATCGTCGACGGCAAGCTGCGCCAGGTGATGCTGTCGGCCCGCGAGCTCGCGATCGAGAAGAACCCGGATGCGAACAGCTGGGTGAACGAGCGGATCATCTACACCCACGGCATCGGGGTGGCCATGGTCCCGGTCAACGAGGTCACCGGCGAGGGACAGCCGCAGCTGTGGATCCGCAATCTGCCCCCGATCTCCTCGAACGGTGCACCCGAGGTCACCCAGCCGCGGATCTACTTCGGTGAGCGGGACAACCATTACGTGATCGTTCGCGCGCGCCAGGCGGAGTTCGACTACCCGCGGGACACGAACGCCGGTAACAGCGATGCGACGACCAGCTGGACGGGCGACACGGGGATCTCGCTGGATTCGACGCTGACGCGGCTCCTGTTCGCGCTGCGCTACCGCGACCTCGACCTGCTGATCACCGACCAGATCACGTCCGACAGCCAGCTGCTGTTCCATCGGACGCTCTCGGATCGGCTGGGCATGATCGCCCCGTTCCTGCGGTTCGACAAGGACCCCTACGTCGTGGTCGACGACTCGGGCCGTCTCATCTACGTGCAGGATGCGTACACGGTGAGCGACAAGTTCCCGCACGCGACCGCGTTCGACACGGGCGAGCTGGGTGGCGCCTCCGGTCTGCTGGGCGAGCAGATCAACTACATCCGCAACAGCGTCAAGATCACGGTCGATGCGTATGACGGCACGATGCACTTCTACGTCTCGGACCCCAACGACCCGCTGATCCGCGCATGGCAGGGCATCTTCCCGTCCCTGTTCGAGCCGATGTCGGCGATGCCCGCCGACCTGGTCGCCCACCTGCGCGTGCCCGAGGAGCTGTTCAACGTCCAGACGCGGACGTATGGCCAGTACCACGTCCAGGACACCCTGACGTTCTTCAACAACACCGATCGCTGGACGGTGCCGGCAGCCCAGACGAACCAGCAGAGCCTGCCGTCCGAGGCGTACTACGTCGTGATGCGTATGCCCGGTGAGCCCAAGGCCGAGTTCCTGCTGCTCCAGCCGATGATCGCGCGCGAGCGGCCCAACATGATCGCCTGGATCGCCGCCCGGAACGACCAACCCGACTACGGAGCGGTGCGCGCCTACCAGTTCCCGTCCGACACCACGATCTTCGGGCCTGCCCAGATCGAGGCGAGGATCGACCAGGACCCGACGATCAGCGCGCAGATCACGTTGTGGAATCAGAGCGGCAGCGACGTCGTGCGCGGCAACCTGATCGTCGTCCCGGTCGGGAACTCGCTCCTGTACCTGCAGCCGGTGTACCTCCAGAGCACCTCGTCGGCGTTCCCGGAGTTCCAGCGGATCGTCGTCGCCAGCCCCACGACCATCACCTGGTCGCGAACGCTGGGTGACGCCCTGACGCAGCTGCTCACGAGCCAGGGCGCCACCCCGACGCCATCGCCGGGCACCACCCCCGGACCGTCCGCCACGCCCGGAGCCTCGGCCACACCGCGGCCGACCGTGCCGCCGGGCTCCGGGTTGCCGACCGATGTGAACGGGCTCGTGGACTACGCCAACACGCACTTCGAGCTAGCGCAGGCGGCGTTGCGCAACGGCGACTTCGCGACCTATGGCGCGGAGATGGACAAGGTGCAGACCGCGCTCCAGGCGTTGGGTGCGCTCACCGCCACCCCGGGCGCCAGCACCCAGCCGTGACCGCGGCGCCGGCGGCGGGCTCGGATCCACCAACGGGCCCGTCGCGCGCGCACCCGGCGCCACGCCTGCACCTCGGGCGACGCCTGCATCCCTGGCCACGCGACCGCGTCGGGAACGGCTGGCGCGCGACGATCGGCGGATCGGTCGCGGTGACCCTGCTGCGACCGGTTACCTGGGCGCTCGGGCTGGCCGGTTTTCTGGCCGGCGGCGGCATCCTGCTGGTGGGTCTTCCGGTGGCCGTGCTGCCCACGCCCAGCGGGCTTCAGAACGCGCTCGGTGGCCCGGTCAGCACGCTCGTCGTCGGTACGCCGTCCGCGGCGCTCATCGCGCTGATCGTTGGTGCGCTGATCGCCGCGATCAGTGCCGTGATCGCAGGCGTCGTGATCGGTGCATGGGCCGAGCGCGAAGGCGCGCTGGAGGTGATCGCGGCGGCACGCGACGAGGGCCTGGCCGGGGGGCCGGCGCTGCCGCCTCCACCCAGCGTTGCGCGCGTCGCCATGGTCCGGTTCCTGTCGCTGATCCCGCTGGCGATCGCGGCCGGCCTGGCGTGGCGGCCGCTGTACGACGCGACCTACCAGGAGCTGATCCTGCCAACGCACCTCGCCACGCCGTTGCCGCTCCGGGTGATGCGAGCGGTGCCGCTCCCGTTGCTGATGGTCGGGATCGTGTGGCTGGTCTCGGACGCGGCCGCCGCCCTTGGCGTCCGATGGTTGATCCTCGAGCGGCGCCGGGCCATCGTCGCGTGGCTGCACGGCTGGCTCGAGCTGGGGCGCCGGCCGCTGCTGACGCTGGGCATCGCCGTGCTCGGCATCGGGGTCCTGATCGTGGTGATCGGGCCGGCGATGCTCGCGGCGGTCACGGCCTGGGGTCATGTCCGCACGATGCTGCTCGGCGCGACCGATGCCGTCGACGGCATCGTCATGGTCGCGGCCTGGGTGGCGATCTGGCTCGCGGCCCTGGTGCTCGCAGGGCTCGCTGCGGCGCTGCGCGCGGCCGCATGGACGATCCTGGCGCTGCCACCCGGGTCGTCCGCCAGCGACAAGGTCGCTGAGGGCGGGTCATTGGGCGTGCTCCACAGCTGATCGCCGAGCGAGCGGGCCGCCGCCCAGAGGTTGGCTGGGCGTCAACCCCGCGGCGATCGTTGGAACGTGATCGGGGTGGCCGCCGGCGTGGAGCGAGGAGGCCTCACCGGTGCTCCCTGCTACACTGCCGCTCGCCGCGTGCCCCCGGGCGCGCGCTGGCCGCGCGCCCGGCGCGCGTCATGTCCGTTCGGAGGCAGCACGCCAGCGCATGGACCAGATCGTCCAACAGATCACTGACGCGATCGGCGGATTCTTCGACAATCCGATCGTCCAGATCGCGATCCAGTTCTTCGCCGTCTACTGGATCATCCTGTGGCTCGCCGCCGCGTACTGGGCGTTTCGCGACATGCAGCTGCGCAGCGACAACCCGGTGCTGCCGTACCTGGCTGCCACCCTGATCGTCCTGTTCACGCCGCTGCTGTTCCCATTCGGCGTCATCGTCTACCGGATCATCCGACCGCAGGAGAAGATCGGCGAGGTCTACGAGCGGAACCTGGCCGAGGAGGCGCTGCTGGCCGAGGTCGAGCAGCTCAAGACCTGTCCGTCGTGTGCGCGCCGGATCAACGACGAGTGGATCATCTGTCCCACCTGTCGCACGCGGCTCAATCGCGTGTGCGCGAACTGCGGCCGCCTCGTGGGCCTCGACTGGTCGCTGTGCGCGTGGTGCGGCCGTGACTTCGAACGTGCCGACCTTGCCGCGCTGGAGCCGATCTCCGCCAGGCAGCCAGACCAGCTGGAGCCGCCGCCGCCCGCGTCGTCGACACGTGGTGGTGGCCGGACGACGACCCTGCGCGGATCCTCGCGCTCCGCGTCGGTGGGTCACGCCTCGGGGCAGACCTCGGAGCCTTGACCGAGCGCCCAGCGCACCCGGGTCAGCCGGGGCCGTCCGGCGACGGCTCGCCCGGAGCCGGACCGCAGGCCGGGTCACCGCAACCCATCGAGCCGCCGCCCGCGCCATCGTCGGCATCCGCCGGCTCAATGGACGGCCCGCCCGCCGGCCCGCCCGGCACGTCCGCCGGCCCGCCCGGCACGTCGACGTTCAGCCTCGAGGGGCGAGCAGCGCCCGCGCTGTACCTCGTCGGCTGGCTGGGCTCGATCGTGGGGCTCGGGATCATCGTGATCGCCCTGCTCGCCAGCGGCTCGATTGGCGCAGCCCTGCTGTTCGTGATCGGCCTGGCCGTGCTCGGGGTCGCGCTGCTGGCCGCGGGTGGGTCGCAGGCGATCGAGCGAAGCCGGCGCGTCGACCTTGCCTACCGCGGTCCGTCGCCGGTGCTCGCGTTCGTGGCCGTGCTCGCGATCACGCTGGTGCTGTTCGTGCTCGTGCTCGCCCCGCTGTCAGCCCTCGGACTGGACACCCTGTCGCCGGTGGCCACGATGATCTCGCTCCTGATCACGGCGCTGGTCTATGTGGGGGTGGTGCGGCTTCTGGTCGTCGGCCCTGGAGCGCTGTCCTGGGCCGACATGGGACTTCGCGTACCTGCGCGTCGCGCCGCTGTCGATCTCGCGCTGGGGGCGCTGCTGGCACTGCCGGTGCTCGCGCTGACGTTGACGGTGGGTGGTGTGCTCAGCGCCTTCGTGGAGCCTGCGCCGAGCCCGTTGCCGGACTCGGTCGATGCGGCGGGTCTGATCGTCAATCTCGTCTCGGCCGCGGTGATCGCCCCGATCAGCGAGGAGCTGTTCTTCCGCGGGTTCGCGACGACGGCCTGGGCGCGGGCCATCGGGGCACGGTCGGCGATCGTGCGAGGTGCGCTGTTCTTTGCCGTCGCCCACGTTGTCGCGCAGCTCGACCCCAGCTTCGCGGAGGGCGCGCAGCGGGCGTTGTTCTCGTTCGTGGCGCTGCTGCCCGTCGCACTGACCCTGGGCTGGCTGTACCTGGCTCGGCGGTCGTTGTTCGCGTCGATCGGGCTGCATGCCGCCTTCAACGCGATCCAGGTGGTTGCGGCATTCGCCATCGTGTCCGGCCGGCTCGGCTGATCGACGAGCAGGTCGGAGACGACCGAAGTCCGGGTTGAGCCTCAGGTAAGGGTGGGACCGTAGGCTTGCCCCTGTTCCCGGGTCCGGATGGCGGGGGAAATCGGCGGGCTTCCGTCGTTCGGGTCCCGGGAACGCCCCGTCGCTGACCGGCGCTCGCATCGGTGGAGGCCGGCGTCCCACCCGCTTACCCCGTGGAGCTGGCGAGCATGACAACGGGCGAGCTACCTGGATCGCAGATCTCCATCGGCGACGCGCGCGCCGCATCGACGGCTGAGCCGGTCGGTGCGCGACCTCCCTGCCGCGGAGCGCCCACGCGAGCGGCTGGCCGCGCGCGGTCCAGGCGGATTGTCCGCGACCGAGCTGATCGCGGTGATCCTCGGGACCGGGGGTGGCGGTCGGAACGCGATGGAGGTGGCCGAGGAAGCCCTCGTGCGGCACGCGAGCCTGGGCACGCTCGCTCGCGCCACGGACACGGAGCTGGCCGCGATCCCCGGGGTCGGCACGGCGAAGGCGGCGCGCCTGGTGGCGGCGTTCGAGCTGGGCCGGCGATCGGTGACCGATTGGCCGTCAGGGCACTGGACGATCCGGTCACCCCGGGACGTTGCCGTCCGGCTGACGCCGGAGATGGGTCGTCTGGAACGCGAGGAGCTGCGCGTGCTCAGCCTCAACGCCAAGAACGTCGTGCAGCGAGTGTCGACCGTCTACGTGGGCAATGTGTCGGCGTCGCTGGTGCGCGTGGGCGAGCTGTTCCGGGACGCCGTCCGGCTCGACGCCTCGGGTGTGATTCTCGCCCACAATCACCCATCCGGCGACCCGACGCCCAGCCCCGACGATCTGCACCTCACGGCCGAGGCAGTCGCGGCGGGTCGCCTCCTGGACGTGGATGTGCTGGACCACGTGGTGCTCGGCCACGACGCCTGGATCTCGCTGCGAGACCGTGGCGTGAGCTTCGATCGGGCAGGGCCGCGGCGCGCCGCGTGACGACCGGGCAGGGCTTCGTCGAGCACGAAGGCGCGGGCCGTGGCCCTCGCTGTCCGCCCTTCGCGCCCGCGCCTCAATCGTCGGGGTGTCGAAGTCGCTCGGTGCCGCTCGTCACGGACCAGCGGAGCAGCCGCCGGCCCTCGCCGAAGCTGATGAACGCCGCGCTCTGGATCACGAGGCGATACAGCGGGTACGGCTCGGTCGGGCGCCAGCCGGTGGCCGCGAAGATCGTCGCCCCGTAGCGCTCGCGAAGCAGCGGCTCGGTTGCCGCGACCGCCGTGCCGTACAGCTTGAAGTCGCCACGCTTCGCCTCGCGATCGCATTGGGGTGTCATCACGGTCAGCCGGGGATCGCGCTCCAGGTCCTGCGACTTGCGGGACGCCGGCATCATCCCCAGGAGCAGCTCGCCGTCCACGAAGTACACCTCGTTGGCGCTGATCCGCGGCCATCCGTCGTGGCGCAGGGTCGCGATCAGGGCAAGGTGCTGCGGCTCGAAGCCTTCGCTGGCGAGCGCAGCGAGCTCCGGTGCCGCGGTGGCGAATGCTCCCCAGCTGATGCCGCGTTCCTGCACCGTCCTATTGTGGTCGAGGCCGGTGACCGCCCGCCAGGCGCGTTCGGTGCGGCGGACCATCACGTGGTGCCGGGGAGTCGGCGCGTGCCCGGGGAGTCGGCGCGTGGTTGAATGCGGCAGGGGTGCGGCGCCGCGGAGGCGTTACCGGTCATCCGTTGGGTTGCCGGCCATCCGTTGGAATGAGGGAGCGCGGTCGATGGGCCAGTTGCTCGAGCGCGACGACTCGGTGCTGGTGGTCGTTGACGCGCAGCCCGGCTTCTACGCTGCTGCCGGCATGGCGGGCGGTGCCGACGTGGGCGGGATCATGGACCGCATCGCGTGGCTGGTCGGCGTGGCCGCGGCGCTTGACCTCCCGGTGCTCGTGACCGAGGAGGATCCGGCGCGCAACGGCCCGACGGCTGCCAAGGTGCTCGAGCGTGTCCCGCCCGGAACGCTCCCGCCGTTCGTCAAGCCCGTGTTCGGCCTGGCAGATGTGCGCGAGATCCTGGACGCGATCGAGCGGGTCGGTCGGCGGACCGTGGTGCTGGCGGGCTTCGAGACCGACGTGTGCGTCGCCCAGTCGGCGCTTGGGCTGCTCGATCGTGGGTTCCGTGTCGCTGCCGTGGTCGACGCCACGGGCTCGCCTGGCGAGATGCAGGCGCATGGGCTCCGCCGAATGCGTGATGCGGGCGTGATCCTGGCCCACGCAAAGGGCGTGTACTACGAATGGGTGCGGACGCTCGAGGCCGCGCGCACCTTCCAGGACGCGCATCCCGATCTGGCGACGCCGCCGGGTTTCTCGCTGTAGGTGGGGATTCTCGCTGTCCGCCGGGCTTGTCGCTGCAGGCGTATCGGCCGCCCCGCTGCAGGCGTAACCGGCCGTCGCGGTTGGTCGATACTGGGGTGGCGGGGCAGGACAGCGCAGGGGTTGCAGAGATGAGCGATACGGCGGACGTCATCGTCATCGGCGCGGGCGTGCAGGGCGCCAGCCTCGCGTTCCATCTCGCCGGCCGCGGGGTGCGCGTGATCGTCGTCGAACGATCGACGATCGCCGCCGGTGCCACCGGACGATCCAGCGGGCTCGTCAGGATGCACTACGACCTGCTGGCCGAGACGAAGCTCGCGTGGGCCTCGTTTCCGTGGTTCACGGAGTGGGCGGACCGGGTGGGTGGCGAGTGCGGGTTCACGCGGACCGGGTTTCTGTGGATCGAGCCCGGGGAGCACGCGGACCGGCTGCGCAAGAACGTGGACTCACACCAGGCGCTCGGGATCCGGACGTCCGTCGTCGATAGCGACGAGATCCGCCGGCTGGCGCCGGCGCTCGCGGTCGAGGACGGGGAGGTCGCGGCCTACGAGCCCGAGTCGGGCTACGCGGATCCCTCGGGGACGGCGGCCGGGTTCCTGCACGCCGCTCGGGACCGAGGCGTGACCCTGGTCCAGGGGGCCGAGGTCACCGCGATCCCCGTCGATGGCGCGCGCGTGACCGGTGTCGAGACGTCCAGGGGCGCGTTCGCGGCGCCGGTGGTGGTCGATGTCGCGGGGGGCTGGGCCGCCCGGGTCGCGGCGCTGGCCGGGCTGGAGATCCCGGTCACCGTGTGGCGCCACGACACGGGGTATCTGGGGGTCCCGGACTCGGTCCCACGGCCGATCCCGGTGGTGATCGACAACGCCCGCGAGATGTACCTGCGACCCGAGGGCAGCGAGCTGGTGCTGATCGGCCTCGAGGACGAGAACGAGCTCGACGGATCGCCGGACCGGGAGACATCCAACGCCCGGCCCGGATTTCCGGATGTCGTGACCGAGCGGGTCGTGGGTCGCATCCCCGGCCTGATCGACGGCACCTTCCGATCGGCACACAGCGGGCAGGACGGCCTCACCCCCGATCAGCGACCGATCCTCGGACCGGCCGGACCGGACGGGTTCTATCTCGATTGCGGCCACAGCGGCACCGGGTTCAAGACCGCGCCGGCGATCGGCCTGGCGATGTCGGAGCTGATCCTCGATGGAGGGGCGACGTCGGTCGACATCAGCCCGTTCGCGTTCGATCGGTTCGCGGCGGGCCGGCTGCTCCGCGGTGAGCACGGCGGATCGCCGATCTGGCGCTAGCACCGGGAGCCGCGGGGGCTGCCGGCGTCCGGCTTGCCTGGAGCACCCCTCCGGGTAGGTCCCGACATCCCGGGCACGATGACGCTGTGCACGAGCACGATGACGCGACATCCGGGCACGATGACGCGGCGCACGAACCGCCCCACGGGGTCGTGAGCGGCCACCGGTATACTGCTCGGGCTCGCCGGCCGGGACGCGCGCGAGCCCGAATCCGACACCGACGCGGGCTGGCCTGGCCGCCCGCGCGCCGCTCCGGCGCCGACCACTGAGGAAGCACTCGAAGCATGCTCGACCGACTGTTCGGCCTCTTCTCCCGTGACATCGGGATCGACCTCGGCACGGCCAACACCCTGGTGCACGTCCGCGACCGCGGGATCGTGATCTCCGAGCCCTCGGTGGTGGCCATCGACGCCAAGACCAAGCGGGTGCTCGCGATCGGCGCCGAGGCCAAGCGGATGGTGGGCAGGACGCCCGCCTCGATCGTCGCCGTGCGCCCGCTCCGGGACGGCGTCATCAGCGACTTCGACGTCACCGAGCAGATGATCAAGTACTTCGTGAACAAGGTGCACGATCGGGTGGGCCTGATCCCGCGACCACGGATGCTGCTCGGCATCCCGTCGGGCGTGACCGAGGTCGAGAAGCGCGCCGTCAAGGACGCCGCCCTCAACGCCGGGGCCCGCTGGGCGCGCCTCATCGAGGAGCCGATGGCGGCCGCCATCGGGGCCGGGCTCCCGGTGTCCGAGCCGTCCGGATCGCTGATCGTGGACATCGGGGGCGGCACCACCGAGGTCGCGGTCCTGTCGCTCGGCGGGATCGTCGTCTCACGCTCGATCCGGATCGGTGGTGACGAGATGGACCAGGACATCGTCTCGTTCGCCCGGCGCGAGTACAACCTGTTCCTCGGTGAGCGTACGGCCGAGGACATCAAGATCGCCATCGGCTCGGGGTATCCGGGCGAATGGGACTCGCAGCGAGTGACGCTGCGCGGCCGCGACCTGCTCACCGGACTCCCTCGCTCGGTCGAGGTTGGTGCCGATCAGATCCGGGAGGCGATCGAGACCTCGGTCAGCCAGATCGTGGACACGATCAAGGACACCATCGAGGAGACGCCGCCGGAGCTGGTGGCGGACATCATGGATCAGGGCATCGTGCTCGCCGGCGGCGGCGCGCTGCTGGCCGGCCTGGATCGCCGCGTGGCCGAGGCGACCCAGATGCCGGTGCATGTCGCCGACGACCCGCTGACCTGCGTCGCGAGGGGCACGGGCCTCGTCCTACAGGAGCTCGCCAACCCGACGATGGAGCGCGTCCTGGTCGCCGAGACCTACAGTCGCCCACCACGCTGATCGAGCGGGCCACCCGTTGGCCCGCTCGCGGAGCCAGTGCCAATGACCACGCTGCTCTCCAACCGCCAGACCCGTCGTCGCGGGATCCTGTTCGTGATCCTGCTGGCCGTCACCCTGCTGTTGATGGCGTTCTCGGCGAATCCCTACGTCCGTGAGCTGCAGAACGGTGTCTCGTTCGCGCTGCGCCCGCTGCAGGGCGCGCTCGCCTCGGTCGCCGACAGCGTCAACAACGTGGTCGGCGCGGTCACCGAGATCGACACCCTCAGGATCGACAACAACGCGCTGCGCGACGAGAACGAGCGGCTGGCCAACGAGAACGCCCGGCTGCAGGGCGTGAAGCGCGAGAACGACCAGCTGACGGCCCTGCTCCAGCTCCAGAGCGGGTTCGACCACGCCACGGTCGCGGCGCGGGTGATCGGACGAGATCCGATCGAGAACCGGCAGATGGTGACCCTCGACAAGGGCACCGACGACGGCGTTGAGAACGGGGACGTGGTGATCGTCCAGGGCGGGGCGGTGGCCGGGCGGGTGACCGACGTGGGCCCGAACTTCGCCAAGGTCACCCTGATCAGCGACAGCTCGTCAACGGTCATCGGTCAGCTGGCGACCTCGGGCGCGACCGGCGAGATCGTCGGCCAGACGGGTGACGTGCTGATCATGCGCAACATCGATGCCGCGGTCGAGGTGACCGAGGGTGAGGAGGTCTACACGGCGGGGATCGAGCTCAATGGTGGCGTACGCTCGGCGTACCCCAAGGGACTCGTCGTGGGCAGCGTGGTGGACGGCGAGGTCAGTGCCAACGACGTGGTCCAGACCGCGTTCATCGCGCCGGCCGCGAACCTCAGCTCGTTCGAGCTCGCGCTGGTGATCACCGACTACCAGGGTGGCCTGCCATCGATCGACGAGCAGGCCGTTCCATGCGGGACGAGCGGCGACATCCCCGCGGGCGAGGTGCCCTGCTATACGCCCCTGCCGACGGGCAACGCGACGGCCAAGCCGTAGGACCGCCAGGCCGTGGGACCGCCGCGCCGTAGGCGGACGCCTCCGCCCATGTGCTGCCTCGCCGCTCCGCCCATGTGCTGCCTGTCCGTGTCCCGCCTCGCCCGTGTCCCGCCGCCCATTCGCCCGTGTCCCGCCGCCCATTCGCCCGCTCTGTTGCTCCGCCACCTGCCCGCCCGGCGTTCAGGTGGTTCGCTCGTGAAGCCGATGGCTCGCCGGACGTTCGACGCGTCGCATGGGCGTGCATTCCTGCGCTACCCGGACCCCTGGGCGTTCAGCCCAGACCTCGACACAGCCGTCGCGCGACACTGGGAACGCTGGACGTTCACAACATCAGCACGCCGCTGCTCGGCGGCAAGGCCCCGCTGTCGATTGCGCGCAGGATCGACGTGCCGTCCAGGGGGAGGTCGACGCGCACGGAGTCGCGCCACTCCCGGAGGACGGCGCGATTGTGGCTCGTTCGATTGACGAGGAGGACGACCGTGCCGATGGTCGGGTCGTCACGCACCTTGAGGGCCAGCCTTCGCTCGAGCGCCTGCGCGTCGCGAACACGTGTCTCTGCCTCGACGCCGGTCCGCCCGTCGCCGCCTTCGATGACGGCGTCCCAGGCCCGCGGGTCAGCCGGGATCGGCAGCGGGACCTCCCTCCGCAGGCGCAACGGAGGTGCGATGCGTTTCTCGAACCGGGCGAGCAACATGAGGTGAGCCTGATCCCGCAGTGCAGGCCCGGCAGGATACAGGCGGAGCGACGCCTCAAGGCCGAGCACCCTGGCAACCCGACACACCTGAGCCAAGCGGGGCGAACTGGTGGCGCCGCGCTCGAGACGGCCGATCTGCGCGTGTGACATACCGGCCACCCTGCCGACGTCCGACTGGCTCAGGCCCAGCGTTAGCCGCGCCTCTCGCAGCTCGTCGCCGACGGTCGCCGCGAGTCGCCGTGAATCGCGATTGCCGAGCTGGATCAGGCGTTGTCGAGCGACCATGTCGCACATCGTGGCCGGGGCTGCTCACCTCGCGCTTATCGCACGGGAGCCCTGACACCGCGTCGTGATCGCCAGGGCCGAGGTCCGTGGCCTTGCACCCGGCCCACCGTCCGCGGCGCCCCGGTCCCCGGCCCACCGTCCGCCCATGCGGCCCAGGATCTCGTGCCGTTCGGATGGTCTCACGCGCGCACGGACTGCTCGCCCAGCGGTCCAGCTGGTGCATGGGGGAGGGTCAGGTGAACGAGTTGCGCGCGCCGCGTTCAAGGGGACGCACCGCCGGCGGTCCGGCGCACCACCTGAACGCCAGGCGTTCGCACCGCCGGCGCACCGTACGCGCCCAACCTGAACGCCAGGCGTTCGCACCGCCGGCGCACCGTACGCGCCCAACCTGAACGCCAGGCGTTCGCACCGCCGGCGCACCGTACGCGCCCAACCTGAACGCCAGGCGTTCGCACCGTCGGCGGTCCAGCGCCCAACCTGGACGCCAGGCGTTCGCACCGGTCGAGCGCGCCGGGTTGGCACGTGACCGCAGCGCCCCAGACCCGTTGCCCTGCTACCCTCAGCGGCCATGAAGGGCCTCGTCCTGGCCGGTGGGACCGCGAGCCGCCTGTTTCCGCTGACGATCGTCACCAACAAGCATCTGCTGCCGATCTACGACCGGCCGATGATCTACTACCCGCTCGACACGCTGGCCGGGATGGGGATCCGCGAGGTCATGGTCGTCGTCGGCGGCAAGAGCGTGGGCGACATCATCGAGCTGCTGGGTGATGGCCGGCACTTCGGGCTCGACCTGACCTACCGTTACCAGCGTGGCGCGCTGGGCATCGCCCACGCCATCGGCCTCGCGCGCGACTTCATCGGTGACGATGCCTTCTGCGTCGTGCTCGGCGACAACGTCCTGCGCGGGGACGCCCTCGAGGACACGGCGCGCGCGTTCGAGGCGGGCAGCTGGGGGGCCGGCACGTTGCTCTACCGGGTCCCGGATCCCGGGCGTTTCGGCGTCGCCGAGCTTGACGCCGCGGGCAACGTCGTCGGGTTCGAAGAGAAGCCCGATCAGCCGAAGAGCGACCTGATCCCGATCGGTGTCTATTTCCTTCGACCCGATGCGTTTGACGTCATCAAGACGCTGGCCCCCTCGGGTCGCGGAGAGTTCGAGATCACCGACGTGCTCAACCGATACATCCCGAACGGTGGGCTGTTCACCCGGGTCTATGAGGGCCACTGGGCTGACGCCGGTACCGTGTCCTCGCTGCTCCGGGCAGCGCAGCTGGCGAGCCGGGACGACGAGGCCGGTCGGTTGCCCCCGCCGCCGCCGCATCCGAACGATGTGAAGTGAGGGACCTGATCGCCGAACGCCCGCACCTGCTGGTCACCGGAGGTGCCGGGTTCATCGGCAGCGAGCTGGTGCGGCGGATCCTCGCCCGGCACGACGGCACCCGGATCACCGTCCTCGACAAGCTCACCTACGCCGGCAATCGAGCCAACCTGGCCGCCGTGGAGGCAGATCCCGAGCAAGCGGCCCGCTTCGACTTCGTCCAGGGTGACATTGCAGATCCTGTTGCCGTCGCGCCGCTCGTTGCGGCTGCCGACGCGATCATCAACGTCGCCGCCGAGACCCATGTCGATCGCTCGATCCTCGACCCCGAGGCGTTCCTGCGGACGGGCGTCATCGGGGTTCACGTCCTCCTGGAGGCAGTGCGGCGCGAGGCCGACCGCGCCCGGGCGGGTGACCGGGCCACGACCCCGCGCTTCCTCCAGGTGAGCACCGATGAGGTCTACGGCGACATTCCGGATGGTCGAAGCGTCGAGGCCGACGCGCTGGCCCCGCGCAGCCCGTACGCCGCGGCCAAGGCTGCCGGTGAGCTCCTCGTCCGCGCCTATCACGTCACCTTCGGGCTCGACGTCGTGATCACCCGTGGCTCGAACACCTACGGCCCGTACCAGCATCCCGAGAAGCTGATCCCACTGTTCACGACCAACGCGCTCGCCGGCGAGCCGCTGCCGATGTACGGCGACGGGATGCAGGTGCGTGACTGGCTCTACGTCACCGACCACGCGGCGGGGATCGAGTTCGTGCTCCAACACGGCGCGGCCGGTGAGGCCTACAACCTCGCCGGCGGCCACGAGCTCCCGAACCGCGAGGTGATCGGGCAGCTGCTGGCGGCGGCCGGCCGTGACTGGTCGCTGGTGCGGACCGTGCCCGACCGCCCGGGCCACGATCGACGGTACGCGATGGACGGCACCAAGCTGGCCGCCCTGGGGTGGCGACCGGAGATGCCCTTCGCTCGGGGACTGCCCGACACGGTCGCCTGGTACCGCGACCATCCGGACTGGGTGAGCGGTGCGCGCAGCGGCGACTGGGACGCGTACTACGAGCGCCAGTACGGGCAGCGCCTGGCCAACGGGCACGCCGTGGCCGGGATCGCGGAGGAGACGACACCCGCCGGCGAGGTCCGCTGACCGGTGCGGGTCGCGGTCACCGGCGCGCACGGCCGCCTGGGTCGGGCGCTCATCGCGGCGCTCGAGGACGCGCCGTTCACCGGGCCGATGGGGCCGATCGCCTGGTCCCGGCCGGAGCTCGACCTGGACACGCTGACCGTGGAGTCGGTCGCCGCCATGATCGACCGGGACCGGCCCGAGATCGTTGTCCACGCAGCCGCCTGGACCGACGTCGACGGCTGCGCGAAGGATCCGGAGCTGGCGCGACGTCGGAATGGCGTGGCAACCGGGCTGATCGCCCAGGCCTGCGCCAGCCGCGGGACGACGCTCGCGATCATCTCGACCAACGAGGTGTTCGACGGCCGCCGGACCGACGGCGTCGGCTACCAGCCCGACGACCCGACCAACCCCGTCAACGCATATGGCGCGAGCAAGCTCGACGGGGAGCGGCGTGCCACCGGTGCGATGCCATCCGGCAGTCGGGCGCCGCTTGCCATCGTGCGGACCTCCTGGCTCCACGGCCCGCCCGGGAACGACTTCCCGGCCAAGATCGCCGCCGCCGCGCTTCGCGCGCGCGACGCGGGCATGCCGCTGCGCGTGGTCGGCGACGAGATCGGCTGCCCCACGTACGCGCCGGACGTGGCCGAGGCACTCGTGGAGCTGATCGCCGGGGACGAGCTGTGCCGGCTGAAGGAACCCCCACGCGTCCACCACCTGGTCAACGCCGGTCGCGCCTCGCGCGCCGATTGGGCCCGCGAGGTGCTGCGTGCGACGGCCATCGACGCGCCGCTCGAGGAGGTGCCGGCCGCCACGTGGCAGCGCGCCTCGACGCCCCCACTGTGGGCCGTCCTCGAGCCGACGCCGCTGCCGTCCGGGGAGCCGATGCGTACGTGGGCGCAGGCGTTCGCCGACGCTGTGCCCGCCCTGAACCGCTCGCTTCGACTGCGCTGAGCCACCAGCGCCGAGGGCCTGCGCCAGGACCGACGATCCGGCCCGGAGCCGAAGGTTCGCCGGCCAGCACGAGACTGCCCCGGACCGGTCCGGACCGCCCATCCCTGCCCCTCGCTGACCCGAAAGAGCCAGCGGTGACCTGACCATCCCGCGACTGTTCGTCGCGGCCTCCAGGGTCGAGGCTGATCGGGCACTCATCCCGTGCCCGGCTCATCGCGTCCGGGCGCACACGTCCGGACCGGAGCTCAACATCTTGCGAACCCTCGCCCTCGCGCTCGTCGCCGCGCTGCTGGCCGGCCTGGGCATGTTCATGCCCGCATCCACCCCCGCCGCGTTCGCCGCCACCAACCCCAAGGTCGCGATCATCGTGGGCGCCACGCACAGCGCTACCTCGACCTACCGCTCGTACGCCGATCAGCTGTACGCCGAGGCGATCAAGTACACCGACAACGTGATCAAGGTGTACAGCCCCAACGCGACGTGGTCCAAGGTCAAGGCTGCGGTCAACGGCGCCTCGATCATCGTCTACCTCGGCCACGGCAACGGCTGGCCCAGCCCGTACACGTACGACCCCAACTTCACGACCAAGGACGGGTTCGGGCTCAACTACGACCTCAACGGCGATGGGAAGCTGTCCGACAGCGAGAACAAGTACTACGGCGAGCCCAAGATCGCGACCCTGACGCCCGCACCCAACGCGGTCGTGCTCCTGTTCCACCTGTGCTACGCGTCGGGCAACTCCGAGCCCGGCAACGCCAATCCCAGCCCGTCGGTCGCCCACCAGCGCGTCGACAACTACGCCTCGGCCTTCCTGCGCGCCGGGGCGCGGGCCGTCATCGCCGATGGCCACAGCCACGACCCGTACTACATCCGCGCGCTGTTCACGACCCGCCAGACGATCGACGAGTACTGGCGCAACGCGCCTGACTTCCACGGCAACGTGAGCACCTACGCCTCGTCGCGCTCGAGCGGGTTCTCGTATCAGCTGGACCCCGAGTCAGCGGGCAAGTACTACCGCTCGATCGCCGGCGACCTGTCGCTCGGGACCCGGGACGTGACCGGGGCCGACTATGCCTCGACGGCGGGCGATCCGAGCTCGTTCGTCGTCCCGGGCAACGCGAGCCCGGTGGCCGATGGCGCGGCGGTCTACGCGTCGGCGGCCGACGCGCTCGCGGGCGGCGCACCGACGGCCACGGTCGACACCAGCGACAAGGTGCGGATCGAGTCGCAGGACGTCGAGACGGCCGCCGATCAACCCGGCGTGTTCCAGATCCACACCGACGGCGGGGTCGATGGCTGGATGCTCGCCAGCGACCTGGTTCCACGCGACAGCGCCGCCCCGCAGGTCTGGCAGGTCGATGACGGCACGGGCGCCTTCTCGCCCAACGGCGACGGCTCGAAGGACAAGCTGCCGCTCTCCATTCGGCTCTCGGAGGCCGCTGACTGGACGCTCCGGATCGTCAACAAGAACGGTACCGAGAAGGCATCTGCAACGGGTTCGGGCGATCAGCCGTCGATGACCTGGGCGCCTGCCCCGGGAGCGGTCGGCGACGGGACGTTCACCTGGCGGCTCGAGGCCACCGATGACTGGGGCAACAGCCTGACCGATGCGCACGGGTCGATCGTGGTCGACACCACGGCGCCGACGCTGACGCTGGGCGGGTCTACGGACGAGGTGCCGACGTTCACGCCCAACGGCGACGGCAAGTCGGACCAGATCTCGTTCCAGGTCGGCTCGAGCGAGCCGGGGGTCGTAACCGCGAGCGTGAAGAACGGGTCCGATAGCACGATCGATGTGTTGTCGGTGGGCGTCTCGGGGTCCGCCGCGGTTGCCTGGGACGGGCGCAAGTCCAACGGGGCCTACGCACCCGACGGTCGCTACGATCTCGCGTTCGTCGCGACCGACCGAGCCGGGAACGCCAGCAAGGCGCAGGTCCGCACGGTGGATGCCTACGGCGCCCTTCGCAGCGTCGCATCGTCCAAGGCTCTGTTCTACCCGCAGGACGGCGACCGGCTGGCCGGCCACACGAAGTTCACGTTCGCGCTGCTGCGTGAAGCGACCGTGACCTGGACGATCGTCGACAAGACGGGGCACGTCGTTCGCAGCGTGTTGGCGGACAAGTCCCTGGCCGCCGGCACCCACACCTTCCGCTGGGACGGTCGCTCGGACGGCGGCTCATACGTGCGGAGTGGCACCTACTGGTCGGTCGTCCAGGCGACCAACGGGACGCAGGGCGTCACGGAGAAGGCGAAGATCCTCGCCTCCGCGTTCAAGATCACCGTCAGCGACACGACCCCCGCGCGACGCCAGAGGATCACGATCACCGCGATCTCCGCCGAACCGCTCTCGACACGGCCGCGGCTGGCCGTCTATCAGCCGGGAATCGGAACGTGGCGGGTGACGATGAGCAAGATCTCCAGCGTCAAGTTCAGGGTGACGATCCGGCTCAAGTCGAGCAGCACGGGCAGGCTTCGGCTGAAGGTCTACGCGCGCGACAAGCTGGGGCACAAGCAGGCAACCGGGCGGACGCTCCCGCTCCACTGACCTCGGCAACCGCGCCCCGTTGCCCGGGCTCGGCCAACTCCACCGAACCGTACCGCACCCTTGCGTACCCTCCCACCACGGGACGTTGGAGGGGTGGGTCAGGTCCGGTTCGGGCGATAGCGTGGGCTCCGGACCTTCGGGACGACAGCACCGCTGCTGAGCGGATCACGGGGTCCCGATCGCGTTGCCCGGGCATCCCGGGCTCAGCTTTGCGCCACGCTGCTTTGAGGAAGGAAGGCTCGTGACCCGGTTCGGCGGCGTGCTCCAGGCCATCCGTCCGGCGCTCGCGGCCGCGCTCGTCGCGGTGCTGTCCGCTGGCATGCTCCCTGCCCCGACAGCCGTCGCGGCGTACGACCGCTCACCGTCCGTGGATGCGGTGGACGTCCTGCCCCCGGTCTTCGAGCCGGCACCGCCCCACACCATGGCCGTCGGCGAGGGCACGGGCACAGCACCCGGCCGGGCCGATTCCGTGGCACTCGGCGAGCCCGCGGCGCCCTCGAAGGACGCCAGCCGCGGGCCGTCCGGGTCGGGCGCCGCGCCGGCCGAGCGGCCATCGATCATCTACCAGGAGGCGATGGCGCACGAGCACGACCGAATCGCGTTCACGCCGGGTGGGCGCGTCACCGTTGGGTTCACGCCCCGCGCGGACGACCGATGGCCCGTCGGCGGTCAGGCGCCTACCTCGCTGCCCGCCGGCCGTGCCACGGGCCGCGAGATGGCGGCCAGCCGGCAGGGAAGCAGCTGGGCACCCGTCAACGGCTCACCCACGAGGGGCGCCGCCACGTCGGCGCCCGTCGACGCGCCCGGCGGCACGCCTGCAATCAGCGCGACCGGCGCCGGCTACACGCAGCCGCCGGGGGACCCGGCTTCCGACCTCGCCGCAGCCTCCGGCCTGCGCCGCCAGGTGTTCGGCTTCCTGCCCTACTGGGAGCTGCACGGTGCGTCCACCAAGCTCAACGATGACGTGCTGTCCACGATCGCCTACTTCTCGGTCGGTGCGGACAAGGCAGGCAACCTCGCGAAGCGCCAGGCCGATGGCACCAAGACGACCGGCTGGGCCGGCTGGACCAGCTCTGACCTGACGTCGGTGATCTCGAGGGCACACCAGCATGGCACGCGCGTGGTGCTGACCATCAGCGTGTTCGCCTGGACGACGAGCCAGGCCAGGGTGCAGAAGGCGCTCCTGGGCAGCGCTTCGGCGCGCCTCAACCTCGCCCGTCAGGTCGCCGCCGCCGTGCGCGACCGTGGCGCCGACGGTGTCAACCTCGATTTCGAGCCCCTCGCCACCGGCTACGAGTCGGCATTCGTGGCCCTGCTCACGGCGCTCCGAACCGAGCTCAACCGGATCCGAACCGGCTACCAGATCACGTACGACACCATGGGCTTCGTCGGCAACTACCCGCTCGAGGCCTCGGTTGGGCGCAAGGCCGCCGATGCGGTGTTCGTGATGGGCTACGACTACCGCACGGCCTCATCGTCCACCGCAGGCTCCGTGGACCCGCTGTCGGGGCGCCAGTACGACCTGGCCGACACGATCCGCGCGTACACCGCACGCATCAGCCCGTCGCGAGTGATCCTGGGCATCCCGTGGTACGGGCGCGCATGGTCGACGAGGTCAGACGCCGTCCGGTCCCCGAACATCAGCGGGGCCAAGTACGGCTACAGCACCGCGGTCAACTACGAGAACGTGGTCGACCTGGTGGCCAGGTACGGCCGGCGTTGGGACAGCGAGGAGCAGAGCCCGTACGTCGTGTATCGGCGCAAGAGCTGCACGTCGACCTATGGCTGCGTGACCGCGTGGCGGCAGGTCTACTACGACGACGCAACGTCGATGAAGCTCCGCTACGCGCTGGTCAACGAGTACGGGCTGCGCGGGGCGGGAATCTGGGCCCTGGGCTACGACGGCGGTCATGCGGCGCTGTACAAGGCGCTCTCCGTGTCGTTCCTGGTCGACAAGACGGCACCGCAGGCCGGCATCGAGCTGCTGCCCACCACGACCGTCAACGAAGGGGTCGTGGTTCGCTGGACCGCGCGGGACACCAGCTCGGTGCGCTCGTACGACGTGCAGGTCTCGGTGGACGGTGGATCGTGGACGACCTGGCTGAGCCGGACCCGGAAGACGCAGGACGTCTGGCTGGGCAGCGACGGTCACGGCTATGCGTTCCGTGTGCGGGCCACCGACAGCAAGGGGAACGCCGGCAAATGGAACACGTCGTCTCGCTGGAGCGCCTCGCCGGCCCTCGATATCGGTGGGTTCGGGCGCGTCAAGCGGGACGGTCTGTCGTACCGCGCCGGGCCCGACACCAGCGCGGTCCGGCTGGGGAAGCTGCCGAAGAACACCATCCTCGCGATCACCCGCGGCCCGGTGAGGTCCGACGGCTACACCTGGTGGGAGGTGACCCAGCCGATCCGTGAGTGGGGACCGGTGTCGTTCGTGGAACGCGGGGTCTGGGTTGCGGTCAGCTCCTCGTCGTCGACCTACGTGGTGCCCTACCGCGCGCCCAACAGCACCACCGTGGATGCCGGCCTGCGGGGCCTCGACTTCGGGGCCGATGGTGCGTCGGGCGTCGGCAGTGGCTCGTCGGCCGTGGCACGCCGGACGTTCTCGCCCAACGGCGACGGATCCGGCGACACGCTCCGGCTCCGCTGGACGAACACCGTGGCGATGGATTCGATCTCGCTCAAGGTGTATCGCACGAACGGCTCGCTCGTCGGGACCCGATCCGTGCCGGCCCCCCGCAAGGGTGCGCAGACCTGGAGCTGGAATGGGCGCGTCGGGGGGTCGGTGGTCGCGGATGGGCAGTACGTGCTCCGGCTGGTGGGCACGGCCGGTGGCAAGACGTACTCGGCACCATCGTCGAAGCCCGTCACGGCCGCCCAGATCACGGCCTATGCCGTCACCGTGGACACGGTCGCGCCGAAGGTGATCTCGTTCGGCAGCGACAGCACGGTGCTGTCGCCCAATGGCGATGGCAAGCGTGACCGAGTGACGTTCACCCTGTCCTCGAACGGAGCCCGCCGATGGCAGATTCGGATCGCTGGCGCCTCCGGCAACGTCGTCCGAACGGTGGCCGGGAGCGGCGGCAGGATCAGGTATGTCTGGGCCGGCACCGACGACCGGGGGCACCCGGTTCCCGACGGCCGCTACACGGCGACGCTCCTCGCGTACGACGACGCCGGCAACGGCGCGGGAGGAGCTCGGTCGCTGCGTGTGGACACCACGCCGCCGGAGGTCCTGCCGGTCGCGTCGCCGCCGGTCTTCTCGCCCAACGGCGATCACGCGAGCGATACCTCGCGCCTTTCGTGGACCAGCGACGAGCCGGTGTGGGGGACGGCGCGTGTTTGGAAGGGCAACCGGCTGGTGCGGTCCTGGAAGATCAGCGGGTCTGGCGCCGGGGCCGTGACCTGGAACGGACGGGACGCCGCGGGCCGGCGGGTGTCCGACGGCAGATACACCTTCGAGCTCAAGGTCCGAGACGTCGGACGCAACTGGACGACGGTCTCGAGGCGGGTGGTCGTCGACACGACGGCAGCGGTCCTGCGCTGGTCGGGGGACTTCAACCCGCAGGACGCCGACGGCCTGCGCCAGACATCGCGCCTCAGCTGGCGGCTGTCACGTGCTGCGACCACCACCCTGCGCCTGTACGACGATGCCGGGCACCTCGTGCGCACGGTCTGGACCGGGCGACGCCAGCGCGCCGGCACGCGGCACTGGACGTGGAACGGCAAGCTGGCCGACGGCAGCTACGTGCCACCCGACCACTACGAGGCACGGCTCACCGTGACCTCCGGCCTGGGAACGACCGAGCTCCAGAGCGGAGTCTGGGCGGCTCCGTACGTTGTCCAGCTGTCGGCGACCCGAGTGAGCGCCGGTGACACGCTGACCGTCCAGCTCACGTCCGTCGAGCCGCTCGCCAATCGACCCCGGGTCGTGCTCCTCCAGCCGGGCCTGTCTCCGGTGAAGGTCAAGGCGACGTTGGTCTCGAACGGCAGGTACCGGGTGAAGCTCAAGATCCGGAGCGGTCGCCGAGGCACCGCCGAGATCCAGATCTACGCCAGGGACATCGGTGGCCACGTGAACCGCAGCTCGAGCGCGCTCAAGGTGGTCTCGTAGCGGTCTGACGGCTCCGGGCGCGGGCGCGACCGCGGGTTGCGGCGCCGGGATGGGGCGACGCCCCGTACACTCTGCGCCGATGACAACCGAGCCCGAGCCAACCGCGCTCCGACCCGCAACGACCGGCCAGACCAGGCGGATGAACGGCCCCGATGCGCCCGCGGCGGGCGCCGGGACCTGGATCGTGCTGCCCACCTACAACGAGGCCGACAACCTGGCCGGCATCGCCGTCGCGATTCTCGAGGCGCTGCCCGAGGCCACGCTCCTGGTCGTCGATGATCGGTCGCCCGACGGGACCGGTGAGCTGGCCGATCGGCTCGCATCCGAGGATGGAAGGATCCGGGTGCGGCATCGAGCTGCCAAGCAAGGCCTGGGCCGCGCCTATCTCGACGGCTTCGGCGTGGCGCTGGGCGGTGACGCGCGCGTGGTGGTCCAGATGGACGCCGACTGGTCACACGACCCGGGCGCCCTCCCAGCTCTGATCGAGCCGGTCGTGGCGGGCCGCGCCGACCTGGTGATCGGCAGTCGCTACGCGGCGGGTGGGCACGTCACCGATTGGGGCATCGGGCGACGGCTGATCTCGCGCGGTGGGTCGACGTTCGCGCGGCTCGTGCTCCGGCTTGGGCCACGGGACCTGACGGGCGGGTTCAAGGCCTGGCGCGCGGACACCCTGGCGGCGCTGCCGTTCGAGGGAGTGCGCGCCGGCGGCTATGTATTCCAGATCGAGATGACGTACCGCGCGACGCGACTGGGCGCCCGGGTCGTCGAGGTGCCGATCACGTTCCGGGACCGGCGCATTGGCCAGTCCAAGATGAGCCGCCGGATCGTCGCAGAAGCCCTGCTGGTGGTGATCGGATTGCGCTGGGACGAGCTGCGTGGGCGAGCGCCCGTTCGGCCCGCCGAGCCACCCGCCGCTGCCGTCGATGACGTGAATACGGTGGACGATCCTGCGCCGCCGGGCGGGTGACGGGTCGTGACCGGCGGGCGTCCCGGGTGGCGTCCGGGGAGCGTCCCGGACCCGGAACCGCCGGTGCGCGGCGCTCGGGTGGTCATCGACATCCGGCCACTCCAGGATCCCGAGCGCGCGCCGCTCACGGCCACCTACCTCGCGCAGCTGCTCGCCGCGCTCGAGGCGGATCCCCTCGAGGGTGAATCGCTGCAGCTGGTGCTGAGCGCGGAGCACGACGATCCCAGCTCCCGCTGGCCGGGGCTCCCTGTCGTCGGTCGCCGGCTCGTCCCGCCCACGCGCCTGCTCCGCTCGGGCGCGCTGACGGTGGACCCCGTCCTCCTTCGAGGTGCCGTGCTGGGCGCCGGCTGGCGGGCCGAGCGCCATGGAGCGGCCGGGAGCGTCTATCACGTGGCGACCGGCGCGTTGCCCATAGGGTCGGGGATCCCGATCGTGGCGTCGCTGCTCGACGTCGCGCCGTGGTCCGTGCCCACCTACCAACCCGGCACCGTGGCACGGTTCGGCCAACGGATCCGCGCCCGCCTGCTCATGAACGCGGCGGCCGTCATCGTGCCCAGCCGGTCGGCCGGCGAGGAGGCAGCCAGGCTGCTCCGAATCCGGCGCTCGCGGATCCAGGTGGTCCCGCTGGCGGCACGTACGGCGTTCCGGCCGGATGCCGCCGAGGGTCGGTCGGAGGAACGCGAGCGGCTCGGGCTCGGCGCTCGGTATGCCGTGTACCCGGGTCGTCATGACACGCGTCACGACCTGGATACGCTGCTGGCGGCGCTCGCCAGGCTCGCCGCGGAGCCGCGGCCGCCGGCGCTCGATGGTCCGGACTGGCCGCCTCGGATCTGCATGATCGATGCGTCTCCGGACGATCGCGCTGCCGTGGCGCGCGCAGCCGGCCGCGCCGGTGTGGGTGACGCGATCGTCTACGCACCCCGCATGCCCGAGCCGCGTCTGGCAGCGCTCGTGGCGGGTGCCCGGTGCCAGCTGCTGCCGCTGCGGTCCTCGGCGGCCGGAATGACCGCCCTCGACGCCCTGGCCGCCGGGGTGCCCGTGATCGCCAGCGCCGTCGGAGCGCTGCCCGAGATCGTCGGGCGGGCCGGCATCATCGTGGAGCCCGGCGATCCGGCCCGCCTTGCGACCGCGATCCGATCGGTCTGGACCGACGACGCGCTCCACGCGTCGCTGAGCGCCGCGGCCATCCAGCGTCCGGATGCACTGCGAACGTGGCGCGACGTGGCGCGCGAAACCCGCACTGTCTGGGCCCGGGTGGCGCGCCGGGCACCGTTGCTGTAAAGCCCCGCTGACCCCGAGGTCCAGCGTCAGGAGGCGCCGGATGAGGGCGTCGGGGACGCGTCGGGCGATGACATTGGCGATGCCGTCGGCAGGGCGCCATCCTTGATCGTGACCGTCGTTCCCTGCTTCACCACCTGGACGAAGGTCTGTCCCGCGGTGAGCGTCACCTTGTCGCCCCGCTTGTCGTAGAAGCGCGTCGGGCCCTTGAACGACTTCTTCTTCCAGGTTCCCTTGATCGTCTTGCCGTTGGTCGCGATGTAGGCCGTGCCCGAGCCGGTGACGGTCGCATCGAGCCGGTTCTTGTGCGAGCCGTCGTTGAGCGGCACGAACCGTACGAACATGATCACCACGTTCTTGGGTGCGATCCGCTCCTTCGTTCCCGCGTCGACCTGCTTTCCCTCCACGGACACGGAGCGCTTGTAGGTGTTGGTCGTGCGGTCGTACTTGTACTTGATCACGTTGTCCGGATAGGGAACGACGATCGAGCCGCCGTCGGGCCGCTGGCTGATGTCGGCATCGGGCGCGAACTGCCAGACCGGGCCCTTGTCAATCGGCTTCGCGCCCACCTTCGCGGCCAGCTGGCGGAGGTGCTTGCCGTCCGTGTAGACGTTGTGGGGCGCAGCGCGCGTGGTGACGCGCCACAGATAGCGGCCTTCCCAACGGAAGTCGTCGGCGTTGTACACGACGCTCCCCGCACCCTTGGATGAGGCCAGCAGCTGCTTTGCCTGCGGCGATCCTCCGGCGTGCACATAGACCGCGTTCCACTCGGCGGCCCAGGAGATGAAGTACAGGCGTGCGCTGCGGACCGGACCCACAGCTGGTGCAGTCTTCGTCTGGAACAGCGCCATGTAGCGCGGGATCCCACCCTCGGCCGGCGCCTGCCACACGACATCGGCATCGGATAGC
Organism: uncultured Chloroflexia bacterium; assembly: GCA_963734995.1. Classification (GTDB taxonomy): domain Bacteria; phylum Chloroflexota; class Limnocylindria; order Limnocylindrales; family CSP1-4; genus CAIXZV01. The sequence goes on from CAVTJD010000007.1 coordinate 483,172, forward strand.
CCGGACTGCGGTCGCGCGGGAGAGAGGTCATCGATCATGACCGCGATCACGTGTCGATGTGCGGTGGCGGGCTTGACCAGCTTGCCGGTGAGCGGCGCGGGGACGAGGACCGGTGTCGGCTCGGGCGTTGGTGTCGGCGTCGGCGTGGATGTGGGTGTCGGCGTCGGCGTGGGTGTCGGCGTGACCGTGGCTGCGGGCGATGGCGAAGCGTGCGTGGATGCTGGCGATGGGCTCGCGAGCGCCACCCCGGGCGTCGGCGTCGGCGACGTCCCCGTGAGGGTGCCGGCAGCAACGCCGACCGCGAGCCCCGCAATGATGGTGACGGCCACCAGCACGGCGGCGAGGGTGCGGCTCATCGGCTCGAATCGAGGAGCCTGGAGGGGATTCCGTTCAACGCATGCCTCCGGGTCGCACCTCTCGGCGGACGCGACCGCGGCACGGGTGCTGCCACCCGCCCGACTCGCGGGAGGATAGCCGATACCGATCGTGACCGACGCGTTCCTCGACGCAGCCATCCCGGGTCGCGGTAGGCTCGGGTACGAACGCTCGTGTCCCTGGAGCCGAGGAGCGACCCGATGACCGACGAGACCCCCTCCCCGCCGAGGCGACCGCGGCGCAGGACGAAGCCCGGGACCACACCGGATGCCGTGGACACGGGCGCGATCGACGATGCCCCCACCGAAGCGGTGGCGATCGATGCAGCGAGCCCAGCGGCTCCCTCCGAGCCTGTGGCCGTCCGGACGCCCGCCGAGGCCGCCGCCTTCTCCCGTGAGGAGCTATCCGCGCCCGCCGCCCTGCGCGTCGAGCGCGGCGCACTGACCGGCGTCACCGCCACCGAGGTCGATCTCCGGATCGGCGGCATCGGCATGCTGGACGCGCAGGAGGTGTTCGTCCAGTGGGGCGGCGTGGGGGCTGCTCGCGCCGAGCGGCTCGAGGTAGGGCTCGGCAGCGTCGGTGCCGTGCTGGCCGGTGAGGCGAAGGTGACGCAGGGGATCGCCGGCAGCATCGTCGCGCGCGATGTCGTGCTGGAGCAGAGCTTCGTGCGCACCCTGTTCGCGCAACGGGTCACGGCTGTACGTCCCACGGGCGTGCTGGTGATGATCGCCCAACAGGTCTCGGGCGATATCAGGCCCCTCCTCGACTGGAAGGGCGCGATCGCGGCTGGGGCGGCGCTCGGGCTGGTGACGGCGGTCGCCCGCCTCGTGCGCGACCGCAACTGAACGCACGCCGCTCCCAGCGTCGCCCTCGAGCTACCGCCGGCGCCCCGGTCTCGGGCGCCGGAGCTGGAGCACACCCCTCGCTGCCGCCTCCGCCTTGCGCTTCGCGGCGTGCTCCTGGTGCAGGGCAACGACCTCCTCGGGCGGCCCGTCCAGCACGATCGCGCCCTCCTCGATCAGGATCGCCCGGTTGCAGTACTCGGTGACCCAGGACATGTCATGGGTCACGAGCACGATCGCCTTCGCCTGCTGGACGAGCTCCAGGACGCGCTGCTTCGACTTCTGGCGAAACACCGCATCCCCGGTGGCGAGGACTTCGTCGAGGAGCAGGATGTCCGGCTCCACCGAGGTCGCGATCGAGAAGCCGAGCCGGGCCCGCATGCCCGCCGAGTAGGTCTTGATCGGCGCGTCGATGAACTGCCCCAGGTCTGCGTACTCGATGATCGACGGCAGGCGCTCCTCCACCACCTCGTGGTCGATCCCCATGAACGCGCCGGCAAGCCGGATGTTGTCGACGCCGCTCAGCTCCTCGTCGAAGCCTACGCCGAGCGTCAGCAGGCTCGATACATGACCGTCCACCTCGACGACACCCTCGGACGGCAACAGGATCCCGGCCAGCACCTGGAGCAGCGTGCTCTTGCCGGCGCCGTTGGGCCCGATCACGCCCACGGACTCGCCGTGCACAACCTCGAACGTCACGTCGCGCAGCGCCCAGAAATCGGGGTCCCCCTCGCGCCGAACCCGGCGAACGATCGAGTCCCGGACCGTTCGCTTACGGGTCAGCTTCAGGCTGTAGCGAACGCCGAGCTGGTCGGCACGTATCGCACGCCGGTCGTCGATGGGCTCGTCCGTGGTGGAGATCGCCACGCTGCTCACAACACTTTCGCGAACGATGGCTCCGCGCGCTTGAATGCCCAGACGGCGAACACCAGCAGCGCGAATGAGGCCACGGTGAGCCCGATCAGCCCCACCCAGTGCGGCGCGTGACCCTCGTAGACGACGTTCCGGTATGAGGCGAGCAGCGGGTAGAACGGGTTGTACTCGATCACCGAGCTCAGCCAGTGCTGCTTGCCTGCGATGTGCTGGATGTCCTGGGCATCCCAGAGCACCGGCGACAGGTAGAACCACATCCGCAGGACGTGTCGCGAGAGGTTGCTGACATCGCGATAGAACACGTTCACCGTGGACAGGAGGGTCGCAACCGCCAGCGTGAACAGCAGCTGTACCGCGGCGATGAGCGGGATCAGCAGCACCCAGGCCGACGCGCGCTGGGGGTACACGAGGAACAGCAGCGCGAACAGCGGGATCAGGCCAAAGGCGAAGTTGACGACGCCCGCCATGGCAGACGCGGTCGGGAGCACGAGCTTCGGGAAGTAGATCTGCTTGATCAGCTTCTCGCGGGTCACGACCGATTGGATCCCGTCGTGGGCGGCCGAGTTGAACCACTTCCAGGGCAACACGGCGCAGAAGATGAACAGCGGGAAGTCCGGCTTCGACCGCTGCAGGATCACGCCCATGAAGATGGCGTAGACGAGCATCTGGAGCAGCGGGTCGACCACCCACCAGATGTTGCCCAGCAGCGTGTCCGAGCCGGTCTTCTTGAGGTCGGCCTGGACCAGGTACGCAATCAGTCGCCGCCGGGACAGGACGTCCTGGACACCTGTCCGGATGAGCGCCAGCCCACGGGGGCGCACCGACGACGACCGAAATGAGGCGGATGCCTCGGCTCTCGCGGTCACGGCGCCGAAGCGTAGCATGCGGCCCGGACGTGCGCGGCACGGGTCCCCGCGCACGGGATTGCGCGCGCACATGCGGTACCATTGCGCGCCGTGCCGTCGGCGTCAGCACCGCGCCCCGTGACGGCGATCACCATTGAGGATCCGCGAACCCTATGACCTTCCGCGCCCGTCCATCCTCGAGTCGTTCCCGGAGCTGGGGCGATCGGGACCGGCGCTCGATGCTGCTCAACATCGGCTTCGGACTGACCGTCATCATCGCGCTGCTGCTGCTGGCGCTCGCGTTCGGCGTCTCCTGGTACAACGACCACCTGTCGGCAGCCGCCACCGTCAACGGCGTGACGATCACCAAGGATGAGTTCAACCGTCAGGTCGCGATCAACGCATTCCGCACGAGCTACTCACAGAGCCAGATCCGCACCCTCCTGACCGCGGGCCACATGCGCCCGACCGATGCCCAGGCCCGACAGGCGGCGCTTGACCAGCGGACCCAGAACGCCGACGCGATCGCGCTGGAGCAGCTGATCGACGGCAACATCATGGCCGACCTGGCGCCGTCCCAGAATGTCACCGTCACCGATGCCGAGGTCGACGCGCAGCTCACCGAGGAGGCGACCACCCCCGAGCTGCGTCACAGCTGGGTGATCGCGTTCTCGCCCGAGCTCGCCTCCGGCGAGACGGCCATCTCGGACGCCGACAAGACCGCCGCCAAGGACAAGGCGGACAAGGCGCTCGCCGACCTCCAGGCCGGCGCGGACTGGGCGACCCTGGCCAAGGAACAGTCGACCGACGTGTCCAAGGATCAGGGCGGTGACCTTGGCTTCGTGGACAAGGACTCGAGCCTCGATTCGGCCTTCCTCGATGCGCTCATGGCCGCGCCCCAGAACACGCCGACCGAGGTGGTCGAGGGTGCCGACGGCATCTACCGGATCGGACGGGTGACCGAGATCATCGCGCCGTCAGTGGATGCGACGTTCACCCAGCAGATGAACGAATGGGGCGGCTTCGGCGAGAGCGATTTCAAGGCCGCGCTGCGGCGCGACCTCGTGCGCCAGAAGCTCAACGACGCGATCGTGGCCCAGGTGACGGCGGTCGCCCCGCGCCGCAAGGTCGCCGAGATCTACATGCAGCAGAGCGCCAGCGAGACAGGCCCCGGAGCCATCCGCGTCCGCCACATCCTGTACTCGCCCAACGGCGATCCGAATGCCGCCGCCAGCCTTGCGCCCGACGATCCGGCCTGGGCTGCCGCCAAGGCCAAGGCAGACGCGACGTACGAGAAGCTCAAGGCCGATCCAAGCCTGTTCGACTCGATCGCTCGCGCCGAGAGCGACGAGGGCGCCCAGACGACCGGTGGCAAGCTGCCGTACTTCTCCACCGACGATTCGATCGATCCGGCGTTCGCAGCGGCGATCTTCGCCCCCAACCTGCAGCCCGGTCAGCTCCTCCCGCCCGTGCGGTCATCGTTCGGCTGGCACGTCATCCAGGTGATGCACTACCCGACCGACCTCGAGTGGGCGAACCACCTCAAGGAGCAGCTCGACGCCGGCAGCCTCACGTTCGCCGATGCGGCCCGCGACAACTCGGACGGAGCCGAGGCGGTCGATGGCGGCGACATCGGCTGGGTGAGCGAGATGGAGCTCCAGCTCCAGTCCAAGTCCGATGTTGCCAAGGCGATCTTCGCGGCGCCGGTGGGCAAGGTGAGCGATCCGCTCAAGGTCGACGGGGACGGCGTGTACCTGTTCCTCGTGTCCCAGGCGGAGACGCGCGGTCCGGATCCCGCACAGGAGGCGAACCTCAAGCGCACCGCGTTCTCGAACTGGTACGCCCAGCAGAAGGCCGGCTACGACATCACCCGGGATCCCGCGCTCTCGACCGTGACGAGCTGACCGGTCGGGGAGCAGCCGGACGATGCTGGACGCGCTCCTGGCCGAGGCCCGGCTCCGCTGGGGGCTCGATCCGGCGGCGGGCCTGGCCATCGTCGTGACCGAGCAGCTGGTCGGGACGCCGATCGAACCCGCGCGGCCGGTGCTCATCGTGCCGGCAGCGCGCCTCAGGGTCGTCGCCGGCACGCCGCCGGTGCCGCTCCCCGGACGGCACGGCCCGGCCGGCCGTGACCCGCTCTCGATCCTGCGCCGCCTGTATGCCGCGGATCACCCCGTCGGTCGATTCGGGGTCGAGACCGGGACCACCGTCGGTGCGCTGACAGACGCCGATCTCGCAGAGCCGCTGTACGTGGCGCCGGTGCCCCCCGTCGAGGACCTTGCGTCGCCCTGGGGCATGCCCTGGATCTCCGCTCGCCTCCGGGCCCCGGACGGGTGTCCCTGGGACCGGGAGCAGACGCACGAGTCGCTGCGCAACCACCTGCTGGAAGAGGCGTACGAGGTCTACGACGCGCTGGGTGATGGTGCCTCCCCCGAGCTCGCCGGTGAGCTCGGTGACCTGCTCCTGCAGATCGTGCTCCACTCGCAGCTGGCCGCCGAGGCGGGCGTGTTCGACCTGACCGATGTGTGGACGGCGCTCGCGTCCAAGATCGTGCGCCGTCATCCCCACGTGTTCGGCGAGGCGGAGGCGCGAACTGCGTCCGACGTGAACCGCCAGTGGGAGCGGATCAAGGCCGGTGAGCGAGCCGCCGAGGCCGCCGCCGCAGCAGCCGGGGGGACCGAGGCGCCACGGCCCAGGAGCGCGCTGGACGGGATCAGCCGGTCGCTGCCCGCGCTCGCCGCGAGCCAGGAGATGCAGGAGCGGGCCGCCAACCTCGGCTACGACTGGCCGTCGATCGATGGCGTGCTGGACAAGGTCCACGAAGAGGTGGGCGAGCTCGTGGAGGCCGAGGACGCACGTCATCGCGCCGAGGAGCTGGGTGACCTGCTGTTCGTGCTGGTCAACGTCGGTCGCAAGACGGGTATCGAGGTCGAGGCGGCCCTGCGCGCCGCCAACGACAAGTTCCGCCGGCGGTTCCGGCACGTGGAGGGAGCGGCGGCAGCCCGCGGCGTCGCGCTCCGGGATCTTTCGTTCGAGCAGCTGGATGCGCTCTGGGATGCCGCCAAGGCGGACGAGCGCGGGGAGGCAAGGGCATGAGCATCGGGAACCGAGCCGGCGCACGCGCAGACGGGCGCGGTCCGAGCGACCTGCGACCGGTCGAGATCACGCTGGGCGTGCAGAAGTGGGCCGAGGGCTCGTGCATGATCCGGTTCGGCGACACGCAGGTGCTGTGCGCGGCCACGATCGAGGACCGCGTGCCGCCGCACCTGCGCGGCAAGGGCACCGGATGGGTGACCGGCACCTACGAGATGCTGCCGCGCGCCACCGCCGAGCGTTCGGAGCGCGAGGCGGCCAGGGGCCGGATCGGCGGCCGGACACATGAGATCCAGCGCCTGGTGGGCCGGTCGCTGCGCGGTGTGGTCGACCTGTCGCGGCTGGGTGAGCGGACGGTGACCGTTGACTGCGACGTGCTCGTGGCCGATGGCGGGACGAGAACCGCGTCGATCACCGGGGGGTACGTCGCCCTCGCGGCCGCGCTCACGACGTACGGCATGGACCGCCACCTGATCGGCCACGTGGCCGCGGTCAGCGTGGGCATCATCGACGGCATCAAGATGCTCGACCTCGACTACTCGGAGGACTCGCGCGCCGAGGTCGACTTCAACGTGGTGGGGACCGATGCCGGGGCGTACGTCGAGCTCCAGGGCACGGCCGAGGGCAAGCCGTTCGATCGCGCGTCGCTGGATGAGCTGCTGAACCTCGCGGGCACGGGCCTGGCGCGCCTGTTCGAGGCGCAGACCGCAGCGCTGGCGAGGGTCCGTCGCTAGTGCCGGACGAGGGTCCGTCGCTGGTACCGGACGACCGCCCTGGGGCTCGGGCGGCCGCCGGGGCTCGATCCCGGTTGCTCGTGGCAACCCGATCGCGCCACAAGCTGCGGGAGCTGCGCGAGCTGCTGGCGCTGGGCGAGGGCGTGGAGCTCGTGGCTCCCGGCGAGGTCGGGATCGAGGGCGAGCCCGAGGAGACGGGGGATACGTTCGCAACCAATGCGCGGATCAAGGCGCGTTACTACGCCGCACGCTCCGGGCTGCCCACGCTGGCGGACGACTCGGGACTCGAGGTCGATGCGCTGGGCGGCGGCCCGGGCGTGCGGACGCGCCGGTACGCGGGACCCGATGCGACCGACCCCGAGAACAATGCCAAGCTGCTGCGCGAGCTCGCCGGCCGGCCGCCCGAGGAGCGTGGCGCGCGCTACGTATGCGTGCTCGCCCTGGCACTCCCCGAGGAGGCCGGTCCGCGCGGGGGGCTGCGGATGGTCGTGCGTCGCGGAACGTGTCGGGGGAGGATCGCGACTGCGCCAAAGGGCAACGGCGGCTTCGGCTACGACCCGATCTTCGAGCCGTGGTCTGAGCCGCCGGGGGGTGAGACGCTGGGGCAATGGACCGCGGCGGCGAAGCACGCCATCTCCCATCGCTCACGGGCGGCGCGCCGCATGGCACCGGTGCTCCACCGACTCGGGTTCTGACCCGATCCGTCATCGATCCGGCGGCCTCCGTTCCCGTCGTCGTCCCGGATCGCGCGTGTTCACGTGCCCATAACGGACCGTTCACGCGGCGCCGGCATCGTCTGGGCAGCAACGCTCCGCCGCACAGGTGGTGCCCAGGGGCACCACGCGCAAGCGGGGTATCGGCCTACGCAAGCCGGGTGTTCGGCCACGGGCGGATCGAGGATACTGGCGGCCTACCGGCTTCCGGGGAGCCATCGATGCATGGAGGGTCTATCGAGTGAACCGAATCGGTGTTGCCCGCGAGCGGATGCGGACAGCCACGGTCATCGTGGCGGTGATGGTGGTGCTGGCGACCGCAGGGGTAGCGGTGGCCGCGAGCGCCAATGCGATCCACATCATCACGCCCAACAAGGCGGACCAGATCACCAACATCGACATCCTGCGTAGCGAGATCAAGAACTACTACGGGACCCCGACAGCGGCGACGGGTTCGCACTGCGACCCGAACCTCGCGCCTCCGTCCGATGGGAACTACGCGCGCGAGGCGTCATCGGTCGCGTCCGCAGGGGCCCGCTGGCTCAGGTCCCACGCGAAGGGCAGCGGCATGAAGGCCGTCGTGTTCGACGTCGACGACACCACGCTGACCACCTGGAACTACGAGCTGTGCAGCAACTGGGACTACAACCCGAGCACGAACGCCGTCTTCGTCGGGCTGACCGGGACGGACTTCACCGGCAACCTGTTCCCGGCCACCCCGGGCATGGTCAGCCTGGCCAGGAAGGCCCACGACATGGGCTATGCGATCTTCTGGATCACCGGCCGGGGCGCGAGCCAGTACCAGGCGACGCTCGCCAATCTCGTGAGCGATACCTACGCTGGCTACGCTGATCTGCCGGCGCCGGACATCGATGCCGGCTTATCCCGCGCCCACCGAGATCGATCTCACGGGCGCAGGCGACGTCGGGCCCGGGTTGTTCACCAAGCCGGCGGTCGGCTCGTACCCGGCCTACCTCGACAAGCCCCAGTTCTGTGCCGACGCCATCGCCGCGGACGCCTCGTGCGGCACGATCGCCTACAAGTCGGGAACCCGTGCCTACATCGAGTCGCTGGGCTACGACATCGTGGCCAGCTTCGGCGACCAGTTCAGCGACCTCAAGGGCGGCTACGCCGACCGCACCTTCAAGATGCCGAACCCCAACTACTACCTGCCGTAGACGTCGCTCGTCGCGACTTCACGGGCCGCCGGCGACGCCGGCGGCCCGTTTCGATTCGTCCCTCCCGTATGGATGCGCGACGCCAGTCACTCTGTGGGTAGTTGCTGCCGCAGGTCGATCCCGACCGACATGCTCGGTGACGAAGAACAGGCCTGTTCGAACACCGTGGGCAACTCGATCTGGAGGCTGCCGGTCGCGAGCGGGAACATGATCCGCGCGATGTCGATGATGGGGCTCACGCACGGCGGCGGGGAGACGGCGAGGGGGGCATCCGAATACCACCAGTCGCCGAGCACGATGGAGAGCGAGTGTCCGGCCCGAATCGTGACGGACTGTTTCGGGCTGTTGTCGCCAGTGGCGGTCGTCGTTCCCGCGTCGCGGACGCCGATCGCCTGGAACTGACCCGTCGCCGACGCAACGCCGAGCTCCGCGGGCAGGTGGAGGACACAATCGTCCCCGATGTTCCTCAACGGAATCCTCACGAACCGCAGGATGGTGCCGATCGCGCCATACCCCGGACTCCAGGTCGCCGTGCCAACGACGATCTGGCTCGCCGAGCAGGTTCCACCGGAATTCGCCAGCGCCAACGGTGACGGCGTCGCGATCGGGCTCGGCGTGACCGCCGTCGCCGTCGGACTGGGCGCTGCCGACACGGTCGCCAGGGCGGTGGCTGAGGGTCCGGATCCAGCGGCGCCACCACCGGGCACGCCGGGTTTCCCTGTGCCCTGGCCGAGCACGGCGACAAGCACAACCAGCACGAGCAATGCGGCCCCGAGGGCGGCGAATGACGATGCCCTCCGTGTCGGCTTCGGGGCATCGCTCGGCAGCACCGCGGCACGTGCCACCGCCCGCCACTCGTCGAGGATCTCGGTGATGCGCTCATCAGCCATCACGCAACCTCCAGCTTCTGACGGGCGCGACTGACGGCCGACCGCAGCGCGCCGTCAGTCGTCTCCAGCACATCGGCGAGCTCGGCAGGCGACCAGCCCTCGACGGTGGTCAGGAGCAGGGCCGTCCGCTCCAGGGACGTCAGCCGCTCGAGCGCCTGGCGCACGTCGAGCCAACGGGCACGCACCGATTCGTCCGCTGTCGCCTCCGAGCGCGTCGGGGCGAGGCGCCGGCGCAGGGCGCGCCAGCGATCGTGGGCCAGGTGGCGGGTGGTCACCAGCAGCCAACCGAGGACCGGTCGCTGCCAATCGATCGAGTCGCGCACCTGCCACAGCCGCAGGTACGCCTCCTGGGTCAGGTCCTCCGCAGCAGCCCAGTCGTTGGTCCAGGCCAGGGCAAAGCGGAAGACGTCCGGCGCGTACCGCTCATAGGCGCGGAGGTATCGCTGCTCGGCCGACTGGACCATGCCGATCGCTGTCCTCATACCTCCATACACGCAGGAGACCCCCGAAACGCACGGTGATCTGCAGGGGCGGCACCAGCGACGGCCCTCGACCCGGCCTTCGGCACATCAGTGGGCTGCATCATGCGCAGGAATCAACTTCACAACCGAAGGCACAGGGGCTACGGTGGGTCCCTGACAACTCGCCGCGATGCGTTCGCGCTCCGCGAGCACGAGATCCGTCGGGGTGTGGCGCAACGGTGGCGCACGTGCTTTGGGA
>CAVTJD010000008.1:0-257687 GCA_963734995.1 uncultured Chloroflexia bacterium
GCAGGCCCGTATCGGCGGTACGGTCGCATGGTCAAGCACTCGTTGAGCTCGCTCTAGTGCTTCCCGTGATGCTGTTAATCCTCCTGATCGCGATCGATTTTGGACGGCTCTTCTTCACATACATTGCCGTCAACAATGCTGCGCGCGAGGCCGCGAACTACGCCGCCATCCATGCATCTGACACTCCGTTTGTCGAGTCTGACTTCGACGCAGGCGTGGCCGAAGCCGCGTTGATGGAAGCGAACGTGCAGGGCCAAGCGGGCGCTGGCGAGCTCCAAGTAGGCCAGCCGACGTGTTTCGCGCCGGGGACTCCGCCCACGCCCATGACTTGTGAGGCCGCAGCAAACTACGCGCCCGGGATTGGCAATCAGGTATCCGTGAGCACCACGCAAATGTTCAGCTTCTATACACCTTTCATCGGTGCGATCTTCGGCGGGAACCTCACCCTCGGGGCATCAGCGACGGCGCCGGTGCTCAATCCGTTGGTCGCACAGATCACGGCAAACCCAACACCAACGCCAACACCAACGCCGACGCCGACGCCAACGCCAACACCAACGCCGACGCCGACGCCGCCTCCGGGGCCAACACCGACGCCGACACCTGTTCCGACGCCGACACCCGTTCCGACCTGTACGGTCCCCAACTTCTACCACCTGTACTGGGATGACATCTCGTCTCTCGATGTGTGGCACAACGCTGGGTTCACCGGCCTTCTGATCGACGACACCGGTGGCCACAAGATCCAGAGGCAGTCGCTACCCGCCGGGAGCTCTCAGCTTTGTTCGTCGGACATGACGGTAAGCAACTGATGATCAACATTGCGGTGTGCCGTCGAAGCAATCGCGTCGCCGGCCAGACCCTTGTCGAATTCGCGTTGGTATTGCCCGTCTTCGTCCTGGTTCTGTTCGGGGTGATCGACGGTGGCCGTCTGATCTACACGAACGCTGCCTTGTCGCAGGCGGCTCGGGAAGGAGCGCGGTTGGCGGCAACCGAGGCGGCGTACATTGGACTATCCGGTCCAGGGTGCGTTGCCACGCCAAGCGATATCGGCCCTTCGAATCCTGGTGCACATGTGTGTCCGCCGGACGTCGCGTCGTTCACAGCCGACATCACCGACGCCGTCAACCGGATGGTCGTGGGACTGGGTCGTGTCGACACCGTCTTCATCAGCTGCAACGCTGGCGCCGCGAGCGGGGATCCCCCCCCAGCCGGGGACTGGACTGACACATCAGGCGGCAACGGATGCGCGGAATCAGGAGCGCCGAACACCTCACATGGTGACCTGATTTCCGTCCGACTCGAGTACACGTTCCAGCCCATCACGCCAATCGCAGGTTCCCTCGTGGGAGCCGTGCCGCTTGGTGCCTCAACCACGATGGTCATCAACTAGGAGGGTGCGATGTTCCACAACCAGTCGCGCCAAGGCCAGGCGCTCGTGCTATTCGCCCTTTCCCTGGTCCTGCTGCTCCTTGGTGCCGGACTAGTGGTGGATGGCGGATATGCGTTCAGCCAGCGTCGCATCGGTCAGAACGCTGCCGATTTCGCAGCCATCGCCGGAACGCGCATAGTGGGCGAGGCTCGAACGGGACAGCCTCCGGGCGCAGGCACCGCCCCAAACGTCGAGGCCGCGGTAAGCTCGATACTAGCCGCGAACGGCGCCGAGCTCGAGAGTGCTGAGTACGTCGATGCTTCCGGTGTCTCTCTCGGTAATGTCGTTGGCGCCACTGCCATCCCATCAGATGCGTTCGGCGTGGTTGTGAACGCCAGCACCAACTGGAAACCCTTCTTCCTTGGGATCGTGGGCATCACCCGTTGGTCCGAGACATCGACCGCGACGGCATTCACCTCTGGTGCATCCATCGGGGGCGCCGTCCTGCCCGTCGGCCTCCAGGACGGCGTCTATGACAGCCTTATTCAGTGCCCCGCGGACAACCTAACACCGTGTGTCGAAAACCTGACATCAGGGGTTCAGAACATCCCAGGTGGCTTCGGCTGGCTCGCGTTCGGAGTGCAGGGGAATGGTGGCAAGTGCAACTGGACCAGCCTCGGAATGATCGCCGATGGCGGGTGTCAACGGAATCAGCCGTTTCTCAATTCAGAGATTGGACCACCCAGCAACAGTCACGGTTGCTGCACAGCCGTCGGTCTCGCCGGCAGCGTCGACCTCATCGCATCGTTGACGGGGAATGAATGGGGGGATCTCAGCTTCTACATCGAGAATCAGATCCCAGTATGGGTGCCGATTTGGGACACATCGAGCGGCAACGGGGCGAATGCCTCCTATCACATCGTCGGCTTTGGGGCAATCGTGTTCGCGGGCCAAGACACGCAGCATGCCAAATGGCTAACCGGTGCCGCGATTGGTGGCGTGGGCTGCCCAGGGGAGGGCAACGATCCCATACCAGGCACCAACTTCTGCAAAGCACCTGGAGGAGCAGTCACCATCGGCGCAACCGGCGACGTCCGGCTCGTCCACTGATGAGGAGAGCGGCGGCCCTCGACTCTTGGCTGTCGCGCCGATCGAGATCTGGGTTCGGCGGGAAGGCGCCATCCTGAGCTGGGATCTTCCTACCCATTGCCAATGTCGGATCCGCGGAAACAGAGCGAAACGCCCGCTCGACCTACGTGAGCGGGCGTCGTCGTGAACCGGGCCAAGGACCGATCGAGTCAGCCAGCCTCGGTCGGCGCGGGCGCAGCAGACATCGATGTTGATGCTGCGGGGCTGGTCCAGATCCGGCCGAACGGATCGCCGGCCAGCAGCAGAGCGGCCAGGACTCCGAACACCGGTCCGGGTGCCTCGCTCACACCAATGACCGTTGCGATCACACTCCAGGCGTACCAGGCGGCGTAGAACCAGAGCACACCTGCGATCACGCGCTTTTTCATGGGTGGCAGCGTCGCGGATCAACCGGTCGCCCGCAATGACCGGTTGGTACCGGTGGGCCGCCAGCTGGTGCCGGCACGCGCCACACGCGACGGATCTGCAATGCGAGGCGCAAGGTCCTAGGACGATAGTCCCAATGGCCGTCGGGGGACGCGAACCTTAGGGGAGCGTTCCTTGCGCATGCCCACCCTGCGCTGGCGCCGAGCAAGACTGCGTACCTGGGGCAGCGGCCGTCATCGCGGCCAGTCGCTTGCCGAGTTTGTCCTTGTCTTGCCGGTCCTTCTCCTGCTGACCCTCGTCGCCATCGACTTCGGGCGGATCTACTTGGGTTACATCAATCTCCAGAACATGGCGCGTATCGCCGCCAACTACGCGGCGACCCATCCGACGTCCTGGGGAACGGGTGACACCTACAGGAACCAGATCATCGCCGACGCCTCGGCCATCAATTGCACCTTGCCTGAGTCGGGCGGCGAACCTGTTGTGCCGGATCCAACGTTCCCTGGCGGAACGGGCGTCCTCGGTTCAGCCCGAGTTGACCTGACGTGTTCCTTCGGGGTCGTTACGCCCATCATCTCGAACATCGTTGGGAACACGGTGGACGTATCTGCATCGGCCGAGTTCCCAGTCAGATCTGGAATGGTCGCCAGCACCGGCGGCGGCGAGGAACTGCCGACAGCCGACTTCGTGGGCAGCCCGACGAGTGGGCCGCCCACATTGACCGTTCAATTCACGGATCTCTCGTCAGGTTCTCCGCCACCAATCGCGTGGTACTGGAACTTCGGCGATGGTGCCACGTCGACACTCCAGAACCCGACACATGACTACACCGCCGATGGCACATACACGGTCTCGCTCCGTGTGACCAGCGCGAGTGGCACTTCCCCCGTGACAACGAAGACCGCGTACATAAGCGTCGTGGAGTCCACGGCCGACTTCAGCGGTACGCCGGTAACGGGCAACGCACCACTCACTGTCGACTTCACCGATTTGTCAACGGGCAGCCCCACTGCTTGGGCTTGGACCTTCGGGGATGGCCAGACGTCGAGCCTGGAGAACCCAGGTCACACCTATGAGGCTGCCGGCTGGTATGACGTTTCTCTGACCGTCACCTTTGGTACTGGGCCGATCACGGTAACAAAGAAGAACTACGTAAAGGTGGACACAGCGCTGTGCACCGTTCCTGATTTCACCAATACCTCATCTGATGACGCCCAGGCAACGTGGGCCGGGGCGGAATTCACAACCGACGTCAAGTTCAAGCAGCCATCTGCGTTGCCGTACATCATCACAACACAGTCGGTCGTCGGGAATTCGATGGTGCCCTGCGACAGCACAATCATGCTTGGCCCATGAGAATCCGCGAGACGTTGATCCTGCCGTCCACTTCACGGTCCATAAGTGCCGCTGGCCAGGCACTCGCCGAGTTTGCCATCGTCGTTCCACTCATTGTTTTGTTCATGGTTGCAGCTGTCGATGTCGGTCGTGGCGTGTTTGCGTACAACAGCATCACCAACGCGGTACGCGAAGGTGCCAGGATGGCAATCGTCAACCAGGACGTCAATGCCATAACCGAGCGAGCCACAAGCCAGGCCGCGGTGGCCGATCAAGACGCCTCCAGTGTGACCGTGCACTTCTACGAGGCGACGTCCGACGGCGTGCCAGACACTACCCAGCCATGCGCCACTCCGGTACCGGTCGGCTGTCTTGCCGTGGTCACGTACCAAACGAACTTCCGTCCTGTCACGCCGATCATCGCAAACATCCTTTGGCCATCGGGTGTAACGCTTGAGGCTACGTCGATCCTCCCGGTTGAGTACACGTGTCCAAACGGCGACACTCTTCCCGAAGCTAGTTGCCCGAAACAGCCATGACCGACTTGGGAAAGGATCGGATCTCAATGGATCGTCGGCCGCCGTGGACCCGTCGATTGACCCAGCCCGGTGAGGCTGGCCAGGTAGTTGTCATCGCCGTGGGCATGTTCATCTTGCTCATTGCCGTCGCTGCCCTGATTATCGAAGGCGGGAACGCATACGCACAACAGAGGGTGACGCAGAATGGGTCGGATGCTGCCGCGGACGCTGGTGCCACGGTGCTTGCGACGCGCCTAGTGGGCCAAGCGAAGACCGATGCGGACGTGCTCCAGGCCGTCAATGACATGGGGGCCGCGAACAACCTCTCTGAGCAGCCTGCCGTCTACACGGACCCAAAGGGAAGGCCGCTCAATGCCGACGGCACCATTTGGTCCAGCTCCGACGGCCATCCCCCTACCGCAGTAGTCGGGGCTGGGTCCATCCCTGATGGTGCCCGAGGAGTAGAGGTAACAGGAAGCCGCGAGTTTCCAACCACCATTGGCGGTGCACTCGGCGTCAAGTCCTTCACTGCCTCGGCCGTCGCCACGGCAATCACGGGCCCGCTGCTAGGATCCTTCCTTCCAATCGTGATCCCAACCAACATCGTGGACTGCGACAAGGAAGGCGATCTCGGTGTGTCTCAGGCGGACTGGGTTATCAGTGATCCGGGCACGCCGCCAGTTGGACCCGAGTACATCGTGCCTCTCTGCAAGACTGGGACTGGATCATTCATGATCCTCAACCTTGATGGAGACATTCATACGGATTGCAGCGATGAGGTACAGAATCCGCCGTCGCTCGTTTGGAATGACTTCCCGGTGCTCGTCGATACAAATGTCGGAAATGACTGTGTCAAGAAGATGGCCGACTACATCAACACGAATTCTTGCGGGAACGGTTGTTACGCTCCCGATCTGCGATGCTGACTGCGTAACTACCGGTGGCGGAAACGCACAATACACGATCATAGGGGTCGCTGGCTTCTACATTGACTACATTTCCTATACAAACAACAAGAACAATCCGCTGTGCCACGCAACAGTCGACAATGGCCTGACGAACTTGATCGCAGGAAACGCGAGCGATAGCTGCATCGTGGGTTGGTTTGTGCAGTGGGTAACTGAAGGACCCGTTGGCACTGGTCCCATCAACAACGGAGATGCCGTCGGAGTCCAGCTCATCAGATAGGCGGATGGCTATTGCCATGCGTGAGCGGAGGGCCATCGCCCTCCGCTCTGCTGTGTTCAGGCGGTACTTCTTCGCCCCCGGTATGGGAACCGATGGGCTATGCGTGCGCGCACCGTTTCAAGCCAGGCTGTAAGTCGTGACGCGGAGCATGCCGCTCTGTCACCACCGCAGCACAGGTACCCATGCTCCCCAACCCGCTCCGCCGAATCCGCGCGCTGCACCGGGCCACCGGCAAGAGCCCGTCCCTGGGCCAAAGCCTGGTCGAGTTCGCGCTGACGCTGCCCGTCCTCCTGCTGCTGACCCTGATCGCGCTTGACTTCGGTCGCGTGTACCTGGGCTACATCAACGTGCAGAACATGGCCCGGATCGCGGCGAACTTCGCGGCCAACAACCCCGACGCCTGGGACGGCACGAACCCGAACGCGGCCACCCTCCAGGGCCAGTACCGGAACCAGATCCTGGCGGACGCAACGGCCACCAACTGCCAGCTCCCGCAGGCGGCTGGCGCGGACGTCGTGCCCGATCCGACCTTCTCCGACGTCGATGGCGACGGGAATGCGGTCGGCATCGGAGACGAGGTGAAGGTCCAGATCACCTGCACGTTCGGCGTGATCACCCCGGTGATCTCCAACATCGTTGGCGGGTCAGTGCCGGTCAGCGCTGAATCCAACTTCCCGGTGAAGTCGGCGATGAGCTACGTCGACGGGGCGGGCGGTGGTGGGGCGCCGGTCGTGCCGAATGCGGCGTTCCTGGGCAACACGACGCTCTCGTCGCTCACCCCGGGCGATGTCGAGATTTCGGACATGACGCCGTTCGCGGTGGAGTTCCGAGACACATCCGGCGGCTCACCCAGCGCCTGGTCCTGGAACTTCGATGATGGAACGACGTCGACGGCCCAGGACCCGCTCAGCCACACGTTCGAGTGCACCGACCCCGAATGCACGTACCACGTCAGCATGACGGCCAGCAACGCCAACGGCTCGAGCACGGCCTATATGGACGTGACCGTGTCCGGCACCTCGGAGGTCGCATTCACCGCCGATCAGACACTGGTCGCACCGGGCGAGACCGTGACCTTCACCGATGCCTCGACATCGGGCGGCACCACATACGCCTGGGACTTCGGCGACGGCTCGACCGGCAGCGGCACCACCGCAACCCATGCGTATGCGAGCACGGGCGACTACACCGTCAGCCTCACGGTCACCTATCCCGATCCCACCGGGCCGCTCACGCTCGTGAAGTCGTCCTACATCTCGGTACAGGAGGACCTGTGCACCGTGCCCTCGCTCAAGGACGTCCGTATCAATGACGCGCAGGCGATCTGGCAGGGCAGCCCGTACAACTTCACGGGTGATGTCGTGCGCGACACCGGCGCCCCCAACGGCAACTTCAAGATCACGGCTCAGTCGCTGACGGCCACCTCGCTGGCCGATTGCTCGAGCGACGTCGCGGTGTCGGCACCGTGAGCGCGCGACGCTGGACGCGCCGGGCGCCCGGTGGCCGGCGTGGCCAGGCGCTGGTCGAGTTTGCGCTCGCGATCCCGATCTTCCTCCTGCTCATGGTCGCGCTGTTCGACCTCGGCCGCGCGGTCTTCGCGTACAACACGCTGACCAACGCGGCCCGGGAAGGCGCGCGTCTGGCGATCGTCAACCAGGACATCCCGACGATCGTCGAGCACGCGAAGAACGAGACCGCGATCGTCGAGCTCAACGATCCGAGCGTCTCGGTGGCCTTCTACCAGACCAACCCGGATGGGACCGCCGACACGACCGATCCGTGCAGCCCCGCCGCCGTCGGCTGCCTGGCCGTCGTGTCGTTCGAGGCCACCTATCAACCGATCACCCCGATCATCAGCAACATCCTGTTCGGCGATGGCGTGACATTCACCGCCAAGTCAGTGCTGAGCGTCGAGTACTCGTGCCCGAACGCCACGTACCTGACACCTGCCGATTGTCCGAAGCAGCCGTGAGCACGATGGACATGTTCCGTTCGCAATCCCACAACCTCCCGACCCGTCGGCCGGTGCGGCATCGCTCGCAGCGAGCGGGTGAGCACGGTCAGATGATCGTGGTCGCCGCCCTGGCCATGATCGCGATCATCGCCGGCGTGTCGCTGGTGATCGAGGGCGGCAACGCCTACGCGCACCAGCGGGTCACCCAGAATGGCGCCGATTCGATCGCCAACGCGGGCGCCACGGTGCTCGCCCAGCGGCTTGGCGGCACGGCCAAGACCGACGCCGATGTGGCGGCCGCGATGAACGGCATGGCAACTGACAACCAGATTGACACCCACACCGGCTACTACACCGACGTGCACGGCGTGATGCTGACGCCGCTGGGTGTGGCGACGAGCGATACGGCCACGGCGGCCCGGGTGGGCGACGGCACGATCCCGCCCACGGCGCAGGGCGTCCGCGTCGGTGGCAGCCAGCCGTTCAACACGACGTTCGCCGGTGCGCTCGGCATCAACCAGTTCACCGCGTCGGCCGATGCGACAGCGGTCACCGGCGCCCTTACCGGCGGCAAGTTCCTGCCGGTCGTGTTCCCCGTCAGCCAGGCCAATTGCGACGGATCAGGCAACCTGGTCGAGAACCCGGACGAGGCTTGGCGGATGAGCAACCCGGGCGACCCGCCGGTCGGTCAGGAGTGGATCGTGCCGCTGTGCAAGACGGGTGGCGGCTCGTTCATGATCCTGGATCTTGACCCGGACAAGAACTGCTACCAGGAGGTGCTGAACCCGTCCTCGGTCCAGTTCAACGACTTCCCGGTCGACGTCCCCACCGATGTCGGCAACGACTGCGCCAAGAAGATCTACGACGCGGTCATCGACGGCCATCTCCAGGGCACGGTCGTCATGATCCCGATCTGCGACGAGAACTGCTCGACCGAGCACGGCAGCGGTGGCACCTACCACATCACGCGGATCGCCGGCTTCTACCTCGACTACATCTCGTACTCCAACAACAAGAACAACTCCGACTGCGCGCTGACGACGTCGCCGACGTACGGCACCTCGCTGTTGAACATCACCGACGGCAACGGCAGCTCATCGTGCATCGCCGGCTGGTTCGTTCGGTACATCACGTCGGGCCCGGTGGGCAGCGGCGAGATCAACTACGGCGAGGCGATCGGCGTCCAGCTGATCAGGTAGATCGATGGCCGCCCGTCGTTGGTGAGGTGACAACCCGGGGGCCGGTGCTTCCCTGAGGGATCGGCGATCCGAAGCGCCGCCGCGCGTCCGGTCGCCCGGTGATCCGAAGCGCCGCCGCGAGGGAGACGCAAAGCGAGCCCGCGGCCCTGCCATGTGACTCCAGTCGGCCGGTGGTCCCTGCCTTCCGGTGGCGCTAGGGCCAACCGGAGCGGTGTTCGGCCAGTCGGAGCCGGCGGTCGGTTTGCTCGTTCCGTCGGGCCGCGAGGCTCGCGTGGCCCTACCATCGCATTCGGCATCCGGCGTACGGAGGGTCGAAGGTCCCCTTCTCAGCGGGACGTCCCCGTCGGGTGGTGGGTAGGCAGGCAGTCAGCGGCGAGGGCACCGGGACCCCTGGTGGGCACCGGGATGCCATCGGGCACCCGGACCCCATTGGGGGCCACCAGCGTACGACGCGAGGGCTCGGATGACGGCTGAGGGCGACGCGCGGCAACCGCACGAGACGGCCGGGGGTCCCGCGCGTCGTCGCGGGGAGGTGGCGAGCGGTCTCGCCCAGCTGCGCGGGTACCGGCGATCCTGGCTCCGCGCCGACGTCCTGGCCGGCGTCGCGGTCACCGCCTATCTCGTTCCCCAGTGCCTCGCGTATGCGGATCTGGCCGGCGTTCCCGCAACCAGCGGCCTGTGGGTCGCGGTCACCGCGATGATCGTGTATGCACTGCTGGGCACGTCCAGGTTGCTTTCGGTTGGCCCCGAGTCGGCCACCGCGATCATGGTCGCGGCCGCCGTCGGCCCGCTCGCGGCGGGGAGTACGGAGCGCTACCTCTCGCTGGCCGCCGCGCTGGCGCTGCTCGTCGGCCTGGTGTGTCTGGGTGCGTTCGCGCTCCGGCTGGGGTTCGTCGCGGACCTGCTGTCGCAGCCGATCCTGATCGGCTACATGGCGGGCGTCGCACTGATCATGATCGCCTCGCAGCTGGGCACGCTGACCGGGGTCGACCTGGTTGCCGAGGGCTCTGTCGGCAGGGTTGCGGAGCTGGCCGGAAAGCTCGGCGAGGTGCAACCCGTGACGCTGGCCCTGGGCCTGGGCGTGCTCGCATTCCTGCTCGCCCTCCAGCGTCTGGCGCCGCTCGCGCCGGGGACCCTGATCGCCGTGCTGGCGGCGGCGGTCATCGTGGCCGCGCTCGGGCTCGAGGCACAGGGCGTCGTCCTTGTCGGCCCGGTGCCGGGTGGGCTGCCGACCCCGGCCCTGCCCACGATCGACCCATCCGACATCACCGCGCTGATCGGGTCTGCGGCCGCGATCACGCTCGTGGGCTACTCGGACGTGGCGCTCACCGGGCGGGCGTTCGCGAAGCGCAACGGCGAGACGATCGACCCCAACCGGGAGTTCCTGGCCCTGGGCGCCGCCAACCTCGCGGCCGGGCTCTCGGGTGGGTTCGCGCTCAGCGCGTCCGGGTCACGGACCGCGATCATCGACACGATGAGAGCCCGCAGCCAGCTGGCCGGCCTGGTTGCCGCCGGCTCCGTGGTCATCGTCGTGCTGCTCGTCCCGGGGCTCATCGCGCTGATCCCGAAGGCTGCCCTGGGTGGCATCGTCGCGTACGCGGCATTGCGCCTGATCGACGTCGCGGCGCTGCGCCGCCTGTGGTCGTTCCGGATGACCGAGCTCGGCCTCGCGCTGGCCGCGCTCGTGGGCGTGCTCCTGTTCGACGTGCTGGCCGGGATCCTCGTCGCCGTGGGGCTGTCGGTCGCCGATCTGTTCGTCCGCGTCGCGCGCCCACCTGCCTCGGTGCTGGGCCGGGTGCCGGGACTGGCCGGGCTCCACAACGTCGAGGACTACCCGGACGCGCAGCAGATCCCGGGCCTGCTCGTGTTCCGCTACGACGCACCCCTGTGCTTCGCCAACGCCGACGATTTCCGCGATCGGGCGCTCGAGGCCGTGGATGGTCAGCCGATAGCGGTCGAGTGGTTCCTGCTCAACGCCGAGGCGATCGTGGAGCTGGACGTGACCGCCGCCGATGCGCTGCGCGGGCTGATCGATGACCTGCGGGCGCGTGGCGTCACGTTCGCGATGGCGCGGGTCAAGCAGGACTTCAGGGCGCAGCTGGCGAAGGGCGGGTTGCTGGAGACGATCGACGAAGAGCGGATATACCCGACGCTGCCGGTGGCCGTCGATGCCTTCGAGCGCCGGCAGGACCGCATGTAGCCGCGTCGCCGGGGGCCGTGGCGCAGCCTCATCAGCCATTGGCGGCCTCTTCCCGGCCTGCGGCGTCCGTGACCATTCGCTCGAGGTTGTGAAGACGCTCCCGCATCGTTTCCACGTGTGCGTCGTGCTCATCGAGCATTCGGCCCAGCGCCTCGACCTCTGCCGACAGCGTCCCGACCGGCTTCGAGGCCTTCCGCTTCGGTCGCGGGGCAAGGAACGCGTTCGCGATGAAGCCGGTGAGCACGGAGAACAGCGCAATCCCCGCGAACAGCAGGAACACACCCACGATGCGCCCGCCCCCGGTCACCGGATACCGGTCGCCGTAGCCCACCGTCGTGATCGTGACCAGCCCCCACCAGATCGCGTCGCCCGCGCTCTTGATGTTCGCATCCGGCGCGCCCTGCTCCGTGAAGTAGATCGAGATGCCCGCCACCTCGACCACCAGGATCACCAGGAACATCGTCAGGTAGAAGGTGGCCGATGCTCGTGCGAACTCAAGGTCGCGCACCATCTGCTGTGCCCCGTAGGCACGGGTCAGGCGGACGACCCGGATGATCCGAAATACGCGGAACACGCGGAACAACGGCAGGCTGGCCAGGAGGTCCGCCCATCCCCAGCGACGCAGGAAGTAGTTGCTTCTCGACCGGGCCGTCAGCAATCGGTACAGGAAGTCGATCATGAAGATCGGCACCATGATCGTGTCGATCGCCAGCGCGACGTCGCTCGCTGGCCCCGTGCGCAGGACGACGATCAGTGCGTTGACCACCGACAGGATCGAGAGCATGAGGATGAACAGCTCGTAGCCGGTTCCCTTCAGCTCATGAGGTCGGTCCTGGCTCATGCGTGCCCTCCTCCGCGTGTCCCCGCTGCGGGCACCATTGTGCGTGGGAGCCAGGGTGGGTGCCGGCCGGACGGGCGGTACCTGCGGCGGCTGGCGCCTGGTGCATCGCGGCACGCGGCAGGGTGTGGTTGATACCAGCCAGGGCCGTGCACGCCATCAAGCGCATTTGGTCGTATTCTCGGCTGGCCAGAGAGCTGGCGTCCCCGTCTCCCAGCCCGACATGATGCGTGCGGCAGCAGGAGGTGACTCGATGTCGATCCATGGCCGACTGCCAACCGCGGTGCTTCTCGGCTCGCTCGTCTTCGTCGTTGGAGCCTGCTCTGGCACCGCCGCAAGCCCTGGTGCCACCGCGGTCCCGGCGGCCTCGCCGTCGCAGGCTGGTGCCTCCGTGCCGCCATCCGCTGCGGCGTCGTCGCCCGCGGACGCAAGCGACCCGTACGCGAACGTCGACGTCTGCGGGCTCGCGACGGCGGCCGAGATCACCTCGGTCATGGGCGAGCAGGCGCACGACCCCCAGGAGAGCATGCTCGGCCCTGGGACCGCGATCGACGGCGCCTACGGCTGCACCTGGTCACTCGGTGACTCAATCGACCTGTTCGACCTCTGGATCTACCCCGCTCCGTCGAGCGACCTCACCGCCGCCATGGGCCTGTTCTGGGACGGTTACACGATCGAGCCCCTGTCCGGCTTCGGCGACGAGGCCGTTGCCGCAGTGTGGCGCGGCGACGCCTCCGTGCGGACCGTCGGTCAGGTTGCCGGCGTGGGCGTCCGCCAGGGCGACAAGGTCGTGCTGCTGAGCACCCTGCTGATCGGCAGCGACTACACGGACCCCAAGCCGGCGGCGCAGCTTGCCGTCAAGATCCTGGGCCGCTTCTGACCTTCGCGCGAGGCGCCGGGCGCGCAACCGGATCCACACAGCCGGATCCCCCATGCCGCATCGGCTACACTGCGCACCGCGCCGACATAGCTCAGCGGTAGAGCAGCTGTTTCGTAAACAGCAGGTCCTCGGTTCGAATCCGAGTGTCGGCTCCACTCCCCCGCACGGCAGGCACCGCCCAGACCCGCTGAGTGCCGCCGGGGATCGGCTCGCAAGTGGTCAGACAGGTTGTCAGGATTCGGTCCCCGCTTGACTGGTCGCCTCATCGCGCGAAGGTGACGCTTGACGTGTAGCCCAGCGGCGGGCTGGGTACCGCCACCTTGTTGGAACGCCCCTGTGACGGTGGATGCCTGCACAACCGGCGTCAGGGGCCTTCGTCTGCCCGCACCGGATCCATCTTTCGGGTCCTTGCACCCGAGCCTAGCCTGATCCAACGATGGCGCTCAGAGGGTCAGAGGGAATGATGAGATCGAAGCGGATGGTGGGGGCAGGGCTGGTCATGCTCGTCGTCGCCGGCGTGCTGGGGGTTGCCTCGGTCGTCTTCGTCGGCGAACCGGTGGAGCTGCTGACGGACGCCTCCGGGCAGATCGGCTGCTATCTGGCCAACACGACCGGGATGCTGATCACGGATGAACGAGCGGGCACCGCCATCGTCTCAGAGGACATGGGCCAGACGACCGCGCGTGTCAGATGGCCGAGGGGGTACACGGCGCGGAAGAGCTGGGGCGAGGTCGAGGTCCTCGACACACACGGCCACGTCGTGGCGCGCACCGGCCAGCGCTACGAGCTCCTGGGCGGGTACAACCCGGACGGCACCTGGTCTGCCTGCACGGATGGCGTGTATCCGCCACTGTGGCCCAGCCCGAGGTGAGGGCTCGAAGGGTCGCCCAAGGCTGGTTCGCTGGCAAACAGGGGTGTCGGCTGAACCAAGGGGAGAAGCACTCTTGCGCGATCAGGCGAAGGCGAAGCGGATCAGGCCCCTGCGCTGGAGCGGAACCGGATGGCCGGTTGTCCGCTTCTCGGGGCGTGACGACTTCTCGGGCGGACGATGTCGACCTCGGTCCGTGCCCATCGAAGCCCGGCGAATCGTCGACCTGCTTGCCCGATCGGATCTCGACCGAGCGCATGCCGATTCCATCGCCGGCGACCATGACCGATCCTCAGGCTCGTTCCGTGGCCGTGCATTCGCGTGGCTGTTCGGAGCACGAAACAAGGCACCCGGACCCCTCATGGGAGCCGGGTGCCTTCGACGCGATCGTCGCGACGCGGTCTATCCGACGACGACCTCGCGCCTCGGCGCGTCGACAGCCGTCGCCTCAGAGCCGATAGCCGATGCGGCCGGCTCCATCGCGAATGGCAGGCCCAGATGGTCGACGCCATCGTCGGCCACGTCCTGCTCGTAGGTGCAGGTGCAGGGGCCGCCCACCGCACATCCGAGACAGCAGTACGCCTCGTCCATCCGATACACGGGACGCCCGCTGATCATGCCGTCACACGAGGCGCAGTAGCCGCGACGAGGGCTGGCGTATGTGTGCATGCGGTACCTCCGAGGTAGGGAGCAACGAACTGGGATCACGGGTAGATGCCCCGAAGTCGGGTAGCTGAAGCGACACGGTCGACGGCGATCACGTGGGCGGCCATGCGCGGTGTGATCCCCTCGGCCGCCGCGCGTTGCCACACCGCGTCCGCGGCCGAGAGGATCTGACGGCGAAGCCGGTCGTTCACCTCTTCACGCGTCCACGCGAGAGCCGACCGGTTCTGCGTCCATTCGAAGTAGCTCGCGATGACGCCGCCGGCGTTGCACAGGATGTCGGGGATCACGGTCACGCCGTTGGTCGCGAGGATCGGATCGGCCGAGGGGTCAGTCGGTCCGTTGGCGCCTTCGGCCAGGATCCGGGCGCGGACGCGTCCGGCATTGCGCGAGGTGATCTGACCCTCGAGCGCGGCCAGCACCAGGACGTCGACCTCGAGCCCGAACAGCGACTCATTGTCGATGAGCTGGGTGCGTGGGGTGCCGGCGACCGTGCCGTATGCGCGGAACCGCCGGGCCAGCTCGGCGATATCGAGGCCGTCCGGATCGAACGCGCCGCCGCCGACGTCGGTGACCGCGATCACCTTCGCGCCGTCCGCCACCAGGAGGCGCGCGGCCGCCTCGCCGACGTTCCCGAACCCCTGGACGGCGACGGTTGCTCCGTCGACGCGCATGTCGATCCGGCGGGCGACGTCGTGAATGGTGTAGGCGACGCCCTGGCCCGTCGCATCCTGTCGGCCCACGGAGCCCCCGATCGCGAGCGGCTTGCCGGTGACGACGCCGGGCACCGAGAACCCGCGATGCATCGACACGGTGTCCATGAACCAGGCCATGACCTGGGCATTGGTGCCGACGTCAGGCGCCGGAATGTCGGACTCAGGTCCGATGATGGGTTCGAGCTCCGTGGCGAAGCGCCGGGTCAGCGCCTCGAGCTCCCGGCCGCTCATCGACTGCGGATCGCAGGTCACCCCGCCTTTCGCGCCGCCGAAGGGCACGTCGGCAAGTGCGCACTTCCATGTCATCCACATCGCCAGGGCGCGGACGTCGTCCAGGTCGGTCTGGGGGTGGAAGCGAAGCCCACCCTTTGCGGGACCTCGTGCGACGTTGTGCTGGACCCGATGGCCGGAGAACACCCGCACCGTCCCGTCATCCAGGCGCACCGGGAAACGGACGCTGTATTCACGCAGCGGGACGCGGAGGATCGCGCTCAGGTCCGGATCCAGGCCGAGGTGCTCCACCGCGGCATCGAACTGCGCCAGCGCCGCCGCGAGCGCGTCCTGCCCCGCGGTACGGCCGGCCGAGGAAGTGGCGGTGGTGATGTCCGTGGCCATCGAGTTGTCTCCGGGGCGATAGGTGCTTGGATGACGAGCTCGTCACACTCTCGTCGCGGTTGGGAAAGGGCCCCGTCGACGGACATGAACGCCGCGTGAACATCACGGCCGATTCGATTCACATGTTGTTCACGAATCCGGCGCGTGGTGGATCCGCGGTCGCGAGCGCGTTGGCGAGGCTATGCTCGGCCCATGCCACGCACGCATGGACCACACGGTCCGGAGCTTGACGGCGACCTCGCCCGTCCCGCGGCGCCAGCGAAGCCGTCGGCGCTGCTGCAGGCCGCGCTGGTCCTTGTGCCGCCCTCGGCGACGGCCGTCGATCTCGAGCGACGCTTCGCCGCGAGCGGCGCCGTGCTACGACCCCACACCGCGCAACGCCTGCTCGACGACCTCGCAGATCTTGGGCTCGTTCGAGTCGCACAGCGGAATGGCGGAAGCGCTCGCTTCGTCGCGACCACCCTCGGCGTGCGCTACGTGACCGCGGGCCTTCATGGCGAGGGACGCGTGACCCTTGCCGAGCTCGAAGGTCTCCGAACCGACCTGCTGTCCACGATCGCCCATGAGCTCCGGACCCCACTCACGGCGGTTCGCACCAGCGTCGGCCTCCTGCTCGAGCCGACCGCCGAGCCGACCGAGGAGCAGCGCCAGGCGCTTCTGCAGTCGATCGAGCGCAACGGCGAGCGCATGCAGCGTCTCGTCGCCGACATCCTCGAGCTGTCGAGGTTCCGGTCGGGGAGCGTGAGCCTGCAGCTTCGACGGTTCAGCGCGAACGCCATGGCCGACTCGGCCATGGCCGTCGTCGCGCCGCTCGCCGCCCAGCACGGTCAGCACCTCGAGCGGATCCAATCCCCATCGGGCGACCACCGGGTGTACGGCGACCACCGACGTCTCGAGCAGGCGCTCCTGAACCTGATCTCGAACGCCCAGCGCTTCGCTCCCGATGGCGGGACGGTGACCGTTCGGGTGGAGGAGCATGGGCTGATGACCGCCTGGAGCGTGACCGATGATGGTCCGGGGATCTCGGAGACGGATCAGGCCCGTCTGTTCGAGCGGTTCTTCGTCGGTCGCAATGACCGCTCGGGCCCCCAGGAAGGGGTGGGCCTGGGCCTGCCGACGGCCCTGGCCATTGCCCAGGCGCATGGCGGCACGATCGAGGTCAGGAGCGTCCTCGGTCAGGGAAGCACGTTCAGCCTGGTCGTCCCGACGTCAGGCCCGGACGACGAACAGTGATGCGCATCCTGGTGGTTGACGACGAGCCCGATGTGGTCGAGTCGATCCAGCTCGGGTTCACGCTCCAGTGGCGGGAGGTCGAGGTGCTGGGGGCCGGCACCGGTGAGGCCGCGCTCGACATCGTGGAGCGACAGCGGCCCGACATCGTCCTGCTCGACGTCGGCCTTCCGGGCGAGGACGGGTTCGCGGTGCTCCGGGAGCTCCGGGCCTTCTCCGACGTTCCCGTCGTCATGCTGACCGCCAGGGATGACGCCATGGACAAGGTCAAGGGCCTGGAGCTGGGCGCGGACGACTACGTGACGAAGCCGTTCAACCACCTGGAGCTCATGGCGCGGGTCCGGGCCGTTCTGCGCCGGCTGGACATGCCAGCGCCGGCCAGTCGGACTCCATCCTTCCGGTCCGGTGATCTCGAGGTCGATTTCGCGACCCACGAGGCGCGGTTGCGGGGCGAGCGTGTCGATCTCACGCCCACCGAGTACAAGCTCCTGTACCACCTGATCCGGAACGCCGGGCACGTGCTCCAGCACGGGACGCTGCTGGCCAAGGTCTGGGGTCGCGAATACGTGGACGAGGTCGACTACATCCGGGTCTACATTCGCCGGCTGCGCGAGAAGCTGGGCGACGACCCGGACCACCCGCGGTACATCAGGACGGAGCGCCGCCTGGGCTACATGTTCCTGCCGCCCGAGGTCGGCGAGACCGAACGCGAGCAGCGTTAGTCGCGCTGCTCCGGCACCGTCGCCGGTCGTGACGTCTGGCGCGCCCCCTAGTGCATCACCAGGCCGCCGGACACGTTGAATGCCTCGCCCGTTGTATAGCTCGCCTCATCGGAGCAGAGGAAGGCGACGGCACTCGCGACATCCTGCGGCGTGCCGTTGCGACCCATCGGAATCCCCCTCAGCCGCTCCTGCTCGAACCGGTCAGGCGACACGCCACGCGCTGCAGCCGCTCGAGCGACGTAGGCCTCATCCATCTCGGTAGCGATGATGCCGGGGCATACCGCGTTGACCCGGACTGTCGGGGCAAGCTCAGCCGCCAGAGACTTGGTCAGGCCGATGACGGCCCACTTGGAGGCGGAGTACGCACCCGCCCCCGTGCCGCCGATCTTCCCTGCCCCCGAGGACATGTTCACGACCACTCCGCCTCGCCGCTGAAGGTATGGAATAGCGGCACGACTGCACAGAAACGCGCTCTTGAGGTTGATGTCCATGCAGGCATCCCACGCGCTTGTCTCGAGCCCCGCGAGCTCACCGAACGTGAACAGGCCGACGTTGTTGACGAGGATGTCGAGGCCTCCGTTCACATCGGCAACGGCATCGACAACGCGCTGCACCTCGCGCTCGTCGGTCATATCGCCTGGCCAGCCCGAAGCACGCACAGCCGCTGCCTCGAGCATATCCAGCGTTCTGGTCACGGCAGTCGGGCGGATGTCGTTGACGGCCACATGACATCCCTCGCGGCCCAGGCGTAGTGCTATCGCAAGACCGATCCCCGCACCACCTCCTGTGACGAGCGCGACCTTGCCTTCGAGTGATTCATACATTTCGATGTTGTCCCTTAGTGGATGCCGCCGAGGCTGAACGCCTCCGTCAGTCGGTTCCGGATCAGCAGCAGCGCGATCATGGGCGGGATCAGGAAGATCGAGGCGCCGGCGAAGATTTGCCCGTATTGCGGTCCCTGCGGAAGCACCCAGCGCGTGAGCAGCGGAACGAATGTCTGGGTGTCTTTCGTGGTGAGCACGAGCGCAAACAGGAACTCGTTCCAGCAGAACACGAAGAGCAGCACGACCACGCTCCAGATGCCACCCGCGGAGATCGGGACGAGCATGCGCCACATGATCGACAGGTGGCCGGCGCCGTCGATCGCGGCGGCATCGTCGACGTCGCGTGGAATCTCCGCGAACAGCCCCCGGAACATCCATACCGCGAAGGGAACGGCAAAGGTGAGATATGAGGCAATCAACCCGATCTGTGATTCTCTGAGGTGGACACTCTGGTAGAGCAGATAGAGCGGCAGAACGAGCACGATGCCGGGGACCATGCGTGCGGCCAGGAACAGCAGCGCGACGCTTTCGACACGGAATGTCGATCGCGTGAGGACATACGCGGCCGGGACCGAGACAAGGACCGCAATCAGCACGGTGCCGACCGACACGATCACGCTGTTCATCAGGGCATTCCAGAACTCCGGCAGCGCAAAGACCGCCTCGTAGTTTGCGATCACCCAATCACCCGGATTGAGGTACAGGTCCCGCCCGTCTGGGGAGAACGCCGAGATGGCGCCGAACGCGACCGGGAACAAGGCGACGATGACGGCGAAGATGGCGATCGCGAGAACGAGCAGTCGCATCGACCGGTTTCCACGCATCAGGTCAACGACCTCCGGGTGGACCGGATGAGAACCAGGGTCGCGATCATGATCACGCCGAACACCACATACGCCAGCGCAGCGGACCGACCCATCTGAAACTGCAGGAACCCGGTCTGGAACGCGTAGTAGTTGAGGGTCTGGGTACTCGTGCCCGGGCCACCCTGCGTGATCGTGTACATGAGCTCGATGTACTTCACCGAGTCGATGAGCCGCAGCAGCACGACCACCAGCATGAGGTTCCTGATGATTGGGAGCTCCACGTGGATGAGGCTGCGCAGCCAGTCCGCGCCGTCGAGCGCGGCCGCTTCGGCCACCTCCCTGGGAATCGCGAGCAGCGCCGCCAGGAGCAGCATCGCGACGAACGGCGTCCACTGCCAGGAGTCGGCGATGATCAGGCTGGCGAGCGCGGTGCTTGGGTCATTCGCCCACAGCTGACTCGGCAGCCCGATCAGGTTCAGCATCTGGTTGAAGAGTCCGAAGCTCGGGCTGAAGAACGAACGGAAGTAGAACGCCCAGATGAGCGGGGCGATGACGATGGGCGCCAGCATCAGAACGCGGAAGACGTTCGTTGCCGGGAGATGAAGACGGATCGCCTTGCGGAGGACGAGCGCGAGGCCCAGGCCGAGCAGTGTCTGGATCAGGACGCCGCCGCCCGTGTAGACGAGGGTCACCCACAGCGCCTGGCGGAGCGCCGCGTCCGACACGAGATCGCTCCAGTTGCCGAGGCCGACCCACCGAGTCTCATTCGTGAGCAGGTTCCACGAATGCAATGTCAGCCACAGCGAGCGACCGAGCGGATAGAGGATCGTCGCCAACAGGACAACTGCCGCAGGGGCAAGCCCGAGTGCGAACTTGGTCGTGGTCAGCGCACCCGGCCGACGCCCCCTGGTCGGTCGTGACCGGATTGGGGTGTCGAGCGGTTCAGGGGTGGCGGTGGCGGTCATGTCCGCTCGCCCAACCTCAACTTCATCGGGATGGGCACGGGTCGAGGAGGAGGTCCGTCGACCCGTGCCCTTATGGAAGGTGGTTCGCCGCTACTGGTAGTAGCCGGCGTCCCTCATGATCTGGTCGACCTGTTGCTGAGCCTGATCCATCGCTTCGTCGACCGTCAGCTCGCCGGCCAGCGCCTGGCTCATCGAGGTCCCGATCGCGGCGTCGACCTGACTCCACTCCGGGATCTGCGGGCGAACCCACGCCGCGGCGAGGTTGTCAGCCTGCGCCTGGAACCATGGCTGCGCATCCGCGTTGGCCGCCCATGCGGAGTTACGAATTGGCTGACCACCGTTCTGCACGATCAGATCGGTCTGGACCGCCTTCGAATTGAACCAGGCGACGTATGCTGCCGCATCCGCCTTGTGTGTAGAGTAGGCCGAGACGGTCAGCCCCAGTCCCCCTGCCACCGGCTTCGACCCGACGCTCCCCGCGGGCTGCAGGGCAAACACCAGGTTCTTCTGAATCTCGGCCGACGCGGTCGTATACCCATCGGGAACCCATGCGACCGGGTCCAGCGCGGCCAGGCCGGTGGCAATGGACTTGATCTCGTCGCCTTCCGTGTATGCCGCCCCGCCGGGTGGCATCGTGTCAACGAGCTGAAGCAGGAACGCGAGCGCGTCCTTGCCGATCTGGCTGTTGATCTGGGGATGCATGGTGTCGTCGAATACCTGCCCGCCGTTGGAGATGAAGATCGGCAGCCAGACGCCCGTCGCCTTGACCAGCTTCTCAAGACCAGCTGTGAAGCCATACGTGTCACCGCCCGCGGCCTTGATCGTCTGTGCGGCGGTCAGCAACTCATCCCATGTCTTCGGCGCTTCGAGGCCGACGGCCTGAAGGGCCGCTGCGTTGTAGATGAACTTCTGGCTGTTGCCGATTGTTCCCATCCCGACGGGATGACCCTGCCAGTCATACATCTCTTTGACGCTGGCGGGAACGTCGCTCCAGTAATCGTTCAGGACATCTGCGCCAAGCCAGTTGTCGAGCGGCTCGAGGTGGCCGGCCTTGGCCCAACCCTTGACGAAGATGTAGTCCGCCTGGATCACATCGTACTCGTCGGACTTCGCCGCGAACGCGGCGAGTGTCTTCTGGACCTCCTCGTCGTAGCCCATCGTCGCCATGGTGACGGGGATCCCCGTCTCGGCGGTGAACTGGTCGGCGAGCTTCACGAATGGTGAGCCAAAGATCCCATCGGCTAGCGTCAGGACCGTGATCGCTTCGTGTGTCGAGCTCGTCGGTGCCGCTGTGGCGGGTGCCGTTGCCGATCCACTGGTCTCGGGACCTGCACTCTGAGTCGCCCCCGAACCACACGCGCCAGCCACGAGAACCACTGTCGCCAGCAGAGCGGCGGCTCCACGCAGTCCGCGTACGCGGTCACTCGATGGTCGAGCGGTCATACTCTCCTCCTGCGATATGGCGGGTCGCCGGGCGAACGGACTGGAATGGTCGCGCGTCATCGCCGGTCGAACCGTTTGCGCAACAATGTTCTACGTCGGCGGCTGCCTCCGTGCCAGAGCCATCCGGCCCCGCCCACCGGGGCCCACTGTCTCATGCACGTGAGTCGTCGGACCGGTACCCTGCGAAACGATTGCGCAATGGATCCCCCGTGGAGGGACACTGGACCAGGGAGGACGACGGAACGTGGCAACGGCCCGGGACATCGCGCGAGCGGCCGGCGTGTCGACCAGCACGGTGTCACACGTCCTGAACGGCACTCGGTGGGTATCGCCCGAGCTGCGACAGCGCGTGCTTGCCGCGGCCGACGAGCTCCGCTACGAGCCCGATGCGCTGGCGCGTTCGCTCCGCGCCCGCCGGTCGAACACGATCGGGTTGCTGATCTCCGACATCGCCAACCCGTTCTTCACGGCCGTCGTACGCGGGATCCAGGACGTCGTCCAGGCGCGCGGGTATGCCCTGCTCCTGTCCAACAGCGATGAGGACCCGGACAAGGAGCTCGGGTACCTGCGGGTGTTCACCAGCCGGCGGGTCGACGGGATCATCCTTGCGCCGGCCGGCACGGCCCATCCGTACCTCACGGACCTTGCCCGGTCCGGATTTCCTCTCGTCTTCCTCGACCGCGAGTTGCCCGAGCTGGGGGTCGCCGCCGCCGTGCTCGACAATCGTGCCGCGGCAATCACCGTCACGGGCCATCTCTTGCAGCTGGGTCACCGACGGATCGGCCTGCTCGCCGGTCGGCGGGGCGTCATCGTGACCGAGGACCGCATCGCGGGCTACCGCACCGCGCTCGAGCAGGCCGGGCTCGAGTACCAGGAGGAGCTCGTCACCTCCGGAGGTTCTCTGGGCGGCGAGGCGAGGCGCGCCGCCGCACAGCTCCTCGCCCTCCGGCCACGCCCGACGGCCATGTTCATGACCAACAACACGCTGGCGATCGGGGCGATGGGTGCCATCCGAGACGCCGGCCTGCGGGTTCCTGAAGACATCTCGATCGCCTCGATCGACGACGTCCCATGGGCCGATGTGTTCGAGCCACGACTCACGACGCTCGCCCAGCCGACGTATGAGCTTGGCCGAGTGGCCGCCGACCTGGTCCTGCGGCGGGTCGCCGGGGACCAGGATGCGGCCTCCAGGCGCGTCGTGTTCCCGGGGCATCTCATCACCCGCGCATCGTCGGCACCCGTCCAGGGCGACTGATGAACAGCGGCGCGAATCGTCCTGCGGCACCGCATGTGCCCGCAGTTGCCGAACGGCGCGCCCCGGCGACTCCCTGCGAGGCGGGGATCCCGGCCAGTTGACAGAGACGTCGCGCCCGGCGTTGAGGCGCAGACGAGAGGAGAGAACGAGATGACGACGACCACGGGGGTTCAGGCCGACCAGCGGAGCCTGCTGGGAGGCATCTCATCGGCGTTTCGGATCAACCCGTTCACGGGCACGCACCTCGAAGTGCGAGCGGCTCAAGGCGCGACCATCGAGACGATGGACGGCCGCCGCTACATCGACATGTTCCTCGCGCACGGGACGACGGTCCTCGGTCATGCCCACCCTGCCGTGTTCGGCGCCATGCGCGAGGCGCTCGGGAGCGGGGTCGTGATCGGGTATGAGACGCCACTTGGGGAGCGCGTCGCCCAACGCCTGACGAGCGCCGTTCCCTCAGCCGAAGCTGTCCGCTTCGTTGCCTCCGGAAGCGAAGCGGTGGCGACCGCCATGCGCCTTGCCCGGGCGCATACCGGCCGCGACATCGTCATCAAGATCGACGGCCACTTCAATGGCGGCAGCGACTACGCGATGTACAACTCGCTCGTCGCCTACACGGATGCGGCGAACCAGGGTGGCCGTCCGTCGCGGGCAATCCCGTCGTCCGGCGGCATTCCGCGCGCCGTGGCAGAAACCATCGTCCCGGTCCCCTGGAACGATCTTCCGGCCCTCGAGGAGGCGCTGGCCCAGCATCGCGGTCAGGTGGCGGCCGTCATCATGGTGCCGATCGACTTCAACAACGGCTGCATCACCCCGGCCGCTGGGTACCTCGGTGCGGCGCGCGACCTCGCGCATCGCGAGGGGGCGCTCCTTCTGTTCGACGAAGTCCTCTCCGGGTTCAAGACGGGCCTGGGGGGCGCGCAGGCACTGTATGGCGTGACGCCCGATGTCACGATGCTGTCCAAGGCAATGAGCAGTGGGGTGCCGCTGTCCGCCGTCGTGGGCCAACGAACATACATGGAAACCCTGACCAAGCCCGTTCCGGCCGGGGCCATCCAGGGCGGCACGTTTGCCGGGAACGTGATCGGCCTGGCTGCCGCCGAGGCGACCCTCGAGATCCTGTCGGCAGACGACTTCTACCCCACCCTGCTGGGGCGAGCCGAGCGGTTCTTCGCCGACCTCCAGGCCGTGTTCGACCGCTCACCGGTACCGGCTCGCGTGGCGTCCGTGGGGGCGATGTTCGCGATCTACCTGGGCACGCGTGACCCGGTGACGAGCTACGCCGACATCCGGGCGCTCGACGCGGATCTCCGCCGGCGCTTCTTCCGCCACGTCATCGACAACGGCGTCTACTTCCACACCGACTTCTCCGTGAGCGCTGCCCACTCCGACGAGATCCTCGCCGATGTCCTGCAGCGCATCGAGGATGTCACCCAGCGGCCGCTCACCTGAGCGGCGCCCGGTCGAGGTGAGCCCCGTGGCGATACACGTGGTCCAGGCCAATCCGGCCATGGACCGCATCGAGGTGCTCGAGGCGCTCGACGTGGGCAGCGTCAACCGCTCGTCCGAGGTCTTCGTGGTGCCCGGCGGCAAGGGTCTGAACGTCGCCCGCGCCCTGCGCCGTCTCAACCAGCCCGTCGCCGCGTACGGCTTCCTCGGCGGCATGGCTGGAGCGTTCCTTCACGACGCGTGCAGGCAGCTCGGGATCCTCGACCGTCATGTCCAAGTCGCCGGCGAGACCCGTATCTGCGCCATCCTCGTCGACCGCGCCCGTCGCCTGTCAACCGTGATCAATGAGCCCGGGCCGGTGATCGACGAGGATGCTGAGACCCGCCTCCTGCGGTCCGTGGTGGACTCCTCCCGGCGCGACGATCTGGTGATCATCGCCGGCAGCCTGGCGCCGGGGATGCGCCCGGACTTCTACGGCCGGCTCGTGGCCGCGGTGCAATCGGCCGGCGCCCGCGCTGTGGTCGACACGTCGGGCCAGGCCCTGGAGGCGACCCTGGACAGCGGACCCTGGATGGTCAAGGCGAACGCGCGCGAGCTCGAGGAGATCGGCGTTCGCGTCGACGAATGGCCGTCCCGGCTCGGCGCTCGCACCGAGTGGGTGGTGATGACCCGGGGCGACGAGGGAGCGATCGCGCGCTCACGAGCCAGCGCCTGGCACGCAACCGCTCCGTCGATCGGTGTCGTCAACGCCACTGGTGCGGGCGACGTATTCCTGGCGGCCCTCATGGCACGCCTCTCGAGCGGCGATGCGATGGCGGAGGCGTTGCGCTTCGCAGCCGCCGCGGGGGCCGGCAGCGCGACATCGCTGCTACCCGAGCTGCCCGGCGAAGCGACGCTGGCCGGCCTGCTCGACCGGACGAAGGTCGCCGAGATCCGATCATGACCGAGCGCTGGATCGGCCTCGATGTCGGGACCACGCACATCAAGGCGGTCGCGATCGATGGGGTAACCCGGACGATCCGCACGACCCCAACGCCTGCCAGTGCCGACGGCGACGGCGTGGCACGCGACCCGCAGGCGGTCGTCGACGCAGCGAGGCACGTCCTCCGGGAGGTGATCGATGCCGATCGATCCAAGCCCGTCGCCGCGATCTCGGTGGCCAGCGTGGGCGAGGAGATCGTCCTGGTCGACGACCACGCGTCCCCGGTCGCGCCCGTGCTCGCGTGGTTCGACACGCGCGGCCACGACGATGCCGCCCGATTCGCACCCACGGGGCTCCACGAGCGCTTTCCGCCCGATCCCTCGTGGTCACTGTTCAAGCTTCTGTGGCTGAAGCGTGAGCGGCCAATCGAGGTCGCCGCGGCAAGGCTTGTCCTCGACCTGGGATCGTTCGTCCTGCGAACGCTTGGGGCGCCGGCGGTGATGGACTGGTCGCACGCATCGCGTACCGCCGTGTTCGATCCGGAGGCCACCCGGTGGGACCCGGAGACCCTCGGCCGCCTCGACCTCGACCTCGCGTGGCCGGAGCTCGTCCCGTCTGGCCTCGACCTCGGGCCGATCGACCGTGATGTCGCCACCGAGCTCTGCGTCTCCCCGGCGACCCGGCTCATCGCGGGGGGCCATGATCATTTCGTCGGCGCCTTCGGCAGCGGGATCCGGAGCAGTGGCGACGGCTACCTCTCGGCGGGCACCTCCGAGGCTATGCTCGTGCTGACCAGAGGACCGATCGCCGCCTGTCCAGGAATCGACCAGGGCCGGTTCGTCGATGCCGACCACTGGTATCTCCATGTGGCCGCGCCCGGCGGCCACGTCTACGGTCAGTGGCGAGGATTGCTCTACCCGGGCGCTGATGACGCGCTCGTCCGTGGCGAGGTCTCGGCTCGTCAGGCACCGGCCGGCTGCCTTGTCGCGATCGACCGCGTGGCGCATCGGGCGACGCTCCTCGACGTGCCCATGGCAGCCGAACGAGCCCAGCTGCTGCGGGCCGTCGTCGAGGGTGCTGCGATCTCGAGCGCCCGCACGTTTGAACACCTTGCTGCCATGGCGCCGGGCGGCGTGGCCCGGCTGGTAGTCGCCGGGCATGCTGCCGATGACGACCTCTGGCGGTCTCTTCGTCTGGGATTGCTCGACCGACCGATGGAGGTCGTCCGGGAGCAGGAGATCACCGCGGTCGGCGCGGCCCTGCTGGCGAGGGCAGGCGCCACCGGCGACACACAGCCGCTCGCACCGACCGAGCGCTTCGTCCCGACGGCAACGGACCTGGCCCTCGCGGCGGAGCTGCGCGAGCGATATCAGCTACTCGAGAGGAATGAACAGTGACGCTCACCAAGATGGCGGCACTGCTGGGTGACGCCCGGCGGCGCCGCTGCGCAGTCGGGGCGCAGAAGCTCATGCTCCTGGGCGCGGCCTCCTGACAGCCTCGCAGCGAGCGCCGCGTTGGGCATGAGCCGGCGGGGACCGGCCCATGCCCCGCTGAACCGCCTATCGCGTCATGCCCGGAACAGACCCGTCACCGGCCGGTACCCAGCCCGGCCGAGCCGGGTCGATGATGACCGACCCGTCCTGCATCACGAACCGGGCATGCCGGACCGCAGAGATATCGGATGACGGGTCGCCTTCCACCCCAACGATATCGGCAAGCTTGCCGGGCTCGAGACTGCCGATGGCATCGCTCATCCCCATGGCCTCGGCGCTTGTCAGCGTCCCTGCCCGGACGGCCTCGAGCGGCGTCATGCCGCAGGACACCGCGAGCTCGAGCTCCCGCGGAAACGCGCTCTGCGGGTGGGCCGGAGCCCCGATCAGGTCGCTGCCCAGCGCGTAGCGAACACCGGCTGCCAGCCCCTTCTCGAAATCGGCTCGCTGGGCATCCAGGTGTCGCTTGCTCGTCAGCGCGTCCCTCGGGTTGATCCGGACAAGGTCCAGGTTCTCCTGCATGAGGGTCTGGACGAGCAGGGTTGAGACCACGATCACGCCGCGATCCACGAGAAGCCGGCGGGTCTCGTCATTGATGCCGAAGCCGTGTTCGATGGTGTCGATTCCGTTCTCGAGCGCCACCCTCACCGACGCATCGCCGATCGCGTGCGCCGTGACCCTGAGGTGGAACGTATGCGCCTCGCTGATGACCGCGGCCACCTCCTCGGGTCGCATCGAGAGCACCTCTGCCGACGGGTCGTCGCCCCAGGGCCCGAAGGTATCGTCCCAGTCCCCTTTCGAGGTCGCGATCTTGATGAACGACGATCCGCTTCGCACGCGCTGGCGGACCGCCTCGATCATGCCGTCGACGCCGTCGGCGAGGATCCCGTTGGCCTTCGCCCAGTCCAGCGGAAGCTTGAAGCTCTGGTCCGGATCCCATGCGCCGGCGGTCGTGCATACGAACTGTCCGGCCGCAAGCAGTCGCGGGCCCTGGACGAACCCCTCGTTGATCGCGCGCCGAAGCGAAGGGGTGACGCTCGACCCGCAGCACCGGGCGGCCGTGACCCCCGCGTGGAGCATCGACCGAGCCTGGCTGGCGGCGCCGAGGGCGCGATACGCCTCCGGCTCGATGTAGCGCAGATGAAGCTCCGTGCCCGCCACCCCGAAGAGATGCGTGTGGGCATCGATCATCCCGGGCATCACGGTGAGCGACCCGAGGTCCACGACCTCGGCGTCGGGAGGCGGCGTGAGCTCGCCGCGCACGCCGATCTCCTTGATCACATTGCCTTCGATGCGAATCGCCGGCTTGTCAAGCGGCGCCTGGCCCGTCCCGTCGATGAGGCGTTCCGCGTAGACGATCTTTGTCCCTGAGCTACCGACCATGCTGCTTCACCTGGCTCCAATCCGACATTCATGGCTCCAGGCGCCGCCCGGTGGCAGCTCACCTGGACTCGGACTCGATGCAACCAGCCGAATGGGCGGGCATCGCGGTAGGCGTTTGGGCCTCGGACACAATGCCGGCGGGTCACGATCGAACCGATTGCGCAATAGATGCCGTACGGGTGCCACGGCCGCAAGGGCCACCTGGCCTGCGGTTCAAGGAGAACCTCCCCGCGCACGTCAAGACGTTGCGAAGCCCCGCGGGCACAAGATCGAATGGCCGGACTTCGGCGGGCGGGTATTCGTCGAGCGATCTGGGCCACCTGGATCGCTGGCTATCCTCCGGACGCGGCGGGCATCCACGCGCGGTCACCGGAGGCGAACGTCCCGCCGAGCCTCACCCCCTTCGCCCACTCGCATCGCCGGTTGCATCGTGCTGCACCGACGCCACGAACGCCGCCACGATCGGACCCGGCGGCGCGGCGCGGCGGATCAGGCCCACCCGACGCTCGAGGGCAGGGCGGGTCCGGACGACGATCGCACCTGCCTCGCGAGCCTGCTCGGCCACCCGGCGCGGCACGAACGAGATGCCGGCCCCCGCGAGCACCAGCGGCAGGATCGCCTCGCGCTGGTCCACCTCGACCGCCACCTTCGGCACCCGTCCCAGCCCCGCGAAGGTCGTGTCGACGAGCCGCCGGGTCGAGGTCCCCGGCGGCGTGACGACGATGGGCATGTCCGCGAGCCTGGCGAGCGTGGCGCGAGCGGCGACCCGCGTTCGCGGCGGACAGATGGCGACCAGCTCCTGGTCGAAGGCCACCTCGGCGACGAGCCCGTCGGGCAGATCCGCGATCTCGCCCAGGCCCAGGTCGGCACGACCATCGTGCACGAGCGACGGCACGGCGTCGGCCTCCTCGGCGTGGCGAACGTGCACGGACACGCCCGGGTGCTCTGCCCGGAACCTGCCGATCCAGCGCACGAGCGGCTCGACCACCAGCGTGGGCAAGGCGATGACGGTGAGCTCACCGGCCCGCAGTCCGAGGACCTCGGTCGCCGCAAGCCTGGCGTTGCCGGCCTCGCTGAGCGCCCGGCGCGCGGCGGGCTCGAGCTTGCGGCCGGCGGCTGACAGGCGGACGCCGCGACCCACGCGGTCGAACAGGTCGACCCCGAGCTCTCGCTCGAGCGTCCGGATGCCCTGGGACAGCGTCGGCTGCGCGACGTGGACGGCCTCGGCGGCGCGCGTGAACCCGCCGTGATCGATCACGGCGACGACGTACTCGAGCTGCCGAAGCTCCACGTGGGACCTCACCATTCATAGGTTGCACCGATCGCTTGAAGCATAACAACCTGTTGGACCGATGTGTCGGATTGGGCTTTGATGAGCCTGAACGGAGACCCACGCGACGCACGGGAAACGCACATGACCCTCACCGATCCGGAGCTGCTGGGACTGCTGGGGCTGGGCCTGGGTGCAGGCGTGCTGGGCGCGCTGGTGGGCATCGGCGGTGGGGTGGTGATCGTGCCCGTGCTGTTGCTGGTGTTCGGGTTCGACGTCCGGATCGCCGTGGCGACCTCGCTCCTGGCCGTCGTCGGCACCTCGGTCGCGGCGGGGAGCGCGCAGCTGGGCACGGGCATGGCCAACCTGCGGCTCGGGCTCAGCCTCGAGCTGGCCTCGATCACCGGCGGGATCGCGGGCGGGTTGATCGCGACCGCCATCGCGCCCGGCGTGCTGTCGGCGCTGCTCGGGATCCTGCTGGGCATGACGGCCGTCCTGCTGCTTCGAGGCCGCGACGAGCACGGTCGGGCCGATGCCGCGGAGCAGGCGAATGTCGCAGGGGCGCGCCCGGTGACCGGCGAGCAGGCCGTCGGCAGCCTCTCCGGCGCCTACCTCGACGGCAATACCGGTGAGCTCGTCGCGTACGAGGCAACGCGCGTGCCGGCGGGTTCGGTGATCGCCTTTGGCGCCGGCACCGTGTCCGGGCTCCTGGGGGTCGGCGGTGGGTTCCTCAAGGTGCCGATGATGAACCTGGTGATGCGACTCCCCCTCAAGGTATCCGCGGCGACCTCGAACTTCATGGTCGGGATCACCGCGCTGTCCAGCCTGTCCATCTACATCGCCCGTGGATACCTCTACCCGTACGCCGCGGCGCCGGTGGTGATCGGGGCGATGGTCGGGGCGTTGTCCGGCACGCGACTCCAGCATCGGTCCCCGGCTCGCCGGCTGCGGCTCGTGCTGGCGTCGGTCCTGGCCGTCGTCGCCGCACAGCTGCTGCTCCAGACGCTGGGCATGCCATGAGCGCGGTGCTTCCCCGGCGGACGGATGCAGACGCCGCACGAGACCGGTCGCGATCGACCCGGTGGGTCGTGCGGATCGGATTGACCCTCGCCTTCGCGTTGCTCTCGCTGGGCACGTTGATCGAGGTCGCGTCCGGAGCCCATGCCGATGCGGTCCGCTACGGGCAGCTGCTCACGGATCCCAGCCTCGGCGACCGGGTGCTGCTGCTGGGCGTGCTGGCGCTGGCGCTGACACCGGTGGCGCAGGTCGCGCTGCTGCTCGTCCGCTGGTGGCGGCTGCGCGACTATCGCTACGCGGCGGTCGCGGCGACGGTGATCGGGCTGCTGGCCCTGGCCGCGGGCACCGGCATCGGGCGCTGACCATCCATCGGACGCCGAGCGCGGGGCGGTGATCTTCGGGTAGCGTGCGCTCCACAGCGATCCCCAGTGGAGGCCTCCCGCTTGTCGAACCCCGCAGCCCCGCGCAGGCAGCAGGCGACCACCGCGACCGGCTATCCCGCCGTCATCGTCCAGTCGATCGGGCTGGGCCTGTTCGCCGGCCTGTTCGGCATCGTGTATCTCGGTGGGATCGAGATCCTGACCGAGAACATATGGCCGGAGTGGGCGTCGGCCCGGTGGTTCTCGGGTGGGGTCCCGGCGTTTCTCATCCCGGTCGTCGCGGGCCTGCTGGTGGGCGTCGTCTACCGGGTGTTCCGGCTGCCGTCACGCTTCACCGGCTTCATCGACGAGCTCCAGGAGGGCGCGGTGGAGCCATCGACCGCGCCAGGAGCGGTTGGCATCGCGGTGCTGTCCCTGGTCGGCGGGGCGTCGCTGGGACCTGAGGCCCCCATGGGTACGGCCGGCGGGGCGGCAGGAACGTGGCTTGCCAGGCGGCGCAACGGCGACAAGCACATGACCCGTCAGCTGAGCTTCATCGGGATGAGCGGCGCCTTCGGCGGGTTGATGTCCACGCCGATCGGTGGTCCCCTGCTCGCCTTCGAGCTCGAGCACGACCAGACCCACAACTACTACTTCACCAACCTCGTGCCGGGGATCATTGCCGGCGCCGTCGCATTCGGCGTGATGTGGCCGGTGGTGGGCGCCCCGTTCAAGGGACTGCTGACGATCTCGCACGGCCCATTCGAGTCGTGGATGCTGGTCGCGGCCGTGGCGATGGGCCTGGTGGGTGTCATCGCGGCCCTGATCGTCGGCCGCCTGCTGGTCGGGGTTTCCGCTGCGCTTCGACCGCTTGACACGCGTCCGATCGTTCGCGGCCTGGTCGGTGGGCTGATCCTGGGTGCGATCGGGTTCACCTTGCCGTTGACGCTGTTCTCGGGCCAGACGGCGCTGCCGGTCGTGCTGGATGAGTTCGGGGACATCGGGCTGGTGACGCTCATCGCCCTCGTGCTGCTCAAGGCGGTGGCGCTGGGGGTGAGCCTGGGCAGCGGCTTCTACGGTGGCCCGATCTTCCCGATGTTCTTCATCGGTGCAGTGCTCGGCATCGTGGTCCACCTGCTGGTGCCGGCCATCCCGCTGGCGCTGGCGGTCGGCTGCGTGATGGCCTCGCTCGGTGCCGCGATCGCCCTCCTGCCGCTGTCGATGGCCGTGCTGGTGGCGATCATGGTGCAATCCGGGCTCGAGTACTTCGCGGCCGTGGTGCTCGCCTCGACGACCGCGTACGCGATCCGGATCGCGCTCACCCGGTCCGGCGAAGCGGGTGACCTGGAGCGATCGGCGACGGCTGGGGACGAGTAGACCGGATCGCCGCCGGAGCTGCATCGGCCCGGCTCAGGTCCGAGAGCCCGGGCCCGCGCTCGAGCCCGGCTCGGGCCGGCTCAGTCCCGGCTCAGCTCGAGAGCCCGAGCGCGATCAGGATCCCCTGGCCCGCGACCGCCAGCAAGGTCGTCCACACGAGGAACCCGGCCAGGGCGGCCATGAAGAACGACTCGAACCAGATGCCGCTCGATGAGGCCGTGATGGTCGTGAACGTGGTGAGGGGGTTCGGGAAGATCGAGAGCAGGAACACCATCCGTCGCGGGTGCTTGTCCATGCGCCGCGAGATGGCAAGGCGGGCTCGACTGAGCAACGCCCTCGACCGTCCGACCATCGAGGCCGTCGTGCCCGTGCCGCTCGGCACCGGTGGCGACCTCCGCTCGGATCGATGGCACCGGTCATCCGGGCCATGACGCCCCGGTCTCGACCATGACGCGCGGCGGAGCCGGTGCGGGCGTGCCGCCGCTGACCGAGGCGCGTCGCCATGAAGTAGGAGGACTGCCCGAGCGCCATCGCAAGGGCGGCCGAGAACGCAACCAGCGGCGGCAGCAGCACCGCACCCTGGTGCACGATCATCAGCCAGCTCAGGGGTCGGACGCCAGGCACCGGCACCAGCGCACCGCCGGCACCGACCCAGCACGCGATCATCAGGCCGAGGTACGCGAGCAGCCCGAGATCCACGGCCAGATGGACGACGCGCGCGAGCCACCAGATCGCGACCAGGATGACGGCGATCAGCGCCCCGACGAACGCGGCGCGTCGCCGGATGGACGCACGCCAGTGGGTCAGGACCCACAGGTGGGCGCGGTCGAGCCGCCCCTGCGTCACCTCGTCCGGGCTCGCGGTCGTTTCGTCGACAGGACCATCGGGCGTGGGAACGCCATCCACTGGAGCGCCGCTCGCTTGCGTGCCGCTCCGGGAGGCACCGCTCCCGGGCGTGTCGCTCATCGTCGCGGACCGGTGGCCGGCATCGCCTACCCGGCCGGAGCCGGCGAAGGCGCGTCAGCTCCGGCGGCCACCCCCGGGACAAGACC
The DNA here is from genome assembly GCA_963734995.1 of uncultured Chloroflexia bacterium. Taxonomy (GTDB): domain Bacteria; phylum Chloroflexota; class Limnocylindria; order Limnocylindrales; family CSP1-4; genus CAIXZV01. The sequence continues at coordinate 33,426 of CAVTJD010000008.1, forward strand.
CAGCCAGAACGGGACGCCGCGGCCGTCCATGCCCTCCGGGGTCGTCGGGACGCCATCCGTGCCTGCCTCCTGCGGGTGGTCCACAACCCTCCTCGAGCCCCGACGGCGCCGCTTCCCCGGCATCTTCTCCCCGGCATCTTCCTGGTGGCGATGGCTCGCGACCCGTGGCGTTGCGCCGCGTGACCCGAGTCGTCCAATCCTATGCTGCGCCTCGCGCCGCGTTGCGGCAGGTCGGTGTGGGCAGATCGGCTCGCGGCATGGTCCGCATCGGTCAACGTGGTGTGGTGGATGCCGGGTGGCGTCGTCGGCGCCAGCCGACCGATGTCGCCGGATCCTGGCTCCGGAGCCTAGCCGGGATGCGCAGCCGCGAACGCCTCGAGCGCGTCGACGTCTGCCTGGCTGATGAGCGGGATCGCCTCCCCGACCAGCTCGGGCGTCCAGGTCCACCAGGCGATCTGCAGCAGCCTGCCGACGGTGGTCGGATCGAACCGCTGCCTGATGACGCGGGCCGGGTTGCCACCCACGACGGCGTATGGGGGCACGTTCGAGGTGACCACCGACCGGGTCGCGACGATGGCGCCGTCACCGATGGTCACCCCGGGCATGACCAGGGCGTCGTAGCCGATCCACACGTCGTTGCCCACCACCGTGTCACCGCGCACCGGGAAATCGAGCTCGCCATCCCACCGGCCACGCCAGGGCGCGAAGATCGGGAAGGGGAATGTCGATAGCCCGGCCGTGCGGTGGTTCGCGCCGTTCATCACGAACTTCACGCCGCTGGCGAGCGCGCAGTAGCGGCCGATCCGAAGGCGGTCACCGGTGAACTCGAAGTGATACAGGATGTTGGCCCCGAAGGCGTCGGGACCCGCCGCATCGTCGTAGTACGTGAACTCCCCGATGTCCACGTTCGCGGGCAGGTTCGGGAGGTTGCGCACGAACATCACGCTCGGGTGCTCGGGTATCGGATACAGCTGATCGGGGTCGGGGAATGGTGCCGCCATCGATCCACCTCCTGTGCCGGGCCATGGGCTGCGTGACCAGGAGCCCGTCGCGGGCCCGACGCCGCGATACCGCGCGACTGTACCCGCCAGACTCCGGCGCAATCGTCCGCACGGCGCAACGCCAGAGGGGCGCGGACGCCAGGTGGTCCGCATCCATCGCCACGGGGGCTATCCCCACCTTGAACACGCCGGGTGGCCGGCTGGGCGGGGACGGGCCCAACGGCTAGCGTCGAGGGCGACAACGAATCCAGCCAATACGAGCCGGAGCCATCGGTCAGGGCACGCCCAACGCCGCCCGAAACGACGCCCGTCGGCTCGCCGAAAGGGGTGTGCTCATGCGGCGCCTGCTCACGGTCGCGACGACCGTTGCGATCCTGCTCATCTTTCTCGTTCCCACCGCGCTCGCGGCGGGTCCCGCGACGGCGACCGGGGGCGCGATCCTCACCGTCCACGGCACCGTCGACGTTCCGGCGGGCCAGCACGTCGACACCGTGGTGGTGGTCGACGGGAACGCCCGCATCAGCGGCGATGCCGGAACGGTCGTGATCGCCGGCGGCAGCGCGACCCTGACCGACGCCGCCATCGACACGCTGGTCGTGGTCGACGGCACCGCCGACCTCCAGGGCAGCACGATCGTGCACGGTGACGTCCGAACCCTTCGCGCGAGCGTGACACAGCAGGGGGGCGTGACCGTCGAGGGATCGGTCCGTGCGCTGGACACCGATCTCGCGGCCCTTGCGGTGCTCGCAATCCCGGTGATCCTCGTGCTCACCCTGGGCATCGCGATCGCCGGGCTCCTGGCCGCGCTCGCCGTGGCCGCGTTCGGTGCCCGCCAGGTTCGTGAGGTCGAGGCGCTGATCTCGGAGCGGCCGGGCCACTCGCTCATCGCCGGCATCGCCGGCTCGATCGTGCTGCCGCTGCTCGCGATCTCGCTGGCGATGACCGTCGTCGGCGCGCCCGTCGGGCTGGCGCTGCTGTTCATCGTCGGACCCGCGGTGGCGTTCCTTGCCTGGCTCGTGGCGGCGATCTGGATCGGCGACTGGATCGTCGCCCAGGCCCGCGGCGCACGGGAGCCGGGCCGGCCGTACCGGGCCGCGGTCGTGGGTGTGATCGTGCTCGCCCTGGCGGGCATCATCCCGTTCGTCACCACGATCGCCACGCTGTTCGGGTTCGGTGCGCTGCTCCTGGCCGCGTGGCGAACGCTCCGGCCGGAGACGCCCGGCGTGGACGCCGCTGCCGGGACGGCCCAGCCGGCACCGACCGGCGCCTGACCGAACCCCTTCGGTTCAACGACGAGGCCCCGTCCGGGTGGACGGGGCCTCGTCTGCTGCCTGGAGCCAGGCGCTCCGGTTACAGGTGGGAGTTGATGAAGTCCAGGTCGTCCTGCTGGTCGAGCCGGTAGGCACCACCGACCCCGGTGCAGTTCGGGCTGAGCCCGAACGAGGTCACCGCGACCAGCATCAGTGAATTGGGTGAATTCGAACGTCGGTCCACCCGAGTCCCCGAAGCAGGTGCCGCCCGTGCGGGCATTGTTCGACAGCACCATGTACGTGTCCTTGGGATGGCCCTGGAGGTTGACGAGCTTCACGTCCGCGTACATCCGGGTGTCACCCCCGTAATCGGCGAACGGGAGCACCTTCTCGAGTCCGTAGCCGACCACCTCGAACCTGTGCTGGTTGCGCCGGCCGCCGTACATCGCGTCGAGATACCCGACCTCGGGCGGCAGGCTGGCGTAGTCGAGGCCGTTCTGTGCCACGTCCAGCACGATCACGCCGGCGTCATGCACGTAGAACGCGCGGTCGTCGAACTGCGGATGCGGGTACGAGGTGGCCCGAACCCAGTAGCCGCTGGCGTCCAGCCAGCTGGCACGCGCCTCGTAGCGGGCCTGCTGGGTCGGATAGTTGGGGTTGCCGTTGGCGTCGAAGGTGGCCGGGAAGCCGTCCCACTGCAGCTGGTCCTCGCCGTTGTAGGTCGTGAACCACATGTCGTTGCCGCCCGAGCCGTTGCCGTCGGCCGCCGTGTGGCGGTTCGCCGGGCTGGTCGTCGATGCGCCGTCCTCGCCCACCGCAAACGTGCAGTGGCCGGCCGTCACGACGACCGTCGGGCTGATCAGCGTCCCGGAGCAGCTGAACCAGCCACCGGGATCTGCGTAGACGCTGCTCGGCTCGTCGGGCACGTAGAACACGAGCTGTCCGACCTGCGGGTGCCGATCGTTGTCGATGCCGCCGTTATCGCCACCACCGCTGGTGATGGCCGCCGCGGGCGATACGGTGGCCAGGAGCAGGAGCACGGCGGCGAGAGCCGCCAGACGGGCGCGCATGCGCTTCCTCCATTGCAGGCGCAGGGGCCGAGGGCTCGGCCGGGGTGTGGCCATCGTAGGCTGAATGCGCCCGGGCCCGGTTCCCGGATGCACCACGGATTTGAGACGGTCGTATCGTGCGGGCAGCCCGCTACCAGGAACAACGAGGTGAGACGAGGCGTGGCGATCATCGGCGCGCAGCTGGGGCTCCGGGCGTTGTGGCTGGCCCATGACGTGGGGCTGCTGCGGGCAGACCCCCGACCCGACGAGGCGGACCCGACCGCCGCGGCCACGATCCTGACCACGGTGCTACGACTTCCCCCGGAGCCTGCCGGGAGGCTGGGCGAACAGGCACGACAGCTGCTCGAGGTCGGGCCCGACCAGTACGGCTACCCGTCAGCGTCTCTCCACGTCACGCTCGCCGACGCATCGAATGTCGGCCCGGGCGACGCCCTTGCCGACCTCGAGGCCATGGTGCCCACCCTCCACGGCTGCGGGGCCCGCGTCGTCGGGTTCGGGCTATCGCGGCGGACGGCCTTCGCCGCCGTCCTCGTCGACGCGCCGCTGCGCGACGCACGCTCGACGCTGCGGTCGCGCTGGGCGCGGGCCGGGCGATCGGGGCGAGCCCTGCCCGAGCGTGTGATCGACCGGATGTGGTACGCGAACGTCGTGCGGTTCAGGTCGCCGCCCTCGGCCGAGCTCATCGACCGCCTGCGCCACCTGCAGCCCGACACCGTGCCCGAGTTCCGCTTTCCGACCGTCGACCTCGTTCGCACCAACAAGGTGATGGCGACGGAGCGGACGACGTCGCTCGCGTCGTTCGATCTCAGCTGAGGATCGGGCGCTCCGCCGCTCCTCGAGGCCGCGATGTCGCGATCCGGCCCGCGCCTCCGGCGCGCCCGGCGCCCCGTGCAAATCGCGCCGGCGTCGTGCCCAGGTATCGCTTGAAGCGACGGGTGAGGTGAGCCTGGTCGCAGAAGCCGACCGCCGTGGCGACGTCGGCCAGCGGCTGACCCTCGAGGATCCGCTCGCGCGCCGCCTGGAGCCGGCGACCGGTCAGGTAGGCGTGCGGCGGGATCGCGAATGCGTCGGCGAACGCCCGTGCCAGGCGCGTCGGACCGGCGCCGATCGCCTGGGCGGCCCCGGCCATCGTCAGGGGCTCGAACGTGTGGGCGTCGAGGAACGCCCGCAGGGCCTCGGCGAGCTCGCGATCGCCGTCGGCTGCTACACGCGGCGCCGTGCCGCCGACACCCAGATGGGTTCGGATGTGGTCCGCCACGGCGTGCAGCCGGAGCTCGGCCTCGAGCGCGTCGTCGACACACGCGAGCGCATCGTGGACGGCGCACAGCGCCCCGAGGAGGTCCCGATCGGGCAGGATCGGCCGGTCCACCGCCGGCCCGATCAGCTCCTCACCCAGGATCGAGGTCTCCAGGTACAGCACGCGCTTGCGGTAACCGGCGCCGTCGGCCGGGCGACCGTCATGCACGACATGGGGTGGCAGGATCGATACGGTGCCGGGGACGGCGCCGCCCGGGCGCCCATCGAGCTGGTAGCGGATCGCGCCGCGGTCGACGATGAACACGGTCCACACGTCGTGCGTGTGGAGGGGGTACGCGTGGTCGAGGAACTCGGCGTGGAGCACCTCGCGGACCCCCGGGACCGGAGGTCTCCAGGCGCGCACCGCGGGGACGGTCGTCGGCGCATCCATGGCTGCAGGATCGTACAAGACGCCGTGCCCGGCGCCCGCTACGGTGCGGCCATGAGCTCATTCTCGGCGCGGGGCATCGCGCCGGCGGCACCGGGCATCCCGCCGGTGGCGCTGACCCGCTTCGTGGCTCGCCTCGTGGCTCGCGCACCGCTGGGCGGCACATGAGCTGGCTGGTGGGGCTGATCGGGTTCGGATTCGCGCTCGCCATCACCCCGGGACCGAACAACGCCCTGCTGTGGGCATCGGGCGCGACCTTCGGCTTCCGGCGCACGCTCCCGCACGTGGCCGGCTCGGCGCTCGGACTGGCGGCGATGGCGCTCGCCGCTGCAGCCGGCCTGGGCGCGCTGATCATCGCGATCCCCGAGCTCGCGTTCGTGATGAAGCTCGCCGGCTCTGCATACCTCCTCTACCTGGCCTGGCAGATCGGTCGGTCGCGATCGCTCGAGGCCGGCTCCGTGGCCCGTCCCCTGAGCATCGTCCAGGCGGCCTCGTTCCAGCTCATCAACCCCAAGGCCTGGGTGTTCGCGTTGGGTGCCATCACGACGTTCCGTCCGGTGGATCTGCCGGTCGTGACCGGCAGCCTGCTGGTCGCGATCACGATGATGGCGGTGATCGTCCCCAGCGCTTCGGTGTGGGCGCTGGCCGGGGGCGTGATCGGGCGCCTGCTCAAGGGTGATCGGGCTCACGCGATCGTCAGCGGCGTGCTCGCCGTTCTGGTCGTCGCCACGGTCGTCTCCGTCTGGCTGTGAGCGCGGGAGATGGCCGTGAGCGCCGCCGGAGGTGGTCGTGAGCGCTAGGCCCTCGTGTGAGCGCCGGACCGCGGACCGGGGTGTCGAGCGCGCACTAGACTCTGGGGCGTGACATCCATGGTCGGCCATCACATCGCATGACGCTGCGGATCGGCATCGTCGGCGCGGGCAACATCTTCGAGCGCGGCTACCTGCCGGCGCTGCTCGAGACGGACGCCGTGCGCGTCGCCGCGGTCACGGACCTCGAACCGCAGCGGGCCACGGCCGCCGTCGCGCGGCTCGCAGGCGCATCGGCGGAGGCGTCCGTCGAGGGCCTCGTGGCGCGCGATGACATCGACGCCGTGCTCGTCCTGACACCCACCGACACGCACGCCGACCTGGCGATCGCGGCGCTCGAGGCGGGCCATCACGTCCTGTGCGAGAAGCCCATGGCGCGCTCGGTTGAGGATGCCCGGCGGATGGCGGCCGTCGCGGCGCGGGCTGGCCGGCGGCTGATGGTCGGGCACACGCGGCGGTTCGACGAGCGCTGGACCACGATGCATGACGCGGTCGCGGCGGGGCGGATCGGCGACCCGGTGTACCTGTTCCGGTCGGAGCACGCGTACAACGGCGCGCCGGCCGGGGCGTGGCCATGGCTCGACGAACGGAGTGGCGGCGCCCTGTGGGACGTCGGGCATCCACGTCGCGGACCTGTTCCACTGGTTCCTGGGCGAGCCACCGCGAACGGCGTTCACCAAGCTGCTGCGCGCTCGTCCGGAGGCGGCGGCCGGCGGGGCGCCGGACGCCGCGGTCGTCACCTTCGACTTCGGGCCGGCGCGTCACGCGGTTCTGAGCGTGTCCTGGGTTCACCCGCCGGGCTGGGGCCCGTTCTACGCCACCACCGAGATCGTGGGCACCGGCGGCAAGCTGGTGGCCGACGACCGCGATTCGAACCCCGCGACGGTCGTCTCGGGCACCGAGCTCGACGATCCCCCGCTACTCGCCGTTGCTGTCGGCGACCGCGACGGCGTTCCGGCGCGAGCTCGAGCACTTTGTGCACGCCGTGGAGGCGGACTCGCCGTTCGCGATCGAGACAGCCGACGCGATCGTCGCGGTCGAGATCATCGCGGCTGCCGAGCGGTCCGCGCGGAGCGGGCGGCCGGAGGCGGTGCGTCCATGAGCCCGGCGACGCCTCGCCTGCGGATGGGGATCATCGGCTTCGATCACCCGCACGTGCTCCGGTTCGCGCCCATGATCGCCGCACATCCCCACGTCAGCCTGGAGTGGATCGCGGCAGACGGCGTCAACAGCGGGGCGGCCGAGGCGATGGCGTCGACGCTCGGCACGCGGTTCGTACCCGAGCCTGCCGGTGGTATCGATGCGGCGTATGTCGCGACCCGCCCGCGCGCCCACCTCTCGGTCATGCGGCGCCTCGCCGACGATCGCGTCCACGTGCTGCTCGACAAGCCGATCGCGCTCGACCCGGAGGAGGGCGCACAGATCGTGGATCTCGCCCGCCGGGCGGGGATCCACCTGATGGTGCCGTTCAACCCGCGTGGCCAGCTCGGGCCACGGGCCGTGAAGGAACGCATCGAGCGCGGCGAGCTGGGCGAGATCCTGCTGGTGCACGTGGTCAAGGTGGGCAAGGTCCCGCTCACCATCCCGGGCCTCGACGCCGCGTGGCTCACGGATCCGGCAGAGGCCGGCTTTGGCGGCTTCGGGGACATCGGGATCCACGCGCTGGACGCGCTCCGGTGGCTGATCGGTCGCGAGGCACGCAGCGTCTACGCGAAGATCCATGCCGGCGTGCGGCCGGAGCTGCGAGTGGACAGCATCGGCAGCGCGACGATCGAGTGGGACGGCGGCGCGATCTCGACGCTGACCGCGGGCTGGGCGAACCCCGACGGGTATCCGTTCTTCCTCGATGCCCGGTTCGAGGTGGTGGGCTCGAGGGGGGCGGCTCGCGTGGACCACCCGTACCAGGAGCTTCGGCTCGCCGACGCCACCCGCTCGGAGGTGCTGGCCGCGGCACGCAACGACGCCGTCTGGAACCTGGAATCGTTCATCGGCGCGGTGCGCCGAGACGAGGAACCGCCGATCACCGGCGTGGACGGCCTGCGGGCGCTCGAGCTGTTGCTCGCCTGCTATCGGTCAGCGGCGTCGGGCACGGAGGTCGCGGTCCGGTCTGCCGGGGGCGATTGACCCGAGCGGGTGTCGAGGGCGATTGACCCGAGCGGGCGTCGGGGGCTCGAACGCTCGTGCCGCATCGGGCCACGAGCGGCGGATCGAACCCCGCCGCAGCTACGGCGGCAGGGCGGCGAGCACCTTGGGATGAGCCTCCATCGTGCTCGGGCGAATGGCGACCTCCGGGGCCGAATCGCCCTGGAATCGTGAACGGGCGTTCTGCTAGCATTGCCATCCAGCCGAGCCTCCCCCGAACGGAGCGACGCCGCTGGAGTCGATGCTGCTGGCACTGGCCGCTCTCCTCGTGGCGATCGTCGTGGCGACGATGGCCGGCGGGCTTGTCGGGCTACGCATCCGCCTGGGACGGGAGCGACGGGCGGAACGCGCTGCCAGCGCCGATGGGCGAGTCGTCGCCGCAGCGCGTGGGTCGGCGACGGTCCGCTACGCGTCGGCCACCCACCCATCAACATCGGGGGCCACCCCGCAGGCCGGACACGCCTCGACATCCGGCGCGACACAGCCGGAGCCGGCCCTGGACATCCCGTCAGCCGGCATGGAGTGGGCGACACGCCCCGACCCGGTGGCCGGGTCGCCGGGTGGCAGCGAGTTCACACGCAGGCTTGTGGCTGCGCAGCCGGCGGTGGCGACCCGCCGGCCATCGAGCATCTCGCCTGCGATCGAGGCGCGCGGAGGCCGGCCGATCTATGGCAGCACGCCACCCGATCCGGAGTCGCTGCCGGCCGTCGCGGGAGCCGCACCGACGCGGCCGGCGCACGCGAAGGCTGTGACCGAAGCCTCGGCAACCGGCACCAGATCGCGTGACCGCCAACGCGTCCTGCTGGCCGTCGCCGGGATCGCCGGCGCTTCCGTCCTCATGCTTGCGCTCGGGTTCGGCTGGCTCCGTCCGCAGCCCAACGGCACCGTGCTGGACGCGTCGGGGACGCCCGAGTCATCCGCACCGATCGCCGTCGACGGGTCGCTCTTCACCGGCTCTCCCAGCCCAGGGCCCGGGCAGTCGGGCGGCACGCCGCCGGCGACACCCGGCGGGCAGGACGGAACCTCCGCACCGTCCGCCCAGACGGCCACCGAACCGGGGCACGCAACGGCTGGCGGTACGACCGCGTCGGCCGCCCCGGGCTCGGGCAGCACACCATCGGCGACCGCACCGGCGGGCACACCGGGCTCCACGCCATCGCCCGGCGCGACCGTCTCGCCATCTCCCGGTTCGACGCCATCTCCCGGTTCGACGCCGTCGCCAGGGTCTCCCACCCCGCCGCCGTCGCCGGGTGCGACGCCATCGCCGGCGCCGTCGTCCACGGCAGCTCCCACGCCCCGCCCGACCGCGACCCCAACACCGGCCCCGACCCCGACGCCAACTGTCGCCCCAACCCCAACACCGGCCCCGACACCCACCCCCCAGGCTCCCGCCGTGGCGTTCACGTTCTCCGTCGATGGCCTGACGGCCACGTTCAGCAACAAGACCAAGGGCGCCGCGTCGTGGACCTGGTCGTTCGGCGATGGCGGATCATCGACCACGCGCAGCCCGAAGCACACCTATGGCGCCGCTGGCAGCTACGACGTCACCCTGACCGCGGTGGGCACCGATGGCGCGAGCGCGAGCGTCACCCAATCGGTCACGGTCGGCGGCTGACGGAAACGGGTCGAGGATGCGCGACGGCGAACGGACCGCCCGTTTGACCCGGCACCCGTGCGGGACTACCCTGCCGCCGGATCCCCGTCACCTGCGGGCGCGAGCTCGCACCTGATCGGCGGACGCCCGACCCGAACCACAGCACGAACCACAGCACGAACCGAGGACAGCTCCCCCGTGGAGAACGGACCTAGACGCGCCGGACGACGTGCCGGCACCCTCACGGTCCACCTCATCCGCTAGCGCCAGCGCCGGCAGCCCGCCGGAAGCGCCACCACGGATGGGGTCGGGCCCATCCACACAGGTGGCCACCATGCGCTTCCTCAGCCGGTGCATCGGCTTGCCGGTGCGCGATCCGTCCGGTGAGCCCATCGGCACCATCGCCGACCTCATCGTCGCCATCGGCGACCGCTACCCGCCTGTCACCGGGCTGGTGGCACGTACGGACCGGCGACTGATCTTCCTTCCCTGGAGCAACGTCGATCATCTCGACGAGGCCGGCGCACAGCTGCGCGTCCGGACCATCGACATCGGCAAGTTCCACCAGCGGCCGAACGAGATCCTGCTCAAGGGCGACCTCCTCGACAAGCAGATCGTCGACATCGAGGGTCGGAAGGTCATCCGCGTCAACGACGTGGGTCTCGACGAGATCGGGCGGCGGCTGCGGGTGGTGGCGGTCGACGTCGGCGCGGCGGGGCTCCTGCGGCGGCTGGGTATCGAGGGCATCTCCCGGGTGCTCGCGCGGAACATCCGCCGCAACGTGCCCGAGCGCTACATCGACTGGGAGGATGTGGACCCCGTCGAGAGCACGATCGCGAGCGTGCGCCTGCGGGTCCCGCACGCGAAGCTGGCCGAGCTGCACCCGGCCGACCTCGCCGACATCATCGAAGGTCTGACGCCGCGCGACCGGCTGGGCGTTCTGGCCACCCTGGACGATGAGGCATTGGCCGATGCGGTCGAGGAGATGGACCCCGGCACCCAGGTGGAGGTGCTCGAGGACCTGGAGCCCGCCCGGGCCGCCGACATCCTCGAGGAGATGAGCCCCGACGACGCGGCCGACCTGGTGGCCGACCTGTCCGACCGCAGCCGGGCCGAGATCCTGGCGTTGATGGAGGCCGATGAAGCCGCGGAGGTCCGCGATCTGCTGGCGTTCCCCGAGGATTCGGCCGGCGGTCTGATGACGACCGAGCTGGTGGCCGTACCGGCGACGCTGACCGCTGCGCAGACGATCGAGCGGCTGCGCGAGCTCGAGCCGGATGCCGAGACGATCTACTACGTCTACGTGATCGACGACGACGGGCGGCTGGTGGGCGTCCTGTCGCTGCGCGACCTCATCGTCGCCCAGCCGGACACCGCGATCGCGGACGTGATGATGGACGAGCCGGTGGCGGTGGGTGTTCTCGAGCCGGCCGAATCGGTCGCCGAGACGATCGCCCACTACAACCTGCTGGCGATCCCCGTGGTGGATGACGAGGAGCGCCTGGTCGGCATCGTCACGGTCGACGACGCGATCGACACCGTGGCGCCGGCCGCCTGGCGTCGGCGGTTGCCGCGCGTGTTCGCGCGGGCGGACCGCGAAGCCGAGGGCACAACCGAGACCACGGAGGCGGCTGGTCGCTCGGCCGGTCCGTCCTCGGGCCGGGAGACCGGGCGTTGACCATAGGGCGAGGGCTGCGCGAGGCCGTGGTCGCCCAGCGAGGCCGGGTGGCCTCGCGCCTGCCGCGCGTTCCCGTGCCGCGCCTCCGCGGGCGGTTCCGCCGACGGGGCCTGCTGGCGTTCCTGGCCGTGATGGGGCCCGGGATCATCGCTGGCGTGGCGGGCAACGATGCCGGCGGTCTGACCACCTACTCGGTGATGGGCGCCGAGACCGGGCTCACGTTGCTGTGGATCTTCCCCATCACCATCGTCATCCTGGCCATCGTCCAGGAGATGGTCGCCCGGTTGGGCGTCGTCACCGGCCAGGGACTGTCCGACCTGATCCGCGAGCGGTTCGGCGTCCGCTGGACGGTGTTCGCGATGGCCGTGCTGCTGGTCGCCAACATCGCCAACACGATCGCGAACCTCGCGGGAGCTGCCGCCGCGCTCGACATCTTCGGGGTGCCCAAGTGGCTCACCGTGCCCGTGGTCGCCGTCGCGATCTGGGGGCTCGTCCTGTTCGCGAGCTACCGCAGCGTCGAGCGGGTGTTCCTGGCCGTCATGGTGGTGTTCCTGGCCTATCCGGTGGCGGCCGTGATGGCGACCCCTGACTGGGCGCCCGTCGTGCATGCCTTCGTCACGCCCTCGCTGTCATTCGACCCGCGGACGATGCTGCTGGTGGTCGCGGTCGTGGGCACCACGATCACGCCGTACATGCAGTTCTACCTGCAGTCCGCGGTTGCCGAGAAGGGGATCGACGAGGAGGAGCTCCGGATGGAGCAGGCCGACGCGGTGGTCGGGTCGGTCTGGACCAACGTGATCGCCGTGTTCATCGTGGTCGCAACGGCGGCGGCGGTCGGTGTCGGCGGCGGCGCGGCCATCAGCTCCGCCTCGGACGCGGCGCATGCGCTCGAGCCCGTCGCCGGACCCTGGGCTGAGGCGCTGTTCGGCATCGGGCTGTTCGGCGCGTCGGTGCTCGCGGCGACGATCATGCCCATCTCCACGGCCTTCGTGATCTGCGAGGCGTTCGGTTGGGAGAGCGGGGTCGGCAAGCGGTTCGAGGATGCGCCGATCTTCTTCGGGATCTACACGTTCGTGCTCGCCGTGGGCGGGCTGGCCGTGCTCCTGGTGGCCGACAGCGCGCTGGTCCCGATCATCGTCGGCAGCCAGAACCTGCAGGGGATCCTGCTGCCGGTGGTGCTGGTGTTCCTGGTCCTGCTCGTCAACGATCGGCGACTGATGGGTCGCCACGCGAACGGGCGCTGGACGAACCTCCTGGCATGGGGCTCGGTGGCCGTGGTGGTGGCGCTCAACGCGGTGCTGCTCGGGGTGACGCTCCTTGGCCTGGTCGGGATCAGCGTGGGATGATCCACCACCAAACCGCAGGAGCCCGGCTCATGAGCAATGACATCGGTCTCTCGACGATCGGTCAGATCCTCGTGCCCGTGCGCGATGCCGAGCACGCGACGGCCTTCTACCGGGATGTCCTTGGCATGCGCTTCCTGTTCGCCTTTCCCAGGATGGCGTTCTTCGACGCCGATGGGGTACGCCTCTATCTGTCGGAGCCCGAGTCGCCCGACTTCGACGGCCGGGCGACGATCTACTTCCGGGTCAACGACATTGAGGCCGCCGTCGAGCAGCTCACGGCTCGCGGAGCCGCGTTCGGCGCGCCGCCCCATGTCGTCCATCGCGACGGGCCGGTCGAGCTGTGGATGGCGTTCACGCAGGACCCCGACGCCAACAACGTGGTCCTGATGGAGGAGCGTCCGGCCACCGGCTGACCGTCTCCTGCCCACGTCGCGGCGGGGACGCTCAGCCGGCCAACGCTCGCGTCAGCGCCTCCTGGCGGCGATTGGCGAGGAACGCTCGCTCCGGCTCGTTCGCCGCCAGCTCCAGGGCTCGAGCGAATGCGTCGGCGGCCTCCGACCAGCGGCCCAGGCTGCGCAGCAGATCCGCCCGGGTGGCGTGGAAGTACCGGTAGTCCCCCATCGACGGGTCGCCGGCCAGGGCGTCGACGGTGGCGAGCCCAGCCGAGGGCCCGGCAACCTGGGCCAGCGCGACGGCGCGGTTGAGCGCGACGACCGGCGATGGGGCGACACGCACCAGCACCTCGTACAGGCCCAGGATCTGGGGCCAATCAGTCTCGGCTGCGGTCGTCGCCTCGTCGTGGACCGCGGCGATCGCCGCCTGGAGCTGATACGGCCCGACCCGACCGAGCCGCAGCGCCTGCCGGACCAGCGAGCTCCCCGCGGCGACGCTCGTCAAGTCCCAGCGGTCGCGGTCCTGGTCCTCGAGCCGGACCAGGGCGCCGTCCGCCCCTTCTCGAGCCGGCCGTCGAGCATCGGTAAGCAGCATCAGGGCCAGTAGGCCCAGCACCTCGGGCTCGTCGGGCAGCAGCTCAGCGACGAGGCGCGTCAGGCGGATGGCCTCCGCGCACAGCTCGCGCCGGATCAGCGCCTCCCCGGCCGTCGCGTCGTAGCCCTCGTTGAACACCAGGTAGAGCACGCGCAGCACGGACTCGAGCCGACCGGCCAGGCGATCCGCCGGCGGCACCTCGTACGTGATCCCCGCCTCGCGGATCTTGCGCTTCGCCCGAACCAGCCGCTGCGCCAGCGTCGCCTCGGGGATCAGGAAGGCGCGCGCGATCTCGGCGGTCGTGAGACCCCCCAGCGTGCGCAGCGTGAGCGCGACCCCCGCCTCCGGGGCAAGCGCCGGGTGGCAGCACGTGAAGATGAGCCGCAGCTGGTCGTCCGGGATGGGATGCAGCTCCTCCTCGGCGGCCACCGCCAGCGCCGCTTCCCGCTGACGCGCGTCGAAGGCAGCATCATGCGCCAGGCGCTCGGCCCTCCCTGCCAATCGCGTCGCCCGCCGGGCTCGGTCGATCGCGCGGTTGCGAGCGGTGGTCGTGATCCAGGCACCCGGATTGCGAGGAACACCATCGACAGGCCATCGCTCCAGCGCGGTCAGGTATGCGTCTGCCACCGCATCCTCGGCGAGGTCAAAGCTGCCGAGCACGCGGATGAGGGTCGCAGTCACCCGCCCGTGCTCCTCGCGGAACACGCGGTCGATCGCCACCCGGGCCGCGAGCTGCGGCCCGGGTGCCTCGCGGAAAGGGTCGATCAATCGAACTCCATGATCGGGCGGACCTCGACCCGGCCCGTCCGTGCGCCCGGGATCCGGGCCGCTGCCTCGATCGCCGCGTCGAGGTCCCGGGCATCGACCATGTAGAACCCGCCGAGGTGCTCCTTGGTCTCCGCGAACGGCCCGTCGGTGACGATCCTCCGGCCGTCGCGGACCGATACGGTGGTTGCGTCGGTCACGGGCCGGAGGGCCTCGCCGGCGAGGTGCTGGCCGGTCTGGCGCAGCCAGGCCGAGAAAGCGTTGTATTCATCGAGCATGGCCGCGAACTCTGCCTGGTTCGCGGGTTGCGCGCCGGGCTCCTCGTAGATCATCAACAGATAGCGCATCGCGTTCCAGGACCTCCAGCTGCCGTGCGGTCGGGCCCTCCGTCCGGCCCCATCATCCTGGCGACGAACGACGACTGCCCGGATCGACACCTCGTGTCCTTGCCGTCGGCCGCTAGCATCCACCCATGGCAGGGCGAAAGGAAGTCCTCGAGATCGCTGGTCGCGAGGTCACGATCAGCAACCCCGACAAGGTGTACTTCCCCGTGCCGGGTCACACCAAGCTCGATGTGGTCCGCTATTTCCTGGCCGTCGCCGACGGGGCGCTGGCCGGGGTGGGCGGCCGGCCGATGGCGCTCAAGCGGTTCGTCGACGGCATCGATCATGAGCCGTTCTTCCAGAAGCGGGCACCCGCCAACCGTCCCGACTGGATGCGCGTCGCGACCCTGACCTTCCCGTCGGGCCGGACTGCGGACGAGATCGTCGTCGACGAGGCGGCGGGTCTCGCCTGGGTCGCCAACCTCGGCTGCATCGACCTCAACCCGCACCCCGTCCGTGCCGACGACCTGGATCACCCCGACGAGCTGCGGGTCGACCTCGATCCGGTGCCGGGCGTGCCCTGGTCGCAGATTCGCGAGGTCGCGCTCGTCTGCCGGGCGGCGCTGGCCGATGTTGGCCTCACCGGCTGGCCCAAGACCTCGGGCTCGCGCGGGATCCACATCAACGTCCGGATCGAGCCGCGCTGGACGTACCCGCAGGTCCGGCGCGCGGCGCTCGCGCTCGCCCGCGACGTGGAGCGGCGAGCTCCGGCGATCGCCACCTCCAAGTGGTGGAAGGAGGAGCGCCACGGGGTGTTCCTCGACTACAACCAGAACGCCAAGGACCGGACCGTTGCGTCCGCGTACTCCGTCCGGCCGCTGCCCGATGCCCGGGTCTCCTTCCCGCTGCGCTGGGACGAGGTGGCCGATGTCGTCGCGGAGGACTTCACCCTCGCGACGGTGCCCGCTCTGTACGCCGAACGGGGCGATGCCGGTGCCGGGATCGATGGGGCGGTCGGCTCGCTCGACGCCCTCCTGGAGCTGTCCGCGCGCCACGAGGCAGATGGCCTGGGCGACGCCCCGTGGCCGCCGAACTACGCCAAGCAGGCGGGCGAGCCGCCCCGCGTCCAGCCGTCGCGCAAGCGCCGGACCGACGCCGAATACGAGGGCCGCGGTGTGGACGGCGGTCCCCCGCCCGAGGTCGCCGCCGCGCGCGCCGCAGCCGTGGCCGCAGGTGATTCCAACGCCGGGCTGCCGGCGGAGTGGGAGGGTACGCGACCGACACCCACGGGACGCCGGCGGACGAACGTCCCCGTCATCGAGATCGCGCGGGCGGCGACGAAGAAGGAGGTCAACGAGGGCCTCGAGCGTTGGAAGGCGCGCCACCCCGAGGTCGTCGAGTTCCTGGAGCCGGCCGACATCCTGACCGACGGGATGCGCGGCCGTGCATACGTGTGGTACCGGCTGCGGGTCAACCTGATCCACGTGCCCGAGGCCCTGCGCCCACCGCAGGAACCCCTGGATCCGGACTACAACCCCTGGGAAGGGTACGAGTGGCCCGATCGGTCGGGGCAACCGGAGCGCGCGCCGCGGAAGCGCGCGACGTAGGCTCGCAGGATGGGGGACATGGGTCGACGTCGCCGGATCGCAGCGGTCGCCGGTGTCGCGACCGTCCTGCTCGTCGCGATGGTCGCGGTCGCCGTCGCGCTCCAGTCGAGCGAAGCCGACGGACCCGGCGGTCGGATCCCGCGCGGGGTCAGGGCGACGGCCATGGTGGATCTGGCGGCGCATTCGATACCCGGCGGGCCGGCCGAGCCCGGGTTCGACGACCCCGAGGGCATCGAGGCCGGACAGGATCTCGTCGTCCTGGGTGACCCGGTGAAGGTCGGTGACACGTCGTGGTTGCGGGTCTACGTGCTCCCGAGGAGCACGGGGTCCGGCCCCGACGACATCTTCGCCTGGATCCCGGGGGCCATCGATGGCCAGGACACGGTCAGGCGGCACGAGCCGCTGGGCTGCCCACCGACCCGTGACAACCTGTCCACGATCGCGGCGCTCGATCCGTTCACCCGGGTCACCTGCCTGGGCCCGGCGCCGTTCACCGTCGAAGGCCGCACCTGGCGCGCCGACCTGGCGGTCTGGTATGACGTCGAGCCGCCCTGGCTCGGGGCGTGGGGGTATGGGGCGACATCGTTCTCGCTGCGAGGCTCGGCCGGCGCCTCCATCGACATCCGCGTCCCGCCCGGCGTCGAGCCACCGCCGCCCGACATCACCGTCCGCGCGACGCTGCATGTCGCCGATCCCGCGAGCTCGAGCTGCACGCGGACCGGGACCGATCCCGGGCTGCCCGTTGAGTCGGGCGAGGACTCCCGCCTGTGGTGCGCGGCGCAGGTCGTCGCCGACGGCTGGGAGCCGCTGCTCGGCCCCGAGGGACGACCGTTCGACCCCGAGGCCCCACAGCTGCACCGGTCCCGACCGGACGGCATCTGCGCCGGGGTCAACATGGGGACCGTGGAGTTCCACGTGGATCCGAGCGCGCTCGATCCGGTGTGGCTCGAGCCGGTCGGTGGCGGCCGGCACATCCTGGTCTGGTTCGGGCCCGAGCTCCGGGTCGCGTTCCAACCCGATCTGGTGGTGGTGGACGGTTCGGGCCGGGTGGTCGCGCGAGAGGGCATGACCGTCGACCCCAGCGTCGATCTCGCGGGTCACGCGGTGTGCCCCACCGGGGAGGGCCTGTACGTCGATTGACAGCAGCACTGAAGCGATCGATGGCATGGGACGGTCGTCGACCCGATGGCGTCCAAAGGGGGTGATTCCGGTGACCCGATCGGACGGCCTGATCGTTCGCTGGCGCGAGTGGCAGCACCTCGACGACGCCCGGGGCTGGGAGGACTTCCTGGCCGGTCGGGTCTAGCCGGCAGCCGGCAACCCGCAGGTCAGGAGGAGTCGGGCGCCAGCCAGCCCTTCGCCTCCGCGATCCGCGCCGCCTCGGCCCGGTTGCGAGCGCCGGTCTTCTGGATCGCAGCCGACAGATGGTTGCGCACGGTCCCCTCGGACAGGCCCAGCCGGGACGCGATGTCCGCCACCGTGCCGTTCGTCGCCGACAGAGCCAGCGCCTCGCGCTCGCGCTCCGAGAGCGGGTTGGCGCCCTCGCTGAGCGCGGCCAGCGCGAGCCCGGGATCCACGACCCGCTGGCCGCGCACCACGCGACGCACCGCGTCGGCGAGCTCGGCCGCCGGTGCGTCCTTGAGCAGGAAGCCCGAGGCCCCGGCCTCCATCGCCCGTCGCAGATACCCAGGTCGCCCGAAGGTCGTGAGCATCACCACCCGGCAACCGGGCACCGCCGCACGCAGCTGGGCGGCCGCCGCCAGCCCGTCGAGACCCGGGAGCTCGATGTCCAACAGCGCGACATCGGGCCGGGATGCCAGCGCCGCGGGCACGATCTCGTCGCCGCGACCCACCTCCGCCACGACCTCGAGATCGCGCTCCATGGCCAGCAACGCCGCCAGGGCGCCGCGCACCATCGCCTGGTCCTCGGCCAGCAGGATGCGTGTCATCACGCCTCCGCCTGGGCCACGATGGGGACCGCGACCAGCAGCCGGAAGCCGCGATCCGGCAGCGGCCCTGCCTCGACCCGCCCCCCGAGCCTGGCCGCCCGCTCACCCAGACCCGCGAGGCCGACACCGGTCCGCGCCCCGCCGGCGCCGCTCTCGTCCGCCCGGCCCGTGCCGTCATCGACGACCTCGACGGCGCGCGACGAACCATCGACGATGATCCGGATCCGGGCGCTCGCCGCGTCGCTGTGGCGGAGCACGTTGGTCACCCCCTCGCGGACGGCCCAGCCGAGGATCGCGTCCACGTCGCGGGGCAGGTCCTCGGGAGCAGGCTCGACCTCACCTGCGATCCCGGCCGCGGCCAGCGCGGCGCGGGCACCGGCGAGCTCGATGGCCAGCGATGGCTGCCGGTAGCCGGAGACCGTCTCCCGGACCGACGCGAGCGCCTCACGCGCAACGCGCTCGACGTCGGCCAGCTCGGCATCGGCGCGGGCCTGGTCATCGGGGAGCACCCGCCGTGCAAGCTCGCTCTTGAGCGCGATCACCGACAGGCTGTGACCCAGCGTGTCGTGCAGGTCCCGGGCGATCCGGTTGCGCTCCTCCGCAACGGCCAGGTCCGCGAGCTCGCCGCGGGCCGCCTGGAGCGCCCGGTTCGTCCGGCCGAGCGCGGACAGGACGAACATGGTGAGGCTGATCGTCCCCACCGTCACGCCGATGTCCAGCCCCACGCCGAGATCGCCTGCGGCGATCGCGGTGGACGCCGCGGCGGCCAGCGCCACCAGCCCGATCCAGGCGAGGGCCCGGCGCTCGGGGGCGATGCGCGATGCGGTGACGCCCGCATAGAAGAACAGGGCGCCGGCGTCGCCAGCGCCGAACGCCACCTCCGCCACGATCGCGATCGAACCCATCGTGATGACGGCGAGGGTGAACCAGGGTGTCGTCACCGAGTCCGCGATCCGGTGCCGGCCGAACAGGGTGGCCAGTACCGCCACGAAGATCAGCCAGCCCGGGATGAGCAGCGCCAGCACCGCCGGTCGCGACTCGTGGGTCAGGAGCGAGATCAGCGGGTAGATGCGTGAAGAACGCGGTCGCCGCGATGAACGGCACGCGCAGCCCGGGCCGGTCGATGACACGGTCCGGGCCGGGCCCGGGTGCGACCGCCGATGGGTCCGGGTTGCGCGTCACCGTCAGGCCCTGCCGGCCCGCTCGTCCACGACGTAGCGCCAGGCCGCCAGCGCGCCGAGCGCCGCGGTCCATGCGCCCAGCACGAGGACGTCGATGCCGTCGGGCGCGCGACCGGCCGCGAGGGAGCGGCCAAGACTGGCGAGATGGGACGACGGAAGCACGTTGCCAATCCTAGCGAGCGCGTCGGGGAACGCATCGAGCGGCGCGAACAGGCCGCCCAGGATGGCCAGCGTGAAGAAGGTCAGCACCATCCCACCCTGGGCGCTGTCGGCATCGAGCAGGTAGCCGATGAGCAGGCCGAGCGCCGCGAACGGCACGGATCCTGCCGCGAGGCCCGCGATCACGAGCAGCAACGTCCCGCCGCCCAGCCCGACGTGGTTTACGAGCACGCCGGCGAGCGTGACCAGGAACAGGGCCGGCACCGTCACGACGACGGCCGACACGATCTTGGCCGCCACGTAGGCGAGCCCGGGCAGGGGTGTCACGCGCAGCTGGCGTGCCCAGCCCTGGCGGCGCTCGATCGCGATGGGCGCCGCCTGGCTCATCGCGGCACCCATCGCGCCGTACGCGGCCATCGAGACCAGGAAGTAGACGGGCCAGGTGAGGCCGCCGATCGTCTGGTCCCCATCGGCGGCCGGGATGATCGCCGTGTACAGGATGTACAGCATCACCGGGAACACGACCGTGAACACGAGGTAGCGGCGGTTGCGAAGGGTGCGCCGGATCTCGAGTCGCAGGTAGGCGAGGAACGGGGATGTGGCCGGGCCGGCGATGGCCACGGCACGAGACGCAATCATCGGTGAATCTCCAGTCCTGTTGAAGCCAGGGGTCAGGCGGTTGAAGCCAGGGGTCAGGCGGTTGAAGCCAGGGGTCAGGCGGCCGCCTCACGGGCGTCCGAGCGTGTGGTCAGGGCAAGGAACGCCGTGTCCAGATCAGCACCCATCACCTCGAGGTGCCGGAAGCGGATGTCTGTGGCCACCAGGGCTCGCACTGTCGAATCGGCGTCCTGCGTGCGCAGCGACACGGTCTCTCCGTGTCGCTCGACGGCCAGGACCCCGGGCAGGTCCCGCAGCACCGCCTCCCATGCGCCATCGCCAGGCTCCGCCGCGAACCGGACCATGCGTTCGGCAACGGCGCCCTTGAGCTCCGATGGCGAGCCGTCGGCGACCACGCGACCCCGGTCGAGCACGACGATCCGGTCCGCGACCTGATCCGCCTCGTCGAGGTAGTGGGTGGCGAACAGCACCGTCCGTCCCTCCGCGGCGAACTGGCGCATGTCGGCCCAGAAGGCGCGCCGGCTCTCGACATCCATGGCCACCGTGGGCTCGTCGAGGAACACGAGATCCGGATCACCGGCGATCGCGAGCGCGAACCGCACCCGCTGCGTCTCGCCCCCCGACAGCGTCTCCGCTCGCCGGCCGGCCAGGTCGGTCAGCCCCGCCCGCTCGAGGATGGCGTCGCGCGTCAACGGGTGCGGGTACAGGCCGCGGGCCAGCTCGACCAGCTCGACGACGCGGGCGCCGACCGGCAGCGTGGCCGCCTGGAGCATGGCGCCCACGCGGCCGGACCGCACGGCGCCACGGGGCGGCAGGTCGAGGACGCGCACGTTGCCCGACCCCGGCTCGAGCAGGCCCAGCATGATGCCGATGGCGGTCGACTTGCCGGCGCCGTTGGGTCCCAGGAGCGCGATCGTCTCGCCGATCCCGATCCGGAAGCGAGCGTCGTCGAGCGCGAGGGTGGAGCCGAAGTGGCGGCTGACGCCGTCGAAGTCGACGGCGGGTTGCTGGATCATTGGGGACAGGCCTCGTGAGACGCGACAGGTGTGACCCTCGGAGCATCGAGCCTCACCGTCGCGCCGCGAAGTCACGCCCGTCGGGATCGCGCCATGACACGCGTCATGGCCCGCACGGGGCGGGGGCTACCCGAAGATGCGCGCCAGCTCGAACGGCGCGGTCGACTCCAGCTGGTCGTAGCGGCAGTCGGACGGGGTCTTGTCGAATCGCCAGCGCCGGAACGTCGTCGCGTGCCGGAACCGATCGCCCTGCAGGTGGTCGTACGCCACCTCGGCGACCCGCTCCGCGCGCAGCGGCTCCCACGACAGATCCTTGCCCCGGTTCCAGCGCGACGTGGCACCGGGCAGGCGCTGACCCGACGCATCGGCCGAGCCCGCGCTGGCCCATGCGGCCCATTCGCCCCACGGGTGCCCGTCCAGCGCGCCCTCGCGGAGCGGCGCGAGCTCCTCGACCAGCTCGGCCCGGCGATCCCACTTGAACGATGACGTGATGCCCACGTGGTGAAGGCGCCCGTCATCGTCGAACAGTCCCAGCAGCAGCGATCCGATATGGGTGCCGGGCCCGTTCTTGTGCCACCGGAACCCGGCCACGACGCAGTCCGCCGTCCGCTCGTGCTTGACCTTGATCATCGCGCGCTTGCCGGGTTGGTACGTGCCGTCCAGGCGCTTGGCGACAACGCCGTCCAGGCCCGCACCCTCGAACCGGTCGAACCAGTCGGCGGCCAACGTCCGATCGGTCGTCGCCGGGGTCAGGTGGATCGGCGGGTGCACCTCGGCCAGCGCGGCCTCCAGGCGGATCCGGCGCTCGGCCTGCGGGACGTGTCGCAGGTCCTCGTCACCCAGGGCGAGCACGTCCCAGGCGACGTACGACGCGGGCGTCTCGGCCGCCAGCATCCGAACGCGAGAGGCTGCCGGGTGGATGCGGAGCAGGAGGGCTTCGAAGTCGAGCGCTCCGTCGCGCGCGATGACGACCTCGCCGTCGAGCACGCATCGCTCCGGGAGCTGGGCGAGGAACGGCGCCGCGAGCTCCGGGAAGTACCGATCGAGCGGCTTGAGGTCGCGGCTCTGGGTGAGCAGCTCGTCACCGTCGCGGAACACGAGCGCCCGGAACCCGTCCCACTTCGGCTCGTACAGCCAGCCGTCGCCATCGGGCAGGCCGTCGCTTGCCTTCGCCAGCATGGGCTCGACCGGGGGCTCGAACGGTAGCCGCATCTGTGCACGATACCGCCCCCCGGCGATGCCCGGATCACCGGTTGCGGGGCATCACGCAACGACAGCGCGCCCGCGCGCACGCACGATCCCCATGAACCGGGCGCGTACCCGGAGATGGGAACCGCGCGAGTGCGCGGCGCGTCCCCGCAGCACGACAGGTCCGCAAGTCCTCGGACACAGGCTCGGGCCAAGGAGGTGCGTCATGGGGGTCCTGCGACACGACCCGCCGTTCAGCAGGCTGGCGATCCTGGGCGTAACGGCTGTCCTGCTGGCGACCACCGTCATCGCGTGCAGCGGCAGCTCCTCGTCGACCCTGAGCTCTGTCGGGGCAGCGGTCGACGCTGGGCAGGACGCGGCCGGCGGTGACCCCGGCCTCGCGCCGGTTCCGGGGGCCAGCATGGCACCCGCCACGGGTGGCGAGCTCGACCAGCAATCGTCTGGCGCCTACGCGGCACCCGTACCGCGCGACGACCTCAAGATCGTGTACACAGGCTCGCTGCAGCTCGTCGTGGGTGATCTCCAGGCTGCGCTTGCCAGGGCACGGACGGCGGTCGAGGCGACCGGCGGCTACATCGGCGCGTCGCAGGAGTCCAACGACGGCGACAAGTCGGTCGCCACGATCACGTACCGCATCCCGGCGACGCGCTGGGAGGATGCGATCGGCGGCCTCCGTGGACTGGCGGACAAGGTCGTCTCCGAGCAGACGCAGGCCACCGAGGTCGGCGGCCAGCTGGTCGACCTCGATGCCCGGATCCGCAACCTGCAGGCGAGCGAAGCGTCGCTCCAGGAGATCGCGAAGGGGGCGGGCAAGATCAGCGATCTGCTCGACGTCGAGGCGCAGCTGACCGATGTCCGCGGGCAGATCGAGCAGCTGCAGGGTCAGCAGGCGCAGCTCAAGGACCAGGTCGCCTACGGCACGCTGGTGACCACGTTCGGGCTCGAGGTTCAGCAGGTCGCCGAGACCGCGAAGGGCTGGGACCCGGCCGGTGAGGTCGATGCCGCCTCGGCCACGCTGATCGGGATCGGCCAGACGGTCGCCAGCGCGGTCATCTGGTTCGCGATCGTGTGGCTGCCGATCCTGCTCGCGATCACGATCCTGGCCTTTGTCACCTTGCGCCTGTTCCGTCGGTTCCTGCCGGCAGGCCGGCCCGTCGAGCCGATCGAGGGCTGGGACGGGGCCTGACCTGCTGGGACGGGGCCTGACGTCAGGGCGTCGCGATCATCCCGTCAGTCGCGCGCCAGCCAGGTGGCCAACGCCTCGCGCGCCCGCTGGCGCGCAAGGTTCCACGACGGCCATCCGGTCACCGTCGGGTCCGTCGCCAGCCGGGAGGCTCGCTCCTCGGAGCGGTGTGGCGGGCAGACTTCCGGAGGGCAGCGCGAGCCGCCCCGGCAGACAGCGACCGGTCGAGCCCGGCTACCCGGACCTCGCTCAGACCGCCTCGTACGGGACGTAGTCCGGACGCCACATGGCGGCCCGCACGGCGGTCGGGATCTGCTGCGGCGGGAACCGCCGGCCGACGCCCAGCTCACCCAGGTGCCCGACGACGGCGATCGCGATCTCGCGGGCGACCATGCGCATCTCGCTCACCGGCGGGAACAGCCCGCCGGCCGCGATCACGTCCGGCGTCGCCAGCTCGGCGAGCCGCCGGGCCGCGACCAGAAACGCCGTGTCGGGCAGGATCCGCGCCTCGGCCACGATGGCCCCGAGACCGATGCCGGGGAACACGTAGGCGTTGTTCGCCTGCGGGATCCGGTGGGGGACGCCGCCCAGCTCCACGGGCGGGAACGGGCTGCCGGTGGCGACGATCGCCCGACCGCCGCTCCAGGCGAGGACATCGGACGGACGAGCCTCGGTGTTCGCCGTCGGATTGGAGAGCGGCATGATGATCGGCCGCTCGGCGGCGTCGGCCATGGCGCGGACGATCGGCTCGGTGAAGGCGCCGGCCTGGCCGGTGGTGCCGACCAGCACGTTCGGCCGGAACGCCCGGACCACGGTCTCGAGATCCAGGTCGGCGTCCGGGTCGAGGCCCAGGCTCTCCACCAGCGCGCGTGGCAGCGCGGCGTCTCGCTTGTCCTCGTCGAGCTGCGCGCGACCCTGCACGAGCAGGCCCTGCGAGTCGAGCACGGCGATGGCGACCTCCGCGTCCTCGGACGGCGCGCCATCCTCGATCATCGCAACCCGGAGCAGGCGCGCGATCCCCGTGCCGGCGGCTCCGGCACCCGCCAGCACGACCCGGGCGCGGTCCAGCGGCTGACCCGCGGCCCGGAGCGAGGTCAGGATCGCCGCGACCGCGATCGCCGCCGTGCCCTGGATGTCGTCGTTGAAGCTGCACACCCAGTTCCGATAGCGCTCGAGGAGCCGGATGGCGTTGTGCTGCTTGAAGTCCTCCCACTGGAGGACGGCCCGCGGATGGACCTCCCGAATGCCGGCCACGAACGCCTCGACCACCTCGTCGTAGGCCACACCGCGCAGCCGTGGATGGCGCCAGCCGACGTACAGCGGATCCGCCAGCAGCTCCTCGCGGTCGGTGCCCACGTCGAGCGACACGGCCAGGGTCAGCCCGGGATGGATGCCCGCGGTGGCCGAGTACAGGGCGAGCTTGCCGATCGGGATCCCCATCCCACCGGCGCCCTGATCGCCCAGCCCGAGGATCCGCTCGTTGTCAGTGACCACGATCAGGCGGATCTCGTCGCGCGCCGCATGCCGCAGCAGCTCCGGCACGCGATCGACGTCGTCGGGTGTGATCCACACGCCGCGGGGCCGGCGGTAGAGGTGGCTGAACTCCTGGCACGCGCGACCCACGGTGGGCGTGTAGACGATCGGCAGCAGCTCCTCGAGATGATCGCTGAGCACGCGATGGAACAACGTCTCGTTGCGGTCCTGCAGGGCCGCCAGGCCGATGTAGCGCTCGAGGTCGTCGGCCTTGCGCCGCATGTGCTCGAGCTCGAGCGCCACCTGTGCCTCGATGTCCATCACCCGTGGCGGCAGCAGCCCGCGCAAACCCAGGGAGTCCCGCTCGGACTCGGTGAACCCGGCGTCCTTGTTGAGCACCGGGTCGGCGAGCAGTGCGATCCCGCGCATGGTGATCGGAGCCGGTCCGGCCCCGGTTCGAAGCGCGTCCAGCACGCGCCGCGACTTGACGAACGGCCAGCCCGGCAACCGGTCTGGCGCAACGGCGAGGCTCATCTGCGACTCCATCGATGACTGGGGAGCCGCCGCGCTCGGTGCTCCATGGCCGATGTGCTCATCCATCCTGATGTCTCGATCTTCAGCGGGCGACGACGACCGTTGCGTGCGCGTGGGTCGCAATGTGATCCGAGACGCTGCCGCGAACGAGCCGGGCGAGCGTGCCCAGCCCGCGAGTCCCGACGACGATCGTGTCGTAGCCCCGCTCGTCCGCGACGCGCTCGATCGTTCCCGCCGGATCGCCGGTCGGCTCGAGCAGCTCGGCCTCGATCCCCGCTTCGCGCAGCAGGCGGCGCGCCTCGAGCAGCTCCGCTGCATGCGCCGTGCGATCCCCGGTTGGGTCCATGACGGCAGGGCCGGCGCGCACGGGGACCACGCTCACGACACCGACCGTCGCGTTGAACCGCTTCGCCAGCTCGATCGTCTGCTCGAGCGCCCGCCTGGCCGGCTCGTCGCCGTCGTATGCGAGCAGGATCTTGTCCATGGCTCGACTCCTCTCAGGTTGGCGTCGCGAACGGCGCGCGTGGACGCGGGCCTCAGCCCATCCAACCGGACACGATCGGCTGCCGGGCCGCCGGCTGCCAGCGGCCCGCGGACCGCCCGACACGGGCCGAAGGGCACGAAACCGGCATGGCACCATGGACGCATGACGGACCAGGAGGCGCGCTACGACCGGATCGCGGAAGGGTACGCGACGTGGTGGGCGCCCGTGCACCGTGCGTCCACGCTGCGGTTGCTCGACCTCCTCGACGCCGGACCCGACCACGGCCGGGGGACGCTCATCGACGTGGGCTGCGGCACCGGGGTGTTCGCGTCTGCGGCCGTCCGGCGCTGGCCGAGCCTCGAGGTGCACGGCGTGGATGTGTCCGCCGGGATGCTGGCCATCGCCGACCGGGAACGAGCGAGGATCCCGGCGGAGGACCGTCCACGGTTGCACCTGCACCAGGCACCCGCCGACCGGCTGCCGTTCCCCGACGGCGCGCACGGCATCGCGACCAGCGCCTTCGTCCTGCAGCTGGTGCCAAACCGGTTCCGGGCGCTGCGCGAGATCCACCGCGTGCTTCGCCCCGGGGGGCGGCTGGCGATCGTGGGCTGGTTGCAGGGTGGACCGCCGTTCGCCGCGGACGAGGTGTACGACGCAGCGCTCGTGACGGCCGGCCTGGAACCGCGGCCCACCGGCGGGGGCCACGACGACTTCCGGTCTCCGACCGCCACCGAGGCCGTGCTGCGGCGTGCCGGGTTCTCGGAGGCGCGCGCGACGCGGGGCGAGCTGGCCCACCAGTTCACACCCGAGTCCTATCTCGAGTTCGTCTCCAGGTTCGACGATGAGGACCTGTTCAGAGCGGTGGAGCCAGGTCTGCGGGCGGCGTTGGAGGCAGACCTGCTCGACCGGCTGCGGGCCCTCCCGGACGACGCGCTGCGAATGGTGCTGCCGGTGGTATACGCGACCGCCATTCGCCGGTAGCCGCCGGGCGTCAGCCTTCGGGCGTCGCCTCGGCCGCCTCGGTCTCGGCGCCTTCCTCCGCGGCGCCTTCCTCCTCGGCACCCTCCGCGGCCTCGGCCGCCACCGGAACCTCCTCGATGCGCGGCGGCAGCACCCGAGCGATGACCTCGGTCGGGTCAGCCTGGATGGTCATGCCGTCGGGGACCACGAGATCGGCGATCGTGATCGTCGCCTCATAGGACACCAGCGGGGACAGATCGTAGGTCAGCAGATCGGGCAGGTTGGCTGGCAGCGCGCGGACCTTGACCGTGGAGACGGGGTGGACGAGCGTGCCACCGGCCTCGGCGGCAGGTGCGTCGCCCTGGCCGACCAACGGGACCTCGACCGTCAGCTCCTCCGTCATTCGCACCGCGAACAGGTCGACGTGCAGCGGGTGGCGATTGACAGGATGCACCTGGACACCATGGACCAGCACCGGACGGCTCCGGCCACCGTCGACGGACAGGTCGATGAGGGTGGAGGCCCCGGTGTGGCGGCGCAGCAGCTCGAACTCGTGGGCGTCGAGGGCCAGCGACTCGCTCTCGGTGCCGTGCCCGTAGACGACCGCCGGGATGATCCCGTCGCGGCGCAGGTGCGCGACGGCCTTGCCGGTCACGGTGCGGCTGGTGGCCGCGAGCTGGGGTCGGTCGGGCATGACGGTTGGGTCCTCTCTGGTTGGCGACGTCCGGATTGCGGCACGACGTCAGGCCGGCGACGCCCCTGGCGTCGCGCCCGGTGCCGCTGCACCTCGGGCCGGTACCGCGCCGACGGGCTATAGCCCGCCGCGCCTTTGCGCGCGCCCGAGGCTATCACAGGCGGCACCCGGTCACGGTCGCCGGCCGATCCCTCGGCAGCCGCTGGATCGGCGACCCGCTGCCCTGCGCGCATGCTTGCGGTGTAGGATCGCGACGCTGTGGCCGCCACCATCCTGATCGTCGAAGATGAGTTCGCCGTTGCGCGAGGGATCCAGTATGCCCTCCAGCAGGAGGGATACGAGGTCTCCGTCGCCCGCTCGGGCGAAGAGGGGCTCGACTTCGCCACCACTCAGGCCCCGGACCTGATCGTGCTCGACGTGCGGCTGCCGGGGATCGACGGCTTCGAGGTCCTCCGCCGCCTGCGGGCCGTCGGATCAAAGGCGCCGGTGCTGTTCCTCACCGCCCGCGGCGACGAGTTCGACAAGGTGGTGGGGCTGGAGCTGGGCGCCGACGACTACGTCACCAAGCCATTCGCCCTGCGCGAGCTGATGAGCCGCATTCGGGCGCTGCTCCGCCGCGCCTATGGCGATCTCGCCAACGCGGCCGGCGGGCGTGTCATCCGGCACGACGATCTGGTCATCGACCTCGAGCGGCGACGCGTCCAGCGTGGCAACCGACGCGTCGCGCTGACCGCGACGGAGTTCGAGATCCTGCGTCACCTCGCCAGCCGGCCGGGTCGCGTGTTCTCCCGCCGTGAGCTGCTCGAGCTGCTGCGCGACTACGAGGCGCTCGACCAGGATGAGAAGACCATCAACGTGCACGTGAGCCACCTGCGGGACAAGATCGAGGACGACCCCTCGACCCCGCGCTTCGTGCTGACGGTGCGGGGCGCGGGCTACCAGTTCGCCGAGCGCTGACGTGGGCCAGGCCGGGCGACCGGACGCGGGCCAGGGTTCGAGCGGATCGTCATTCGATCCCGCGCGCGGATCCCGGCGCCCGACCGTTCCCCGGTCGTTCCAGGTACGGCTCACCTTCGCGTTCGTCGGGATCGTCGCCCTGACGCTCGGCCTGGTGGCCCCGGTGCTGATCAACCGCCTCGACGACTATCTGCGCCAGCAGGAGGAGCAGAGCCTGCAGGTTCGGGCGGAGGGCACGGCCAGGATCGTCAAGCGGTTCGTCGTCGACACCGTCGGCACGCGCGCGGTCGTGAGGGCCGGAGCCGACGGCAAGCTGATCCTCAACCCCGATGTCCAGCAGCTGCTGGTCGACAAGGACCTGCTCACGCTGGTCGCCAACAACGTGGCCCAGGCCGACATCCGGCTGCTGTTCGGGACGGCACACCAGGACACGGACGGCACGATGGTCGTGGACGCCGACCCGAGCCTGGCCTTCGGCGCGACGCTCGACGTCCAGCCGGCCCGCGGGCAGGCTCGCGACCCGGCAATCACGCCCGCACGTGCCGATGCCACGCAGGTCAACCCGATCAGGGACTGGGGGCTCTCGGTCACCCTGTCCAACCCGTACACGAGCCGAGCCAGCACGCTCGCCGCGATCACCGGGCTGTTGCTCGCGATGGCCGTTGCGGCCTTCGTGGTGGCGATGGCGGTCGCCGCGTTCCTGGCGGCCCGCTTCACGACGCCGCTGACCCGGTTGACCGAGGCAGCCCGCCGGCTCGCCGAGGGTGACTTCTCATCGCGGGTGCCGACCGACGAGCTGGCCTCGGGCACGCTCGAGCTACGGGAGCTCTCGGTCCAGTTCAACACCATGGCCGACCGGCTCGAGGAGAGCGTGTCGATCATTCGCCGGGATCGGGACTACAGCCGCGACTTCCTGGCGGACGTGAGCCACGAGCTTCGGACGCCGATCGCCGCGACGCGCACGTTCATCGAGCTGCTGCAGGGACCGGCTGGGCAGGATGCCACGGCGCGCGCGGAGTTCCTCGACTCGTCCGCCACGCAGCTCGACCGGCTCGACTGGATGGCCCAGAACCTGCTCGAGCTCTCGAAGCTGGATTCCGGGCTGGTACTGCTCGATCTGCGCCCCGAGGACGTTCGCGGCACGATCGAATCGGCGGTCGAGCAGCAGCTGGCGACGGCCGACCGGCGCGGGATCGAGCTCACTGCCACGCTCCCCGATCGTCCGCTGCGGATCCGCCACGATCCGCCACGGGTCGGACAGGTGGTCACCAACCTGGTGGGCAACGCGCTCAAGTTCACCGGGCGCGGTGGGGCGGTCCGTGTGATGGCCGAGCAGGACGGAAGCGGCGGCGCGCGGATCGAGATCGCGGACACGGGTGTGGGCATCCATGCCTCCGAGCTGCCCCACATCTTCGACCGCTTCTACCGTGGCTCGGAGGCCAACGAGGCACGGAGCGCGGGATCCGGGCTCGGCCTGTCGATCGTCAAGTCGATCGTGGACATGCATCGCGGGACGATCGCGGTCGAGAGCCAGGTTGGCCGCGGCACGCGGTTCGTGGTCACCCTCCCCAGGGATCCGCACGATCCGATGCCGGGCACGCCGTATGACCCGCCGCGCGAGCCATCGACGGGCCGCATCGCGAGGCCGTCCCCCGCGGGCGCGGCCACGGCAGCCGACCGCGGGGGAGCCGCGGCCGGGCCCGAACGCGCGTCGGCCAATGCCTCGGGCGCGAGCGCCAAGGTCAACAATTCTTCACCGACTCAGGCGCTCCCGGTGAACCTCGATCCGCCAACCTTGTGATGGCTCCCGGCCAGACTGGCAATATGCCATGCACCAATCAGGAGAGCAGACCCCCGCGACCATGAACGACCAGCCCAGTCCCGACGCACCCCAGGGTACCGGCGACACGGATTCGCTCGAGGACACGCAGCGGATCGAGGTCCCTCGCTACGCGCCCGCCCCCGACCCGCGACCCGATGCCCGGTGGGCATGGGCATCGCCCAGCGGCCAGCAGGGCGGCGACCGCTGGTACCAGCCTGCGCCCGCTGAGCCGACCGGGGTTCCCGGCACGACCGGCACGGGACCCGGCTGGAGCCAGCAGGGCACCGGCTGGAGTCAGCAGGGCACCGGCTGGAGCCAGCCACCGTCGGGCGGCGCCTCAGTGGGCGGCCCACCGCCCGCCGCCTGGAGTCAGCCGGCGACGCCGGTGCAGCCCCCGCAACGCAAGCGAGGTGGCGCAGGGCTGGGCATGATCCTCGGCGCGTCGCTGCTGTCTGCGGCGCTGGCCTCGGGTGGCACGGTCGCGATCCTCGACCGGACGGGCGCGCTCGACCGTACGGTGATCACCACCGGCACCACAGGCAGCGGCCAATCAGCCGGCAGCCAGCAGCCCCAGCCCGTGACCATCGACGAGTCCTCGGCGGTGATCACGGCCGCGGCTAAGGTCAGCCCGGCTGTCGTCAAGATCGACACCGTCGGCCAGAGCTCCGACCTGTTCGGCCCCGGGACGACCGAGGGCGTGGGGTCGGGCATCATCTACGACTCCAACGGCTGGATCCTCACCAACCGCCACGTCGTGTCGGACGCCAGCCAGCTCACCGTGGAGCTCAAGGACGGTCGCCAGTTCGACGGCCATGTCTACGGCATCGACACCCTCACCGATCTGGCGATCGTCAAGATCGACGCGACCGGCCTGCCCACCGCCCCGATCGGCAAGTCCGACGGGCTCAAGGTCGGCCAGCTGGTCGTCGCCATCGGCAGCCCGCTGGGCACCTACTCGTTCTCGGTCACCAGCGGCATCGTGTCCGGCGAGGGCCGGGACATCGAGGTGGACAACGGCCAGCGGATCACCAACCTGATCCAGACCGATGCGGCGATCAACCCCGGCAACTCCGGCGGCCCGTTGGTGGACGCGAACGGTGACGTGGTCGGCATCAACACCGCGGTTGCCACCGACTCCAGCGGCATCGGGTTCGCGATCCCGATCGACATCGCGCGACCGATCATGGATCAAGCGGTGAAAGGCGAGGCGCTGTCGCGCCCGTGGATCGGGATCCGATTCCTGTCCATCGACCTGCAGCTCCAGCAGGAGCAGAACCTGCCGGTCGACAGCGGAGCCTGGGTGTCGTCGAACGGCGCCGCCGACTCGCCCGTCGTCGCCGACAGCCCGGCTGCCAAGGCCGGCCTCCAGGACGGCGACATCATCACCTCCATCGCCGGCATCAAGATCGATGCCGAACACCCGCTCGACGCGCTGCTGGTGCAGTTCTCGCCCGGCGACACCGTCGTGCTCGACGTGTTGCGTGACGGCCAGACCATCAAGCTCAGCGTCACCCTGGGCACGCGTCCGAGCAACCTGTAGCACGTTCCTCGCCCGGGCGGTTCCCCCCACCGCCCGGGCGGCTCACCTGCCGCCCGTGGTCAGCCGGTTCGGCGGCGGCGGATCTCGATCCCCGCGGTCCGGACAGGGCCGCCGAGCTTCACTCGCGGCTTGCGAACCCGAACCGTCACGTCGTCCACCGGGAACCGAGTGAGCAGCTCATGCGCGATGGCCTCGGCCAGCGCCTCGAGCAGGTTGAACCGGGTGGACTCGACGATCTCCCGGCAGACATCGAACACCAGGCCGTAATCGACGCTGTGGTCGAGATCGTCGCTCACGCCGGCGGGACGCAGGTCGAGCGCGAGCTCCACGTCGACCTCGAACGGCTGGGGCGTCACCTGCTCCTCTGGGAACACGCCGTGCGTGCCCTCGAACACCATGCCCTCGAGCAGGATCCGGTCGCTCACGATCCTCCCTCCGGCCAGCGGTCGGGGCGCCAGCCGCGAACCACGGCGTCGGCCACGCGGCTCGCCCTGACGTTGGCGAGCACATCGTGCACGCGCACGATGTCGACGCCGGCGACGACGCCCAGGACCGTCGATGCCACGGTCGCCTCGACCCGCTCCCGGGCGGGCAGATCGAGCAGCTTGCCCAGCGTGGACTTCCGCGAGGTGCCCAACAGGACGGGGCGCCCGAGGATCCGCAGCTCGCCCAACCGGGCCAGCAATGCCACGTTCTGCTCCGGCGTCTTGCCAAAGCCGAAACCCGGGTCGATGACGATCGCATCCCACGGCACCCCTGCCTCGAGCGCGCGATCGACCGCGCGCTGGAGGTCGGCGAGGACCTCCGGCAGCAGATTGCGATAGCGTGCCTCGGCGCGATTGTGCATCAGCACGATCGGCACGCCATTGGCCGCGGCGATCCGCGGCAGGTCCGCCGTGTCCGCCACGCCCCAGACGTCGTTGACGAGATGCGCGCCCGCGTCGATCGCCGCCGTCGCCACGGTGGGGCTGACCGTATCGACCGAGATCGGCATCTCGGGCAGCGTCCCGGCGATCGCGCGGATCACCGGGACGACCCGGCGCGCCTCATCTTCCGGCGAGATCTCCGCGTGACCCGGTCGGCTCGACGCACCGCCGACATCGAGCAGGTCGGCGCCCTCGTCGGCCATCCGACGCGCCTGCTCCACGGCCGACTCGAGGGGGTCGGCTCGGGCCAGCAGACCGTCGCCGGAGAACGAGTCCGCGGTGACGTTGAGGATGCCCATCACGAACGTCCGGGTGCCCCAGGCAAACGTCCGAGGGCCGATCGTGGTGGGCGACGGTGTGCCCGGCAGCCCGCTGGTGGCACCCTCGGGCAGCCCGAACGACGGCGTGGCCGCACCTCCGCCGAGCTCCGGGCGGCCGGGGATGACGCCCCACTCCCCGGGCTGTCGGTCGCGTTCCCGACGCCGCGTCCCGCTCACCGCGCCACCGGATCACGCAGCACGGGATCGCGCAGCACGGGATCGTCGACCAGCCGCCCACGCACCAGGCCCACCAGGTACAGCGAGCCGGCGACCACGACCGGGCCCGACCCGACTGCCAGCGCGCGCTCGAGCGCCGCCTCGGGCTCGGGGATCTCGAGCACGGTCGCCGATGGCGCGGCGGCACGCCAGAGCGCAGCCAGGTGGGCTGACGGCAGCGCCCGCGGCAGGTCCATGGCCGTGCACACGATCGTGGCGCCGGACAGAACCGGCGAGCCCGCGGGCGCGGCAGCATCGACGAGCGCGGCAACCACGGCCGCGGCGTCCTTGTCTCGCATCGACGCCCAAACGAGGGTCAGGGGGGACGGGGGTGCGGCACGGCCGCCGGCCAGGTGCGGGCGCAGATCGGCGAGGGCGCGGGCCAGCGCGGCCGCGCCGTCGGGGTTGTGCGCCCCGTCGAGCAGCACCTCGCGCGTCGATCCATCGGCCCGTCGGGCGGCGAGCAGCTCCAGCCGGCCTGGCCAGCTGACGGCGGCGTAGCCGCGCCGCCGGGCCTGCGGCGGGCAGGTTGCGATGCCACGGTCCTGGAGGGCATCGAGCACCGCGTCCGCGATCGCGACGTTGGCTGCCTGGTGTCGGCCGCGCAGGCCGACGCGCGTGGCGCCGAGACCACCGAGCTCGACGTCGATCCCGTCTCGGTCCAAGGCGATGAGTCGCGGCGGATCGACCACCCGGAGCGGGACCCTCAGCCGCGCGCAGCGGCGCCGCACGACGGCCAGCGCGTCCCCCGTCGCCCCGGTCACCGCGACATCGTCGCGCCCGATGATCGCCGCCTTCTCCCGCGCGATCGCCGACACGGTTGACCCCAGCCGATCCGTGTGATCGAGCGTGACGTTGGTGACGACGGCCACCCCGCCGTCCCAGACGTGCGTCGCATCCAGTCGTCCACCGAGCCCCACCTCGATCAGGGCCACGTCCGGTTGAGCATCGGCGAGGTGGCGAAACATGACGGCGGTGAGAAGCTCGAACTCGGTCGGCGGACCCAGGCGCCGCGCGACCCGATCGGCCAGCGGCAGCGCCGCCGAGATCAGGCGGGCGAACGTCTCGGGCGCGATGGGATGCCCGTCAACCATGATCCGCTCGCGGTACGTCACCAGATGCGGCTTGGGCGTCGCGCCCACGCGGTAGCCGGCGGCCATGAGCGCGGCACCGACGAGCGCGATCACGCTGCCCTTGCCGTTGGTGCCCGCAACGAGGGCGCCGTGCAGCGCTGTCTGCGGGTCACCCATCAGCCGGAGCAGGGCGCGAACCCGGGCAAGGCCGAGGTGCACCCCGAACCGGCCACGAGCCTCGAGGGCCGCCAGCGCCTCCGCGTATGTGAGGTCGGCCGGCGCTGACGCCCAGCCGCCGGCCGGCAGCGCGCTCACGACTTGGTCAGCTCGTCCTCGTAGAACACGCACTGGTTGAACCGGGGCGTGAGGCACACGTCGTTGACGTAGCCCTCGTCGAGGTGGACACCACCCCGCAGCTGGCAACGCGAGATGTTGCTGGGCTGCCGCAGCAGGCCCTTGAGGAGATGCGGCGCCTGGATCGGGATCGCACCGCGTGGCCCGGTCATGTAGAAGTGGGGGCAGACGTTGCGCCGAAGGCTTGGCAGCCCGAAGCCACGAACCGGAGGCATCCCCGGTCTGGGCGACCCGGGCAGCGGCGGGCGGGGGGCGTATCCGGGCAGCGGCGGGCGGGGGGCGTATCCGGGCAAGGGCGGGCGGGAAGCATACCCCGGGGGACGCGGCGCACACGCGGGTGGTCGGGTGCCGAAACCGGCCATGGACGGACGGGCTGCGCCCGGCCGGCGGTCCGGGTCGACGGCTTGCATCTGATCGGCGCTCGGCGTCTCTTCGGGGGCAACGGCACCCGCGCCACCGGGCATGGCGCGCCGCTGCACCCTGGCGATCGGTCCATGGCTCCACGAGCCTCGATCGCCGGGACTCGGCCGCGTAGGTCGCCGGTCTCGTGCCTCCACACGCTCCCTCATCTCGCCGCGCACCTCGGGGCCAGGCGTCGCGACACGCCCGCAGCGTACCATCCGGCCCATCGGGCCGGCCGAGGCGGCCCCGATGAGCCCGCGCACATCGTGCTCCACGCCGCTGCAGCGGCGTCTCGTGCGACAATCGCGCCCGATGGACACCCGCCGTGGGGGCCGGCCGTCGCACGTCCGGCCTCGCTCCCCGTCGACCGGCCGGTACGCGCCTGTGAAGGTCCGGGCTGTGGGACCGTCACCCACCCGCCTTTCCCGGCATCGCAGGATCGAGCGCCGCCGCGACCTGCCGTTGCTGGCTCGTATCGGGCTGGCAGCCGCCATCGTCGCACTGGGCGCCGGTGTCCTGTGGGTGGCCAGCGGCAGCGTGGGGCCGGTGGTCGCGTCGGCAGTCCGGGGGCTCGGTGACATGGTCGAGTCGCTGGGCAGCGTCGTGAGCACGCCGTCGCCCACGGTCGCGCCCCGGATCGCCGAGGCGCCGATCATCGTCTCGCCCGACGAGCCATACACCAACGCCGACAGCGTCGATGTCACCGTGCACGTGCCGACGTCGGTGGTCGGGCAGGACGGGTACAGCGTCCACCTGTGGGTGACGCTGCCGGACGCGTCACCCACGATCCTGGCCGAGGTCCCGGTCGGCCAGACATCCACCCTGGTGATCACGGACGTCGGCCTGAGCAAGGGCCGAAACGACATCCAGGCCTCGGTCGCCGGCCCGGGCGGCGAAAGCGAGCGGTCGGCCATCGCGACCTGGGTTCGGGACACGTCGAAGCCAAAGCTCACGATCATCTCGCCCAAGAACAACGCATCGACCACCAAGAGCTCGATCAACGTGAAGGGCAAGACGCAGCCCCTGAGCACGGTGCATCTGCGCAATGACGCCAACGGGGCGTCGGCCACCGTGGACGCGGACGCGGACGGGTTGTTTGCCGCCAAGATCGCGCTCGCGACCGGTGACAACACGATCGCCGTGACCACGGTCGACCCCGCCGGCAACTCCAACGACACGTCGCTCTCGATCCGGAAGGGCTCGGGTTCGCTGCTCGTCTCGCTGACCGGATCGACCTACCGCTTCAAGGCGAGCAAGCTGCCCCGGACCATCACGCTGCGGGCGGTCGTCAGCGGACCCGATGGCAAGCCGGTGTCCGGTGCAAACGCGCTGTTCACGGTCTCGGTCCCCGGTCTCGAGGCGATCGTCTCGTCGGAGATCCTGACGGGCCGGGACGGCAGCGCGACGTTCAGCACGACCATCCCCGCGGGAGCGATGGCCGGAAGCGGCCTGGCGACCGTGCTCGTCACGACCAATTCGTATGGCCAGGGAACGGACCGGCAGGCGCTGACGGTCAAGTAGCGCGCACACCTGTTCGATCGTGTCGAGCCCACGCTCGACAGGTCAGGCCTCCGCAGCTACGATCCGCGCATGCCGGTCTGGCGCTGCCCACACTGCGGGACGCCGCAGCCAGAGAGCGCACGCTGTTGGGTGTGTCATCGTTCGACCACCTCCTGCGGCACGTGCCGTCACTTCCGGCGCGGGATCGCCGGTGGCCTCGGGCTGTGCGGACTCGAGCCGCGCCGCCTGGCACTCGATCCGTCGGAGGTCCGCCCGTGCTGGACCTCCCCGCCGTCAGCCGACGGCGACCAGGCGCTGACGACCCGTGGGCCGGATCTCGACCCTCAGCCCGCCGCTGCTCGCCGGGACACGTCGGGCGGTGGCTGGGTGAGCCCACGACCTCGGCGAACGTTCGTTCTCGTCGACGACGCCGAGCGCGGGGCGGGCGAGCGGGCGCCCGACAGCGGGTCCGTGGCGGACCGGCCCGTGGCGCACCGGCCCGTGGCGCACCGGCCCGTGGCGGACGCGTCGACGTCCGTCGCGGCGGACCGCGGCGCGAGCCGGGCTGAGCGCTGGTCGCTGTGGGGCGACCTCGAGGCCTGAGGCCGCCGGACTAGGGACAGCTCAGCGTCGTCGGATCCGCCATCACCAGGTCGATAGCGGTGCCGGCCGGTCGCTTCTGGCCGGGTGTCGGATCCTGTGCGCTGACGAGCCAGCCGTCGGGTATCGGGTCGGTGCCCGGCGGGTCGGAGGTGACCGTGCCCACCGCGAACCCGTCACCCTCGATCGCGCTGGTGGCGTCGGCCAGTGTCATGCACCCGTAGTCTCCGACGTTGGCCGGCGCCGGGGTGGGTGTTGCGGTCGGCTTCGGCGTGGGGGTCGGGCTCGGCGTGGGGGTCGGGCTCGGCGTGGGGGTCGGGCTCGGCGTGGGGGTCGGCTCGGGGCCCTTGGACAGCGTGTAGTCGACCGGGGCGCCGGGCGCCACGATGATGCCCGGTCCCGGCTGCTGGGCCATCACCGAGCCCTGCGGGACGAACGGGTCGAAGTCCTCGCTCCTGGTGCCCACCGTGAGGCCCTCGCCGACGATCAGCTGCAACGCCTCGGTCTCCGTCTTTCCACGAAGATCGGGCACCGCCACGGCCAGCGGCCCGCGAGCCGTGACGACCGTGACCTCGCTGCCGCTGTCGACCTGCACGTCGGGGGCCGGATCCTGGCTCAGGATCTCGTTCTCCGGCCGGTCCGACTGCTCCGTGCCACCGACGACGATCGTCAGGCCCAGCTGCTCTGCCTGCTGCTTCGCCGCCTCGACGTCCATGCCCACGAAGTTGGGCACCGCGACCTGCACCGTCGACGGGCTCGGGCTGGGTCCCGCGTTGCCCCCGCTGGTGAGGATCTGGAACAGCGCGAAGCCAACGATGATCAGGATCACCAGACCGATGATGCCGGCCACCCAGGCCCACGGACCTGAGCCGTCACCCTCCCCGTCCTCGGCGTCCTGGAGCGGTGGCGGTGGCGGCGCCCCACGCGTGGACACGGGCGCAGGTGGCCCCCCTGCGCGCGCGTAGGCGTCGGGTGGGTACGGTGGCTGGTTGGGTCGAGCCTGCGCGGACGCCACCGTCTGCGTTCCCGTGGGACCACCACCGGCCACCTGTCCCGCGCCACCCGATCCGGTCGGGCCGGATCCCTGGGCGGCTGCAGCGCCGGCGGCCGCACCGGCCGCACCGGCCGCCAGGCCCGCACCGGCCACCAGGCCGGCGCCGGCTGCGAGCCGGTCGGTCGAATCTCCGAGGAACCCCTCGAGCGCGCTCGCCATCGCGGCCGCCGACGGGTAGCGAGCGGCGGGATCGAGCGCCATGGCACGCTGCACGATCCGGTCCAGCTCCGCGGGCACGACCTGGCGCACCGCGGATGGCGGCGGTGGCACCGTCGTGAGCCGCGCTGTCGCGATCGCGGCCGCGCCATCACCCGAGAAGGGGCGCCGACCGGTCAGCGACTCGTACAGCACGATGCCCAGCGAATACACGTCGGAGGCTGCGCTGGCCACCTCGCCCCGGGCCTGCTCGGGGCTGAAGTAATGGACCGACCCCATGGTCGTCCCGGGCATGGTCAGCTGCGACTCGGTCACGGCTCGCGCAATGCCGAAGTCGGCGACCTTCACCCGACCATCGCGCGAGATCAGGATGTTCGATGGCTTGACGTCGCAGTGGACCAGACCACGTGCATGCGCGATCTGGAGCGCCACGGCCACCTCGGCGCAGATCCGCGCCGCCTGCCTGGGTGCCAGCGGGCCCTGCCCTCGCAGGATCGAAGCCAGATCCTGGCCGTCGACCAGCTCCATCACCAGGTACGGTCCCGACGCATCCTCGCCGAAGTCGAACACGGCGACGATGTTGGGGTGACCGAGCGAGGCGGCCGAGCGCGCCTCATCCCGGAAGCGTGCCAGGAACTCAGGGTCCCGGCCGAGCTCCGGTCGCAACAGCTTGACGGCAACGTCGCGCTCGAGCTGCGCGTCGCGTGCGCGATAGACGGTCGCCATGCCGCCCTGTCCCAGCAGCTCGACCAGGCGATAGCGCCCGCCCAGCGTGCTCCCGATCTCCGTCACGATCTGCTCGTCTCCCCTGGTCACCACCACGCTCGTGGCGGCCCGGGCATCCTACCGCACGCCACACGGCCGGCGGCACGCCCGGACGGCATCGCGCCCGATCGCGTCCCGCCGACGGCCACGACCGGCCGGCACGGCGCTGCGTCAGATGTCTAGCGTTCGCAGGTACTCCCTGAACTCGGTGCCGGTCTCGGGGCTGCCGAGCGCCAGCTCGACCGAGGCTCGCAGCCAGCCCATCGGCGTACCCGCGTCGTAACGCTGGCCCTCGAACTCGTAGCCGTACACGCCCTGCTCGTCCATGAGGGCCTGGATCGCATCGGTCAGCTGGATCTCGCCGCCCGCTCCGCGCTGCGTCTGCTCCAGCTTGTCGAACACCTTGGGTGTGAGCACGTAGCGGCCGATCACCGCCAGATTCGAGGGCGCATCCTCAGGCCGGGGCTTCTCCACGATCGAGCCGACCCTGTACGTCCGCTCGCCATCCAGCCCGTCCTGGACTCGCTCGCCGCCGATCACGCCGTAGCGCGCGGTCTCCTCGGTCGGCACCTCCATCACCGCCACGACCGACGCGTGGTACTGCTGGTAGACGTGGATGAGCTGGCCGATGCACGGCCGGTCGGCCACGACCACGTCGTCGGGAAGGATCACCGCGAACGGCTCGTGTCCGATCAGGTCCTTGGCCATCAGGACGGCGTGTCCCAGCCCGAGCTGCTCCTTCTGGCGCACGTAGGCCACCTGCGCCAGGTCGCTGATGTGGCGCACCTGGCGGAGCTTCTCGATCTCGCCCTTCTCCTCGAGCAGGTGCTCCAGCTCGTAGTTGAGGTCGAAATGATCCTCGATCGCGCGCTTCTGCGAGGAGGTGACGATGATGACCTGCTCGATGCCGGCAGCCACGGCCTCCTCGACCGCGTACTGGATCACCGGCTTGTCGACGAGCGGGAGCATCTCCTTTGGCTGCGCCTTGGTGGCGGGCAGGAACCGGGTGCCCCATCCGGCAGCCGGGAACACAGCTTTGCGAACGCGCATCGAACCTCTCGAGCGGGAAGACGGGGTGTCCCGGCAGTATACCGGTGACCCTGCGAACGACCCCTTCGGCGGGGTGTGGTGCGCGCGTCAGGCGAGGCGATCGTCGCGTTCGACCTCATCGACGAAACCGGCCACGAGCTCGGAGAACGGCCCCGGCCGATCGAGGTTCGAGAGGTGCATCGCTCGCCGCAGGACCGCGTGGCGACCGCGGCGGCAGGCCGCCGCCCACGGCTCGCCTCCCGGCCCGAACACCGGGTCGAGGGCGCCATTGACCACCAGCACCGGCGTCCACAATCGGCTCAGCCGTTCGAGATAGCGATGGCCCGTCAGCTCGCGCAGCGCCTGTGCGCCGCCCGCCAGCCCGAATCCGCCTTCGATCATCCGATCCGCGGTGGCGCGCCCGTAGCGAGCGCGAAAGAACCAGCGGTTGACCAGGTTCAGCAGGCGGTCCGGTACCCGTTCGAGCACCGAGGCAAGGAGTCGGATCCCGACCGCCGATGGGCCGATCGGCTCCGCGGAGCAGCCGGCCAGCACGAGCCCCGAGACATGCTCCGGGGCGGCGTCCGCGACGTCGATCGCGACATAGCCGCCCAGCGACAGCCCGACCACCACCGCGCGCCGTGACGGCACGTTGGCGTCGATCGCGTCCACCACGGCGGCACACGCGGCAGCCGTCGTGAACGGCTCCCGGGCCCGGGTGCCGTGACCGGGCAGATCGATGGCGATGCATCGATAGCGCGACGAGAGCCGGCGTGTCTGGGGCCGCCACTGCCAGCGGTTGAGGCGGGTCCCGTGGATGAACACGATCGCCGGGGCGTCGGGCGGACCCGTAACCGTCCATGGAGCCGGCTCGACGACCGGTCCGGGCGCAGCCACTGTCCCGGCCGTCGATCGGTGGGCGGGCGGGCGCAGGACGCCGACGGCCATCTCAGCTGGCCGCCCGGTCGCGGGTCGATGCACCGGTCGCGGCGCGCTCGTCGGCTGTGTCCATCGCGGATGAGCATAGCCCGGCGACGCCGGACGGGCTTGTGGGCCTGTTCAGCCCCGCGGAACCGTCGGCTCGGCGGCGGGTGCGCCAGGCCGGTCGGCCGTCTGCGGACCGCGCTGCGCCTCGTCCCGTCGCCGGGCGCGCTCGCGACTCGCCGTCCCGAGCCGGATCCCCGTGAACGGCACCCGGATCTCGCGGAACACCTCGACCGAGACCAGGAAGCCCAGCAACAGGAACACCACCGCCACGAGCTTGGCGATGGCGAACGGTGCGGTGATCCCGAACCGGTTGAGGCTGTCGCCCGCGGACGCCACGAGCGCTCCGATCGCGATCAGCAGGGTCGCGGGCACCCGGCTGTGCAGCTCACCCGCCAGCAGCGCGCGAACCGCGCCCGGCAGCGAAGCGACGAAGTTGACCGTGAACGCCACCGGTGCGATCGCGAGGTTGAACAGGAACTGATCACCGGACTGGTTGGGGTCGAGGGAGTACGCGAGCACCCGTCGCTTGGGCATGAACACGTACGCGGAGAACACGGCTCCGAACAGCAGGCTCAGCCCACCGGTGACGTTGAGGAACGGCGTGAGCAGCCGGAGCGAGCCCGGGAACAGGGTCGCCACCGGCTGCCCCGTGGCAGGATCGAGCGCGAAGCCCGGCGCGGGGAGCGTCGTGGTCACCATCAGCGCGACCGACGCCAGGGTCGCGCCGACGACGCCCAGCGCCGCGATCCGTGGCCAGTGCTCGTCCGCGAAGTAGGTCTCGATCGCGACCGCCAGGCCCAGGATGGCGGCCACGATGAAGTACAGGATCGGTGTGATGCCCGCGTCCGGGTACTCGTACCGGCGCTGGGTCAGAAACGTGAACAGGCCACCCAGGAACAGCGTGAACGCGAACGCGTACCCGAACCGCGTCCGGCCCAGCAGGTACGCCGTGCCGAGGCCCAGCCAGCCGGCCGTCCAGACGGCACCCGTGAGGTACCAGGTCCGGTAGATCGCCTCGTTCCAGCCACCGATCTCGGCCAGGGTCTCGCAGCCGGAGGCAATGGCGAAGAACAGCATCCCGGCTGCCCACACGATCTGGAACGTGTGGCGTCGCTCCAGCCACTGGTCGATCAGCATCAGCACCAGCACCAGCGCCAGGCCCGCGGTCAATCCGGGCAGCAGGGCACCCACGGTCAGGCCTCGAGCGCCTCGGTCCGCCGCGCGTGCAGGACCCGGTGCGTGAACGGGATCCGGATCTCGCGGAACACCTCGATCGAGACCAGGAAGCCCGCGAACAGGAACACGACGCCGAGCAGCTCACCCACGAAGAACCCGCTGGTGGCGCCGAACCGGTTGGCGCCGCTGGTGATCGCGGGGATCAGCCCGCCCAGGGCGATCAGGATCGTCGCCGGGACACGGGACGGGAGCCGGCCCAGCACCAGATCGCGCACCGCGCCGGGCACGGAGACGATGAAGTTCACCGTGATCGCCACCGGGGCGATGACGAGGTTGGTGAGGAAGCGAGCCGGGCCGTCGGCACGATTGAGCTGGTACCGGATGAGCCGCCGCTTGGGCATGAACATGTACGCGGAGTAGAGCGCGCCCAGGGTCAGGGCGAACGCGCCCGTCACGTTGAACAGCGGTGTCAGCAGCCGCAGATAGCCGGGCAGCAGCTCGCCGGTCGGGATGTGAGTCGCGGGGTCGATGGCGTAGCCGGGGGCGGGGATGGGCGCGGTCACGATCATCACCAGTGACACGACGCTCCCGGTGACGATCGCCGCTCCGGCCAGGTGCGCCCAGCGGTTGCGCCCGCGCCACGTCTCGAACGCGATCGCGATCCCCAGCAGCACGCTGATGACGAGGTACACGTAGGCGGAGCTGCCGCTGTCGGGGTAGTCGTACTTGATCCAGGCCAGGTAGGTGAACAGCCCGGCGAGACCGACCGACACGGCAAACGCGTACCCGAAGCGCGTCCGCTGCAACAGGTACACCGTGCCCAGGCCAAGCCAGCCGGCCACCCACACGGCGCCGATCAGGTACCACGCCCGATACAGCGGCTCGCTCCAGCCGAACGCGCCGCCCAGGAACTCCGTTCCCGCGGACAGCGCATACCACAGCATCCCCAGCGCCCAGATCAGCTGATACGCGCGCCGTCGCTCCAGCCACTGGTCGAGCAGGAACGCGAAGAACACGAATGACAGGAGCGACGAACACAGCGGCAGGACGACGTTCGGGTCCACGGGACTCCTCCGCGCTAGGCTTGATCTGTCGGCACGACGTCCGGCGAGCGGCCCGCCGGCGACTCGGCGCTGGCTCCCCCGGCGATCTCGGCATCCATCTCGTGGGCGCCACCGGCGTAGGCGGCGACGAACGCGAGCAGCAGTCGATCGAGCAACCGGCTCGATGTTTCGTACAGCTGCCCGATGCGCGCCGCGTCGACACCTCGCCGGCGCGCCATGACGCTGAGCTCGGCGAAGAACGGGCGGCGAGCGTCGACGAACATCGACACA
Organism: uncultured Chloroflexia bacterium; assembly: GCA_963734995.1. Lineage (GTDB taxonomy): Bacteria > Chloroflexota > Limnocylindria > Limnocylindrales > CSP1-4 > CAIXZV01. The sequence continues at coordinate 77,353 of CAVTJD010000008.1, forward strand.
CCGTCCTCGAGCGACACGCCGAGCTGCGCGACCCGGCCCCCCATCTCGGCCGCCAGGTCCAGCGCCTCCTGCTCCGCGGATGCCCGTCTCGGTCCTGCCTCGTCGAGGTGCCGCACGAGCGCATCGACGAGCCGGCGACCGCTGTCCCGGAAGCCCAGGCGCTTCTCGGCGGGGATCCGTGACCGGAGATCGGACCCATCGCCGTGGAGCTCGCCGTACCGCCGGCGATACGCCGCGCTCAGGCGCGTCGACGTGTCTCCGACGCCGGCGAGGCGGCTCGCGGCACCCGTTCGGCGTGACAGCACGAGACGCTCGAGCACCCGTCGATCGAAGCGCCGATGACCGCCGGGGGTGGTGAATGCCGGAACGCGGCCCTCATCCGCCCATCGCCGAAGCGTGTCGGGATCTACCCCCAACAGGCGGCTGGCCTTTCCCAGCGGCAAACGTTCGGGGATGGGCTGCTCGGTTCGCGACACGCCGTCCGACACGGGACCTCCAGGCGCGGGGCGAGCGGTCCGAACACAGGTCCCGAAATCTGGGCAAAACTGGGTTCATCGTGAACACCCGGCGGCGGGAGTGTACGCACCGCCCGAGACGTCCGTCAACCACGGTGCGGCGCCTGGTGAGACCGATCCAGCTCGACAGCTTGCCCGAACGGGTGCGTCAGGCGGGGACGAACTCGTGGTCGTCGCGATGCACGCCGTCGCACAGGCCGATGGCCGGCGGATCGAGCGGCAGCGGGATCGGCCGCATGATCTCGCGGATCTCGCCGCGGCGGCAGAGATAGTAGCCCTTGCCGGCCATCCAGCGACGAACACACGCGGGCTCCGGATGGAACTGGTGGGGACCGGGGTTGACCGGCGTCTGTTCGGTCCACCCGACGGCCACCTCGGGCGACACGATGTCCAGGATGTTCACGCGCCACGGCGTGCCGCCGATGACGTCGCCGCATCCATCACATCGGATGGCCACGTTATCGCTGACGATCGTACGGATGGTGACGCCCATGAGCTCCATCGCGGTCGAGGATAGCAGGGCGGTCGGGCACTGGCGGCCGAGCCACGTGGCCCGCATCGGGCGTCGGCGGCGGATGCCTGCCTGCCCCGTCCGCGCGTGGCGTCGCCTGCGCGCGGCGAAGCCTGGCTGGTACCCCCAACCGGATTCGAACCGGTGATCTCCACCTTGAAAGGGTGGCGTCCTAGGCCTCTAGACGATGGGGGCCCACGTCCCCGAGACGCCCGGTGCGCGGGCCTGAGGGCCGGGCGAGTGTAGCAGAGCGCATGCTCCTTTCCGGTGCCCGAACCATGGGCCGCGGGCGGTCAAGTCGCGGCGGTGCCGCTCCAGATCAGGCTCATGATGACCGCCGCCGCGAGCAGCAGCAGTGCCGCCACCGCCATCAGACCGCCGACCAGCGCGGTCAGCACCGCGGCACCGTCGCGGCCCTCTCGACCGGCGCGCACGACGCCGCCCACCGAGAGCACGGCGATCACGACGAACACGAGGCCACAAACGGCAAACCCGGTGGCCATCAACGGCACCTGCAGCTGATCGCGGACGAACGTCGCATAGGCCAGAAACGCCAGCCCGCCGGCCAATGCCAGCAGCAACGTCACCCGCACCGGCGTGACACGGATCGGGCCGATGCGGGGGCCGGACCGGCGCTCGTCCAGTCGCCGGGCAGCTGGTGAGCGACGCGTGGTGGGCGGACGGCGAGCGTCGCGCGACCGGTGCGTCATCGGCGCGGTCAGGCGAGCGCCTTCGAGGCGGATCGTGCGCCACCCGAGGCGGATCGTGCGGCACCCGGCGATGCCTGGACGTCGATCGCACGGCCGTTGCCATCGTTCGCGGCCACGTCCGCCCCCACCTCGATGTCCGGGTTCAGGCCACCCCGGAACCGATGGTAGACCGCGACGTTCCAGGTCAACCGGGCTCGCTTCAGCCGGGACCCGAGCGCCTCGCCCGGCCCGCCGAACGCGTCGGCCAGGAACCCGCGAGCCTCGTCCAGCGAGCCGAACGTCCAGAAGCAATGGAGGACGCGGATCTTGAAGCCACCGTCCCGCAGGAACGGTCCGTCACGCCGGCTCCACAGACCGTACTCAGGGGCATCCTGGTCCCGAAGGCCGGACACGTCGTCCCGACCGTAGTCGTGGACCACCAGCAACCGGCCGCCCGGACGCAGCACGCGGTCGACCTCGAGCAGCTCCGTCGGGTCGATGCCGCGAAACCCCGACCAGAGGCTGATCACGGCGTCCACGCTGCCGTCATGGGCATCGATCGAGAGTGGTTCGGCCAGCGGCAGGTAGCGCCCGCTGATCCCCGTGTCCTCGAAGCGATCGCGCAGCGGGCCGTCGGGCAGATCGAGGAACACCACGTCCCTGCCCGCCAGCGGGCCGAGCGAATTCAGGGCACGCACGATCTTGCCCTCGATGTCTGCGGCCTCCCGGAGACGCGGGGCGTGCGGATCGGCGAGCGGGAACGGGAGATCTGCCACGGAGGCCGAGCATACCTTGGGTCGGGCCGGCCCGAGGGTCGGGTGACGTGGACCTCAGACCGCGCGGCAAAGCACGCGGCCCGACCGCGCCGGCATCGTGATGGTGGCGTGCCCGTCACTCCCGACCTCGGTCTCGGCCGACTCGGCGGCGCCCGGCAACGACCGGGCCACCAGCGCGCTACCAGCAAGCTCCGGGACCGCGACATCGATGGTCACCGGATCCTCGCCGGCGTTCACCCCGACCAGCACCGGATCCCCGTCGACGCCGTTTCCACCGCTACGCAGGAACGCGAGGGCGGCACCGGCCGACCCGGCCACCCGGAACGTCCCCCGGCGCAGGACCGGCAGGTCCCGGCGGGCGGCGAGCACCGCCCGCGTCCACGAGTGGCCCCGGGTGTCCCAGCGTGACTCGTCCCATGGAAAGCCACGCCGGCAGTCCGGATCGTGGCCGCCTTCGACGCCCACCTCATCGCCGTAGTAGACGCAGGGCACGCCGGGCAGCGTGGCCTGGAGCAGCACGGCCAGCCGGTACGCGGCGGGGTCCCCGCCGGCCATCGTGCGGAACCGGGGGCTGTCATGGCTGGCGAGCAGATTGAGCTGCACCTCGGTCACGGCCCGGTCGTACAGGCTCGTCAACCGCTCCAGCTCGCCGCCGAACGCCGCCCCGTCCCGGACGTGCGTCCGCTGCCCGTACTCGTGGTGCGCTCGAACCACTCGCTCGTCAAGGCGATCCTGCGCGACGAACCCGAGAATGGCCTGGCCCAACGGGTAGTTCATCACGGCGTCGAACCGGTCACCCGCCAGCCACTCGGGGGCCTCGTGCCAGATCTCGCCCACGAGGTAGGCCTCCGGGTTCACCGCACGGCAGCGTCGCCGGAACTCCTGCCAGAACCCTTCGTCATGGATCTCGGTTGGCACGTCCAGGCGCCAGCCGTCGATCCCGAACCGCAGCCAGTGCTCGGCGACCGTCATCAGGTGCTCGCGTACGGCCGGGTTGGCGGTATTGAGCTTGGGCAGCGGCGGCAGGCCCCACCATGCACGGTACCCGAGCCTCCGAAGCGACTCGTCGCCGCGCTCGTCGTCGGTCGATTCGAGCGCCGGCTCGTCGGGCGCATCGTCGATGTCGGTCGGCCATGGGTACGGTCGGATCGGTCGCCGGCCATCGAGCGCCCCGGGATGGAAGTGGAACCAGTCGCGGTACGGTGACTGGCCCCCGTTCTCGAGCACATGGTGGAACGCCCAGAAGCCGCGCCCGGTGTGGTTGAACACCCCGTCGAGGATGATCCGGATGCCCCGTGCGTGGGCCGCGTCCACCAGCTCCCGCAGCGCCGCATCGCCACCCAGCAGCGGATCGACCCGCAGGTAGTCGTACGTGTGGTACCGATGGTTCGCGGCCGAGGCGAACACAGGCGTGAGGTACAGCGCGGTCACGCCGAGGTCGGACAGGTACGGCAGGTGCTCGGCGATGCCCAGCAGGTCGCCACCCTTGAAGCCGTGGTTGGTCGGCGGCGCCGCCCACGGTTCGAGCGGGCCCGGCTTGGGCACGCGGTCGCTGATCGCAAACCGGTCCGGGAAGATCTGATAGAAGACCGCGTCCCTGACCCATTCCGGGGTGTCGATCGCCATGAGGTTCCTCTGATGCAGGGGCTGCCGGCAAGGGTATCGGTCGTGGCGCGCATTGCGGTTCCGCTCCATGATCCGAGCGGCCGGGACGATGACCCATCGGCGCCAGTGGCATCATCTGGGCGTGCTCAGCCAGCTGCGCGCCATGCCGCCCGGCATCCGGATCTTCCTCGGCTATGCCTTCCTGATCCTGGGTGTCCTGGGCCTGTCCATGCGCTGGATCATCGATCAGGCGATCAGCGCACCGATCTCCCCGGTCGGCGCCGTGGCCATGATCCTGCTCGCCTACACCATCTTCACCACGACCCTCGTGCTCCAGCGCAAGGAAGCGAGCCGCCGGCTGGCGCTCGGCCTCTCGACGCTGACCGTCCCGGTCGTACCGATCGCGCTCCTCGCCGCCCAGCCGCTGTTCGCGCTCCTGGTCGCGGTCCTGGCCGGGTTGCTGTTCTTCGGGCTCACCCGCGCCGACGTACGCAGCTACCTGAGCGAGCCATAGCGGTCGGACCGCCGCGGTCGACCGCGCCAGGGTGCCCGGTCGGTCCCCCGGCGTTGGGCACTCGAGTGCCGCACCCGCGTCCCCTCGGCGAGCGTCGGCTCGGGACGCTACCCTTCGCCCTGCACCCACGCTCCGCGTCCCTTTGGCCGAACGGGTACCGGCCAGCGCGCCACCAGCATCTGGAGCTTCGATAGCCTTGACCGACCCCAACCGCCAACCGTCGTCCCGCGGTTCGCGCCATGCCCCTGCGGCCGGCCGCCAGCGAGGTTCCTCGTCCAGGGGTCCCAGCGGCACCACGCGCGCGGGCCGTCGTGAGACGTCGCGCCGGCGACAGGCGCCCGAGAGCACCCTCCAGCGACTGCGGACACCCCTTCTGGCGACCATCGTGATCGCGGTCATCGTTGTCGTCGGCGGCTTCGTGTTCGTATCGGCGGCCTCGCCCACCTATGCCTGCACCGCGATCGACACGGTGCAGCCCGCGGCCTCCGGCGAGCTGGGTCAGCTGCAGACGGACATGGGTAACGCGCACGTGCAGCCGGGTGACAAGGTCACGTACCCGGTCTGCCCGCCCGCGTCCGGCAAGCACATCAACCAATCCGGGTTCGGGCCGTTGCAGCCCAAGGTGTACGGTCCCGACGACCAGAGCGTCCCCAACGGTTGGGTGCACAACCTTGAGCACGGTGGGCTGGTGCTGCTCTACTCCTGCAACAAGGGCGCCTGCGACGACGCCGCGATCCAGCAGCTGCGCGACTTCAGCGCGGGGTTCCCGGCAAGTCCGATCTGCGGCCTCCCGGCGGGCATCGTGGGACCCGTCGTCGCCCGCTTCGAGGACATGCCCACGCGCTATGCCGCTCTGCTCTGGGATCGCGCGCTGTATCTGGATACGCTCGATGCCCAGGAGATCTACGACTTCTTCACCCGCTACGGGGAGCGCGTCGCTTCGGACGGAACGTGGCTGGCACCGCCCGAGCCCCAGTGCACGGCCCCGTCGCCATCGCCAAGCGCCGCGCCGAGCGAGTCGGCGGCCCCGGGCGAGTCGGCGGCCCCGAGTCCCGCGGCGAGCTGACGGGGATCGGTCGATGCGACTGTACGCGCACGCCGGTCGAGACGGGTCCCCACGCATCGGCGCCCTCGTCGATGGGCGGCTGATCTCGGCCGGTCAGCTCGCGCGATACGAGCGCAGGCCGACCCTCCGGACCTGGCTCTCGCCATGCTGCCTGCTCGCCCGTGACGACGATTGGCGGGACAGCATGGAACGGCTCGTCGCCCGGGCTGCGCGGCGCGGCGCACGACGCCGGGATCCGTCGGCGCGGTCGCCCCTCGCCGCTGTCGCGCATCCGGGCAAGATCGTGTGCATCGGTCTCAACTACGCGGATCACGTCCGTGAGGGCGGTCGCTCCGCGCCGGCTCGCCCGATGCTGTTCGCCAAGTTCGACAACGCGGTCATCGCCGACGGCGAGGCCATCGTCCGTCCGGCCGGCACACGAGCGCTCGATCTCGAGGTCGAGCTGGGCGTGGTGATCGGGCGCACGGCCCGTCGCGTCACGGACGCCGAGGCGATGGATCACGTCGCCGGCTACGTCGTGGTCAACGATGTGAGCGCCCGTGACTGGCAGGGCAACCCCAAGGCGCTGGCCGAGGGCGAGAAGGGCGACGGGCAATGGCTGCGCGCCAAGGGCAGCGACACGTTTCTGCCGATCGGCCCCGTGCTCGTGACCCCCGACGAGCTCGATCCGGCAGACGGTCTGCGGATACGATCGTGGCGCATTCCCGGCAGCGGGCCTGACGCCGGCACCCCCATCCCGATGCAGAACGGTTCGACGTCGGACATGCTGTTCCCGGTGCCGGCGCTGATCAGCTTCGTGTCGCGGCACATCACGCTCGAGCCCGGCGACCTCATCGCAACCGGCACCCCCGCCGGCGTCGGGGTGTTCCGCGACCCGCCGGTGTTCCTCGAGCCCGGCGACCGAGTGCGATGTGAGATCGAGGGCATCGGCAGGGTCGAGAACCCGGTGGTCGACTGGACCGAGGACCCGCGCAACGACTGATGGACGGGTGGCGGGCGACGATTGGGCAGCGAGCCACGCTGTGACCTGGAGGCGGCGATGCTGGCACTGGTGAAGTCCGAGGCCGGGCCGGGCCTCGAGCTCACGACCGTCCCCGACCCCGAGATCGGCATCAACGACGTCCTGATCCGGGTCCAGCGGACCGGGATCTGTGGCACCGATCTCCACATCGAGGCCTGGGACCCGTGGGCGGCGAAGACGATCCGGCCACCGCTGGTCGTGGGTCACGAGTTCGTGGGTGAGGTGGCCGAGGTGGGCTCGAACGTGGCCGACTTCGCCGTCGGCGACATCGTGTCGGGCGAAGGCCACGTGACCTGCGGCGTGTGCCGGCACTGCCTGGCCGGGCGGCGCCACCTGTGCGCACACACCGAGGGCCTGGGCGTCAATCGCAACGGCGCCTTCGCCGAGTACGTGGCGCTTCCGATGACCAACATCTGGCACCACTGGCCGGGGATCGATCCCGAGGTGGCCGCCATCTTCGATCCGTTCGGCAACGCGGTCCATACCGCGCTTGCGTTCCCGGTGCTGGGTGAGGACGTCCTGATCACCGGTGCCGGCCCGATCGGGCTCATGGCCACGGCCGTCGTGCGCCACGCAGGTGCCCGGTACGTGGTCGTCAGCGAGCCCAACCCGGTCCGGCGCGCCATCGCCGCGCGCATGGGCGCCACCGTGGTCGTCGACCCGCGCGAGCGGGATCTGGCCGACGTCCAGCGCGAGCTCGGGATGGTCGAGGGGTTCGACGTCGCGCTCGAGATGTCGGGCAGCCCTGCCGCCATCCGCACCGTCCTCGACAACATGGCTCACGGGGGCGCGATCGCGATCCTGGGCATTCCTGTCGATGACATCAGCCTCGACGTCAACGAGATCGTGTTCAAGCTGCTCACGATCCGTGGCATCTACGGCCGGGAGATGTACGAGACCTGGTACAAGATGACGGTGATGATCCAGTCCGGGCTGGATATCACACCGGCGATCACCCACCGCTTCGGGTTCCGCGATTTCGAGGCTGCGTTCGCGGCGGCCCGCTCGGGCGACGCGGGCAAGGTGATCATGAGCTGGCACGCATAGGCCGACGATCCAGGGCGCCGGGCCGGAGGAGACACCCATGGGAACCGCTTCGCTCCCCAACCCACTGGCCTTCCTCGACGACGATCTGGCGGCGCTCCACGAACGACACCTGTACCGGCCGCTGCGGGTGATGAGCTCGTCACAGGGGCCGATCGTGTCGCTCGATGATCGGCGGGTGATCAGCCTGTCATCGAACGACTACCTCGGCCTATCGCATCACCCGCGGATGAAGGCAGTGGCGATGGAGGCGGTCCGCCAGTTCGGCGCGGGATCGGGGGCCGTGCGCACGATCGCGGGGACGATGACCCTCCACGAGACCCTCGAGACCGAGCTTGCGGCGTTCAAGGACACCGAGGCGGTGCTCACCTTCCAGTCGGGCTTCACCGCCAACACGGGCGTGATCCCGGTGCTCACGGGGGAGACCGACCTGATCGTGTCCGATGAGCTGAACCACGCCAGCATCATCGACGGCATGCGGCTCTCGAAGGCGCCTCGCAAGGTGTTTGCACACGCCGATGTCGGTGCATTGCGCGAGGTGCTGCGCGAGGCCACCGAGCAGGGGCGCGACGGACACGGCCAGCCCTATCGCCTGATCCTGGTCGTCACCGATGGCGTGTTCAGCATGGACGGCGACATTGCGCCGCTGGACGGGATCGTCGAGGCGGCCGAGTCGTACGGGGCCGCCGTCATGGTCGACGACGCGCACGCGTCGGGCGTGCTCGGGCGCAACGGACGTGGCTCGGTCGACCACTTCGGGCTCAAGGGCAGGGTCGCGGTCCAGGTCGGCACGCTGTCCAAGGCGGTCGGCGTGCTGGGCGGCTATGTGGCCGGCAGCCGGACGCTGCGCGACATCCTCATCCAGCGCGCCCGCCCGTTCCTGTTCAGCACCTCGCATCCGCCCGCCGTCGCTGCCGCCTGCCGCGAGGCGATCCGGATCATGGACGAGGAGCCGGAGCTGGTCCAACGACTGTGGGCCAACACGCGGCGGTTCAAGGCCGAGCTAGGCCGCCTGGGATTCGACACCGGCCGCAGCCAGACACCGATCACGCCGGTCATGCTGGGCGATGCCGAGACCACGATCCGCTTCTCCAACCGACTGTTCGAGGAGGGCGTGTTCGGGACGTCGGTCGTGTACCCCACGGTGGCCCTGGACCGGGCCCGCATCCGGACGATCGTGACCGCAGCGCACACCGACGAGATGCTCGATCGCGCCCTCGGTGCGTTCGATGCGGTCGGCCACGAGCTGGGTGTGATCAGCGGTTGATCGCGGCACGGATCATCGGGCGCTCCGATCGACGCCGCACGCGCCCGCCTGGGCCCAGCCATCAGGTGGGACCGGTGCGGTCGGGGGTGGTTACGAATGCACGTCGGGGGCGTATCGTGAGCGGCGGTGGGACCCGCTTCGTCGGGCTTCCGACTGGGCGCGGCGGCGTGCCTGAGTCTGGGCGCCGCACGGATATGGTGGTTGCCGTACACCGCCAGCCCTAACACGGGGGAACTCGGTTCGTTATGACGGTCGACGACGAGGCGATCGAACGCCTGGTGGCGGCGGCTCGCGACGGTGACCCGGAAGCATTCGGGTCGCTGTTCGACCACTACCACGGGCCCGTGTATCGCTACGTCGCCGCCCGCGTCAACCGCCCGAGCGACGCGGAGGACCTGGCGCAGCTCGTCTTCGTCAAGGCCCTGGAGGCGCTGCCGCGCTACCAATCGCGGGGCGTCCCGTTCGGGGGCTGGCTGTTCAAGCTGGCCAGGAATGTCGTCATCGACCATATCCGGACGCGCCGCGAGCATGCCACGCTCGACCTGGCCACTGAACGACCCGCCGGCGACGACGGGCCCGACGAGCTGGCGGCGCTCCGACAGGAGATGGACAGCGTCGCATTGGCGCTGCGCCGGCTGACACCGGAGCAGCGCGAGGCCATCGAGCTGCGGTTCTTCGCCGGTCTGTCGGCGAAGGAAGCCGCGGTGGCGATGGACCGGCAGGAGGGCACCATCCGGGGCCTCCAGTTCCGGGCCATCGCGGCGCTGAGACGGGAGCTGGGGATCGAGGTCAGCCCCGACGAGCGACCGGCTCGCGTGTCGGGGGACGGCCGGTGAAGGACGAGGACGGGATGCAGGCTCTCGAACCGAGCGCAGGCGACGAGCTCGAGCGAATGCTCGCTCGATACGCGCGCGTTCGGCTTGATCCCAGCCCGGCGCAGGCGCGGCGCGCCAGGGCACATGTCGTGGAGGAGGCATGGCGTCGCCACTTTGCGACCGGCGATCCGCGGCCGTCGACGGTGGCGCGGATGGCCGCCCTGCGGAAGATGCCGTTCGTGTCGTGGGGCCCGCGGCGAGCGACCGTGTCCCTGGCAGCCGCCGTGCTCGCCGGATTGCTGGTCGGCTCGACATCGTTCGCCGCATCGCGAGCAGGTGGCCCGCTCTACGAGACGCGACTCAGCGTCGAGGTGATGTTCCTGCCCACCGATCCCGCCGAGCGGCTCAACGCCGAGCTGGCACAGGCGCAGGCGCGGCTGGCCGACATCGTCGATGCCGCGGGCCGAGGTGACGCGGGCGCGGTCGCGGCCGCGACCACCGCCTACGAGCACGCGATCGAGAGCCTCGGCGCAGGCAGTGGTCCGGCCTCGGATCGGGCACGCGAGGTGGTCGAGTTCCACCGCTCGGTCCTCGAGGAGCTGCTCGGCTCGACGACTGGTCCGGCGGCCGCGGGACTCGAGAAAGCGCTGACCCAATCGAGCGGCGTCATCGACAAGCTGAACGGCGTCACCACATCCGGTCCGGGCGGCGGCTCGAACGCGGGCGGCGGCTCGAACGCGGGCGGGAACGGCAACGGCGGCTCGAACGCGGGCGGGAACGGCAACGGCGGCTCGAACGCGGGCGGGAACGGCAACGGCGGCTCGAACGCGGGCGACGGCTCGAACGCGGGCGGGAACGGCAAGCGGCGGCTCGAACGCGGGCGGGAACGGCAACGGCGGCTCGAACGCGGGCGACGGCTCGAACGCCGGCGGGAACGGCAACGGACCCGACAACGATGGTGCCAAGCCGTCTCGTTCCCCGGTCCCTGCGCATACGCCGTCACCCGACAAGCCGCAGCCGACGCCCAGGGCGCCAGACCGCTAGACGATCCCCTACCGCCGCCTCGACCGCGTCTGGCGATACGCTTTCCCCATGGCAAGCGGGTGGATACGCGGACCGGTGGTTGGCACATGCAGCTGACGGTCCTGGGTGCGGGGCCCGCGTACACCGACCGTCAGGGTGCGCTCGGGGCTGCCTATCTCGTCGCGAGCGGCTCCACGCACCTGCTGCTCGACCTCGGCCAGGGATCGTTTCCGGCGATCTTCGCGCGCGTCCCGCCGGAGAAGCTCGATGCCGTGGTCATCAGCCACCTCCACCCGGACCACTTCATCGATCTCGTGCCACTGCGCCACTACCTGCGCTTTCAGTTCGATCCACCGCGTCGAGTCAGGGTCATCGGGCCAGGAGCCCTCGAGGCTCGACTCGATGCGTTGCACGGTCAGTCGGGGTTCGCGGCCCAATCCCTGTCCATCGAGCCCCTGCGTGCGGGGTCCCTCCGCGTCGGCGACGTCGAGCTTGAGGCACGCCTGGTCACGCACACGGACGAGAGCTATGCCGTGCGCGCCACCACGGGCAGAGATGGACCGGGGCTGGTGTACTCGGGTGACTGCGGACGGGCGGACGACCTTGCTCCGCTGATCCAGGCGGACGACGTACTCCTCGCGGAGGCATCGTTCGGGCCCGGGCCTGTACCGCCGGGTGCCATGCACCTCGACGGCCACGATGTCGGTCGGCTGGCCGCGGCGACCGGCGCGGGCCGCGTCCTACTGACGCATCTCCAGATGGGGTTCGACCCCACGGAGGCAGTTGCCGCCGTCGCGGCTCACTACCGCGGTCCGGTGGAGGTCGTCCAGCCGGGGAGCCGCATCGGGATCTGAGGGAAAGAGAACGGCCGGGATGCCTCATGGCATCCCGGCCGTCCGGGTCACAGGGGACAGCGGTCAGGCATGGCCGGCGTCAGCCGGCCCCGCGTCTCGGCTAGCGCTTGTTGCTCCGGCGCGTCGCGGGCACCGGCGTCAGCAGCAGCATCGCTGCGAGGATGCCGGCCATCCCGATCAGGACCAGCCGCCAGGAGTCGTTCGGGGCGGAGGTCGCCGGTGTGAGCGTGTCCGTCGGCGGCGGCGTGATCTCGGGCGTGCCGGTCTCACCCAGTACGCTGCCGATCGGCGTCGCGGTCGGCGACGGCGTGGGCGTGGGCTCCACGGTGGGGGTCGGGGTCGGTGCCACGGTGGGGGTGGGCGTCGGCTCGACCGTCGGCGTGGGCGTCGGGCTCGACCGTCGGCGTGGGGGTCGGTGCCACGGTGGGGGTGGGCGTCGGCTCGACCGTCGGCGTGGGGGTCGGTGCCACGGTGGGGGTGGGCGTCGGCTCGACCGTCGGCGTGGGGGTCGGTGCCACGGTGGGGGTCGGGGTCGGTGCCACGGTGGGGGTGGGCGTCGGCTCGACCGTCGGCGTGGGCGTGGGCTCCACGGTGGGGGTCGGGGTCGGTGCCACGGTGGGGGTGGGCGTCGGCTCGACCGTCGGCGTGGGGGTCGGTGCCACGGTGGGGGTCGGGGTGGGCTGCGCCTCTGTGCAATTCAGCGAGTTCGTCTTCGAGTTCGTGACCACGGCGCCCCCGGACTCCGTGGCAACCACGCCAAGGATCCCTCCACCAGTTGCGGTGAACGCTTTCGTCACGTTGACGTCGACATCGATCGTGCCGGAGCCGCTCAGTCCACTGCCGAAAGTGATCACGCCATAGTTCGACTCGACATCGGCGATATAGCCGGACGCATCGCCACCCGCATTGCCGTTGATCGCGCCCTGGTTCGGCGACAGATAGACGACGATGGACGAGCCGGCGGGCAGGTTGGCGTTCGAATAGTCCAGCTTGAAACTGAAGCTGGTCGCAGTATCGCCGGCGGAGCAGAAGAGCTGACCATTCTGCTCGAAGGTGAACGTCGCCGTGCCACCCTTCAGGTCGCTATATGGACCGCTCGTGGGATGGCCGTTGGCGCCGGGTGTGTAGCCGGCCGAAAGTACTGAAGAAGGCGCGAGCAGCGCCGTTGCGAGCATGCCCGCAACCGCAAGCCACCCCGCGGTGCGGAACGTGTGCGATCGATTCATAGTTGGTCCCCTGCTCTGCTTTGCGGCGACGTGGCCGCGCTCCGACTGGAGCGATAAGTACTCCCCCGCTGCCTGGGCGGTGAACTCATGCTGCCCCGGGGTACTGGCGATGTCCAGTACCCACCGGCTATCGCTATCTGCCCTGCACTCGATCAGAGTCCACAAGGCACCGATCTACCGGTGCACCAAGTCACCGAAACGTACCGGTGTTCGGGCATGACCACGGTACTGCCATACGGGTCCGAATGACAGCGGCCGAACCCCCTGTGTCGGATGAACGACACAGGTTGCTCCGCCCCCCGCCGCTCGATGCCCAGGCGAGCGTCCTTGGCCGGGGCGCGCAGGCCGGGGTGCCGGGGCCAACAGGCCCTGGCGCGGCGGTTGTCCCGGCCTCGAGAGCCGTACCTGTGCGTGAGCTCGAGGCGAGGTCTAGCGCTTGTTCGCGGTGACCTTCGAGATCGGGGCCAGCAGCAGCACGGTCGCCAGCAGGCCAGCCAGGCCGACCAGGATCAGCCGCCACGAGTCATTCGGCTGGGTGGCAGGGGTCACAGAGTCCGTCGGTGGAGGCGTCACGTCCGGCGTGCCGGTCACAGCCTCGATGCTCCCGGCGGGGGTCGGTGTCGGCGTGGGGGTCGCCGTCGGCTCGGATGGCGGCGTCGGCGTCGGGTTGTTCGGTGGCTCGGTGGGCGTAGCTGTCGGCGCCGGGGTCGGCGTTGGCGCGTCAGTCGGCGTTGCCGTCGGCGCCGTGGTCGGCGTCGGCGTCGCGGCGTCCGCTCCCACCTTGAAGTTGTCGTTCTTGGTGTTGGTGCAGCCCTTGAAGTTGAAACCGAGGTCGCCGCTGAAGCCGTCACACGCCTGAACGTCCGCAACCTTGGCGATGTCGACGCTGTACTCCCCGCCGCTGTTCGGGGTGTCGTCGAACGGGTAGAGCTGGACGCCGTGGCCACCGCTGCAGGTCGCGGCACCCACCGCGTGGTTGCCCAGACCCGAGACACCGTCGATCACGCCGCTCACCACCTGGAGCTGGCGGAACTTGATCGCGTCCGACGAGAGCAGGGTGGCGCCGCTGGGATCGGTCACCTGGAAGTAGTAGTCGCCGTCGTCAAGGCCGCCGCTGTTGCCGCAGTTCTGCGGACCACCGTTGAGGTACACCTGCTGCTTGGACGTGTAGCTGACGTTTGCATTCACGGTCGTGCCGTCCGGGTACGTCGTCCAGATGGCCCCGCTCGTGGAGTCCGCGCTCGCGGCGCCCGGCGCGAGGAGCGCCGTTGTCAGCATGGCGGCCACGGCCAGCCAGCTCGCGGTGCGCAGCACCTTGCGTGCGTTCATCGATCGATCCCTCTCCCTCGCCTGATGCAGCGCGTTCGACGCGCGCCCCGCCCAGACCCAACCCCTCGCTGCCGGGACGGATCGATCATGTTGACGCGTGATGACGCCGCCGTCCAGTACAAATCACCCAGGACGAACGCCCGATCGCCGCGCCTCGGCGCACGCTCTGCGGATACCCGGAAAAGGCGGACGGGACGCACCCAGGCAGTGCGTCCCGTCCTGGTCTCGGGGACCCTGGCTCAACGGCGAGTCGTCAGCGACGGCGACTCTGCCGGCGGGCCCTGGCGGTGGCCGGGGTTAGACCCCCGACCGTCGGTGTCAGGGCCGCGAGGGCGTCATGCTGTACCTCCCGAGCAGGACGCAGGAGCGGATGCGTGCTCGCGGACGGTTGCCCGCGTGGAGCGCCTGGATCCCGAACGATACGGGGCAGGGGCCGCCAAAGGTACTGGGACGATCTGTGCGTCGCCGGGCCAGACCATCCGCAACCACACCGCACCCCACCGGCTGACAGGGCAGATATCGGTGCCATCCCGCACCGTGGTCCTGGTACTCCGGTCCTCTCCTCCGCGTCCGGGTACGATGGCTCAGCCCCACCCCGTCCGCTCGCCCAGGAGGCCCACGTGCCGAGCTCCGCCGTTCCCGCCGCACCCCTCCCGGCGAGCATCCTTTCCGTGCGCAGCCTGGTCCGCGAAGCGGTGACCCGGGCCTGGGACGCGGCGGTGGCGTCGGGGCGGCTCGGAGCGTCGGCCGATGGAATGCCGGCACCGGCGGTCGAGATCGAGCGACCCGCCAATCCCGCGTTCGGCGACTTCGCGACGAACCTGGCCATGAAGCTGGCACGCCCGTTGCGGCGCCCGCCGATGGAGATCGCAGAGGCACTCGTGGTTGAGCTGCGCGGCCCGTCAGGGACGGGGGTCGTGGCGACCGCCGAAGCTGTCCGACCCGGGTTCGTCAACATCCGCGTGGTCGAGCCCGTGTTCGAGTCGCTGGTGGCAGCGATCCTCGCCACGCCGGACGCCTGGGGGACGATCCCTGCCGTCAACCCGCGCCGGGTGAACGTGGAGTTCGTGTCGGCCAACCCGACCGGCCCGCTCACCGTTGGCAATGCCCGCGGCGCGTTCGTGGGTGACCTGCTGTGCCGCGTGCTCGAGGCCGGTGGTCAGGACGTCACCCGCGAGTACTACTTCAACAATTCAGGCGCTCAGATCAGCAACCTCGGGGCGTCGGTGGTGGCCCTGCGGCGCGGACAGCCGCTCCCCGAGGACGCGTATCGGGGCGACTACGTCGGGGAGCTCGCCGACGAGCTGCCGGCCGACGTGTGGGCGGCCGCGTCCGAGCCGGGTGCCGACGCACCGGACATCGTCGGCCGCTGGGCGGCGGGGCGCGTGCGGACGCGGATCGAGGCCAGCCTCGAGCACCTGGGCGTGCACTTCGACGTGTGGAAGAGCGAGGGATCGCTCCACGACGAAGGCTGGGTCCAGCGCGGCGTCGATCGGCTCCGCGGGGCCGGACACACGTACGAGCAGGACGGGGCGCTGTGGTTCCGGTCGACGGCGTTCGGCGACGACAAGGACCGGGTGGTCTACCGGGCCGATGGGCGACCGACCTACTTCGCGGCGGATGTCGGCTACGTGACCGAGAAGTTCAGTCGCGGGTTCGATCATCTGATCTACATCTGGGGCGAGGATCACCACGGGACGGTGGCGCGGCTGCGCAACGCGGCCCAGGGCCTGGGCTTCGATCGGGAGTCGGTCCAGATCCTCCTCTACTCGTGGGTCCGGTTCATCCGGGATGGGGTCGAGATCTCGATGTCCAAGCGGGCGGGCGAGTTCATCACGCTCGATGAGCTGCTGGAGGAGGTCGGCGTCGATGCCGCCCGCTGGTTCTTCGGCTCCCGAGCCGCCACCACCGGGATCGACTTCGATATCGAGCTGGCCAAGAAGCAGTCGGCGGAGAACCCCGTGTACTACGTCCAGTACGCGCACGCCCGGATCGCCTCGATCCTGCGCAAGGCCGGCGAGACGGGTCTCGGGGCCGCGCCATCGGTCGAAGGCCTGCTGGCGGGCGAGCCGGAAGCCGCGCTGGTGCGTGCCGTGTCACGGTTCCCGGAGGTCGTCGAGGACGCCGTCCGGGCCGAGGAGACGCAGGGCATCACCGCCTATGCCACGGAGCTGGCCACCCAGTTCCATGCCTTCTACCGCGACGCGCGCGTCGTCGACGCTGCCGACCCGGGGCGGTCGGCCGGGCGACTGGCCCTGGTGACCGCGACCATGACGACGCTGGCCAATGCCCTGGGCCTGCTGGGTATCTCGGCACCCGAGTCGATGTAGACCTGCCGCCGGTCGGCAGGAGGGTTCCGAGATCCTGCGCCTGATCTAGCCGGCCAGCCCGAGGGCGCCGGCGATGCGGTTCAGGGTCGCGTCGGACTCGGCGGTCACGAGCACGACTCGCGTGCCCGACGTCGCCAGCACCGACGCGCTCCGGCCCGCCGCCCGGAGCCGGCCGACGAGCCCGTCGCTCGCCGATGCGAACTGGTCCGCGTCGGTCCCGCTGTCCCACGTGGTGTCGAGCACCACGCCGGTCTCACCGTTCGGGCCCTCGACCAGCGCCAGCCGGTCGCCGCCCCAGCCTGCGGCGGCCTCGGTCGATGTCGCCGAAATCGACGCCGCCGGCATCGCGTAGCAGGATCTCGAGCAGGTACTCGCCCATCGTGTCCTGGAGCGGCACCGACCAGCCGTCGCCCAGCCGGGAGGCGAGATCCGATGGGAAGCTGACCACGACGGGCTGCTCGCGCGACGCCAGCTTGTCCGCGTGCAGCACCTGCTCGGTCGAGTCGGGTGGCTGCTTGAACAGTGCGTCCACCCCCGAGAACCCACCGGCGCTGCCGTACGCGCCGAACGCGAGCTGGAACCCGGATTCGTACGGGAATAGCAGCGGCTCGCGCAGGATCGCGGGCATCTTGTCGAGGATGGCCTGCGAGGCGGGATCGCCTGCGGTCGCGGCCACCTGGCCCAGCTGCGCGAGCGTCAGGTACCGCTGCGCCCACAGCGTCATGGACAGCGTGGCGTCGCCCTCCACCAGGGCCGTGCGCGCGAGCGTCCGATCGCTCTGATCGGTCGCACTGCCCACGATCGAGCGCAGGCCGAACGCCTGGTCCTGCAGCGCATGCGTGTACTCGTGGGCGTAGGTGATCTCCTCGGTCGGGCCGATCTCGCCTGACTGCGACACGACGTACATCCGCTTGGTCTCATCGTCGTACAGACCCGCGACCTGGCTGGTGAGCAGCTCGATGTACAGGTCGTGCAGCGATGCGTCCTGGGGCATCAGGAGGAGCGCCTTGTAGACCATCTCGGTGCCGGTGACCAGCGACTCCGGGTTGTCGCGATTGAAGCTGGCTCGGATGTAGGCGCACAGGCCGGCGGCATCGAACACCGCGCGCTCCACGGGGGTCTTGGCCTGAAGGCCCCGCAGGTCGCTGACCTGACCCTCGATCTGACCGTACAGGGCGGCATTCGGATCGTTGGCGTCCGGACTCGCCGGAGCAGGGGTGGAGGTGTCATTCGGATCGCAGGCAGCGGCTCCGGCCGGCGTGGGAGACGCCGAGCCCGAGGGGACCGACGGCGCGCCGGAGGCGCTGGCCACGGGCGTCGAGGTCGCGGTCGGCGCCGGGGTCGTCGCAGCCGGCGAAGGTGTCGGGTTCGCGGACCCGCACGCGCCGGCGACCAGGACCACGGTCAGCAGGGCGCCGAGGAGGGGTGAACGATCCGTCGCCTGTGGCATTGCCGGCCGATTGTGCCATGAGCCCCGCTCCGACCCGGCACGTCCGAACGGCCGGCCCACGCTCGGGGCTGCGCGAGATGTGCGTTTCTTAATCGTTCGCAGGCTTGGGCTTGAATCGGGCCGGCATATGGTTCGTATCGGAACACCCCTCAGGTTCCATCCTCCCTCCCTCGGGCCGGAGGCGCCGATTGGGCAGGCGCCTCCGGTCCTCTCTTTGTCCCTGGACCCGGGCGTGGACGCCGCCGGCGCCTTGTCCGGAGACTCGCCGCGCGCACCATCCGAGCTGCCGCGGCGATGAGCTCCGGCAACGGGGCGTGTGCAAGAATCCGGCCATGGAGATCACCTGGTACGGACGGACCTGTGTCCGGCTTCGCGGCAAGGAGGGGGTCGTCGTCAACGATCCCTATCCGTCGATCGTCGGTCCCACGGGACGTGGCATCACGGCCGACGTCATCACGTTCAGCCACCCCGACGACGACCCGCCCCCGAAGAAGTCGGCGAAGCTGTCGCGCGACGGCGGGACGGCCATCGCCACCAGCCTCGAGCCGGCGTTCGTGCTCGACGGACCGGGCGAGTACGAGGTCCATGACGTGCTGGTCACGGGCGTTCGGACCTTCCGTGACGACGCGCGCGGCGAGAGTCGCGGCCGTCAGACCGCGTTCGTGGTCGAGCTCGAGGGCATCCACGTGATCCATCTCGGCGACATCGGACACCAGCTGACCGAGGAGCGACTCTCCGACATCGGGCGCGTCGCGGTCGCCTGCGTGCCGATCGGCGGGGCACTCTCGGCCACCGGCGCCGCGGCGCTCGTTGCGCAGCTGGACCCCCGGATCGTCGTCCCGATGCCCGTGTGCGAGGTGGAGGCCGACTGCGACGAGGCGGTGCGCCGGTTCCTGCACGAGATGGGCGCGGAGCGCAGCGTCCAGCCCAAGCTGTCGGTCACCTCGTCGAGCCTGCCGTCGGAGACGACGACCGTGCTCCTGGAGTCACGCGGCAAGGCCTGACGGGATCGCGATCGATACGCGAGCGCGATCGATCAGCGACGGCGGTTTCGGCCGGTGCTGGGATCGCGCCGGTCAGCCGCCCTGGCGGTACACGACCCGGCCGTTCTTGACCACGACCTGCACCAGGTCCGCGCCCACCCAGTACGGGAGCTGACCCACCGAGGTTGCGCGCCAGATCACCAGGTCGGCCTGCTTGCCGGCCTCGATCGACCCGATCTGCTCGGCCACGCCGAGCGCGTGCGCGGCGTTGATGGTCACCGCGACGAGCGCCTCGGTCGGCGACATCCCCATCTCGAGGCAGGCCGCGGTCATGACCAGCGGCAGGTTCGGCGACGGTGATGTCCCGGGATTGAAGTCCGTTCCCAGCGCAACGGGAACGCCAGCTTCGATGAACCGCCGAGCCGGCGCCGCGTCGCCGGCCATCAGGAACCAGGTCGTCATCGGCAGCAACGTCGCGACCGTCGGGTGCTCGCTGCCCGCGGCATGCGCCAGCGCCTCGATGCCCCGGGTGCTCGGGGCGTGCAGATGGTCGGCTGACAGGGCCCCCAGCTCCGCGGCGAGCTCGGCACCCCCCGACGGCGCCAGCTCGTCCGCGTGCAGCCGGAGGCTCATCCCATATCCGGCAGCGGCGGTCAGGATCCGGCGGCTCTGGTCGGCGCTGAACACGCCCTCCTCGCAGAACACGTCACACGACGCCGCACGCCCCTGCGCGGCAACCCCGGGGAGCTGCTCGTCGATCACGTTCCGAACGTACGCCTCGGTGCCCTCCGGCCTGGCACGGAACTCCGCGGGCACGGCGTGGGCCCCCAGGTAGGTCGGGATGACCTCGATCGGCCCCTCCCGACCCAGCTGCCAGGCCACGTCGAGCAGCCGCAGCTCGGTCGCCAGATCCAGCCCGTAGCCCGACTTCGCCTCGATCGTGGTGACGCCGTGGCCGAGCATCTCGTCCAGCCAGCGTCGGCCATGACGCGCCAGATCCTCCGAGGCGGCCGCGCGTGTGGCCTCCACGGTCGACAGGATGCCGCCGCCGGCGGCGAGGATGTCCAGGTAGCCGGCGCCCTGCTGGCGGAGCACCAGCTCCTGCTCCCGCGATCCCGCAAACACCAGGTGCGTATGGGGATCGACAAGTCCGGGCGTCACCAGGCCGCCCCCGGCGTCGAGCCTCGCGAACCGCGACAGTGGGTAGCCGCTGAGCTCGAGTCCCTGCTCGATGCGGTCGCGTGGCCCGACGCCCAGGATCCGTCCATCCCAGCAGGCGATCACGGGGCCTGCCGGAGCAGGCTGACCAGCGCCGTCCTCCGCGACCAGCACCGCCGCGTCCGCCTGCCCTGCGCCGCGCCGGAGACCGCCGGCGAGCGTGGCAATCTGGGCCGCCCCGTGGATCAGGAGACCGGGCGCGTCCACGTCGCCCTTGCCGCCCTCGATCAGGCGGAGCGTCATCGTCGTTCGCGGGCGGCGTCCAGCCGCAGCTCCAGCGCCATCAGCGGCGAGAAGTCTCGCAACCGGATCGCCCGTGCCGCCGCGGCCAGCCGATCCGCAACCGGTCCGTCGGCCGGCGCCCCGGCATGATCTGCGACATCGAACAGGGCCGCGAGCGGGGCCAGCCCAATGAGCTCCGACTCCACAAGGGCGATTCCGTCCTCGGCGGCCAGGTCGGCGACCGCGTCCCATGCCTGCCACAGCGACGTGGTTCGGAAGTCCAGCAGGTTCATCGACACCTGCGCCCGGACAGGGTGACCGCGTTCGGGCTCCTCGACCCGGAAGCCGTTCGCCTGGATCCGGGGCAGCCCGCCACCCGACTCCCGGACGCGGCGGGCGATCCGCTTGGCCAGCTCCACGTCGTCGGAGTCGAGGTTGATGTTCCAGGCGATGAGGAACGGCCTGGCGCCGACGGCGACCGCGCCCGCGCGGGGATGCATCCGCGGCGGCCCGAAGTCCGGGTGCCGGCCGTTGTGGGCGATCTCGGTCTTGAGACCCTCATACTGCCCGCGCCGCACGTCGGCGAGCCGGACCCGGTCCGAGCGAGTCGCCGCCTGGGCGTACAGGTAGACCGGCAGGTCCCAGCGCGTGGCGATGCGGCGGCCGAACGCGCGCGCCAGCTCGACGCACTGGTCCATCGTCGTGTCGCCGAGCGGCACGAACGGCACCACGTCCACACCGCCGATCCGAGGGTGCTCGCCCGTCTGGACATCCATGTCGATGTCGTCGATCGCCTGGCCGACCATCGCCTCCAGCCCGGCCGAGACGGCGTCGTGCTCACCGGCCACCGTGAGCACGGAGCGGTTGTGGCTGGCATCGGAAGTGCGGTCGAGCAGGAACACCCCGGGAACGCCCGTCAGAGCGTCGACGAGGCGCTCCACGACGTCGAGGCGTCGGCCCTCGGAGATGTTGGGCACGCTTTCGACGAGCACGGTCTGATGCTAGCGAAGCCACCGGCCCCGCGTGGCCCGGGCCGGCACGATCTGGCCGGCACGCGTCGGCGTGAGGACCCGCGCGCCGGGAGTGAGGGCCAGCACACCCGGAAGCGAGGGCTGGCGCACCCTGAAGCGAGGACCGATCCGCCACGGGTGCCGGGCCACCGGCCGAGCGCCGGCCCAGCGGCAGAGCGCCGGTCAGTCGTCGAGCATCGGGATCCGGACCCCACGCTCGCGCGCGACCTCGATCGCTCGCTCGTACCCGGCGTCGACATGGCGCACGACGCCCATCCCGGGATCGGTGGTCAGCACGCGCTCCAGCTTGCGACCCGCGAGCTCCGTGCCATCCGCCACGACGACCATCCCCGCGTGCTGCGAGTACCCGATCCCCACGCCGCCACCATGATGGATCGAGACCCAGGTCGCGCCGGCCGCCGTGTTGACGAGGGCGTTGAGCAGCGGCCAGTCGGCGACCGCGTCCGTCCCGTCGGCCATCGCCTCGGTCTCGCGGTTGGGGGATGCCACCGAGCCGGAGTCGAGATGGTCCCGCCCGATCACGATCGGCGCCGACACCTCGCCCGAGGCGACGAGCCGGTTGAACTCGAGCCCGGCCCTGGCCCGCTCCCCGTACCCCAGCCAGCAGATCCGCGCCGGCAGTCCCTGGAACGGGACCCTTGCCTCGGCCATCTCGATCCACCGTCGCAGCCCCGTATCGTCGGGGAACAGCTCGAGGATCGCGCGATCGGTGCGCAGGATGTCCGCCGGATCGCCCGACAGCGCGGCCCAGCGGAACGGTCCTCGCCCCTCGCAGAACTGGGGACGGATGAACGCGGGCACGAACCCCGGGTAGGCGAAGGCGTTGGCCACGCCCGCCTCCAGCGCCTGGGCGCGCAGGTTGTTGCCGTAGTCGAACGCGACGGCGCCCGATTCCTTGAACGCCAGGATGGCCCGGACGTGGTCGGCCATCGACCGCTTTGCGCGCGCCTCGTACACGTCGGGCTGGGCGTTGCGGAGCACGATCGCGTCCTCGAGCGAGATCTCGGCCGGGACGTAGCCGCCGAGTGCATCGTGCGCGGAGGTCTGGTCGGTGACGATGTCGAACGTCTCGCCCGCGGCCGCCCAGGCGGGCTCGATCTCGGCCGCGTTGCCGACCAGCGCGATCGACAGCGCCACCCCTTCCTCCGCGGCTCGCCGCGCCATCGCGAGCGCCTCGCCGGGAGCGGTCGTCAGCCGATCCACGTAGCCGATCTCGTGGCGGCGCTCCGCTCGTGCCTCGTCGACCTCGATCGCCAGGCACACGCCCTCGTTCATCGTCACCGCGAGCGGCTGCGCGCCGCCCATGCCGCCGAGCCCGGCGGTCAGCGTGACCCGGCCCCGCAGCGTCCCACCGAAGTACTGCCGCGCCAGCTCGGCGAACGTCTCGTAGGTGCCCTGGAGGATCCCCTGGGTGCCGATGTAGATCCAGGAGCCGGCGGTCATCTGGCCATACATCATCAGGCCCCGTCGCTCCAGCTCGCGGAACTGCTCCCAGGTCGCCCATCGGCCGACCAGGTTGGAGTTGGCGATGAGGACGCGTGGCGCCCACTCGTGCGTCCGGAACACGGCGACCGGCTTGCCGCTCTGGATCAGCAGCGTCTCGTCGTCCCCCAGGCGCCGCAGCTCGCGCACGATCGCATCGAACGCCGCCCAGCTGCGGGCGGCGCGTCCGGTCCCGCCGTACACCACCAGCTGGTCGGGGTTCTCGGCGACCTCCGGATCGAGGTTGTTCATCAGCATCCGGAGGGCGGCCTCCTGCGGCCAGCCACGAGTCGATAGCGTCGTCCCGCGCGGGGCGCGTACGGGTCGCGGGCCGGGTTGCGATTGCTCGAGGTTCGCGGTCGTCATGGCCGTCGATCCTACGCCGCCCCGGTGGGAGAGCGTCAGGGCCGGAGGTCGCTCATCAGCTGCTCGCCGAAGCGGCGGTCGCCCAGCGAGAACAGCGAGATCACGACGCCACGGTCGGGCAGATACGCGTGGTACACCAGCAATCCGCCGGCGCAGCTGGTGACATATACCGTCCGGCCGCCCATGTCCGCCTCCGCGTTGCCCACCACGCCACCGGCCTGGGAGCAGGCCCCCTGGTCGTAGCTCGTCGCGCCAGTCCCGGAAGAACGCGTCGGAGTAGACGCCCGGCTTGAGGCGCGCGACGACGCCCGAGGCAAGATCGCCGGCGTCGACCGCGAGCGCGAAGGCGGCTGCCTCGACGTTCGCCACGAAGTCAGGGTCGGCCGTCGCGTCGGTGAACGAGTCGGGCTCCGAGGTGACCGGGACGCCGCCGACGTCCGGCGGCAGGATCAAGAGCAGCGACGGATCCAGGACGACGGCCGGTGAGCCCACCGGAAGGCTCGAAGGCGGGCTGGCCGAGGCCCCGGGAGCCGCTCCGGACGCTGCGGGCGCCGTGCCGGGCGCCGACGGAAGGACGCCCACGGCAGTCGATCCAACCGCGGCCGATGGCGTGACCGGAACGGGCGATGCACCGCAGCCGGCGATCGCGGCAGTCAGCACCGTGGCGGCTGACAGCGCCGTCATCGTCGACCGCACCGTTCGAATGCGCAGACGCGGTCGACGCCTCACCCGAGCTCCCGGCGCAGCACCGGGAATTGCTCGTCGGCCGCAGCGACCGCGAAGCCCATCCGAGCCCAGAAGCCCGGGTCTGCGGCGCTCGTGGCGTCGGCGTCCGCGCCTACCTCCGGGTACACCTCGACGGCGGAGAAGCCGCGCCCCGCGAGGTCCTCACAGACCGCATCCACGAGCCTCGCGGCGTGACCTCGACCCCGGGCCTCGGACGTGGTGGCGATGCACGTGATCACCGCGGGCAGCGGCGACTGGGGCAGCTTCGGGTACAGCTCCCGGGTGCGCTGCGCGCGCGGATAGGCGGACAGCGGCCCGAACTGTGCGTACGCGGCTGGCTCGTCGTCATCGAGCAGCACCTTCGCATAGCTCCCGAACAAGCCCAGCCCGCGACCGAGCAACCGCAGCTTGCGCGGGGCATCCGAGCCGACCTTCGGTCGCTCCACGGGCTTCGGGGCGAATGGGTTCTCCACCGGCTCGTCGCCGCCGGCCAGGAACGGATTGAACGCCGGACCCGTCGACGCGGCGGCGAAGGGGTTGAACGCGGTGGCGTCGTCAGCGTCGTCGCCGAACGGATTGCGCGTCCGGCGGCTTTCCCCGCGCGCAGGGGCGCGATCGTGGTGCAGCCACGACGAGCGCGCCGCCCTGGAACCTCGGTCGGCATCCTCCCAGTAGTCGCACGAGCGGTGGTCGAACGCCGGGTTCGCACATGGCGGGAGCAGCTGGAACGTCGCCTCATCGGTGACGTCCACGATGCGGATGCCCATGGACGCGAGTCTATCCGGCCAGCGCCGCCAGCTGCCCGCGGCGGACGAGTCCGATCGCGGCAGCGAGATCGCGCCCCGGCTCGCGATCCCCCTCGAGCGCCGGCACCAGCTCGCGGACCCGCTCGTGCGCCTCGACGACCCCCGCACCGGGCTCCGGTGCCGGGACACCGTCCCGAGCCAGGTCACGCAGCCGAAGCTCGAGCGCCTGCGCGGCGCACAGCAGCTCGATCGCGAGGATGCGCTCGACGTTCGCCAGCACCAGCCGTGCATGACGCGCGGAGCCCGCCCCCATCGAGACGTGGTCCTCCTGATTGGCCGACGTCGGGATCGAGTCGGCCGACGATGGGTGCGCGAGCACCTTGTTCTCCGAGGCGAGCGCCGCAGCCGTGTACTGCACGATCATCAGCCCGCTGTTTCGCCCGGGGTCGGGCGACAGGAACGCCGGCAGGCCGCCGTTGAGCCGCGGGTCGAGGAGCAGCGCCGTCCGTCGCTCGCTGATCGCGCCCAGCTCGGCCAGCGCCAGCTTCGCGAAGTCCAGGGCCAGCGCAATCGGCTCACCATGGAAGTTGCCGCCGGAGATCACCAGCCCGCCGCCGGTAGCCAACGCATCCGCCGGAACCGCAGCACCGGAAGGGAACACCAGCGGGTTGTCGGTGGCCGAGTTGAGCTCGATGTCCAGCACGCGACGGAGGTGGTCGAGCGCGTCGCGCACGGCGCCGTGAACCTGGGGCACGCAGCGAAGCGAGTACGGATCCTGGACCTTGTGCGAGGAATCGTGATGGGCCGCCTGCAGCCGCGAGCCACGGAGCACATGCCGTAGCTCGGCGGCGACCGCCACCTGCCCGGGGTGCGGACGAGCCAGCTGGTACGGCGCCGCGAACGCGACCTCGGTCCCCAGCAGCGCCTCGACCGACATCGCCGCCACGACCGATGCGGTCCGAACCAGCCGATCGGCGTCGGCCAGCAGCAGCGCGCCGATACCACTCATCAGCTGGGTGCCGTTGAGCAGCGCCAGACCCTCCTTGGGGCCCAGGGTCAGCGGCTCCAGGTCGTGCTCCCGGAGGGCCACGAGGGCCGGCACCACCTGACCTTCGAGCTCCACCTGGCCCCGGCCGATCAGGGGCAGCGCCAGATGGGCGAGCGGCGCCAGGTCGCCCGACGCACCCACGCTGCCGTACTCGGGGACGACCGGATGGATGCCCAGCTCCAGGTACCGGCAGATGCGGTCGACCAGCAACGGCCGGCAACCGGAGTGGCCCAGCGCGAGGGTGTTCGCGCGCAGCAGCAGCATCGCGCGCACGACGTCGCGCGGATACGGGTCACCGACGCCCGCGGCGTGCGAGACGAGCAGGTTCTCCTGAAGACGCGCGACGTCACCGCTCGGGACGGTGGTCGAGGCGAGGTCGCCGAACCCGGTGGTGACGCCGTAAACGACCTCTCCTCTCGCCACCAGGCCCTCGATGACCGCGTTGGCCTCCGCCATGCGCTCGCGCGCTGCGACGTCGAGGACGGCGCGCGCGCCGTGGCGTGCCACGGCCTCGACATCGCCGATGGACAGGTCCGCACCGGTCAGCACGACATCGTCGCGAGGTCCGCGCGCGATCGGTCGGTCGGGAGTGAGCTGGGCCTCGGTCACCGTGCGCCGAGCATAGTCCGCTATCCTCGGCCCCGCCGGGCATGGGCGCAGGCCCTGCCGGCCGCCTTTCGAGGACCGTGCCTCGAGCCCAGACCCCCGTTCGGAGCAGCAGCCCGCCCGTGCTCGCATTCATCGACCAGATCGTCATCCCCTTCCTGAACTCGCTGTACGGTGCCGTCGGTTACGTGGGCGTGATGGTGGCGATGGCGATCGAGTCGGCGATGATCCCGCTGCCGTCGGAGCTGATCCTTCCGTACGCCGGCTTCCTGGTCTCGGATCCGAGCCAGCTGGAGCCGCTGACCGGAGCGCCCTGGAACTTCTGGATCGTGGTGATCGTGGCCACGATCGGCAACACGGCGGGCTCCCTGATCGCCTATGCGATCGGCGCCTACGGTGGTCGCCCGTTCCTGGAGCGCTACGGCCGGTACCTGCTCATCCGGCCCCACGAGATCGAGGCCGCCGATCGGTTCTTCCAGCGCTACGGGGCGGCGACCGTGTTCTTCGGCCGGCTGCTCCCGATCGTTCGGACGTTCGTCTCGTTCCCGGCCGGTGTCACCCGGATGCCGCTCCCCAAGTTCATCATGTACTCGACGGCCGGCGCCGTGCCGTGGTCCATCGCGCTGACCTTCGCGGGCGTGCAGCTGGGGGCCAACTGGCATCAGATCCGCGACGCGCTCCAGCCGTTCGACCTCGCGATCGCCGTCGCCGTCGTGATCCTCGCGCTCGCGCTGCTCTGGTGGCGCCTCGGGATGCCCGGCCGTCCGAAGCGCGACCCGGAGGAAACGGACGGTTCGGCCGGCTAGCCCTCCGACCAGGGGCGGCGCGTGGTGCCGGCCAGGTGCGACCGATCGTTCATCAGCAGCAGCATCGCCTGCTCGGGCGTGGCGTCGTCCGCCCAGCGCAGCACCGTCAGGTTGACCTGGCTCTGGATGAACCGCCGCCGGTAGTCGGCCACCGGGACGCCGAGCGCCACGCACAGCAGGATCCGGTTCGTCGTTCCGTGCCCCACGGCGAGGATCGGCCGGTCAGGCCGCTGGTCCCCTGCCCCGGGGCCGGCGGTCGCCGCCCGAAACGAAGCCCGGGCGCGCCAGGAGCGATGCTCGTCGAGCAGGTCGCGAAGGAAGGCTCGCACGCGTTCCGCCACGTCGAGCCCGGACTCGCCGCCGGGGCACGACAGCTGGTCGGGCGAGGCCTCCCACTCGCGCCGAAAGGCGCGGTCCGCCTGGTCGATCTCGGCGTAGGTTCGACCCTCCCACGCGCCGTAGTCCATCTCGCGCAGCCGGGGATCAGCCTCGACGGCGGCCTTGCCGGCGATGATCTCGGCCGTCTCGCGGGCGCGGAACAGCGGGCTGGTGATGACGCGGTCGAATGCGATTCCGGCGACCCGGTGACCGAGCGCCTGCGCCTCTCGCCGGCCCTCCTCGTTGATCGAGATGTCCAGCCGCTGGCCGAGATGCTGCTCGGGCTCCGAGCGATCGGTCAGGCCGTGACGGGTCAGGACGAGCGTCAGCATCGACCCCAGTCTAAGGTGACGTCGCTCGCGCGCGAGGCCGACATGGGACAATGATGACCCGTACGATCGACGACGCTGAGGTTCCGACGATTCGATGAGCGAGACTTCCGGCGCACACGGCGAAGCGGCCGGCGCGAGCGCCAACCACGTGCCCGATGAGCACGGCACGTCGCACGTCGTGGCGGGTGCTCACGGTTCCACGGCCGATCATGGCGGCGACCACGGCCACGATGACCACGGTCACGCAAGCGAGACGCTGGGCCCGATCGACTGGACGATGTGGGGCGTCGGTGTGCTGGGCGTGATCGTCGGGTTGATCATCACCGCCGGGCTGGCGCTGGCCACCAACTTCTCGTTCTCCGCCTGACCCCTGCCGGCACCGCCGTCGCGGCGGGGCTCGCCGCTCAGAACAGCCCGACGACGTTGCCGTCCGCGTCGATGTCGATGCGCTCGCCCCCCGGCCGGCTGGGCAGCCCGGGCATCGTGCGCATGTCACCGGCGAGCGGGGTGATGAACCCGGCTCCGGCCGACAGGCGGACCTCGCGGATCGGCACCCGGAACCCGGTTGGCCGGCCCAGCAGCTTGGGGTCATGGGACAGGCTGTACTGGGTCTTGGCCATGCAGATCGGGAGCTGCCCGAAGCCCATCCCCTCGTACTGATCCAGCTGGCGGATGGCAGCCGGGCTGAGGTCCACCCCGTCGGCCCCATAGATGCGAACCGCGATCGTCTCGATCTTCTCGCGCAGCGACGCATCGTCGGGGTAGAGCAGTGCGAAGTCGGGCGCACCCGCCTCGGCCGCTGCCCACACGGCGCGCGCGAGGTCGGTGGCGCCCGCTCCGCCGTCGGTGAAGTGCCGGGCCACCACCGCGTCCCGGGCGCCGGCCGCCATGGCCACCTCGCGCACGGCGGCGATCTCCTCGTCGGTGTCGGTCGGGAAGGTGTTGATGGCGACCACTGCCGGCACCCCGAACGCGGCCACGTTGGCCAGCTGCGCCGCCAGGTTGACGCCACCCGCTCGGACGGCCTCGGGGTCCGAGGCGAGGAGCGCCGGGTCGAGCGGCTTGCCGGCCACGATGCGCCCCACCCCGCCGTGCATCTTGAGCGCCCGGATGGTGGCCACCACCACGGCCGCGTCGGGTCGCAGGCCCGATGCCCGGCACTTGATGTCGAAGAACTTCTCGGCCCCCATGTCGGCCCCGAAGCCCGCCTCGGTGACCACGATGTCGGTCGTCCGCAGCGCCACCCGGTCGGCGATGATGCTGCTGTTGCCGTGGGCGATGTTGCCGAACGGCCCGCAGTGGACGAACGCCGGACCGCCCTCGAGCGTCTGGAGCAGGTTGGGCTTGAGCGCATCGCGCAGGAGCACGGTCATCGCTCCGGCGACCTTGAGCTCGTCGGCGGTCACCGGTGCGCCGTCGCGGCGCGTGGCGAGCACGATCCGGCCCAGGCGCGCGCGCAGATCGGCGAGATCGGACGCGAGCGCGAGGATCGCCATCACCTCCGAGGCGACCGTGATCACGAACTGCGCCTCGCGCGGGTCGCCGTTCGCCCGGCCGCCCAGACCCACCACGATCTCGCGCAGCGCCCGGTCGCTGATGTCGACCACGCGTGGCCAGAGCACGCCATGGGGATCGATCCCCAGCGCGTTGCCGTGGTGCAGGTGGTTGTCCACGAACGCCGCCGCGAGGTTGTGCGCGGCCCCGATCGCGTGGACGTCGCCCGTGAGATGGAGGTTGAAGTCCTCCATCGGGATGATCTGACTGTAGCCACCGCCGGCCGCGCCGCCCTTGATCCCGAACACCGGACCCAGGCTCGGCTGGCGCATGGTCACCGCCGCCCGGCGACCGATCCGCTCGAGGCCCTGCGCAAGGCCCACCGTGGTCGTGCTCTTGCCCTCGCCCAGGGGGGTGGGGCTGATGGCGGTCACGACCACGTACTTGCCGTTCGGTCGCTCGGCTTCCACTCGCCGGATCGCGTCGAGGGTCACCTTGGCCTTGGTTCGCCCGTACGGCTCGATCTCGTCGGGACCGAGACCGAGGTCCGCGGCCACCTCGGTGATCGGGCGGGGCGTGGCGGCACGGGCGATCTCGAGATCGGAGGGGAACGCGCTGGTGGCGGTCATGACGACAACTCCTGGACGGGCACCGCGAGCGAGCGAGCGCCGAGCGGGACGCGGCCCGCCGCCTGGTCGCGCGCGGCCCGCATGAGATGGGACAGGAGGATGGCATTGGTCAGCGGCCCGACCCCGCCGGGCACGGGCGTGATCGCCGAGGCAACGCGGGCGGCGGAGTCGAACTCGACGTCGCCGACCAGCTCGTCACCGACCACGTTGATCCCGACGTCCACGACCACGGCACCCGCCTTGAGCATGTCGCCCGTGATGAGCCCGGGTCGCCCGGCGGCGACGACGACCACGTCAGCGGTGCGGACCACCTCGGCCAGGTTGCGGGTGTGCGAGTGGCACACGGTCACGGTGGCGTGCTCCCGGAGCAGCAGCAGGGCGGCCGGCTTGCCCACCACGTTGGACCGGCCGACCACGACCGCGTGCCGGCCGTCGAGCTCGATCCCGGATCTGACCAGGATCTCAACCGCCGCGTGGGCCGTGGCGGGCAGGAACCCCTCGTAGCCCAGGGACAGCAGGCCCGCGTTCAGGGGGTGGATGCCGTCGATGTCGCGCTGCGGGTCGAGGATGTCGATCACCGTGCGCAGCGGGATCGACGCGCGGCAGCGGCATCTGGACGATGATCCCGGCCACCAGCGGGTCGGCGTCGAGCGTCCGGAGCGCGGCGGTCACCTCGGCTGTGCTGGCCGCATCCGGCAGCTCCACCAGCCGACCTTCGATCCCGACGCGACCACAGCCGTCGAGGATCTTGTGGAGGTACACCGCCGACGGGGCGTCCTTCCCGACCACGACGACCGCCAGGGCCGGGATGTACCCGTGCGCGGCACGGAACGCCGCCACATCGGCCGTCACCTGCTCGCGGATCGTCGCGGCGATGGGCCCGCCGCGAAGCAGGCGGGGGACCGCGCCCGTGACGGATGTTGTCACTGGTGCCCGGCCTCGACCGGCTCGCGCGTCTCGCCGCTGGCCACCGTCGCCCGGGTGCGAGCGGCAAGCTGGCGGATCTGCTCGACGAGCTCGTCACTGCGCCGCCCGAGATCGAGCGCGACGCCGTCATCGCCCATCGCCTGAAGATTGATCCGGACGTTGGCGGCCGCCGCCTCCGCCGCGCCGAGCGCGAACAGCGCCGATACCTCGAGGTCTGACGCCGCATTGCGGTTGCTGCGCCCGGCGAGCGCCTCCGCGAGCGTCACGGTCTCGGCACACGCCTGGATGGTCCGGAACGGGACGTCGGCGGCACCGCGGGCCGCCTGTCGGATGGCCGCCGATCGAACATCACGCTCAGCGTCGGTCTCGCGCGGCAGGCGCATCGCGTTCCCGAACTGCCCGAATGCCGCTGCGTCCTCGTCCGCCAGCGACAGAAAGCGCTCGCTGAGCGCCCGGCCTGCTGCAACCGCCCGAGCATGCAGCGCCGCATGCTCGGCGTACTTCGGTCGTCTCTCGGAGAGCGACGCGACCATCGAGACCAACGCGGCCGCCAGACTCCCCTCGATCGCCGCGGCACTCCCGCCGCCCGGCACCGGTGAGGCCGATGCGAGACGGTCGACGAACGCCGCCACGGACAGATCACCGAACCGCGCAACCGGTTGCATGCCATGAGTCTACCGATCGGCGACGGACCAGGATCGGCGCGTGGCCACTTGCATTGCCGGGCTACCCGCGTGGCTCAAGCGGACTCGACACGAAGGCGCGTGGCCCGCGGGGCGAGCGCACCGCGCCCGCCCCGCAGCCGACCCCGAGGGCCGCGGGGAGGAGCCGCAGCCCGAAGCTGGTGAATCTGGCGGCCGCCCTGCCGTTCAGGCGGCGTCGACGAGCGAATCCATGCCGTCGATCGTCCAGCGACGCGATCGATGCTGATACGTCAATGCGAGCCTGGCCGTCGGCGTGTCGACCTCGAACAGCGTCCGAGGGCCGGTGATGGCCGGGTAGGCCGACCGCTCATCGCGAACCGCGACGAGCCGGGTCACCGGTAGCCGCTGCTCGCCCCACGAGATCTCACGCGGGCTTCCGCTGAACCAGTCAGTCCGGACCTGAACCCTGACCGGAGCGACGCGAACCATCGCCATTTGGTGTCTCCCTTCCCTCGGCGGGGTGATCGTCAACCGGGGGCACACCGGATGAGAACGTCTGTTCGTATTGCTGCCGTCACGCTAGACCGAACAGGTGTTCGATGTCAAGCATCCGTGGCGGCATCGTCGGGGTCTCCTGTGACATCTTGGCTGTCACGCTCGGACTCGATCGCGCCGGCCCAGTCGGGGTCGCTGTCGCGGCGGCTTCGATCCGTGGTCCCGTCCCCGTCATCGTCGTCCAGCGCCTCCCGCACGCCGCGCCGGAGGCCCTGCCGATGCTCGACCGCGGTCATCGGGTCGCGCTCGAACGGGGCCGGCAGGCCGGCCCTGACCAGCCGTGCCCGCGTGACCGCCCGCTCGCCGTACTTCCTCCGGATCCGATCCAGCGCCTCGGCCGTCTGGCGGCGGCGCGGATCCTCGACACCGAACAGCTCCAGCTGCTCGCGGTCGCGGAAGTTCGATGCCGTGACTCCTACCAGGCGGACTCGCTGCCCGTGGAGCTCGCGCCGCAGCAGCATCAGCGCTGCGTCGTAGATCGGCTCGGTCAGATCGGCCGGCATTTCCAGACCCGTCTGGCGCGAGATCGTGACGAAGCTCGAATCCCGGAGCTTGAGGGTCACCGTCCCCGCCTTGAGACCGGCCGCTCGCAGCCGCCAGGCAACGCCGTCCGCCATGCCCAGCAGCGTTCGCTCGACGACCTCGCGATCGGCGGTGTCGACATCGAACGTGTGCTCATGACCGATCGACTTCGCCGGGTCGCCCGTCGCCACCGGATCGGGATCGATACCAATTGCTCGATCCACCAGGGAGGCGCCGTGCTTGCCGAACCGCTGCGCCAGCGAGTCACGAGGCAGCGCCGCCAGGTCGCCGATGGTCGTGACGCCGAAGTCCCTGAGCACCGCAGCCGTCCGCTCGCCCACACCCCACAGCCGCGAGATCGGCAGCGGTGCCAGAAATGCCGCCTCGTCGCCCGGCGCGACGACGACCAGCCCGTCCGGCTTGCGCAGATCGGATGCGATCTTGGCCACCAGCTTGGTCGACGCCACACCGACCGAAGCGGTCAGGCCGACCTCGTCTCGAATGACGTCCTTGATCGTGCGTGCGATCGCGGCTCCGTCGCCGAACAGCGCCCGCGATCCGGTCACATCGAGAAACGCCTCGTCGATCGAGATCGGCTGCACCTGGGGCGTGAAGCGGCGCAGGATCGCCATCACATCCCGGCTGACCGCCTGGTACTTGCGACCATCGACCGGCAGGAACACGCCCTGCGGGCACAGTCGACCGGCCGTGCGCAGCGGCATCGCCGAGTGCACGCCGAACGTGCGCGCCTCGTACGAGGCCGCCGAGACCACCCCCCGCTGGTTCGGCCCCCCACCGCCGACGATGACCGGGAGCCCGCGCAGCTCCGGCCGGTCGCGCTGCTCCACGGCCGCGAAGAACGCGTCGAGGTCGACGTGGAGAATGACCCGCTCGATCACGCCCGGGATTGTGCGCCGACGCCGTGCGCCCGTCCCGGGTCGTACCGACGCCGCACACCCGTCCCGGGTTGGCTGGGGCGCCCTCACGCGTGCCGGCAGGCTCGTGCGTCGTTCGTGGGTGGGCCACAGCCCGTCTTCCTTGTCGCGTACCCTGAAGCCGGCCCACGTCGCGGCCCGCCGACGGGCCGGCCACGCGCCAGGCAGTGTGACCGGACTCAACGCAGGGGACGAGCTCGAGTCGATGGAATCCAGCGCGCGCAGCTACCTTCGCTCGACCTACCTGGCGCTGTATGTCTCGCGGCTACG
This sequence comes from uncultured Chloroflexia bacterium, assembly GCA_963734995.1. Taxonomy (GTDB): domain Bacteria; phylum Chloroflexota; class Limnocylindria; order Limnocylindrales; family CSP1-4; genus CAIXZV01. The sequence continues at coordinate 111,308 of CAVTJD010000008.1, forward strand.
GGCGCGGCCGAACCTGTTGGGCTTCCTCGCGGTCAGCCTGGTCTCGCTGGGTGTGTACCTGTTCACGGCTCAGCGTGAGCCGCAGGCGATCGACTACTTCAACCGGCTGGCGAGCGCATTCCTGCACGGCCGGATCTGGCTCGACGAGGCACCGTCCTGGCTCAATGAGCTGATCCCGGCGGGCCCCGGCCAGTGGTTCGTTCCGTATCCGCCGATGCCGGCCGTCCTCGCGCTCCCGTTCATCGCCGTGTTCGGGCCCGACTTCCCCGCGCAGGTCTACAGCTCCATCTACGCGGCGCTGGCCGTCGGCGTGCTGTGGCTGATGCTGGGTCGGCTGGGGATGCGCGATCGCGACCGGTACGGGCTCAGCGCGGTGTTCGCCTTCGGGACGGTGTTCTGGTACACGGCCATCGGTGGCTCCGCCTGGTACTTCGCCCACGTCGGCGCGGTCCTGTTCCTGCTGCTGGCGCTGCTGTGTGCGCTCGATGGTCGTCCCGCGTGGATCGCCGGTCTGCTGCTCGGTCTCGCGACGCTGTGTCGGCTGCCCGTCGGCCTTGCCCTGCCGCTCGTGCTCGCGGCGCAGCTGGGCTTCCCGGGGACGTGGCGCGGCATCGATCGGGCGCGCGTGATCCGGACCTCGATCGCGTTCGGGATCGGGCTCGCGGGACCCGCGATCGTCTACGCCGCCTACAACCTCGCCCGATGGGGCACGATCACCGATCAGGCCTACGTGATGATCCCGGGCGTCCTCGACGACCCCATCTACGCGAAGCACGGGATCCTGTCGGTCTGGTACATCCCGCGCAACCTGTTCGCCATCCTGTTCCGCAGCTGGAACTACGTGGACGACCCGCCGTGGCTCCAGCCCTCGTGGTGGGGCCTCGGGATCTTCCTCACCACCCCGCTCTACCTGTGGCTGTTCAAGGCGCGCTTGCGAGACCCGCGCGTCGCCTGGGCAACGCTGGCAACCGTGCTGGTCGCCATCCCCATCGTCACCCACGGCAACGTCGGGATCAGCCAGTTCGGCTACCGCTTCAGCCTCGACTTCCAGGTGCCGCTGTTCGTCATCCTGGCGACGGTGATCGTCGCCCGCGGCTGGACGCGCCTGTCCGTGGCCGCGGCCGTCGCGTCAGTGGCCTTCTGCGCCTACGCGATCTGGGCGATCGGAATCGGCTTCGTCGCCTATTGATTCCGGCCGGCCCACGTCCCGGGCCCGCCCCTGATCGTCACGTCAGGCAACGAAGTCGCCGGTGATGAACGTCCAGGTGAGCGCACCCAGGGCCAGCACGGACAGGATCACCCAGGTCAGCTGCCGGCGGCGGGTGCCGGTGGCCAGCGCAATCACCACGAACACGGGGAACAGCACCTCGACGTAGCGGATCGTCGAGGTCAGCGGCGTCGGCTGGATCCGGACGGCGAGGATGGCGATCTGGGCCGCGGCCAGCAGCGTGTACGAGAGCGGCAGCCGCCGGATGCCCAGGACGATCACGACCGCGGATGCCACCAGCGCGATCAGGTTGACGGCCTCGATCGGATCGCCGTGATCGATCACCCAGCGGAGGGCGGCGTCCACCGTCTCCCAGGGCGGATGGAACTCACGGCCACCCCACACATCCTGGGCGTCGAGCGGGGTACGGCCCAGCACGGCTCCGGTCGCCAGCACGAACGCCGCGACGCCCACGACGGGTGCCACGATCGCCACGATCGAGACCGGATCGGGTATCGCCCGGGACCCCTCGCCACGGCTCGTGCGCCAGGCTGTCCACGCCTCCCAGGCCAGCGGCAGCAGCAGGAACGCGCCCTGGATGCGAGTCAACCCCGCCAGCACCCCCATGCTCGCGGCGAGCCACCATCGTCGCTCTCGGGCCGCGAGCACCGCCCACACGGTGAGCGCCAGGAACAGCGCCTCGGTGAAGGGTGCGAACAGGAACAGGGCCCCGGGCGCGATGCTGATGAACAGGACGGTCCGCTGCGCGACGGTCTCATCGAAGTCGCGGGTCACCAGTCGGATGAGGCCCATGATCGCGAACACGTAGGCCAGGCCGGCGACGATCAGACCCCCGATCGCGACGTCCCCGCCAAACGGGATGGCGGCGATGTACATCAGCCGTGGCATCAGCGGGAAGAACGCCACCGAATTCGGCGCCGGGCTCGTAGCCGAAGGTGGCGATCTTCGAGTACCAGCACGCGTCCCAGCGCTGCCAGACACCAACCAGCGGGAACTCCGCGCCATCGCTTGCCAGCGGCGGTACGGTCGCCCAGCCGTCGCGCGCCACCTCGAAATGGCAGGGCATCGGAACCGAGGCGTGCGCCCACACGAACAGGGCCAGGAACCCCAGCCCGACCCGCATCACGAGGAACAACCACAGCGCCTCGCTCAGCCCTGCCGGCAGGGCTGGAAGGCGGAGCGACCCGAGCTGGGAGCGCCAGCCGCCGTCAGCGGTCGTCATCAGCGCTGAGTCTAGCGTCGGGCGATGGCGTTCCGGCTCGCCTGGCGGTCATCGTCATCGTGACGGTCTGCACCCGTCACCGGGTGTGCGACACCCCGGGCGGCCCGGCAACGGGTCGCGCCGGGAGGGTGGCGCCGCGCGTCAGCCCTTGGGCTCGACGACGATCGTGACCTCGGGCGTCATGCCCGTGTAGACCTTGATGGCCACCTTGTAGGTGCCCAGCGACTTGATCGGCTGCTCGAGGTCGATCTTGTGCTTGTCGACCACGATGCCCCGCCGGCCCAGCGCCTCGGCGATGTCCTGGGTGTTGATCGAGCCATAGAGCTTGCCGCCCTCGCCGACCTTCACCCCCATCGTCAGCGTCGTGCTGCCGATGCGGGTCGCGGCGATCTCGGCCTCCTCGCGCTCGCGCTGGCGCTTCTCCTCGCGGTTCGCGATGTCGTGCTGGTACGCGCGATAGGCTCCGCCCGCGGCCGGCACGGCGAGCCGCTGCGGGATGAGGTAGTTGGTGGCGTAGCCTTCGGCCACCGTCTTCATCTCGCCGCTCTTGCCGAGCTTCGCGACGTCCTTGGTCAGGATCACCTTCACGCGATCGAACCCTCCTTGTTGACCCAGCTGCGAACCTTCGGTCCGAGCCCGCTGTGCTGCAGCGTATCGCCCGCGAACGAAACCATGCCCGGAATGCGACGGACCAGCCGGCGCAGGGTCCGCGGGGTGAAGCGGCGAATACGGGCGATGTCGTCGGCGAACGAGCGCCGATCGATCCCCAGCTCGACAAGCTTCTCGTCGAGCACGGCGGGCGGAACTCCGTCCAGGAACAGATCGACCGCCAGCACGACCACGACGAGGTCGTCCAGGCCGCCGATCAGGGGCAGATCGTCCGGGACGAGGTCACGACCGATCAGCAGGTACCCGAGCGCGGTCGCCAGCAGCGCCTTGCGCAGTCCAGGTATTCGACTGTCGAGGATCAGCGCCCAGAACAGGCGTCCGTACATCGGTGCCCGGCTGGCAAGCGGCAGAAACCCCGCCCAGCCCAGCAGGTGCCGAAGACCGACATGGTCCTGCCGTCCGGGTCGTCGCTGCCGCCCTTGCGGCTGATCCGGCTCGTGCTCGTCGCGGTCCACCCGCGAGCCTCGACCCACCTGGTCCTCCTGGCTTCCCGGCCGGTGCACGAGTCCGGCGAATGGCGAGTCTATCAGCCCCGTTTGCCCGCACGGCCCGAGGTCCGTTTGACATCGAACGTCCGTTCGGTATGATCAGCGCAGAAGGAGGCGCCACGGTGACCCGACACGACGCCGAACGCAAGCGCAAGATCCTCGACGTGATCGCGGCCACGATCCGGGCGCGCGGCTACCCGCCGTCCGTCCGTGAGATCGCGAAGGCGGTCGGCCTTGCCTCGACATCTGCCGTGCACCACCATCTCCAGATCCTCGAGCGTGAGGGCTACCTGGAGCGCGGTGCCTCGCAGTCACGCGCCATCCGTCTCACGCCCACGGCCGCCCTGCGCCTCGGCCTGGCGTCGGAGCTGACGCCGCAGGCGATGCCCAGCGAGTCGTACAGCCTGCCCGTGATCGGCGAGATCGCCGCCGGCGGTCCGATCGAGGCCTACCAGGACGCCTCCGAGACGCTCGCCGTGCCGGACATCCTGGCGCCCGCCGGCGATGCCTACGTCCTGCGGGTACGCGGCGACTCCATGATCGAGGCACACATCGCGGATGGGGACTTCGTGGTCATCCGTCCTCAGGAGACCGCGCACGATGGCGACATCGTGGTGGCGCAGGTCGAGGAGAACGCGGTGACGCTGAAGCGCTTCTACCGTGAGAAGGATCGGGTCCGCCTCCAGCCCGCCAACGCCGCCTACCCGCCTCAGTTCTACCCCGCCGTCAGGATCCAGGGGAAGCTCATCGGGGTCATCCGCCGCCTGGATTAGCGGGCTCGTCCGCCCCGGACGGCAGTTGTCAACACGATCCACAGTCGCTCCACCGCGCGTCAACACGCAAACGGCCTGACGTCCACAGTCTCGAGCCGTGACGGGGCAGATCGTCGATAACCCCCTACCGCGTGGCACCGCTGGCCGGCACTCTCGGGCACCTGAGTCTCGGAGACCGTCGCCATGATCGATCGCCTGCCGCCGCAATCCACCGAAGCCGAGCAGTCCGTGCTGGGCTCGATCCTGATCGACCGCGATGCGGTGATCGAGGTCGCCGAGTTCCTCAAGCCAGAGGACTTCTACCGCCAGGCGCACGCCATGATCTTCGCGGTCATGCTGGACCTGTTCGAGCGTCGGGAGCCGATCGACATCGTGACGGTTGCCGAGGGCCTGGAACGCTCCGACAACCTCGAGACCGTGGGCGGCCGGGCGTATCTGGGCACGCTGTCGAACCAGACGCCCACCGCGGTGCACGCGGTGCAGTACGCGCGGATCGTCGAGCGCAAGGCGCTGCTCCGCAATCTGATCGGCGCCGCGGGCAAGATCGCCGGCATCGGCTACGAGGATCCGGCAGAGGTCCAGGAGGCAATCGATCGCGCCGAGGCGGAGCTGTTCGCCGTCAGCCAGCGACGGGTCGCGGCCGGGTTCTCGCCGCTGCGGAGCCTGCTGCACGAGGCATACGACCGGCTCGACTACCTGCACGCGCATCGAGGCGAGATCAGCGGCATCCGAACCGGGTTCGGGGATCTCGACACGCTGACCACGGGCCTCCAGAAGAGCGACCTCGTGATCGTCGCCGCCCGGCCGTCGGTGGGCAAGACGAGCCTCGCGCTCAACGTCGCCGAGCACGCCGCGGTCAAGGATCGCAAGAGCGTCGGGCTGTTCAGCCTCGAGATGAGCAAGGAGCAGCTCGTCCTCCGCCTCCTTTCCTCGGTCGCCAAGATCGACTCGCAACGGCTTCGGACCGGCTTCCTCGAGGAGCTCGACTTCGCGCGGATCGCGCCAGCGATGAACGATCTCTCGGAAGCCGCCATCTACATCGACGACACGCCCAACATCTCGACCATGGAGCTGCGCACCAAGGCGCGCCGGCTCCAGGCGGAGGCGGGCCTCGACCTCGTCATCGTCGACTACCTCCAGCTGATGCAGGCATCGACCACCTCGCGAGATGCCAACCGGGTGCAGGAGGTGTCGGAGATCTCGCGCGGGCTCAAGGCCCTTGCGCGCGAGCTCAAGGTGCCTGTGATGGCGCTCAGTCAGCTGTCACGGCAGCCCGAGATGCGCGAGTCGAAGGAGCCGCGCCTGTCCGACCTGCGGGAGTCGGGCAGCATCGAGCAGGACGCCGACCTGGTCATGTTCCTGTGGCGCGAGAAGGAGCGAGGGCAGGACGATCAGACCACCGACGGCGAGGTCGTGAAGCTCAAGCTCTCCAAGCATCGCAATGGTCCCACCGGCGAGATCGACCTCTGGTTCCAGAAGGCACAGACCCGGTTCGTCAACTATGCAGGCGACCGGTTTGCCGACGTGAGCTGAGGTTGCATCGGGCCTGACCCACGATCCACATGCGCTCCGCACGTTGACGACGCGCGTATCCTCCGCGGAAGAGTTCGGAGCCCTGCGAACCCGCCTCGCCCGATTGCCCTGATGCCGCGAGACGCCGCGCACGGCGCCGCCGCCGGAGCCCAGGCCGGCCAGCAGGAGGAGACGCGAGGGGTGTACGAGGATCGCACGTTGACGTGCCGCGATTGCGGCGAGCCGTTCGTGTTCTCCGAAGGCGAGCAGGCCTTCTTTGCGAGCAAGGGCCTGACACACGATCCGCAGCGCTGCGTCCCGTGCCGGGCCGCCGCCAAGCGCGCCCGGAGCGTGGGCGGGACCGCCAGCCGCGAGTACCACGCCGCGATCTGCAACGGCTGCGGCGGACAGGCCATGGTCCCGTTCCAGCCGCGCAGCGATCGCCCCGTGTACTGCAGCTCGTGCTTCGACAAGGTCCGCGCGGAGGCGAGCTCCGGCGCCTCTGCCTGATCGGACACGGCGTGATCACGGGCCACGCGCGATCACGGGCCATGGTCGACGAACCGCGCCCGCGAGGGGGGCCAGGCGCGTGATCGGGCACCCGAGATCGCAGGCATGCCGGACCATGCCGGCCGTGGCCTATGCTGAGCGCTCCGCAGCAAGGAGCAGCCCGTGGGCGTGATCATCATCCGCGAGATGGTCGGGACCAGCCCCCGATCCTGGAGCGACGCCGCCCGCCAGGCCGTCGCCACCGCGTCCAAGACCGTCCGCAACATCCGCACCGTCGAGGTCGTGAAGTCGACCGCCCGGATCGAGGACGGCGAGATCGTCGAGTACCAGGTCGAGCTCAAGATCGGCTTCGAATACGAGGCCTGAGCGCCCGTCGATCCTCGATCCTGTCCCGCCTGCTGCATCGATTGGGAATGACGCCCCCGGTGCCCGACGGCCGATCGGCAGTGGACCACGCATAGACAGGCAGAGATAAGCCGGCGATGAGCGCCGATTGCCAAGATCTGCGCCATGCCCAGCACCGCCATCGGACGATCTCGCGACGCCACGACCCTGGAAACACCCGAGCCGGCCCGCCGGATGTCGGGCCGCTCCGCGGAACCAGCGGACGGCGCGCGGCGCGCCACAGGCGGGGCGACACAAGAACGGGACGCGTCCCCGCCGGCCCGCGGAGTGGACTCCCGCGTTGACGGGAGCGTGCGAACATCCGTATCGTTCGCGCCCAGCGGCGCATCGGAGCGGGGGGCAAGCAGACAGGCTGAGCCGCCGGCGAGGGGGCGAGCAGGGCATGCGCTTGTCGGGGTCGGACCGGGTATCCCGGGCCCGATTCTGCTCGGCAGCCACGCGGGCATGACGGGCATGACGACGTTCCCCATCGTCGGTGTCCGGATCCACCCACCCCTCATCCGGCCCGATACGCTGTCGCGGGAGCGCCTGAACGGCTGGCTGGACCAGGCCGTCACGGGTCGGCTCGCGCTCATCGTCGCCGAGGCTGGATTCGGGAAGACGACGCTCCTGGCCGACTGGGCGAGTCATGGCTCCCGCCTGACGGCCTGGTACCGCCTCGAACCCGACGATCGGGACTGGCTCACGTTTGCGCGCCACCTGGTGGCCAGCGGTCGCGAGCTCGACCCGGATTTCGCGCCGGAGACCTACGCGTTGCTCATGCAACTCGGTCCCGGCGGGCCGACGAGCGAGGACATCCGCAACTCCCTGGCGGCCGAGTTTGCCGCGTTCGGCGCAAGCCACCAACCAGGCCTCACGCTCATCTTCGATGACTATCACGCCGTCGACGGAAGCTCGGAGGTCGTGCCCACCGTCCGGGCGCTGCTCGATCTCACCGGCCCCGGGTTCAGCATCGTCATCGCGTCTCGCTCCGCGCCCAAGCTGCCGCTCAGCCGCCTACGCGCCCGCGGGGCCATCTCGAGGCTCAATGGCGACGCCCTTTGCTTCGAGGCCGCCGAGGCCGATCGCCTGTTCCGCGACGCGTACCACCTACCGCTCGAGCGCGACCTGATCGACGAGCTCATCCAGCGCACCGATGGCTGGGCCGCCCTCCTGAGCCTGGTCCGCGCCAACCTCGAAGGTCGGACGCGGGACGCAGGGCGTACGCTCGTGCGTGATCTGTCGGGTGCCACCGGCGATATCTATGACTATCTGGCAGACGAGGTCCTTGATCACCTTGATGAGCCGCTGAGGGATTTCCTGGCGAGAGCATCGCTCCTTGACGACCTCGACCCCTCAGCGGCCGCTCTCGCTGCGGGTGTCGACCCGAATACGGCCGCCCGCCTTCTCGAGACCGCCGAGAAGCTCTCACTTACGGTGCGACCCGAAACGAACGCGAATTACCGTTTCGCGCCACTCGTTCGCGACTTCCTCAGGGCCCGACTCTCATCGGGCATGGAGCCCGCCGAGATCGCTGCTATGCATCGGATGCTTGCCGAGCAGTCAGAGGGGCACGATTGGCGCAGGGCCGCCACTCACTATCGTCGTTCGGGAGACGCGGATCTGGCTCGACGGGTGATCAGCAACGCTCTTGAGGAAATCCTGGCCACGGGCCAGTACTCGGTGGCGGACGATCTGCTCGCAGACAACATCGATGATGAGGTCGTTCGCGACGTGCTTCGGTCGCGCACTCTCCTTCAGGTCGGAGCCACGTCGGATGCCATTGCACTATCCGAGCGCGCTTTCGCGGCTGCGCAGTCGGGTGCGCATAGTCACCTGAACCTAGCTGCGCAGAATGCCGCATCGGTTGCCGTGGCGATGCGTCGCATTAGTGACGCAATCGGGTATGCGAGGCTTGCGAAGAGCGATTCAGGTGGGGATCTTGAACCATACGCGGCGCTCCGTGCCGCATCGGGCGATGGCAACCTGCCTGCGCTAGCACGGCAATTCGAACGAATGCTCTCTGTCCAGCAGGAACGAGGGCAATCACACTACGCTGCAATCACCAGTATGAACCTAGCTCAGATGCTGGTCTGGCTTGATCGTTTTGGCGATGCCCTTCGGCTCGCGGAGGCCGCTGAGCGAACCCTGCAACTGTCGTCCCGTGCTTACGAAGCCGTATCAGCTCGGCTCGTGCAGGTGCAGGCGAAGGCGTTCCAGGGAGACTGGGCGTCCGCCGATCGCCTGTTGCGGGAAGCGTTAGCCACCAATCACCCTGAGGCAGAGAAGGAAGCGGTCCTCGAGGTCGCGGAAGTCTCGTCGTGGTTCGGGCCATATGACCTCGCGCCACAACTGCTTCAGAGGATCAATCGCAAGAGTATTGCCGCTGCTTGGGCGCCAGCATGGCGATCGCTGGATCTCTGGCTGGAGGATCGTCCAAGTCACGTAGCTGGGATTGCCACGCAGTTGTCTGGTGACCCCCGACTTTTCGGCTGCACTGGCGCCACATTCCGGTGGAACCTGACTCTCGCACGCGCCTGGTTAATCGCGAAGAGGCCCGACGAGTACGAAGCTGCGCTGGCCTCAACCGAAGAGGTCGCGACCCTGCAGGGCTCTCCTGTGGAGCGTCGGCTCGTCGCGATACTCCGATCTGTGGGCGAGGGGCCGGGGTCCACCTCAAGACTGCTCGCGGGTTGGGAGCCCGCCAGCGACGCGTTGCTAGGCGTTCTTGCGCGCGAACTCGTGCAGTACCTTGGCTCCTATACGGATGCTGCGCTCTCCGCCCTGACGCGGGCGGCGGCGATTGCGCCACATCGATGGCGACAACCCCTACGTGACGTTCTTGCCGCCAGGGAAGCGGGTACCGCTGCGAAGGCCGCCAGCCTCCTGGAAGTAATCGGCGACCGCTCCGACATCGCGAGATTGCGGACCTTCGCTCGCTCCGAGCGAAAGCTTGGAAGGTCGTGGGGAGACGGCCTCGTCAAGCGGCTTGCTCCACGCCTGCAACTGGAGGATCTTGGCCCCTCGGGGCTGTCCATTGGCGGACGTCTCATCGAGGGACGAACCGTCCGCCGCAAGGTGCTGGCGCTGTTGATGTTCCTGGCAAGCCAGCCGAATGGCTCGGCTACCCCAGAGCAAGTACTCGACTCGCTTTGGCCGGAGCTCAAGTCCGACCAGGGTTCGAACTCTGTGCACCAGACCGTCTACTTCCTGAGACGCGTCATCGACCCTGACTACCGCGCCGGCATCTCGCCTGAGTACGTTCACTTCAACTCAGATGCAATATGGCTTGACAAGGCCTTGGTAGATTGTCGCAGTTGGCAGTGCCGGAACCTTCTTCTCCAGCGCCCTGAGTCCCAGCAATCCGTCGAGACACTTCTTGCCAGCTATCGCGGGCAATTCGCCCCTGAGTTCGCGTACGACGATTGGGCCGCAGCCTATCGCGATGGCCTGCACGCAGCGTTCCTGTCGGCCATGGAGCGCGCCGTGGCAGGGAAGTCCGGCATCACGGACTTGCGATGGCGGCTGTGGGTTGGTCAACGCGCGATCGCGATCGATCCCGAGGCCGATACCATCGAAGCGCTGACCATCCGACTCTATCGGGCCCTGGGTGCTTCCTCCGCGGCAGCCGAGCAGTACTCGCACTACTCGGCCGTCATGCGTGATCAGCTTGGAATCGAGCCGCCGCCGATCGAGGATCTCTAGTCGAAGGGCCTGTCGGCACTCGGGCGACGGGCCAGATGTCCTGGTGCTCATAGGTAGGGTTGCGTATTGACCGGTGGGGTCGCGGCCACCTATAGTCCGCCCCGCACTAGTACTTAGGTACGGTGCATCAAGGAAACGCTCGGACGCGCCGATGCCCCCGCCTGAATTGGGCACTTAGGGTGGGGGAGGAGCGAGTAGTGCAACCGACCGACTTTCGAGTCAGGTCGGTTTTCGTGTTCCTACGGACACGAAGGCCGCAAGGAGGAACGAGCGTGGCTCCGGACAAGCTGTTCAAGGGCTGGTAGGCCAAGGGAACCGCGGAGGATCGACCGATGAAGGATCGCCTCATGCGACTCTTGGCTGCCCTCAGCGCGGTGGCCGCTTTGGCCCTAGCTGGAGGCGCATCGCTGAAGGGCTTCTGATCGAATTCGTCCTCAGTACTCTGGTCATGTTCACCTGAAGGGGCGACACGGATTAGAGTCCGAGTTAGAATCGGGAACTGAGGTCGGATGCCGAGACGCCTGAAGCTCTATATCACTGGAGTCGTGGCAACTGGTGCTGTTCGCGCTGGTGGTCACGACTCTTGTGATTCCCGTCGATGACGCCATAGGGGCGGGCTTCTTGGCCTGTTTGGCAAGGCGGAAGGTCGTTGGGTTCCGTTTTGGATCCTGATGACCATGGCTGCAGCGTCGGCGCTGCCGGTCCATATGCCTCGTGGCGCGATATTGAGCGTGTCGGTCGCGACACTGATGGCGGCGACGATCCTCGGCGGACCCACGGCAGGTGCGTGGGTTGGTCCATTGGCCCAACCGAGGTCCGTGAGATCAGGGGCCGAGATGCCTTGGTACGGCACGATGGCCAATCACGCGGGCGTCTGATCCCGGCAGTCGTCGCCGGACTCTGTCATACACGTCCTTGCCGGGACCAATGAGCGCACTCGCGGATCCAACTGCTTTCGCGGCATCATCTCTTGGGGCAATGCGTGTTCCTGGCGGTAAACGTGACCCTCACGGCGGTGCTAGTCTCGCGTACGCACCGGCCAGGGGGCCCGCGAGTTATCCGCGCGGAGGCCCGGGGCACGGCCACCAGCATGGTTGGCATCGCGCCGCTCGGGTGGTTGATGGCCCAGATGTACACGGTGGCGTGGTGGGCAAGCCTCCTGTTCGCATTGCCCCTCTACACCACGCGTCTCGCGTACCACAACTTCGTCGAGATGCGCGAGATGTTCACCCAGACCATCACCGCCCTCGCCGGCGCCGTGGATAAGCGCGACCCGTACACGAGCAAGCACTCCTGGCGGGTTAAGGAGATCGCTGGAGACATCGGGCGCGTCATGCGCTTGGGTGACGCGGACCTCGAAGCCCTGGAATGGGGCGGCCTGCTGCACGACGTGGGCAAGATCGGCGTTCCGGACAACGTCCTGCTGAAGCAGGAGCGACTCAACCGCGAGGAGCGGATGATCATGAATGCCCACCCCGTGCTGGGGGCCCAGATCATCGCTCCGGTGACCCGACTGTCGCGGGAGCTGCCGATCATCCGCCATCACCATGAGTGGTACAACGGCTCCGGCTACCCGGATCGCCTGATCGGCGACGAGATCCCGATCCTCGCGCGGATCCTGCATGTGGCCGATGCGTTCGAGGCGATGACTGCGCAACGGCCATATCGGATGACGCCACTGACAGCGGAGCAGGCACTGGCGGAGCTCCGGAAGTTCGCGGGCGTGCAGTTCGATCCGAAGGTGGTGGACGCCTTCGTCAAGACCGATTGGGTAGAGGGCGTGAGCGATCCCGGCGGCACCCTGGAACCTCGACCGATCCCGCTGATCTCGCAGCACGCAAACCGTGTCGCCACGGCAGTCGCTGGGACTCCGTCCAGCGCAGATCCGAGCTGATCCGAGCCGACCGTCGCCGGCCGACACTCGCCGCGACGCCGCATCCCGGCGGGGCTGTGTCATGCGCCGGCGCCGGCGGCTCCTGGCCCTTGACCGCCCCTGCCGCTCGAGCTGCATCTGCTCCACGGAATGACGGTCGGTTGCTGACACCAATCACGCGCACGCGACCCGTCGGGCACCCCACAATCAGCACATGCTGATCGGCGGCGTCGCGCTCGGGCTCGTCCTTGGCCTGTTGCTTGGCGGGCGCCTCGAGCGGCTCGCCGACGTGCGGCTGCGCCTGATGCCGCTGCTGTTCCTGGCGGTGATCGTCCGCTTCGGGACGGAGATCCTGCTTACGCAGCAGGTACCGCTTGTCGAGTCGCTGCGACTGCCGCTGCTTGCGCTGGCCTACGGGCTTCTGCTGCTCACGCTGTGGCACAACCGCGGCTACCCGGGGCTCGCGCTCGCCTTTGTGGGCATCGCGAGCAACGCGCTGGTGATCGTCGTGAACGGCGGCTACATGCCGGTCTGGATGCCGGCGTATGAGGCGGCGGGGTTTGTGGGGCCGATCGGCTCCGCGCTCCACGTCCCGCTCAGCTTCGGCACGGCGCCCGAGTTCTTCCTCCATCTCGGCCCGCTTGGCGACATTGTGCCGATCCCGGTGCCGGTGCTCCGCAACGTTGCATCGATTGGCGACCTGTTCCTCACGTTCGGCCTGGCGTTCTTCCTGTTCGCGACCGTGGTCCGCGTCCCGCCAACACCGATCCCCGAGCTGGATGCCGAGCTGGTCCGACGCCGCATCGGCGTGGCGCGCTCCGGCCTGTCGCCGCGACTCGAGGATGCCGCGGCGCTGGACCGGCCGTTCGTGCTGGGGTCAGCTGGGGTGGGGCTGGCGTCGCCGAGCGGTGCCGCGCTCCCGGCGGGTGCCCCGGTCCCCGAGGCGGCCGTGCAGCCCGTGCTCGAACGGGTCCGTGAGCATCCGTACGTCCGACTCGCGCTCAACGGTTCCTTCTCTGCCCTCTGGACGGGGCAGCTGATCAGCCTGTTCGGCGACCGCGTCAATCAGCTGGCGTTGATTGCCTTCGTGTACGAGATCACCGACTCACCGATCGCGGTGGCGTTGACGTTCCTGGTTTCCACGATCCCCAACCTGCTGTTCTCGCCGATCGCTGGCACGTTCGTCGATCGCTGGGACCAGAAGCAGGTCCTCATCGTGTCGGACATCCTGCGCGCCGCGTTGGTGCTCCTGATCCCGGTCGCGATCCTGATCAACGTCTGGCTCGCCTACCCACTGGTGTTCCTGGTGACGACGGTCTCGATCTTCTTCCGGCCGGCCCGTGTGGCGATCCTGCCGCGGATCGTCGAGGAGCGGGATCTGCTGGCGGCGAACTCGGCGATGTGGGTCGGCGAGACGATCGGGGACCTCAACTACGCGATCGCGGGCCTGTTCCTGGTCTTCCTGGCCTCCTCGCTGCCGATCGCGTTCTGGTTCGATGCGGCAACGTATCTGGCCTCGGCGTTGCTGCTGATGGCGATCGTCGTGCCGCCACTTGCGCATCGCACGGCAGCCGGTTCGTCGGAGACCTCCGACACAGGTGTGGAGGCGGCAGTCGGGGGGCCGAGTGGCGCGAGGAAGCCCGAGCCCTCGTCGGTGATCGACGATTTGAAGGCGGGTTGGGCGTTCCTGCGCCACGAGACGGTGCTGCTCGCCAACACGATCCAGGGCATGGTCGGCCAGCTGTCGCTGGGTGTGATCACCGTGGTGAGCGTGATCCTGGCGCGACAGCTCACGGCCACGCCCGGCGACGAGTACCGCGCGACCTACGCATTCATGGAGACGGCCATCGGCCTCGGGAACCTGGTTGGCGGCTTCGCCCTGGGCCTGATCAGCATGCGGGTTCGCAAGGGGATGCTGATCATCGTTGCCTACGTGGCGTATGGCGTGCAGATGATCGTGCTGGGTGCCGTGGACAGCATCCCGCTCGCGCTGGGGCTGCTCGCGGGCATGGGTATTGCCAACATGGCGTTCGTGGTGCCCAGTCAGACGCTGTTCCAGGAGCGCACCCCGGCTGCGCTGATGGGCCGGGTGGTGAGCTTCCGGTTCGCGCTGGTGTTCGGTGGCATGTCGGTGGCGATGGGGATCGGCGGCCTGCTCACCGAGGGCATCGGGCTGGGGCCTGTGCTCATGGGTGCGGGCGTGATATCGATCGTGGCGGGAGTCCTTGGACTGCTGGTACGCGAGCTTCGCGAGGCCTGACACGACGGTCCACCGTCCGTGTCGGCGTCCACCCCGCTCCACTCGTCCCCCACTGCGTGACCCGGTCAGGCCGGCGTGACCCGTTCCGGCCGGCCTATGCCCGGCGCGATCCGTTCCGGCCGGCGGATCCCGGCACTGGCCGCTCCGGCCCCGCGCTCCGCGCGGCCTTACCCGGCTCGGCAGCTTCGGCAGGTCCAACCCACCCCCGGCAGAGTCCGAGACGATCAGATATGCATGTGGTGGGTGGTATCGCTGGGATCTGATCGCGGTGCTGGCCTGGTCGAGCCGCTGCCACGCTCGGGTGGCGGGGCGACTGCGAGCGGGACTCGATCAGCTACCCGTCGGGTGGGTCCAAGCGCAGGTCGAGGGTGCCCGACATGCGCCACGACCCATGGGCCGGGTAGGTGCGCAGGTCGGGAGGGTGTTGCATGCACCGGGTGGGTAGGTGCGCAGATCGCCGGCGGGTCGGCGGGATAGCACCCGTGTGGTGCATGGCTGATCAAGTTGTGCGGCGAGGGAGGGGCCGGACGCGAGGCCGGGCGGCGTGTGGCGCGGCGAGGCGGGGACGGACACGGGGGCCGCGGCGAGCGGGGGCGAGGCAAGGCGGCGAGGCGGCGAGGCGGGAGGCGGCGAAGCCGGCGGCGGCGGGGCTGGGGCGAGGCAGGGACGGGAGGCGGCGCTTTGCGCGGCCAGGCGGCGCGTTGTGCGCGGGTTTCGGGGGGGCGGGAGCGTGGAGGGCGGGCGTGAAGGCCGGGAGGTGCCCGCGGTCGGTACACTGTCGGCCGCGCGGGAGTTTGTCCGGTGCGCTCTCGATGTGTACCAGGCACGCGCGCCATCTGCACCCGGACCCGGCCGGTCGCAATACCCGCCGAACCTGGTAGCGACGCCCGCCGAGAGGAGATCGATCACCGGATGACCGAGAAGGAGCGTGACTCGGGAGCCCCGTCTGGCGCCGAGGGCACGACGAACCAGGAGGCAACCGACCCGGCTTCGGATGCGGACGAGGGCGGGGCGCCCCGGACCGAAGGCGCGGACGAGGGGCTCGAGGACGAGGAGGGGCCTGAGTCCGAGGGCGACGAGCCTGAGGATGGGGAACCCGAGGACGAGGAACTCGAGGACGAGACGCGGCCGGTCGAGACACCTTCCAAACGCCGCGGCCTGAGGACCACGCCACCGGCTGCTGCCGCGGCGCCGTCGGTCTCGGAGCAGGCGGTCCACATCCAGGATCGCGTCTCCGCGGTGTTCGTCATCGGCATGGTTGCCCTGTTCGCCCTGATCTTCGCGTGGGCCGTGCTGTTCGGGCACAAGGGTCTCCTTTCGGGCGTGCTGGCAACGCCCAGGCCCACGCCGGCGCCGGTCGTATCCGAGAGCCCCGGCGAGAGCCCCTCGATCGCGCCCAGCGAGTCGGCCGGGGCGAGCGCCTCCGTGGCACCCAGCGCCTCCGCGGCACCCAGCGGAACGGCCGGAGCGAGTGCATCGGCTGCGCCGAGCGCGGCACCGTCAACGGCACCCAGCGAGGCGCCGTCAGGCGCACCGTCGGCTTCGGCACAGCCGTCACCACCGGCGGAATCCGCGAGCCCCTCGGCGAGCTGACGTCCGGCGATGGACGAGGGCCCGGCACGCGCGAGCGAAGCCAGGGCCCGGATGGTCGCGTCCCAGCTGCGCGGGCGCGGCATCCACGACCCACACGTGCTCGATGCCATGGCTGCCGTGCCTCGGGAGGCCTTCGTCCCGGCACGTGAGCGCGACGCTGCCTACGCGGACCATCCGCTGCCGATCGGCGGCGGCCAGACGATCAGCCAGCCGTTCATCGTCGCCCGCATGACCGAGCTCCTGCACGTTGCCGAGGGTGATCGGGTGCTGGAGATCGGGACTGGCTCGGGGTATCAGGCGGCGGTGCTGGCCGAGCTGGGCTGCCGGGTCACGTCGGTCGAGCGGGACGCCGAGCTTGCGGCGTTGGCACGGGCGAGACTGGCCGAGATGGGCTACGGCGATCGCGTCGACGTGCGGGCGGGCGACGGAAGCCTGGGTCTGCCCGATGAGGCGCCATGGGACGGGATCGTGGTAACGGCGGCGGCACCCGGGATCCCGATGGTTCTGCGCGAGCAGCTGGGCGACAGGCGGTACCTGGTGATCCCAGTCGGAACGCGCCAGGAGCAGGATCTGCTGGTGGTTGAGCGGCGCGGTGCCGAATGGCTCGAGCAGTCGGATGGTCGGTGCATGTTCGTGCCACTGGTTGGCGAGGGCGGCTGGCCGAGCGCCGGCGGCTGGTGAGCGACCCACACACGCGGCCATCAGCGACGAACGCACCGAACGCACCGAACGCACCATCCGCGACCGGGGCCTCGCACCGGCTCAAACGGGCCGAACGGCTCTGATCGGCAACCTGGTAGCGGTCCGAGACTGCACGCCGTTGCACCGCAGCGATGGGAGAGGGCGCGGTGGCCATCACGCTTCAACCTGGCCCCAACCTGGCGTCCCCGAGCGCGGCCACGCTCGGCGACACGGCCGTGTCGGCCGTCGAGCGCCTCACCCCGGTGCTCAGCTGCCGGGACCTGCGCAAGTCGTTCGGAGATCGTGAGGCCGTCCGGGGCGTCAGCTTCGAGATCGCTCCGGGCGAGACGTACGGCCTGCTGGGCCCGAACGGTGCCGGCAAGACGACCACGATCTCGATGGCCTGCGGGATCCTGTATCGGGACGCGGGCGAGGTAATCGTGGCCGGTCTGCCGCTCGACGTCGGAGCCACCAGTGCGAAGGCCGCCATCGGGCTGGTGCCCCAGGACCTGGCGATCTACCCCGACCTCACTGCGCGCGAGAACCTCGCCTTCTTCGGGCGCCTGTACGGGATGCGCGGGCGCGAGCTCGAGCGGCGGATCGACGAGGTGCTCGAAGTCGTGGACCTCACCGATCGCGCCAGAGATCGAACCGAGCATTACTCGGGCGGCATGAAGCGCCGCCTCAACATCGCCATCGGCCTGCTCCACCGGCCACGCCTGCTGGTCCTCGACGAGCCGACGGTGGGCGTCGATCCTCAGAGCAGAAACGCGATCCTGACCAGCGTCGAGGCACTGAGCGAACAGGGCATGGGGATCCTGTACACGACCCACTACATGGAAGAGGCGGAGCGCCTGTGCGACCGCGTGGGGATCATCGATGAGGGTCGGATCATCGCCGAGGGCACCCGCACCGAGCTGGTCGCGCTGGTGGGTGGCGAGGACAAGGTCAGCCTCACTGCGAGTGGCAACCTGCAGGCGACCGCCGACGCGTTGCGCGCGATCGATGGCGTTCGCGGGGTCACCACGCACGACGGCGGCCTCGACCTGCTCGTCCACGGCGCCCGACAGCTGCTGCCCAGGCTGCTCGAGGCGGCCTCCCGCGACGGCGTGTCGATCCGCTCGGTTGAGGTGATCGAGCCCGACCTCGAGGCCGTGTTCCTCCACCTGACCGGCAAGGCACTCCGAGACTAGCGCGACACGGAGCCACACAGATGCGCGCTGCTCTCGTGATCGCCGGCCGGATCCTTCGGCAGCGGCTCCGGGATCGATCGGCCATCGTGTTCTCCGTCGTCACTCCGCTCGGGCTGGCGCTCGCGTTTTCGATGCTGATCCCCAACGAGTTCTCCTCGTATCACACCTCCTTCGCCGTCGTCGACGCGGACAACGGACACGTGTCGCAGATCCTGGTGGACGACGTGCTGGGGGCCATCGTCGATGCCGGCGTCGCAGATGTGACGCCGGAGCCGAACGAAGCCGCGGCAGCCGAGGCGGTTCGGGCGGGTCGGGTTGGCGCGGCGATCGTGATCCCGGCCGGCTTCACCGCGGCCGTCGAATCCGGCCAGCCGGCGCAGATCCGCGTCCTGGGGGGCGAGTACGCGGTCGCCCTGGAGATCGCGCGCTCGGCAGTGGGCCGGTTTGCCGACGACGTCGGCTCGGTCCAGCTGATGGTCGCGACCACAGCCGCCACCGGCGGGGTCGTTGATCAGGCGACGGTCGCGGCAGCCCAGGCGACGGTCGCGGAACCCAGCCCGATCGCGGTGACCGAGACGGCCACCGCGTACCTTCAGGCCGATCTCGCCACGTTCTACGGGGCGGCGATGGCCATCATGTTCGTGTTCTTCGCCACCCAGTACGGGTCGCTCGCCCTGCTCTCGGACCGCGAGCAGGGAACGATGACCCGGCTCCTCGCGGCTCCGGTCCGTCCCGCATCGATCCTGTTCGGCGCGTCGCTGGCGGGGCTGGCGCTCGGCCTCGTGTCGATGACCGTGCTGTGGGCCGCGACCACGCTCTTCGTGGGGGCGAGCTGGGGCCAACCGATCCTGGTCGCGACCCTGATCCTGGCCGCGGTGATCGCGGCGATGGGCATCTCCACGGTGGTCGCGACGCTCGCCAAGACCCCGCGCGCGGCCGGTGGCCTGAATGCGATCGTGGCCCTCTCGCTGGCGGCCATCGGTGGCGTGTTCATCCCGTTGAGCCAGGCGCCGGAGGGGCTGGTCGTCGTGTCGCAGATCACCCCACACTACTGGTTCCTGCGGGCGATCAACACGCTGGCGTCGCCCTCGTCCGGGCTGGCGGACATCCTGCCCTCGGTCATCGTCCTGGTGGGCATGGGCGTCGTGCTGGGCGCGATCGGGCTGGCACGCGCGCGACGGGCGCTCGTGGCATGAATGGCGTGTCCAACCCGGTGCGCCAGATCCTCGCGATCACCCGGGTGAACCTGGTCCGGGCGGCACGGGACCGACAATCGCTGTTCTTCATCCTCGTGCTGCCGATGATCCTGATCATCGTGCTGGGCATGACGTATGGCGGCCAGGGATCGGCCAGGGTGGGCGTCGTGGACGCGGACGGTGGCCCGTTCGCGACCGAGCTGACCGCGAACATCGCGGCCAGCCAGGATCTGCGCATCGACCTGCGCGGCTATGCGGACGAGGCAGCCTTGCGGGACGCAGTCTCGCGCGGCTTCGTGGAGCTCGGGCTCGTGATCCCCGCGGGGTACGACACCGCGCTCAGCAACGGTGGCACCGCGAGGATCGACTACGTCACCCCGAGAACAACCGTCTCGAGCTCCGTCAAGCCGATCGTAGAGCGTGCCATCGCCGCGCAGACGGCCCTCGTGCGGGCGGCGCGTTTCGCCGTGCAGGCCAACGGGGTTTCCTTCGACCAGGCGCTCGCCGGCGCGCGCGACGTGCAGGCCAGCGCACCCGGGGTCGACGTGGCCGTCGAATCGGTGGCGACGTCCTCCACCACCGGCGTCAGCGGATACAGCATCGGCGCCCAGAGCCAGGTGATCCTGTTCATGTTCCTGACCGCGCTGACCGGTGCCGTGGAGCTGATCACCACCCGTCAGCTGGGCATCTCTCGTCGGATGCTGTCCACCTCCACCGCCAGCGGCACGATCATCGCGGGCGAAGGCGTCGCGCGCGTGCTGCTCGCGCTGTTCCAGGGCGCGTTCATCGTGTTTGCGTCGGCGCTGCTGTTCAACGTCGCCTGGGTCAATCCGGCCGGCACAACCGCGATCGTGATCGTGTTCGCGTTCGTCGCCGGTGGTGCGGCGCTGCTGATCGGCGTCGTGGCCCGCAACGCAAGCCAGGCAGGAGCGCTCGGACCGGCGCTGGGCATGCTGTTCGGGCTGCTGGGCGGCACGATGGTGCCGGCCGAGGTGTTCCCGACATCGATGCAGACCCTGTCGCACGTCACGCCGCACGCCTGGGCGATGGACGCATTCCGCCAGCTCACGTTCGATGGCGCGAGCGTGGTCGACATCCTGCCCCAGCTGCTGGTCTTGTGCGGCTTTGCGGTCGTCCTCCTGGGCCTGGCGACCTGGCGATTCCGAAGGGTGCTCGCGACCGGCGGCTGATCCGAGCCAGTGCGCCGAGCCTGCCGGGCATGGGTGGTGGGCGTGCGCCGGGCCCGCCGCTGACCAAACGCCGAGCCTCCGCCGGCGGTCCGCAACGAGCCGAGAACGGCCGATCGGCCCGGCTATACTCGGGCGGCCATGACCCACGTGTTCATCGCGCCCCACCCCGATGACGTCGCGCTCTCCTGCGGCGGGCTGATCGCGAGTCTCCGGGAGCTGGGACAGAGCGTCACCATCCTCACCCTCTACTCGGGCACGGGCGATGCGAACGGGCTCAGCCCCTATCAGCGCGAGGCGCTGGGGTTCGGGACCAAGACCGCATGGCCGGTCACCGAGGCGTTCAATCGCGCGCATCTGCAGGCCGACTTCCCGGTCGAGGACCCAGCCGCCGTCCCGCCCTGGCAGGCGACCAGGGAGCAGCTGGACGCCACCCAGAGCGATGCGGACACGGCGGCCCGGCGGTTCTGGCAGCGCTCGTCGTGGTACCGGCGGGCGAACATCCACAACACGCCGCTCGCCGGGCAGCCCCTGATGGACGACGTCTCCGCGCAGGGTGCCGTGCTGACGACCGAGCGCACCGAGGCCGCCGATGCCGGCGACCTGACGGCCACCCGGCGTCTCGAGGACGAGCGCTACGCGGCGTTCGCCGAGGTGTCGATCGTGTGGCTGGATCTGCCCGACGCGGTGTTCCGCGGCTACGAGGGCGACGACGAGCTGCTGGGTGCGCCGCGGGACGATGACCCGGCACCGATCGAGCTGATCCGGCGCGAGGTCGCGCGACTGGAGCCGCAACGGGTGTACGTGCCGCTGGGCATCGGCGGTCACGTCGATCACCAGCTGGCCCGGGATGCCGGCCTGGCGCTGCTGCACGAGCCGCGAACGTGGATCATGCCGGGGGTCGCGTACTCGGGTCAGATCGCCCTGTACGAGGACTTCCCGTACGCGTGGTGGGAGGAGTTCCGGAGCCTCGACGATCTGCCGCCGGGCTGGCTCGCGGGGCTGCCCGCCAACGTGTCGCTGGCGGCGGAGTTCGCGGACGTGGGCGACCAGCTGGAGCGCAAGATCCGCGGCATCGCTCTGTACGAGAGCCAGATCGAGCGGCTGTTCGACGACCGCGGCGCGATGGCCAACGCGGTGCGTGGCTACGCGACCCGGACCGCCGACCTGGGGCGTGTCCCGGGCGGCGCCGCCGAGCGCTACTGGGTCACCACGCCGGCCTGACGGCGCGAGGGCTGGGTCCGACGTGATCTCCGGCCTTCCGCTCCCCGACCCGCCCCGCGGCTGGTCGCCGTGGCTGATCCTCGCCATCCCGATCCTGTTCGCGGCCGGCATCGCGGTCCGCTTCTGGGTCCTGCCCGCTCCCGGGCTGCCGGGCGACATCGACCAGTTCGTCCTGTGGGTCCACGGGATCGCCGTGAACGGCTGGGGACACGCCTACGACCAGAACCTCTCGTTCCCGGCCGTGATGGCCTGGATCTGGGGCGGTCTGGCCGCGCTCGAGCCCGCGTTCCGGACCGTCACCGACTCATCGGACCCGGCGATCAGGGCGCTGATGAAGATCCCGGCCAGCCTCGCCGACCTGGGCATCGCCGCCGGCGTGATCTGGTGGTTCCGGGAGCGCCCGGCGCTGGCCATCCTCGCGGCGGGCGCCGTGCTGCTCTGGCCGGCGACCTGGTACGTGTCCGCGTGGTGGGGCCAGTACGAGTCGATCTACGTCCTGCCGGCGCTCCTCGCGCTGCTCGCGGTGCAGGTGCGACGGCCCGGCATCGCGGCCGTGTTCCTGGCCATCAGCCTGATGACCAAGCCCCAGGCGCTGCCGCTCCTGGTGCCGTTCGCCGCGTGGTATCTCGCGACCCAGGGCTGGCGGGGCACCCTGCGCGCCGCGGCGATCGGGGCGGTCACGGCGCTCGTGACCTGGCTCCCGTTCCTGGCCGCCAACGGGCCCCGGAACTACCTGGGCAACCTCGCCACCTACCAGGGCGACATCTTCGCCGTGCTGTCGCTCCGCGCCTGGAACCCGTGGTGGCTCGTCCAGGAGCTGGGGGCGGGCGGCGATTTCGTGAGCAACCAGGGAGCGGTGATCGGACCGCTCACGCTCGCGCTGCTCGGCTACCTGGCGGCGGCTGCGGTGGCGTTCGTGGTGTTCTTCGCGGTCTTCGAGCGACCGACATCGGAGCAGCTCGCGCTGGGCCTGGGCGTGATGTCACTGGGCGCCTTCGTCACGCTCACGACGATGCATGAGCGCTACGCGTACCCGGCGTTCGTGTTCGTGCTGCTCGCGCTCGGGCGCCCGGGGGTGCTCGCGGCCTGGGCCTGGTTCGCGGTGGCGTTCGTGGCGAACCTGGTGGTGGCCGCCCCACCCGAGGGCTGGACGATCCCCGAGGCTCGCCTGCTCTCGATCGCCGGAGCGGTGGTGATCACCGCGGTGGCGGGTTACCTGCTTTGGCGACTGGTCCGCGACGAGCCGCGTGAACCTCGCCCCTACCTCGCCTGATCGAGTGCGAACCCTGGTTGAGCGGGCGACCAGCCCCCGCGGATTCGCCCTGGTGGCAATCGCCGGCGGCGTTCTGCTGCTGGCGCTGGGCGCGGGGATGACCTTCTTCAGCGACGAATGGGCGTTCATCGAGTCACGATCGCTCGGCGATCCAGCGGATTGGTTCCGACCGCACAACGAGCACTGGTCCACCCTGCCGATCATCGTCTACCGAGCGATGGTCGAGACCATCGGGATCGGCTCGTACATGCCGTATCTCGCGATCGTCGTGCTGCTGCACATGGCTGTCGCCTGGCTCGTGTATCGGCTCGTGCGCCGTCGATCCGGGCCGGTGCCCGGGTTCCTTGCCGGGTTGCTGATCCTGCTGTTCGGGTCCGGCTTCGAGAACCTCTTCTGGGGCTTCCAGACAGGCTTCGTGGGCTCGATGCTGCTCGGTCTGCTGGCGATCGAGGTCACCGACGGTGATGCGACGCCGCGGCGGGCCGTGACCGTCGCCGTGCTCCTGCTCCTGTCGCTCATGGCATCCGGAACGGGGCTCCTGATGTGCGTCGCCATCGGCATCGCGTGGCTGCTCGACGCCCGTTGGCGCCGGTTCCTTCCGTGGCTCGCGATCCCGGCCATCAGCTACCTCGCCTGGTACCTCACGTTCGGTCGAACCGGCGTGACGACCATGCGCAACCCGTTCACTCTCGAGGCCGCCGCGGACGTCCCGAAGTTCGTCGTGGGTGGCTTCGGAAACGCGGGAGGTGCGATCGCGGGCGTTGGTCCCGCGGCCGGCATCGTCGTCGCAGCAGTCATCGTCGCCTGGGCCGCGGTCCGGGCCGCGAGCGGGCGCCTCCCACCCCTCGTGCCGGGCTTGCTGGTGGCGATCGCCGTGCAATACGCGCTGATCGGCCTGGTGCGGGGAACCCTGTTCGAGGGTCAGGTCAACTACACGCGCTACACGTACGTGTCGGGCATCCTCCTGCTGCTGGCCGTGAGCACGCTCGCCGCCAAGCCGCGTCTGCCCAATGCGCCGCATCTGCGCCCGTTGGCGGTGGCCAGCGTGATCGTGGTGGTCACCCTCGCCGCCATCTACAACGTCGCACTGCTTGTCGGCGGACGGGAGCTGTTCCTGGAGCGGGCCGACATGACCCGCGCGCTGCTCGTCGCTGGCCTTCGACGACCGTTGCCGGCCGAGACCGACCCGAACCGCTCGCTGGTACTGGTCCCATCACCCGTCGAGCTCGAACAAATCGCGCTCGCCTACGGCGACGCACGGACGGACGCGCTGGTGCAGTTTGCCGTTCGTCCTGTTCCGGTGGAGGTCCAGGCCGAGGCGGACCGGCGCGTCCGCGAGGGGGCACCGATACCGTTGCCGGAGGGTTGAGGGGCAACGCCGGCCCGGAGCGTGGCGTCAGGTTGGCTTGCGCCTGCCGAGCCAACGTCCACGCATCGCAACCCGGTACCAACGCAGGTAGTGGGGCAGCCATTGACGGAGCTTGAAGTTGCTTTGCCCCTCGGCACGGTCGCGCCACGTGGTCGGCACCTCGGCCACGCGTCGACCGGCTAGCGTCGCCTTCACCGTCAGCTCGAGCGCCAGCTCGAAGCCGGCCTCGCTGCGGATGGGCGTCGCATCCAGGAAGCGGCGGCTGTAGAGCTTGAAGTTGTTGGTCGGATCATGGGTGGTGATGCCGCCGAACCAGTGGAGCGTCAGGCCCGCCGTCCGGCTCATGAGTCGTTTGACCAGTGGCCCGCCGACCTGGTGTCCACCGGGCATGTAGCGTGATGCGCTGACGATATCGGCGCCCTCCCGCGCCAGTTCCACCATGCGGTCCACGACATGCGGCTCGTCGGAGCCATCGGCCATCGAGATCAGCACGTAGTCACCGGTTGATGCTGCGATGCCCGCCTTCATCGCGTTGAGCACCCCGCGACCGAGGTCGTTGCGCAACCCGCGAATCGCGGGCAGCTCCGCATGGAGTCGCTCTATCACCGGCACCGTGGGGTCCTCGTCGAAGTCGTACACGACCAGGATCTCGTGGCTGGTCCCAATCGCGAGCGTCAGCGTCCGCAATACGGGATCGACCGCCTCGCCCTCCTTGAACACCGGGACGACGATGGAAAGCTCCCGGCCGAAGCCGGGCCGCTCCTCAGGGCGAGCTACGGAGCGAACGTCATCTGGGCTCATCGCTGCGCCCCACCTTCGATCGAGCGCGCCTCGGTCGTGGCCAGCGAAGATGCCGAGACACCTCGAGCGCGCCAAGCCAGCTCGTACAACGCCAACGCGATCACCGCCAGCGTCCCCGAAGCTGGGACGGGCAGCGCGATCAGGGAGCAAGCCAGCCGGCTTCGCGACGGCAGGGCGAGGGT
Organism: uncultured Chloroflexia bacterium; assembly: GCA_963734995.1. Classification (GTDB taxonomy): domain Bacteria; phylum Chloroflexota; class Limnocylindria; order Limnocylindrales; family CSP1-4; genus CAIXZV01. The sequence continues at coordinate 136,631 of CAVTJD010000008.1, forward strand.
TCCGTAGTACCACTGCTGGGCTGGCCACAACGCCGGCACCGCCAGCCACGTCGCCCGATCGCGACCGATCACGAAGAGGGCAACAGCAACGGGGGCGGCGAGCACAATGGCGATAACGGCTGAGAACCCATAGCGAGACTGATCCGCAAGGTTTGCCGTAACGACCCCGAGGTCATCGATGTATGTCCCCCATGGCAACAGCGGTGCGGTCGCCACAAGCAGCAAACCGGCGATCATGACCTGGCGCCATCGGCCCGCGATGACGATCGGCACCAGCGCGTACGGCTTGATGATCGCCGCGAGCCACGCGGCCGGGCCCAGAAGGAGTGGGATAAGCAAGAGTTGGGGATTCCCCGCGAGTGCCCCGTTCACCAAGGGCGGGAACAGGATCCACCAGGGCGGCAGCTGCAGCATGCGGATGGTCAGCAATGCAGCGAGCACCGCGACAACGGTGAGTGAGGCCCAGCCGGCGGGATCCGGCAGCAACGCAAATGGCGCCACGGGCAGCAAGCATGGTGGCGGTGCGGCGAAGTAGACCCCGTGATACCCGACTGCCCAAGGATCGTCGCCCGATAGCCACGCCCGGGCGGCAGCCACGTACAGCCGTGCGTCCCCAGGATCGGGCCCACCGCTGGCCAGGGCAGGGACCACCTGGAGGGCACTGATTGCCGCGAACCACACCGGAGTGAACCAGCGTGCCACCGTCGCGCGGATGAAGCGCGCATCGAGCGCTGGCCTCGGGTCGGTGCTGGGGTGAGGTGGGCTCAAAGCCGGCCGGCCTCCAGCTCGTTGCGGATCCACGGGATCACCTCGTCAAGCATCTGCGACAGGGTGGTCGTGGCCTCGAAGCCGAGGACGTCACGCGCCTTGCGCACATCGGGCACGCGGCGCTGGACGTCGTGCTCGAACGGCGGGTCGGTCACGTAGCGGAACGGCTTCTCGCCGCCGTGGACCTTGTCCCAGATCGTCTGGGCAAGCTCGAGCACCGTCGTCGACGCGGCGGTCGAAAGATTGAAGTCGTCATTCACCGCGGCTTCCGACTCCATCGCCAGCCGAATCCCATGCGCAAGGTCGCCCCCGTACGTGTAGTGGCGGACCTGGTTGCCCTCGCCCAGGATGTGGAGCGGATCCTGGCCCTTGAGCGTCTTGAGCACGAGATCGGGCACCACATGCGACAGCGCGAGCTTGACGTTGCCGCTCATGACGTCGGTGTCGCGCGCCGCCCGTCGCTCCCCGATCCCGACGCAGTTGAACGGGCGCAGGATCGTGTACGGCAGCTGGTACTGCTCCCAGGCGCCATGGGCGAAGTACTCGGATGCGAGCTTCTGGAAGCCGTAGGTGGAGATCGGCGGTGGCGACGTGCGCTCGGCGCCCTCGGGCGTCGGGTACTGGGTCGTCGACTCGAACACCATCGAGCTCGACAGCACCACGATTCGCTGCAGGTGTCCGGTTCGATGCGCTTCGATCGCTGCCTCGAACGTCGAGGCCAGGATCCGTTCGTTCTCGGCCAGCAGATCAAACGCAAACTCGTGGAAGTAGCTGATCCCACCGATCATGGCCGCGGCAGCCACCACCTGGTCCACGTCCGCGGCCAGGTCGCTCAGCAGCACCGGGTCCTTCGCATCACCCTCGACGAGCCGGTAGCGCGGGTGGTCGTCGTAGCTCTTGGCCACCCGGCCGTACTTGCTGAAGTTGTCGAGCCCGACCACCTCGTGGCCCGCGGCCAGCAGCTCCTCGACGAGATACCCGCAGATGAACCCGGCGGCGCCGGTGACCAGGACCTTCACGGCGCTAGAGCCGGATCCCTTCGCCGGTGGCGTTCCAGATGTCCACGACCTCGTGGCCCGACAGATCGAGCGTGCGGTACGTGCGGTGGGGTGCGCCGATGACGAGGGTCTCGGACCGGTCGAGCACCTCCTGGAGCGGCACGAGGCGGTCGTCTGTGACGTACTCATCGGTGGCCAGCACGGTCGCCCCCGCCCATTCGAGCAGCTTGCGCAGCTTGAAGCTGAGCGAGGCTCGGATATCGTCCGACTCCGCCTTGAACGCCATGCCCAGGATCCCGACAGTCCGGCCCCGGAGCGTTCCGTGGCGTCGCTCCAGGGCGGACACGATGTACGCGGGCATCCCCTCGTTGATCTGCATGGCGGCCTGGCCGAGCGGGAAATGATCCGCGGTGAACGCTGCCAGCTGCATGGTGTCCTTGAACAGGCACGGACCAGCGGCAAACCCCGGACCCGGCAGGTCGGCCGCGCGCGGATAGTCCTCGCGGATGGCACGGAGCGACGTTCGTATAGTCCACGCCGGCCTGGTCGGCGATGGCGAAGAACTGGTTGGCGACCGCGAACTTCATGTAGCGCCAGGTGTTAGTGAACAGCTTGGCGAGCTCCGCCTCCTTGCTCGAGGTGCGGATGGTCTTCGCCGCGAGGTGGCGGAACAGCCCTTCCGCTCGCTCGGCCGCCTGTTCATCGTCGGCACCGATGATCTGGGGCAGGGAGGAAAGCTCCTCGAGCGCGTGGCCCTCCGCGATCCGCTCCGGACAGAACGCGACGTTCACCCGGCAACCGCGACTCGCAAGCGCGGCGGTCACGAACGCCGTTGTCCCCGGATACACCGTGGATCGCAGGATGACCAGCGCATCGTCGCGTAGCCGTGGGGCGATCTCGTCGACCGCCCGATCGAACACGCGCATCGATGGTCCGAGGAACTCGTCGACCGGGGTCCCGATGACCACGATCACTGCCTCGGCCCGCCCGATCATCTCGGGGGAGCTGCCCAGCTCCAGGCGGCCACTCTGCAGCACCCGGGCGAGCACCTCCTCGGCGCCGGCCTCGAGGAACGGCATCTCACCCCGGCCGATGCGCCCCAGCGTGGTCTGATTGATGTCGAACACGCCCACCCGGAGGCCGGCATCAGCCAGCGCGAGGCTCAGCGGCAGCCCGACATGACCGCCGCCACCCAGCACCACGACATCGATCGAGTCAACGGTGTCCGCGCGCACCATGTAGCGACTCTAGCAGAGCACCGGCCGTTGCAGACCCGGTCCGAAGGTACCGGCGGCCTGCTCATGCCATCGCGGCGTCCGGGAGCCTCGTTCCTGCCGCTGACGTTGTGCGGGTAGCCCAGATGCGTCGAACAGCGACCACGGCTGCGTAGACAATCACAAGGTGGGCCGTGTAGCCAGGCATGGCGAGCGCCACGCCTAGCGCGGCCGATCTGACGGCAGCTGCGGCTGAGAAGACCGAGTAATAGAACTGTGCATGCGGCCACAACACCGGCGCGGAGAGCCGAAGAGCAGGGTCGGCCCGCGAGTCCCCAGCGCCACGATACTGAGGACCATCAATGGAGCATTGCCGCACGCCGCGACACTGAGTGACAGGTCAAAGGAGTTGGGGTTCATCCGGATAATCGTGTCGCCACGATGCCGACCTCCGTCCGGTAGCGCCTGACGCCGAGCCAGCGTACCTGCGGCAACCGACACCTGACGTGAGACGTGAGCGGGTGTCGATCGCCGCTCTGAGGGCGCGCAGTGCCTGGTCGAGCGGATGTCATTCAATTCACGTCGATGGAGTCCCTTGCCGTTCCGTCCTGCACGAGCAATCGGATGCGAAGGCCATCGCCGATGATAGGTACCTGATGCATCGAGAGCATGTGCGGCCGCATCGGGCCTTCCGAGCCGACGAATGGCACGTCCCGGCCCGGGACGATGCGCCGGAGTCACCGCGCGCTCATTCGGACAGAACTGAACAGGGTTCCGTCGAGGGGCACCGAGAGCGCATAGGAAGGATTCCGCAGGGCCGAATGGTCATCGGCTCTGGCTTCATGCTGGTCGTTGCGCTCGGATCCGTGATCGCAGCCTTCATCTCCCTCTGGCCAGCGGCCATCATGGCGAACGATGGCAGCGCCTTCACCGTTGTGGGCGAAGCATGGCTGAGCGGGAAGGTCCCGTACCGCGATCTCCTCGTTTTCAAGCCTCCGCTCATCTTCCTTGCCGATGGGCTTGGCGCCACGCTGGGGCAGGCGGTGGGGATCGGCGCGACAGCTGGCGTTCGTGTTGGCTCGGTGCTCGAGTGCGCCCTTGCCGGCGTCGCGGTCGCCGCGCTCGGCCGCAGCTACGAGGTTCGGGGGCATGTGGCGGCCGTGTTCGGGATTGGCACGGCGGCCATCCTTGCCGGCTATCAGTTCGCGGCGGGCGGTGGACTCTCCGAGCCACCGGCCTTCGCATTGGCCCTCGCGTCCTGGGCCATCGTCGAATCCGGGCGCACCGTCCCGCGCCTCCTGCTCGCGGGTGTGATGGGTGCCGCAGCCCTAGGCTTCTCGCTCCTGGCCGCGCCCCTCCTTGTCGGGGCCGGGCTCGCGGTCCTGGAGCCGATCAGCACGCGCCAATTCCGACGGGCGGTCGTGGAGGCCACCGTGGCGGGACTTGGGGCGGCCATCACGATCGTGCCAGTCGTCACCTGGTTCGCGATGGCCGGTGCGCTGGGTCCCCTTCTCGATGGATTGTTCAACTACAACGCCGTCTATGCCGCCGCTGGTTGTGCGGGTCCGCTCGGGGTCTGCCCGGATCAGTCCTGGCTGCCGGTCATCGCGCTGTATGTTGCGCCGCTGCTCCCACTTTCCCTGTTCGCCATGGTCGGTGTCTGGAATGCCCGCCCGCTCCGGCCAGCCCTGATGCTCCTGTGCGGTCTTGTCCTCGCGTTCGTTTTGGTCAGGCGCCAGCCGTCCTCGCACTACTGGTGGCCGGCTTATCTCGGGCTGCTCGTTCCAGCAGCAATCGGAGTTGAGCGGTCCCTCAGACGCCACTTCTCCCAATCGACTGGGCTTCGGTCCGGCGCCCGGGCTGGGTTCGGCGCCCTTGTCGCCGCGTTGGTGTTCATCCCATTCCTGAGCTTTGACGGGCTGCTCCTCGCAGCCAACGCTCCCCTTTATGCGATGTGGGCCGATGGACCAGCCGTCGCTCAGGTCATCAGGGCGCAGCCGCCCGGACCGCTCTTCGTCTGGGGCGACGCCGCAAGCGTGTACGTGCTCACGGACCGAGCACCAGCGTCTCGATACCCGCACATCTGGGGCCTACGCCTGCCCGGCTATACGAATGCCGAACGCGTCCGCGAGGCATGCGAGGACCTCGTCTCGAACGCCACCGTGGCGGTGATCGACGAAGAGGACGCCCCCGCGCTCGATGGCGCGAGGCCGCTGCCCGACGGACTCGAGGACGCCTGGTACCGACCCCTCGGCCAGGTGCTCAATCGAGGCTGGGAAACAGTTGGGACGGTTGGCTCGCTTCGTGTACTTGTGGTCAAGCCGGACGCCGACTTGGATGTCAGCGCCTGCGACGTCGGCGCGCCCGCCTCGCAATCCACACTCCCCAGGCTGCGAAGCGACCCATTACTGCTCCGAGGTCGCTGGCTTGGATCGCGCCCAGGCTACGGGTTTGCGCGCACGAGGATGGCGCCATCGGCGTCCTCGAAGACGGACGTCCATCCGGCTGGCGCGGCGGTCCCGGTCGGCAGAACCAGGTCCGACACCTGCCAGTGCTCGAGCGTGGGAGCGGCCGACGGGTCGCCGTCAACAACGCTCGCGTAGTCGGTCCACACGTCAGCCGGGTACAGCTCGAAGCGCGAGTCGAGGAAGAAGCTCGCCTCGGGGACCGCCCACTCGAACCAGGAGGCCCAGGTCTGCGGCACGAACACGCGGTCGCCCGGACGCACGACCTCCCGAAGCGCCGCGGCGAGCCCCGACGGTGCGTAGCTGAGGAGCCCCACGCGACCCGTCAGGGTATCGGATGGCCGCCACCATGGCAGCGCCGCGATCAGCACGATGCCGAGGACCGCCGCAATCACAGCGTTCACCCGGGAGGGCGCCAGGTCCGGCATGGCTCGAAGCGAGACGAGGGCCAGTGCGAGCGCATACGCGGCGCCGAACGGCCACCAGGCGAGCCCACGTACCGTCCAGGCGCCGATCGCGAACATCCCGGCGAGCCACAGCCAGTCGGGCCAGCGGAGAGCTGCCCGGCAACGCAGCGCCACCGCCAGCGCGCCGGCGGCCGACGCATAGAACAGTAGCCCTGGTACCGTGAACGGCGTGGTGCGCTGCCATTCGCTCACATGCTGGGTGATGACCGGGCTCCTCCCGATCCCGGCCGCGTAGGCCCATACCGCCGGCCCGAAGGGTGTGACCGCGGTCGCGAGGGTCCCGACGACCAGAACCAAGAACGACGGGCGAGACGGTCGTGCACGGACGAGGTCGTCCAGCCAGACGTAGGCAAGCACCAGCGGCGCCAGCACGAAGCTCCCGTGCAGGTTCGCCCAGGCGACGACGAGCACCGGCGCCAGCCACCAGGCCGCGCGGCCACCGGATGCGGACCGCCGCGAGGAAGAGCAGCGCGGCGAAGATCGCGATCCCGAACAGCTGTGGGCGCAGCGCGAGGGCGGGCGCGGCGAGCGCAAACGCGACGAGCGTCAGGATCGCGGCCGTCCGGGGACCGGCTCCCCGCGCGATGCAGGCACCAGCGAGAAGCCCGAACGAGGCGGCCACCATGGCGGCCCGCGCGACCGCCAGCAGCTCCCAGCCACCCAGCGAGTAGCCGATCGAGAACAGGACCTGGGCCAGCCACTGCTGGTCCGTCCACGGCGTCCCGGCGACCGTGAACGTCCAGCTGTCGACGGCGGGCAGCGCGCCCGTCCGCAGGATCTCGTCGCCCGCCCTGACCTGATACGCGAGGTCGACGGCGGGCAGCGGAACCAGCAGCGCCACCAGCGCCGGCAGGCCGATCGCCAGGATGAGCCAGAGGCGGTCGAACGACAGCCGCATCAGAGGGTCCGTGCCGTCGCGGGTGCGGGATCAGCGGCCTGGCGCTTGGCCGTCCAGGTTGGCCGCCAGCCGGCGAGGGGCACCGAGCCAACCATTGCCGCCAACACGTTCCACCACAGGAAGGGCACCGACAGGGCAACCGCCATCGGCAGCACCCAGGCGCGGTCGGTGCGTGCGCCCCAGACGACGATCACAGCTGCGACAACGAGGCGCAGCGGCAGCGGAACCGGCGCCGCCTGACGCGGCACGTCCACGGTCGCCAGCAGCTGCGTTCGCGACGCGTCGATGAAGTCCCACCAGAGCGATGGCACGAGGATGAAGCTCACCAGCGCGATCCCAGCGGTCACGCCCAGCGCCAGCGCCAGCTCCCGCCACTCGCGCCGCACCGCGAACCAGAGCAGGCCCACACCCGGCGTGATCTTGGTCAGCAGAATGAACGCCCACGCCGCAGGCCAGCGCATGCCCACAACCACCGCGAGGCCGAGCAGAATGTTGAGGTTGCCCAGCCACAGCTCGCCCAGCACCGGCGGGAACAGGAACAGCAGCAGCGTCCAGCGCCGGCCCATCCACATGAGCGACGCAAGCAGGAGAGCCGTCCACGCCCCCAGGAAGACCGGCCACGGGATGCCGAGCATCCGCACCGGCGCAAGCAGCTGCGCAAGCGGAGGCGGGTACTTGAACTCGTACAGCCCGCCCGTGGCGTCGAAGCCACCGTTGATCGTCGCGCGGTACGGATCGTCGAGCGCTGCGGCCTGGTAGTAGGCGTGCGCATCGTAGCCGATCAAAGGGTCACCGCGAGCCGCGAAGAGCGCCATCGCTGCCACGAACACCGCACTCGCGATCAGGATCCCGGGCATCACCGCCGGATGCGACAGGGCACGGCCGAGGCGGTGGATCAGCCTTCGCACAGAGTTCACCGGGCTGACCTCATGGCCCACCCGACGCCGACGAGCGCGATGCGGCGGGCAGGCTGGCGCATCATCCCGCGACCGGGAGGTGTGCCGGTCGTGACGAGCGGAGCCACGATGCTACCGCCAGGCCGATCGTCAGCGTCGCGGCAGCAACGGGGGCGATCAGGACGACCAACGAACAGGCTACAAATGCCACCGAGCCGACCAGCCGATCGCGGCCCCACAGGAGCACGAGAGCCGGGTACAAGAGTCCCGCGTAGTTGAAGCCGATCGTGGGCTGAGCGAGCAGCATCGCGGCGATGGCGATCACCGCGCCGCGTTGGACATCGATCCGGAGGGCGGCGCCCAGTGCCAGACCCCACGCCACAACCATCCCAACCAGGGCTACCGTGGGCGACAGGGTGACGAGCCCAAGGTTGCCCGTGAACGAGGTTGCCAGCGCTGTCATGTGCGGCAGCGCCAGCACATACGCTACGTAGCTGGCCGGGCCCACGATCATTGCCGCGACCGCGCTGCCAATGATCGCTACGCCCACCGTCCTGGCGGCGTCGTGCGGCCGAGCGACGGCAAGCCACAGCAGGAACGGAACGGCCGCCGGCTTGGCGGCCAGTGCGAGCACGATGCCGAGAGGCACGGCTCCCAGCCAGCCACGACGGGCGACAGCAATGGCGACCGCGCCGACATAGAGCGTCATCACGTTGCCCAGCACCAGGTCGTGCAGGTTGGGCGGCCATATCAATGCCCCAGTGGCGATCAGCGCGGCCGACACCCAATGACGTCTCGGGTCGGCCACGACCATGGGCGCCAGCACACCTACCCCCAGCAGGGCAACAACCTTGACAACAAGGAGCAGCTCCGGCGATCCGATGACAGACCAGGCCGCGGCCATGCCGGGCGGATACAGGTAGTACTCGTCGTCCGGGGTGGCCAGGTCCCAGACGTACAGTGGCTCGCCGGTCGCCACGCGGTCGGCCGCCTGCTCGTATGCCGTCCAGTCGCGCGTCCCCTCGCGCAGCAGCACGGGCGTGGCAACGATCGCAGCCACGATGACCATCCCCACAACGAGCAGCAGGGCGGGCCGCTCCCAGCGAGCCATCCGCACCACGTCCTTGTCGGTCACGACGTCTCACCCGTCAATTCGACGGGTACCAGCGTCTCAGTGGCCGAATCCGAGACAACGCCTTGGCGACGCAAGGGCCAGCAGGCGGCGAGGATGGCGAATCCGTTCAGCCACATGATCGGTAGCGCCAGCGCCGCGCCCACCGGCAGGAGCCAACGCCGGTCTGTGAGAGCCGCAACGCTCACGACGACGAGCGCGATCGGTAGCCGGACGTTCAACGACACGGGCACGTACCAGCCAACGGTAATCGGCGTGCTGGAACTGCCCGCGAGGATGTCGATCCAGGCGCGCCACGCCGCCGGGTCCAGCGCGAACGAGGCGACGACGATCGCGCCCGTCACACCGAGCGCGAGCCCGAGCGAACGCCATTCGCGACGGACGGCATACCACGCCACCCCAACGCCGGGCGTGATCTTGGTCAGGATCGGCAGTGCCCACGTCGCGGAGAACCGAAACCCGGCAACGATGGCGGCCGCGTACATCAAATGCACATTGCCCGAGATGATCTCGAAAGGGATGGGCAGGAAGACCATGGCCGGCAGGGACCACCGGCCGAACAGCCACCACACGATCGCGAGGTTGAACGCCGTCCACAGGGTCACGAAGACGGGCCATGGTAGCCAGGTCAGGGGCGACAGGAGCTGCGCGAAAGCGGGCGAATAGAGGTAAGCGCCGATCGCGCCGGCCGTCTGCGCGTCATACAGAGACCCGTCACGCGTGGTCCAGTACGCATAGGCGTCGACGCTCTGATCCCACGGTGGCACCTGGAACAAGCGGAGCGCGAGGAATGCAATGCTGAGCCCGAGGTACCCATCACGGAGCAGTCGTTCGCGCACGAGGGTCAGGCGATCCCAACGGGCCGGCCCGCGCGCTTGACCGAGGCGATCGGGCCGTGGTCAAACGACGACAGTCCGAGGGTCGCTGTCAGGCTCAGCACGCCTGCCCCGATCGCAGCGCAACGCATTCGACCATGCTACGAGTCCGGCTCCGATGCGGAATGGCCAGATCGTCCCGGCCTGCATCCGCCCGGAGCTTCGAGCTGGCAGCCGCCTCAGCTCGCGGCAGCTGACCCGAAACCGGCGGCCGGCACCACCTCGCGCGGGCGGACCGCGCGGGCGCCCTCGTCGTACAGGTCCTGGATCGCGTTGACCATCAGCTGGACGCAGAACCTGTCATGCGTCATGTCGTGGCCGGCGCGGCCCAGGATGTCGGCCAGCTGGTGATCCCGGAGCAGGCGGGTGATGGCGCCAGCCAGCGCCGGCGCGTCGTGCGGCGGCACGAGCAGCCCGTTGATCCCGTCCTGGATCATCTCGGGGATCCCGCCCACCCTGGACGCCACCACCGGGCGCGACAACGCCATCGCCTCGAGGATCGTGAGTCCCTGCGCCTCGCGATATGACGGCAGCACCGCGACGTCGAACGCGGCGGTGACGGCGGGGATGTCGTCCCGCCGCCCGGTGAACACGACATGTCGCTCCACGCCCAGGTCGCGGACGATCTCCTGGAGCGCGTCGAGCCGGCTCCCTTCGCCCACGATCATGAGATAGGCGAGCGGCACGGACTCGAGCACCAGCGGCCAGGCCTCGAGCAGCGTGGGGTGACCCTTCTCGAGCTCCAGCCTGCCCACCACGCCCACGATCTGCGACTCGGCCTCCATCCCGAACTCGTCGCGCAGCGTGCAGCACGGCTCCTGGTGGTCGTACCGCTCGAGGTCGACGCCGTTGTAGATGAGCGAGCGGGGCGTCATCGCCCGGCCCTCGGCGACCACCTTCCGATCGATCGAGTTGGAGACCACGATCAGGTGGTTCATCTCGGGCGTCAGCCGGCGCATCTCCTCCTGGTCCTCGCACGACCGCACACGCGAGGAGTGAACGGTGGAGACGACCCATGGCCGGCGCATGCCGGACTCGCCGAGCGCGATCGCGGCCTTGGTGCCCACCACCTCGGCCCGAAACATGTGGTTGTGGATGACGTCCGGGCGGACCTCGGCCAGGTGGGTCGCCAGGATGCCGGTCGCGATCGCGTCATCGGGCTCGTCGATCACGGTGACCGGGATCCCCAGCCGCTCGATCTTGCGCTCGCCGCTGCCCGGGGACAGCGAGACCAGCGACACGTCGTAGGCGTCGCGGTCGAGCCGCGAGACGAGATTGTAGACGTGCTCCTGGGCGCCACCGTTGGTGCCGGTCGCCATGATCTCGACCACGCGGATCCGGCCGTCTGGCCCGGGCACGCACCGGCGCACCGGAAGGCAGGGGTTGCGTTCGGGCGCGGGTGTCATCGGGCCCCGGTCCGATCCGCGCTTCGGCGGACGAGGATGCGACCGATGCGCTCATCGACGGCACCCCACTCGTACTTGTAGGGCTCGTTGCCGCGCAGGAAGTCGAGCCGGGTCATGCCACGCTCGATCGCGTATCGGAGGTAGCGCTCGATCATCACCACGCCAGGTGACAGCTCGCGTGCCTCCGGATCGACACCCGCGTTGTAGTACATGAGCGTGTCGTCGGTCTCGACGGTCAAGCCGGCCGCGATCCGGCGGCCGCCGACGGTCAGGAACGACAGCCGGAACGGCCCGCTGGCACCCAGCAGCTCGAACAGGCGCCGGACGAACACCCTGCTCTGGGCACCGCCCGGGGTATCGGGGAACAGCCCGTCGGCACCCCAGCGCTTCTGGTGCAGATCGATGAACGCGGGCAGGTCAGCCAACGGATCGGGCGACGCGTCCATGCGGACCTCGCCGGCAGCCTCGGCGCGGCGCACCTTGCGCCTGATCTCGTGGCGCTCCTTCTTGCCCAGCGTCCCCAGCACATCGTCCAGGGTCCCGGGCTGGGGCAGGGAGACGATCGGGCACACGTCTTCCTGCTCCAGGTACATCATCCAGCCGTGCGCCTCGGCGCGCCGCCCGAAGGCCTCTGCCAGGGCATCGGTTGCCGGATCGGCGCAGCGCAGCCGGCGCAGGTCCACCACGTCCCAGCGGGCACCGTTCGCCGGCTCGCCGGTGGCCGCACAGTAGGCGGCGACGGCGTCCGCGGCTGCCGGAAGGTCCCCGGGCATCGCGAGCAACGTGGCGTAGTCCGCGTGGTAGCTGGCCCCGAAGAAGATGGCGGTGGCATCGGGCGCGACCGGCGTCAGCGGCTCGCCCTGCGTGTGGCGCATCGTCGTCTGCAGCTCGAGGTCGCCGGGCTCAACCTCGTGGCGATGCATCAAGGGGGCGATCGCCACCGGTGCGGCGTCATCGCCCGCGTCGGCGGGGACGATGGCCAGCGTCTCCTCGTGCGCGTTGCTGCCGTACGCATCCCACCACGCGCGATGGAAGGCCCAGCTGGAGAACGGGGTGGCCCAGGGGTTGGCGGCGACGAGCGCGTCCCAGGTTGCGGCGTCAAACGATTCGAACCGCCGACGAACGGCGCGCAGCGGTCTGGCCTCGGCCGAAGGCGACGGGACGTCACCCACGGCCGGCGGACAGGCAGGTTCCACGGTCACGGAAGGGGGCACGCTCGCGAGCATAGCACCGGGCGCCGGATGTGGTTGCGGAGGCAACGAGACGCGCCCTGCGACGGGTCAGGGAGCCGACTCCGCGGGCGTCTCACACATGATCTGTCTGACCTGGGCCACGAGTGCCGCGCTCGGCGCCCAATCTGTCGCAACCCAAGCGGGCGGATCGAGCTCGTGCGCGCTGACGAGCCACGTTCGAAGCACCCACGTTGGCGACGGCACATGGAAGATGACCGCCGTGATCGAGTCGGTCCGGATTGGGTCTGTGTGACACGCAGGCCCGCTCGGCGACATTCCCACCTCCACGGCGGCCCTGACAATTCGGGAGGTACTCGAGGGTATCTGTACGTGCGCCGCCGTCACCGCCCGAACATGCAAGCTGACGACCACCAGCCCGGTAGCCCAAGTCCGACGCCCATGATCGCTCGGGAGGAGCTTGGCACCCTGAGTGGATCGGGAAACGGAGTTGCCACGATGCCAGCCAATGCCAGCATCCCGGCGGCGTAGACCATACCTCGGCGCGCCGGCGATCTGGATCCCGAGACACCCCCGGTTCCAACCCACGAGAACGGCCATCGCCACGAGCCCCGCGACCGATGCGACCGGGAGCCACGGCTTTGCGCCGCTCCAAATCCCAACGACGATGACGGTCAACCACGATGCAGCGGCAACCGCCGCGACGGCCATCAGCGGCTGGGTGTCGAGCCCGAGGCCGAGGGGCGCCCCGACCGCGTACGTCAGCCCAGCGAACACGAAGGGACCTGATGTAAGAACGAGCGCCGCAGCGCTGGATGCCGAGCACAGACCCGGCGACTGCATTCGGAACATGAGGTACCAGGCGCCGTAGACGGCACCTACCACGATCAGCGCGATGACGCCGGGACGATCGCGGCGCAGGACGGCCAGCGCACCCGCTGCGACAGCGAATGGCACGCCGAATGACGACGAGGCCATCGCCACGCCCAGGAGACCAGCACTGACCCAGATCCTCGGACGGGGACGATCGAGAAACACCAGCGCCCACACCCCGGCCGCGGTCGAGATCACCGCCCCGGCCTGAAACGCCCACATCAGGTTCTCTGCGCCTGGTCCCAGCAGCAGCCCCAGCACGGCAAGGCCCAAGGCCGGCCCCGCCGATCGATATCGCAGACCGATCGCCAGGATCCCGGCAGCGACCGTGGTGTGGAAGAGCTGGACAAGCAGCAGGTAGATGGGATGGGAACCAAGGCCGATCGTGTCCCTGAGCGTCACCATCAACGCGATGGGAATGAGCGACAGATGCTCGTTGTACGGCGTGAGGAGCGAGTTGAGATCAAGCGACCGCTCCGACAGGATCGACCAGTCGTCGGACACGAACGTCAGATCTGCGGACAGCCACTGCAGCGACAGGACGACGAGGACGGATACCACCGCGAACATCAGCCAGACCTTGCGCGCAGGCGTCATCTCGTTACTTCAGGTGGTACGCCCAGTACACGCCGCCCAGGCCCACCAGGACCCCCCACCCGATCAGCAGCCAGCCCCACCACCACATCGCGCCGCGGCGCGAGATCCCCATCGCGACCAGCGCCCACACGAACGGGATCGAGTCCAGGAAGTAGCGGTACCCGTACTGCAGCCAGCCGCCCCCGTAGTAGAGCAGGGTCGGGATGAGCACGAGCACCGCGGCCAGCAGCAGCCACCATGTCCGGCGATCCCGCCAGCGGCGCCAGGGCGCGAGCAGCAACCCGGGGCTGGTGATGAACACGGACATGCCCAGGCCGTCCGGCCGGAAGTACGGGAACTCCGGGATGCGGACCGGCACCTTCAGGAACAGGTAGTCGACGTTCATCGACACGTGGGACAGCGAGAACAGCCCCTGTTCGCGCAGCGCCTCCAGCCACGGGGGCAGGGCGGCCAGCGCGTAACCGGACTCGAGCGGGTCCCGAACCGGATGTCGTTGTACCAGAAGAAGAACAGCACCGCGGGTGCCACCCCGAGCGCCAGCAGTGCCCACCCTCGCCACGGCAGTCGATCCAGCCAGGCGCGGAGCTCGCGCAGGTCCGATGCGGCCAGGTCCGCAGGCAGCAGCCACAACGCCAGCGCCGGCGCGGCGAACGCCACGGGCGCCCGGGTCAGGAACGCCAGCGCCGACCAGCAGGCCCATCAGCACGGGTCGTCGTTGCCCGAACATCTCGGCCAGCAGGAACAGGGTCAGGATCATCGCGATCAGGTGGCCTGTGTGCCACACCCCGCCGCGCGTCGTGATCCACCACACCTGCGTGGAGAAGCCGAGCAGCACGGCCATCGCGAGGCGGTCGCGGAGCCGGGCAACGCCGATCCGCCCCGAGACCCACCAGGCGAGCAGCACCACGAACGCGGCGAGCCCGGCATCGATCCCCGGCTCCCATTGATCGGCGGTCACCGGCCCGATGACCGCCACCAGGGGCATCAACACGATGGCCGGGAACGGGGCGAACGGAACGTACAGGTGCCCGCCGAAGGCGATGATGTCGTTCGGCCCGAGCTTCACGTCGATCCACGGGTGCCCGTGGAGGAACGAATCCGCGAGGTAGAACAGGTCGCCCCGGCCGGCATCGAACATGCGATCCGACAGCCAGTAGACGAGGAACGCGGCGAACGCCACACCGATGCCCACGAGCATCGCCCGGGAACCGCCGAGGTCAGTTGCGCGTGCGAGCCTCACGCCAGGGACGATACCTGCATCGACCACATCCGGGCCCGAGAGATTGGCTGCATCGCTACCCCGCCGGAAGCAAGGTCGGGACCTCGCTTGGCCGGCCGCGGTCTCGGTAGCCCTCGGCCGCTACCACAAGGAGCGTGGCGCCGAACACGAGCGGGTACACGAACGCCGGTGTCACCCCGACCAGGACGACCGGCGTCAGGAGCGGGATCACGAGCGCCCATCGACGCCCCCGCTCGAGCAGCCAGGCCACCGGCACCAGCAGCACGATCGCGTAGTGGTCCCACAGGATCGGCGAGATGAGCTGGCTGGCGACGATCGCCACCATCAACGACAAATCCTCCGGCAGCCAGATCGTGGCCGCGAGGAACACGGCGATCACGGCAACCGTGGATGTGACCTGGATCGCCTCGGCGAGCGGCCGTGCCGCGCCCATCTGCCAGGCCACCGCCCCCGGCGTCATGTTCTGCGGGCTGGCGATCGGGTCCGATACGCGTGTCACCAGCCCCAGGAAGTCCGGCCACGCATCCACGCCGGCGACCACGAGCGCGAGCGCGGCGACAACCAGCAGCGTGGCCGCCCCGGCCGCCACCGCGCCCAACCGCCGACGCAGCAGCGCCCACACGAGCAGCAGACCCGGCTGCACCTTGATCGCCGCGCCCAGCCCGGCAGCGACACCGAAGGCGACCGGCCGATCGCGCCAGCGCCAGGCGAGCGCAAACAGCAGCACCAGGAGCGGCCCCACCTGCCCCAGCTTGATGTTGTAGACGAACGGCCAGGAAAGCGCGGCCAGGAGCACGATCCACCACCGGGTGCGCCACCCGATCGGCATCGCGACCACCGCGATCGCGAACGCCACCAGCAGCAGGCCCGTCCACAGCCAGGTCGCGACATCCACGGGCGCCAGGGTGAACGGCAGCACCAGCGGCACGAATGTGGGTGGGTAGTAGAACAGGCCGCCGGCACCGGCCAGCACGTAGCTGGTCGTAGGCCGACTGCCCGTGGAGCACGCGCCCGGCGGCGTCGTAGTAGGCACGGAAGTCGTAGCCTGGGTGTCGCCCGCCACCGCGAGCGTGACGCTCACGGTCAGCGCCATCAGCCCGATGCGAACGGGCAGGAGCCTGGACAGCGCGTCCCTAAGGTGCATCGCGGCCGTCCGATCAGGCCGGCGCCTGATCGCCGCTCCCCTTCGCGACCCGCGTGACCCCACGATGCAGGAACGGGATCCGGAACAGGTCCCATGCCACGCGAAGGGCGAGCCGAATGCCTGGATGCATGCGCGAGCCTCGACGGTCCGCCCACCGGATCGGCAACCGTCCAGGCGTAGCCACGGCGACGCACCAGATAGATCAGCTCGACATCGAACACGATGCTGGTGACGCTGCCGGCCGAACACGCTGCGCGACATGCCGCCGGAAGCCCTTGAACCCGCACTGCGTGTCCCGGACAGGACCGCCACCCACAGGAGGCCAGCACGTGGAACGCGCGGCCCAGCGTCCGGCGCCACGGCGGCTGGGACTTGCGCATGTCGCTGCCGTCTGGCTGGATCCGGCTGCCGTACACCGCGTCCGCCGAGTCGAGCGCGCGAACCAACGGCGCCAGCTCATCGGGCGGTGTCGCCATGTCCGCATCGGCGAAGACCACCAGGTCACCGGCAGCGGCCAGCATCCCGGCGCGCACGGCGGCGCCTTTGCCCCCGTGCGGCACGTGAGGACGCCAGGTCACCGTCGGCCGAACTCGGGCCGCGCCCTGACCAGGTCCGCGCGTCCCGTCCTCGCTGCCGTCGTCGACGACCAGCACGTCGACCGTGTGCGGCAGCTGGTCGGCACCCGGACGCCCGTCGCGCGCGTGATCGCCGCGGCGGTGCAGATAGCCGAACAGCTCATCGAGCGCCGAGCCGAGGCGAGCCTCCTCGTTGTAGGCCGGCAGAACGATGGTGAGACTCCGATCAGGCACACGCAGTCTAGAGCCGGTGGTGCGTCCCGTAACCGGGACTGGTGGGCCAGCGCGGCTGGTACCGAACGGCTCACAATGCGAGGATCAACCTGACGCGTGGTCCAAACACGCCTCGCACGACCGTGAGCATTCACCGATGCCGACCAGCGCGACCCCAGCCACCAGCAGGCTCGAGCAGCGGATCGAGCGCCTAGCGGACCATCCCGCCCTCGGCCGACCCGTCCAGGTTCTACCTGCGCCGCCGAAGCAGCTGCTGTACCTCGTCGTCGGCGGCTGGAACACGGTCTTCGGGTACGCGATCTGGGCCGCTGCTGCAGCTCCTTCTCGGGGAGTACCTGCACTATCTGGTTGATCGTGCTGATCTGCGTGGCCGATCGCGGTGCTGAACGCCTACCTGGGCTATCGCTACATCGTGTTCCGGAGCAAGGGGCCTATCCTGCGAGAGCTGCCGCGGTTCTCGATGGTCTACGTAGCCGGGCCTGCTCGCGAACCTCATCCTGCTGCCGATTGCGCTCGCTACCCTTCCGAGTCAGCATCTACGTGGTGCAGGCGCTGTTCATGACCGGTGGTGATCGTCGCCAGCTACCTGGCTCACAAGTACTACAGCTTTGGTGGGAAACGACACAGGGACCGGACGCCGATCGCATCCTACGATCCCACGGCGATCCCCAAGGACTGAGCGAAAGAGGACGGAACTGTCGTGCCCTTGTTGACCATCCTGACGCCCTGCTACAACGAGGAGGACAACATCCACCCCGTCTACGAGCAGGTCAAGGCAGTCATCGCATGGGCTTCCCCGCTACGACTACGACCACCTGTTCATCGACAACGCATCGACTGATCGGACCGTGAGGTATAGTGCGCGAACTTGCGGCGTCAGACGCCCACGTCAAGGTCATCGTCAACACCCGCAACTTCGGCCAGATCCGATCTCCCTATCATGCCCTTCTGCAGGCACGCGGCGACGCCGTCAGCCACGTGCGTCGCAGATCTGCAGAGCCCTCCGAACCTGATCCACCAGTTCGTCGCCAAATGGGAAGCCGGATACAAGATGGTTTTCTGGGCGTCAAGACCAGCACTCATGACTCCTGGTTGATGGGTCGGGCCCGGACGCTTCTACTACTGGTTTGTGGCGCGAGCTCTCCTCCGAAGTTGAGCTCGTTCACAACTTCACCGGCTTCGGACTCTACGACCGGGATGTGATCGAACAAGTCCGCGGCACAGATGAGCAATATCCCTACTTCAGGGGACTCATCGAGAGCGACCTCGAATTCGACTACGCCGTTGTCGAATACAAGCAGCCGCCCAGGATCCACGGCCGGACCAAGAACAACTTCTTCACGGGTCTACGACATGGCGATGCTCGGGATTACCAGCCATTCGAAGGTCCCGTTGCGCCTCGCCGCAATCGCCGGGTTCGCGCTCTCAATAGTTGCCCTTATCGTGGCAGTCGTGTATTTGATCCTCAAGCTCGCGTGGTGGGATACATTCGATCTCGGGCTGGCTCCCCTTGTGATAGGTGTCTACTTTCTCGGTGCCGTCCAGCTGTTCTTCATCGGAATGGTTGGGGAGTACATCGGCTCCATCCACACCCAAGTCCACAGACGCCCCTTAGTGGTGAGAAAAGCGAAAATCAACTTCGATTATGACGAAGATACCGCCAAAGGCGGCTACCTGGATGGGAATGGTGATCCAACGGCTTCTCGGTGATCCGGCCCATCAGACTTCGTTCCGTCGTGAAGATCTACTCAATGGGGGTCTAGGCCGTGTTATACAGCGGTGATCGTCTTCGGACCGCGAGATGGCTCTTGTTGGTTGCGGTTGCAGCCCTTGGCTCTTTCCTTGCAGGCCTAGTGTTGCCCCGAATTGTTGGCTTGTCACTGACGGTGTTCAGTCCGCCACCGATCCGCTCATCTGGTGTCGTGACACTCAATCGAGGCCTAGCTGACGATGGGTTCGTTACAGTCGGGTCCCTCCAGGACGACAAAGTCAAGTTGATCAATCATGAGGGCAATGTCGTTCACACCTGGGACCTTGGATACCCTTTGGCTGGAATGGCGACCATGGGTTCTGCTGGCAATCTGATCTACCTTGGCCAGCTACCAGAGTGGACCGCAAACCCGGCCAGCCAACCCGGTATTGGCGGCATTGCGGGTGTCGTCCAAAATCTTGCGTGGGATGGTCATGTCGTGTGGAGCCTTGAAGACAGATATGTCTCACATGACTTTGCGCAGCTTCCAGATGGGGAGATTGCGACGCTGGAGATGGCTCCTGTTCCGCCAGAGGTCGCACAGCGGATCCTTGGCGGGATCCCCGACAGCGAACAGGGCGGTAGGATGTGGGAGGATCAGATCATTGAGATTGATCCCGTCACCGGCGCCGAGCGTGTTGTCTTTGATCCAGGATCCGCTTGGAGGGACCAAAAGACCATCCTCTCCCAGATTACATGCCAAGGTCAGAATGGACCCACGCCAATAGCATCTCTTTACACTAAATCAGATCCAATCTCCCAGCAAGAGGCCTACCTGGTCAGTTTCCGCAACGTCAATACGATCCTACTGGTGAGTCGCAAGACAGGTGAAGTCATATGGAGCTACGGCGGACCTTGGCTTCTGGACCAGCAGCACGATGCGAGCCTGCTGGCCAGCGGTCACGTACTTCTCTTTGATAACGGGCAGTATCGTCGAGGTCGCCCTTCCACATCCACGGTCTTGGAGATCGATCCGAGTACTGACCAGATCGTATGGAGCTATGGCGGATATGGACCGGCTGGGACCAAGTTCTACTCAGCGCTCACCGGTGGGGCGCAACGGCTTCCGAATGGCAATACGCTGATCACGCTTGGTCTCAAAGGCCAGTTGATGGAGATTACCCCGGATGGTGGCATCGTATGGGATTATCGGTCCGCTGACGGGCTCCCGGATCCGAAGTATCCAGGCGAGACACTTGACTTTCTGTTCAAGTCCCGTAGTAAGTCAGCCGAGGTCTGGATTTCTACACATCACTAGCGCCAGTGCCTCGATGCCGCCCGGGTGAGAGAGGCTCTTAGGTCTTGAGGTTTTCGGCCACTTCCTCCCGCGAAAGAAGGGGAGCGAGGTCCTCTAGGGGCAGCGTTTCCATTGATCCGTCCGGCCGAACACGTGATGTCGTCCGCGGTTCCGCGATCTCGTTCGGGTCCGACGCGATGACACATACGACCGGGTCATTGCCTGCAAGGACCTCATCGAGGATTCGGGGCAGTTCGGCATGACTCGTAGCTCGGGCGGTTCGAAGACCGTGGGCGGATGCGACAGCAACGACATCTGGCAACTCGAGTCCGCTGAGTCAAATCAGCACCCACCAGCCGTCCATCGAAGTGGCGGCGCTGACTGCTTCTGATGGAGCCATACCCGCCGTTGTCCAGCACGAAGACCTTGATCGGCAGGCCCAGACGCCGGATCGTCGCGAGTTCCTGGATGTTCAGCTGAAATCCGCCGTCGCCGTCAACGAGGACCGTTCGGTGCCCTCCGGCTGCAAGGCATGCGCCGATTGAGGCTGGCAGGCCGAAACCCATCGCACCCAGGCCCCCGTCAGGAACGCTCGCTGACCAAGCGGAGCCGAGTAAGCGAGCATGAAGGCCTCGATCGCCGCACCGGAACTGCCGATGACGACGGTGTCACTGGCGGACAGCCGAGGCGAGAGCTCCTCTGCAAGGACGTAGGTGCTGACGCCCTCTGGAAGTCGGCGATGTCTCCCCTCTACGATGGGGTACTTGCCCTTCCATTGGCGACAGCGCTCCAGCCATCGCTGCCGGTCGGCTGCCATCGCGTCGCTGAGGCCGCCCGTCTCCTTGGCGCGGACTGCGACCTCCGCCAAGATCCGGCCGGCATCTTCGACGATCGGCACGTCGATCGGCGGCGAGATCTTGTTGATCTCATGCTCGTCGATGTCGACCATGATCTTCCGTGCGATGCGTCCAAAACCGGCCCAGTCATACGCAACCTGGATGGGGTCGAGCCGGCAGCCGATCACCACGATCAAGTCTCAGTCTGCAGCGCGAAGTTGGCATAGCGAAGGGCGATCGACCCAGGTCGGCCAAAGTAAGAGGATGGTCCGCGGGCAGGACGTCGATGCCGTTCTTGCGGCTGGTCAGCGGGGCACTCCCAGAAGCTCGATGACCTCGCGCAGTGTGCCAATGCCACCAGCAAGCCTTACGCCATTGCCAGCCATGATCACCGGGCGGCGGGCGTGGTTGAGCTCGCTGAGGACCTGCTCGGCGATCGCTTTGCGTCGCTTCTCTCGGGGCGGCAAACGAGGTTGTTCAACCGGATCGATCTGCGCCGCCTGGACGTCAAGGGGGACATCAAGCCATACGGGTCCCTCCTGGCGTGGCGAGCCGTGTGGATGGCCTGTTCCATGGAGGCGCGAGCGGTCGACGGGTCGAGGATGCGGGTTGCCAGCTTCCTGATGGGGCGGGCCAGGGTCACGATGTCGACCTCTTGGGGGCCGAACTGTCGAACACCTCGGTCGCCCGTGAGGTCGGAGCGCTTCACTTGGCCAGAGACAACAACGAGGGGGGTTAATCGATCCAGGCGCCCGCCACGCCCGTCAGGGCATTCGTGCCGCCGGACCTGTGGTGACCTACATGGCGCCGAGATTGCCCGTGACCCTCGCGTACGCCTTCGCGGCGATGGTCGCCGTTTGCTCGTGAAGCATCACGATTGGCTCGATCCGAGGCGAGCGTCCAAGCGGTCGACCAGGTGCATCGCACCGCCCCCGGGCAGGAAGAACACGTGCCCCACGCCCGCATCTGCGATGGCGTCGAAGACATAGTCCGAAAGCTTCACGTCGCTTGTGGGGCCTCGAGCATCCGCGTCAGGGCGTCAAGCGATCGTGCGTACTGAGGGCGGCCTCGTTCCATGGCTGCGGCCAGAACAACCCAGACACCGGCTGCAGTCGCGGCGGTGATGTTGGTGGGCAAATCGTCGACAAGAACCGCAAGCCGGCGATCCGTCGAGCGATCGATGTTCCCTTGTCGCGATCAACGATGGAAGTGGCTCGCCCGGCCTGTGTGCGGGAATAAATCAATTCCCGGTCCATACGCCGAAGTGGCGGAGGACCCAGGCTCCGGTCGTCGGTGCCGCGCGATGTGCGGTAGCAGACAGAGCTACATGCCGGTAGTGGGTGCCATGTTCCCTGAGCCACGTCAGCACCTCTGGGTTCGGCTCAAGGCCTTCATAGCCGCGACCCATCCGGAATTCGTCAAGGGATCGAGCGTAGTCGCTGGAGTTCAGCCCCAGTTGGTCCAGCGGCGGATCTCACGCAAGTCCTCATACCGGATCCCACTGCCGGATGGCTGCGCGCCCAGACGTCGGTAAACCAGATGCGCATCAAGTCGTTCAGAACATCGTCGACATCCCAGACGACAACTGGCGTAGCCCATCCAATGTGTGACGAACGTCTTGCGATTCGGGTTGGCTGTGATCACGGGGTCTAGGTAGTAGGAGTCGGGACCGAAGTGCGTCGTGGAGATCTCCTCGATCACGGCACGGTCTTGCTCCCAAAGGCGTGCTTCACCTGTCGCTCGATCGTGACGACATCGCCTACTGCAGCCACGCGCCTCGCCGTCGAGCGTGAGATCCACTTCGCCTTGCAGGACGTGAGTCTCCTCCTTCAGCCTGTGAAAGTGTTCGGGATTCATCTGGCCAGCAAGGATGATCAACAACTTCTTCGCATACGCACGATTGACGATGTTGAGCATCGTGATACCGAATCACACGAATTGTTCGAGTCCGTAGTGATGCGAGATCTCTAGGTCGACCATCGCCGGAACCGCGAGTCCACTCGACCGGAGGGCCTCCTTCACCTCGTCGATGATCATCCCACTTGCTCTCGGTGCTCGACCACCTCGACCTCATCGAGCAGGACGGGGCCACCTTCTGGGAGCGGGGTCTTGAGCGTGTACGACGTGTACTTCGACAGGTCGTTGGCAGTCACCTGTCCGTGCGCCTCCGGAATGGAAAGGAAAATGTCATCGCCTCGAACGATCGTGCCAGCCGGTAGAGCGCGGCGCGCGAATACGCCGCGTCGGAGGCCTACCAGGCTTTCGCGTTCGCGGACGCTGACCGGATAGCGCCCTTCGAAACACCGCAAGCGCCAAGCGTCTCGCCCGCAGCCGACACCCATGCCCGGACCTGCTCGGGGCCTGCCGAGTAGGCATTAAGCGCGAACTGATCGCTCGGAACCCCCACGTGCTTCTCCAAAATCGCAGACCCTTGGCCACGGCGAATCTCACGGCATCGAGGTCGCCCGGGTCCTCATGCGTCGAAAAGCCGATGATGTGCCCTGGGTACCAAACCCGCAGGAGGTCGATCTGGTTGAGCTGGAGGTCCTCCATTGCCACGGGGTACTCGGCACGACAGTGGAGAAGTGCGAAATCCTTGTCGCGATGCTCGAAGAAGCTGACGACACGGTCGATCTCGTCCAGCGTTGCGCCAGCCGTCGATGCGATGACGGGCTTGTCCACCTGAGCGATCCGCTCCAGCAGTGGCCAGTCCGTGAATGAACAGCTACCGATCTTCACGATGTCGTAGTCATGCGCCTCGATCAAATCGACGGACGGCTCATCGAACGGAGTGCAGATCGCCACGAACCCGAGTCGCTGATCTCACGGCGGAGAGCCATGAACTGTTCGGAGTCAGCCTCGTGTCCTCGAACCGTTTGACGTAGTGAAACTCCTCGGAGCCCCGGTAATCAGGGTGGATGAACGTCTCGAGATGTCGGTACGAAGCTTGAATGCAAAGCGATATGGAAATTCGCTCAGGGCATCACGAAACTCACGAATGATCCGAACCCCGTGGTCGATGCCCATGTGGTTGTTCGCGATCTCGAGCACAAAGAGCGGCGTCACATCCTGCAGTCTCACGACCTCACTCCCCTCTCCACTAGCTTCATCCGTCGGATCCATCGTGGACCAGGCAGTGCGGTCAATCTACCGCCTCCTGGTCCTAGCCACCTCTGGACCCATGCGCATAGGAGGATCATGCGGCATGCGTCGCCTTGGCCCAGGCAATCGAGGCCCTGATGCCGTCAGCGAGGGACCCGGCGGGCTCGAAGCCGAGCTCATCCCTCGCTCGTGAGATGTCCGGCGCGTACGAGTCGGACGAACCCTGCTCAGCCAGGATACGAACGCCCACTGGCGGCTCAGCCGCCTCCGCCACCAAACGGGCGAGCTCCCCAAGGCTGATGACAGGCTCCCGCTGATGTTGTACGCCGTGCCAGGCGCTCCGGTGGTCAGGCACGCTGCCAGGCCGGCGGCCAGGTCTGATCCGTGCAGTACGTCCGCACTCGAGCGATCACCCGGACGGTGACTGGCCGGCCCATCAACGCGTCGAGGATGAAGTCGCCCATCGCGAAGTGACTGGCGAGCGGCAACAACGGCCCATACACGCTGAAGATCCGCGCGATAACGACGTGAAGACCCTCTGGCCGGCCAACAATGTCGAGACCTCGGCAACACGCTTGGCCTCACCATACGCCGCGGCCGCGGTACCCTCGATGACCGGCGCCGTCGGGAGGTCTTCCCTGAGCAGCACCTTCGCCGCTGGGCGTCCGTAGACGCACCGCTGCTGAGGAGAAGGAACCGGCCAGCGCCGCACACGCGAGCAAACTCAAGCGCGCGAAGCGCGCCCCCAACGATCGTCGCGACCGCCTGGCCCGGCTGCTTGTGTTCGACTGGTCGTCGGAAGACCCGGCGCCATGGATGACGGCGGCATAGCCACTCTCGGAACTCGAAGTCTCGGACTCATCCTTGACGGTGTCCAAGAAGCCATCCTCGAAGAGGTCCGGCGCCGCCGTCCGAACCGCACGGGGTCTCGCGTCAGGAGGGTCACACGAAGGTCCATGCGGCGGCGACGAATGGCTCTGATCAGGAACGCGACAAGCCAAGTACCTACAAATCCGGTCCCTCCGGTCACGAAGATGCGCTCGCCCCGGAGGGGAAGAAGGAGGCGCTCGACGCGACCGATGGCCGTATCCAGGTCCGTCGAAGGGAGCCCGTGGATGCTCACGCCGCTGGCTCGGTGGTCGAGGCGACAATGTCGACCTGACCGCCTCGAAGCACCGCGATGGTGCCCGAGTAGCTCATCTCGCGCCGCAGGATCTGCACGACCTCGTCGCTGTAGGCCGCTGCCACGACCAGGATCGCCGCTGGAGCATGCACGGCGATGTGCGTCGGGCCGACCACCGGCAGGTGGGTGACCGTGTCTGCAAGCCTTGCTTGACGGGGCAGAGTCCACCACGTACGCAAATCCGCTCCGCGCCCGCAAGCGCGAGGAGCGTGAGCGCCTGGTGACTCGCTCCCACACGGCCACCGGCATGCCCTGGCGGGTGAACTCATTCGGGAACGCACGGATCTGGGCAACGGTTCTGGCCAGCTCGTCCTTCGCTTCCCCGATATCAAGGGGCGCCCGAATCTGGACAAACTCCACCACATCGTCAAGCCACCAGTCCCGTGACACCTCCAGCACCTCGAATCCCGCGAGCTCCAACGTCAAGCGTAGGGTCGCGGCCGTGAAATACGTGAGGTGATCTGCGACGAAGTCGTTGTAGCGGTGTTCCGAGATCATGCGCTCGAAGCTCGGGACCTCGACGAGAACCTTCGCCCCGGCGGTCAAGTTCCTCCGCACGCCGGCGAGGAATCACGCGGGCTTGCGGCGTGCTCGAGCACGTTCACGCTGATGAAGGCGTCGAACGGCGCGTTCGCCATGACGAGCCCGGCTGTTGGATAGCCGTGCTCCACCGACAACCCATGTCTTTGGCCGCATCGACGCCTGCAAGCGAAGCCTCAATTCCAAACGGGATGGCCCCACACTCGGCGCAGGATCTCCAGAAGGTCCCCGGGCCCACTGCCCGCTTCGAGGACTCGACTCGATGTCGCTCGGTCCAGGAAGTGCAGGAACTGTCGCCGACGGAGGTCACGCATCGCTGGGGAGTAGCGACCGGAGCGGATCATGTGCTGCCAGGCGGGGATCGGCGGGCCTTCTGCCGCGACCAACCCACAGTCGTGGCACTGCGTCACCCGTAGCTCGATGGGCTGGTCCATCGCCGCCTGATCAGGCGGACGAATGCCTGCGCACCACGTGGACGGGATCGAGGTCAACTGAGGTGTTGGCGGCAGGACCGCCCCACATAGGCGGCATGCCGAACGTGGTCCAGCACCTTCTCTGGGCGGCATCGACGCATTGCCAGGCTCGTTAGTCGCGGACATGGCCAGCCGCTACTCCCAGGCGTCCGTTCGGATCACCGGAGCGAAGCCGCGGTCGCGAACTGTTCGGTGAGCGCGTCGAGCATCGCCGGCGGACCGCTGAGGTAGAACAGCGGGGCGTCGAGGGCGGCGATGGCCGGCCAGGCGCGTTCTACTGACAGTCGGCCATCGGTTGCCTCGCATACGAGCTCGGCGTCAGCGCAGGCACCTCACGGGCACGCTCCCGGACGAGGTCCCCGTACACGAACAGGTCCGGGGTCCTCGCGCCGTAGAGGAGCAGCACCCGGTGCGGGTGGTCGGCTGTCAGTGACCGAAGGAACGCCGTGAACGCGGTGATGCCGGTCCCTCCCGCAAACAGGACGGCGTCACGCGTGTGGGTCAACCATGAACTCGCCGTACGGCAGCTTGGCCCAGGCGTCCGCCCGGCGTGAGCTCGCGCTCCATGCGAGTCGTGAACGCACCCTTGACCGCATAGGTGATCGTCAGCCGCTGCCGTTCGACGGGCGAGCTGGCAATCGAGAACACCCGCGAGTCCGGCCAGAAGCCGCCCGGGTCGTAGCGGTCGAGCGCGAGGTGCATGAACTGCCCGGGCTGGAAACGAGGGACGGCCTTTCCGGCTCGAGCTCCACCGTGTAGACGGTTCGCCGTGATCGGTCACGGAGCGGCACCTCGCCACGCGTCAGCTTGCGGGCCACCGTCTCGGTCGCCTGCCATGAAGCGGCGGAACGCGTCGACCACGTAGTCGAGCCGCGCGTCGTCGATACCCGGATAGACGCCGACGAAGAACGTCGCGCTGGTGACGGTGTCGGTGTTCGATAGGTCGCCGACGACGCGGTGATCGATCGACTCGAAGGCCGGATGGCGCAGCAGGTTGCCGCTGAACAGGCTCCGCGTCTCGATCCGGTGGGCCTCCAGGAAGCCGGTCAGATCGCGCCGCGTGAACCCGCGTCCTCGCGCACGGTGATCACGAACGCGAACCAGGACGGATCGGCTTGCGCCGGCGCGACGGGCAGGATCAGGCGGTCCTCGTACGGCCGGAGCGCCTCGAGCAGGCGAGCGTGGTTCCTTGCGCGCCGCGATGAACCCGTCGAGCCGTCCGAGCTGCGCGCAGCCGATCGCCGCCTGCATGTCGGTGGCCTTCAGGTTGTAGCCGAGGTGGCTGTAGACGTACTTGTGGTCGTACCCGAACGGCAGGGTGCCGAACTGCTGGCTGAAGCGCTTGCCGCAGGTGTTGTTCTCGCCGCCGGCGCAGTAGCAGTCGCGGCCCCAGTCGCGGAAGGAGCGCGCGATGCGGGCCAGCTCCTCGTCGTCGGTCACGCACCATGCCGCCCTCGCCGGTCGTGATGTGGTGCGCGGGGTAGAAGGACGAGGTGGCCAGGTGGCCGAAGGTGCCGGTCAGCTGGCCGCGATACCGGGAGCCCAGGGCGTCGCAGTTGTCCTCGATCAGCCACAGGTCGTGCCGCTCGACCAGGTCCATCACGGTGTCGAGGTCGAACGGCACGCCCAGCGTGTGCGCCATCATGATCGCGCGCGTGCGGGGCGAGATGGCCGCGCGCAAGCTGTCCGGATCCGCGTTGTAGTCGCCAAGGCGGACGTCCACGAACACCGGGCACCAGGCCGTTCTGCAGATCGGCGCGACCGTGCTCGGGAAAGCCCGCCGCGACGGTGATGACCTCGTCGCCCGGCTTCAGCCGCCGGTCGCCGAGCTTGGGCGAGGTGAGCGCGGTGAGCGCGACCAGGTTGGCGGACGAGCCGGAGTTGACGAACAGGGCGTCGGACACGCCCAGATAGTCGGCGAAGCCGGCCTCGAACTGCTCGGTGAACCGGCTCGCGGTGAGGAAGAAGTCGAGGCTGGCGTCGACGAGGTGCACAGCTCTTCCTCGCCGAAAACCCGTCCCGCGTAATGGACGGGGTCGCGGTCCGGGATCGAACGGCGGCGGAGCATGCCGCTCGCGGTGGTAGCGGCGCACCAGATCGAGGATCTCGTCGCGCGTGGCCGCCGCGGCGTGCGCCTGGCGTCCGTCACCGGGCTCGTCTCCGCCGCGCCCCCGCCCACGGAGCCCTGCCGCGCGGGCATCGTCCTGGTAGGCCGCAGCTGCTCGTCGACCAGTCGCGCGCCGCTGCCGGGGCCCGGTAGTAGCCGCGGTACCAGGCGGCCGTTCGCCGGACGGCCGTCCGGCGCGTCCCAGACCGGCGCCCAACCGAGCTCCTCGCGAGCCTTGGCGCTGTCGAGGCTCAGCCGGTGCGCCTCGTGCGGCTGCGGCCACGTCCGGCGGGGTCGTCCAGGAGCCGGACCCCACTCCTCGAGGAAGCGCTCGACCACCCAGCGGACGGGACGTTCGCCACCTGCCCCGTCGGGTCCGAAGTTCCAGGCCCGGCAGCCGTCCGGTCGCCGTCGAGCAGGCGGCCCGAGCTGCAGGTACCCGGACAGCGGCTCCAGCACGTGCTGCCAGGGCCGGACCGCGTCCGGGTTGCGAACCACGATCGGCTCGCCGGCGGTCAGGGCGCGAACACAGTCCGGGAATGATCCGGTCCGCGCGCCCAGTCGCCGCCGCCGATGACGTTGCCCGCCCGGGCGGATGCCACGGCCGCACCGTCGGCGAAGAAGCTGTCACGGTAGGCGCGCGTGACGAGCTCGGCCGCGCCCTTGCTGGCGCTGTACGGGTCGCGGCCGCCCATCGCGTCCGTCTCGCGGTAGGCGTGGCCGGTCTCGAGGTTCTCGTAGCACTTGTCGCTGGTCACGACGACGACCGCTCGGACCGACGGGCAGGCGCGCGCAGCCTCGAGCACGTTGACGGTGCCCATGACGTTGGTCTCGAAGGTGTCGCGAGGCTCCGCGTACGCCTGGCGGACGATCGCCTGGGCGGCCAGGTGGAACACGACCTCGGGCTGGCGCGGCCCGCATCTCGGCCGTCAGGCGGTCGACATCGCGGACGTCGGCCAGCGACATGGCGGATCGCGGCTGCCCAGAGCCGATCGCGTCGAACAGGTTGGGTTCGGTCGGCGGCTCGAGCGCGTAGCCGGTGACATCGGCGCCGAGGGACAGCAGCCATTCCGTCGAGCCACGCGCCCTTGAACCCGGTGTGTCCGGTCACGAAGACTCGGCGGCCGCGCGTAGGACTTCGGCGAGGGTCATGGCGCTCAGTACAGCAGGATGAGCGGGACGTCGGGCCCGAAACGGTCGCGCGCCGCCGCGGCGATCCCGGACTGGCTGACCGCGGACGAGACGAGGATCGGCGCGTCGGCAGTCACGGCAGCGACGAGGGCGCGAGCACGGGTCGTCCGGCGAGCGTGGCGCCCGCGTAGTGCGGGTTGGAGTCAAGGAACGCCTCGATCCGGCAGTCGCCAAGCCGCGAGGTCTCCAGGAGGTGGAGCGTGTGCGTCCCGGTTCCCCAGACGTAGATCCGCTCGCCGGTGACGCGAGCTCGGCGATCCGTCGATGACCCGCGCCTCCACGGCTGTCCGAGCGCTCGACGTAGTCGCGGAAGATCGTCGACGCCGCGTCGCGATCCGGCTGGATCTGCGCGATCGCGCCGATCCCATCGATACACGGCCTCGAGCGCCGGGGCCGCCGTCGGTCCCTGCAGCGAGGACGGGGGTCCGCTGCGCGACCAGCGAGAAGCCCTCCGCGGCCATGGCGTTGGCCAGCGAGGCGCCGTGAAGTAGTTGATGTGCTCGACGCTGAACTCCTGGAACGGTGCGTCGACATGGTCGTTGAATGCACCGGCGTCCGGCACGCTCACGAACAGATCAGCCGCCGGGCTCGAAGGAGTCGGCGTCACTGCGCGGATCTGCTCGCGCGGGGCACAGGACGTGCTCGAGCACGGCGACGTAGGCTCACGAGCCCGAACAGCGTGCTCCACGCATGCGGCTGCTCCAGGCCCGCCGAGCAGCGACGTCGAGGCCGAAGCTGTCCCGAGCGACGCGAACCGCGTCAGGCGACGGATCGACGCCATGCACAACGGTGAAGCCGGCATCGCGCAGCGCCCGCAGGAACCGCCGGCCGCCGTGCCAACGTCGAGGATCGGGGTCGTCGCGGTCGGCACGTGAGCCGCGACGAACGCAGCCTGGTCGCGTACGCTCGACCTCGTGCGCCGACAGCTGTCCGCCTCGCGCGCCGAGATCGTACTTGGAGGAGTCCGCGTAGTACTGGGCAAAACGCTGCCGGATCGGAAGCCCGGACGCGAAGCACATTCCGCAACTCGCACAGGCGACCACGTCGTAGCCATCCCCGATGCTGCCGGCGGAGAAGCTGGCGAACCGCTGCGCGATACAGCAGCTCGGCATCCGTCGCCTCGCAAACCGGGCACGGCCGCGCGGCCGTTCGAGCCGATCGCCCACTAGGACTCGCCCCGCCGGCTTCCACACGGCCCAGGGCGCGTCGCCCGCCTCCCACAGGGCCTCGAGCGTGCGCAGGTCGCGCAGCGTGTCCATCGGCTGCCAGAACCCGGATGGCGGTAGGCGCGGAGCTCGCCGTCGGCGGCCAGGCCCTCGAGCGGCCCGTTCTCGAACAGCGTGTCGTCGCCCGGGATGCGGTCGATGACCGCTGGCTCCAGGACGAAGAAGCCACCGTTGACCCAGGCGCCGTCGCCCTCGGGCTTCTCGTGGAACGCCTGCACCGCCGGGGCCGAGAACTGCCCACGACGTCGTCCTCGGCGATCTGCATCGCCCCGAACCGTCCCAGCGGCTGGACCGCGGTCACCGTCGCCAGCTTGCCGTGGGCCCGATGGAACTCGACCAGCTTCGCGATGTCCACGTCCGCCACGCCGTCGCCGTAGGTGAGCAGGAAGGTGTCGTCGCGACGTAGTCGGCCACCCGCTTGATGCGGCCGCCGGTCGAGGTGCTCGGCGCCGGTGTCCACCAGCGTCACCCGCCACGGCTCGACCGCGCGCTGGTGGACCTCCATCGAGTTGTCGCGCATGTCGAACGTCACGTCGGACATGTGGAGGAAGTAGTTGGAGAAGTACTCCTTGATCATGTAGCCCTTGTAGCCGAGGCAGATCACGAAGTCGTTGAAGCCGTAGTGGCTGTAGCCCTTCATGATGTGCCACAGGATCGGCCGCTCCCCGATCTCCACCATGGGCTTGGGCGCGAGTGGCGGTCTCCTCGGACAGGCGCGTGCCGAGACCGCCGGCCAGGATCACGACCTTCACGACGCGGCAGCCTCCCCGGATTGCTGACATCAACATCAAATCGAAGTGTAAGCGTCGGGTTGGGCCACTCTCCCGAGAGCGGTTGTCCCTATCGACCTAGCACCTTCGTCGGGGGTCACGGAACCCTCAAGAGCTGGTAGCCGCCACTCGTCGCGATGGTGGCGGCGTCAGGCACCAGCGTGTTCGGATGCTCCGGCGTCGCGTAGATGTAGCGCACATCGTGAGCTTCGAGGAAGCGAGCGATCGCGGCCGTCGGCGGTTGCGCCAGGGCATCCGGAAAGAGGCTGGTCTGGGGCGCCCGGGCTCACCATTCGGCCGCTCTGGATCGTACGGCGCACCAGCGAGGACGCCGAAGCGATCGATCTCGAAGCACACGGGGATCAGGGGGCGACCGGTGTAGTGCGCTCACCGCCAGCAGGCTTGGCGTTCCGTAGGTCGCCTCGTCAGCACTGCTGCACGCATAGGCGAGCCTGGCCTCCGGCGGCAGCTGCTCGATCGCGGTGACGATCGGCAGCGGAACCCCAGGCCCAGTGGGACCGAAGGCGAGGATCCGGTAGACGCCAACCGCGGCTCCGAACTCCATCTGGGCGAGACACAAGGCCACGACGACGAGGGCGGCGGTGCCGTGCCCGGCTGCCCGCAGCTCGGCCCAGATCGACCAGACCGCGATGGCGGCGGCGGGCGCGGCCAACACGGTGAGGCCCGCGAAGAGCAGATAGAACTGATTGAAGTTCCCATCACGGAGACCCCAGCCGATCGCTCCGGCCACGAGCGCGGCCATGGTCCCCAGGTAGATGTCGGCACGTCGGTGCGGCCCTCCTCCTCGGCGCAGCCACGCGATCGGGATGAAGAGCAGCGCTCCCGCACCCAGGATGAGAGTCGTGACGGTGGCCACCCAGACGGTGTTGAACGGCCCCCGTGTACGGCGACGTTGACGTGGTGACGAGACCGTGGTCGGTCACCACCGCCCAGCCGAGCGTCCAGACCAGCAGCACCAGGCACACGATCGCGATCCGGCGCCAGATCCAGAATGCGAAGGGCAGGTTGCGTGGTGTGCGCAGGGCGATCAGCGCATGGCGGGCGGCGATGGCACCGGCGGCAACCCCCGCGATCAAGGCGATGGCCAAGTGGGCCGGCACGATGGAGACCATGACGCTGGCCGTGAACCCGGCGAGCGCCCACGGTGGACGGGCGGCTGTCGACGACGATCCACGCGTACACCATCAGGGGCACGGCGACGGCGGCGAGCCCGTAGGTGTCTATTCCGTAGAACATCCCCACCGCGAGCCTGGCGAAGAAGGGTGGATCGCCGAGAAACGGGGTGGCGACCCAGGGAAGTGGAGCCAGGAACAGGCACGCACTGAAGCCGAGGAGAAAGGTGCTCCGGGTGGATCGGGTCAGACGCTGCACGATCGTGCCGGCCAATCCGGCCGCGGCGAGGAGCAGCACGGCAACACGACGAAATAGCGGGCGGCAAGGGCCGGGGTCCCGACCAGCTTCGAAATGGCCGAGGCGAGCCAGATCTCGCCCCAGTGGTACCAGGCCTGTGCCGGCATGCCCGGGATGGCGCTGAACCCCGATGGTGCGAGGATGCTCTCGACACCGGTCGTACCAACGCTTCGACCGAGCACCGCGTAGAAGGCCGGGTCCTGGAAGGGCAACGGTTGAATGCCGTCTCGCGGGCTGGGGCCATCGCCGAGCCCATGAGCAGGCCGACCGCGACGACGAACGCGCAAGCACCCAGCAGGATCGGAATCGATGTGCGAACCCTGATGCCCAGCGTCGCCTGGTCTTCCTGCGGCCACAGGACGCTCGCTCCGATCGACGCGGCGAAACCCACAGCGACCGGCGTGAACGAGCTCCTGCCTGCCGACCCGATCGCGGCCCACCACGCGGCCAGCACCAGGACGCCGCAACCGAGGCTGACGGCGATCGTCTCCCCGGGCGGGGCATCCGCGGCAAGCAGCCCGACCCGTCTGGCCACCCATCGGCCGAAACCCAGCGCCACGGCGGCGAACGCGAGCCCGGTTCCCAGGGCCAGCCACGTGGTCGCGTCAGCGAGCGTGGCAAACAGGTCCGGAATGACGTACTGCGAGATCACGGCGCTCGTGTCCGCCACTCGATCGTCCCGACCACAGCAGGCGGTGGCGGACACCCGCGCGCGTTTGATCCGTACAGGTAGAGCGGCTCATCGAACCCGACGAACAGGTAGCGTCGATAGGCCGAGTGGTCAACTCGAATGAGGGTCAAATCGTCGTCTGCAAGGGGACTGTTCGAGACGATGGCGCACGGCCTGGCGATGGCAACGGCATCGTAGTCCCAGGTCAGTCCGTAGTCGTTCGACCCGGGGCTGGGCGTGGACGTGGCATGGGAGCCGACCCACTCGTAGCCGGCGTCCACCAGTTGAGGGTCATAGCCCATGGCCACGGCGGCCTCTCCGGTCCGCCAGCGCGCGATGTCGTATGCGGTCGCATTGGTAGTGATCAGGAGTGACGGAGACCACCAGCCACGCGAGGGCGGCGTGGCCGAATGCCTGACTCCGACCGAGGCGGAATGGGCTTCCTGTTCCGCGCAGGAGCAGGATCGCCGCGACGGGAACCATCGGGTACAGGTACCGGTCGAGCGGATAGCCGATCAGGGCCGTGAGGACGGCCAGCTCGGCAGCGTATGCCAGTAGGAACAGGAGCAGCGGAGCCGTGCGCAGGCGGGCGATCCTGCCAACCCGCTGCCAGAAGCGGCGAGGGTAGCGTCCGGACCCCGCCGAGATGACGCTGCCCCCAACGCAGAATGAGGGCCGTCAGCAGGATGCCGCCCAGGAGCGCCAACTGCTCGGACAGGGCCCACGCAGTGTCTCCCACGACCGGCCCCCGAGTGCCGCTGAGGAGTCCATTGCCGGCGAGCCCGTTTGCCGACCACACCTGCCCGACCAGCGCCGGAACGGGGAGGACGAACAGCATCAGCACGAGCGCGGCAGCGAGGATCACGTGCTGCGCGGTGGGTGTCCCCATTCGCCGCCCGACAGCGGGTGCTATCGCCGGTAGCAGGACCGCGGCCAGCGTGGTCAGCGAGGAACCGAGCAGGGTCAATCGCGAGAGCTCGAGCGACCTGAGCTCACTTCGGCCGGCGAACGAGGACGCCTCTCGCAGCACCACGATGACGCCGATGGCAACCAGGCCTGACAGGACCGCGAGCAGGATCCGGTCGGCCGGTCGGCCTCGCGCCCATCCGGCGACGAGGATGGCTCGGCGCCGCGAGGGCGAACTCACGGATGCTGACTCCCACGAGGCCCATGCCGAGCGACACGACGAGAGAGGCGTGCCGTCCACCTTGCAGCCATATGGTTCCGAAGAGCAGGCTGAGCATCATCAGCGCGTATGTCGGCCCGTCGGTCATGAACGTGGCTGACTCCCGAGCGAAGCCCGGGAAGACCAGCAGCAGCGACGACCGCCAGCACCGACTCCCCCCTTCCAGGTAACCGGCGAGCGAGGAGGTAGGTCGCCACCACACCGATTGCGGTCATCCCCAACCCGAAGGCCGTGTACGCCCACCGCTCCCCGCCCGACAGCCACAGCGATGGCAGGACCAGGTACAGCTGACCGATCGATGCCGCCGTGTGACCCAAAATCCGAGCACGCCGGTGCGGAACAGGCCGTCTGCGCCCCGCATGTAGACCCAGTCGTCGTTGCTGGGGATACCGATAGTTCCAGCGAACCGACCATCAGTAGCGGTACCCCGGCGCCGACCAGCGCGAGCATGGCCGCGAGGATCAGGTCGCGACGTTCGATGCGCACGCTCACGGGATTGCCAAGGCGCAAGACCTTCGAGATCGATCCGGCGCTTGCGAGCAGAGCGTCCGCATCGCCACGGCGGGCCAGCGAACGCGCATGGGGATCCGAATCACTGCGCGCCAATCGGCGCCGCTGGCGCGGTGATCCGGTCCGTGGGTTCCGTGCTGGCCAACAGCCAGAGCGCGACGGCGACCCACAACAGGGGTAGGAAAGCGATCGCCAGATCCACGACGATCCAGGCCATGAGCAGGCGCGGCCTGGCT
This sequence comes from uncultured Chloroflexia bacterium, assembly GCA_963734995.1. Lineage (GTDB taxonomy): Bacteria > Chloroflexota > Limnocylindria > Limnocylindrales > CSP1-4 > CAIXZV01. The sequence goes on from CAVTJD010000008.1 coordinate 172,051, forward strand.
CCCGGGCGGCCAATGGCGAGTGCGATCGCGACCGGGATAAGCGCGGCCGGGTAGTGGTACCAGGTGACGGGCAGGGTGGTCAGCGAGGCTGACGCTCGACGATCGCCCACGCTGGTCCACCGGGTCACGGACACGCCAACCAGCCAAGGACGGCGACGACGACAACGACGAGCGTGACCACAAGCTGGGCAGCCTGCAACGCCCCACCACTGATCCCCGTGGCCTGGCCGAGCAGCGAGATTGGCCCCGCATTGCGGGGGTCCACAAGCTGTGCTCCGGCGCCGCTCCGGACAACCGCCACGTAGTCCTGCCAGGGTCCGAGCCCGCCGACGGCGAGGCTCAGCGCGACGATCCCCAATCCGGTCACCAGCGCCGTCGCCAGCACGCGCGCCTGCGCGCCTCCTCGCTCACGGGTGGCCACGACGGCTGCCCAGAGCAGCAGCGGTGCAGGCTGGAGCTTGGCGACCGTGATGATCGCGACCGCAGCGCCCGCCGCCAGCTGGGTCCGCCGCGACGAACCCGGCAGCGCGCTGAGCAGCAGGGCGCCGTAGGCCAGCGGGTACCAGACGTCGAGGTTGCCGAACAGCATCGCGATCCCGAACGGCAGCACGAGCGGTGCCGCTGTGACCGTGCGGATGGCGACCGCTCCTTCTCCGGTCCTGAACACACGGGCGATCAGAGCGGCGATCACGCCCAGCCCAACCGTGGCGCCCGCCGCCCACGCGATCAAGGCCACCCCATCCGGCAGCCAGGCGACAAGCGTCATCGCCTGCGCCACGGGCGGCGGATACGATAGAACAGCTCCGTGGCATTCGGCGAGCCACCGGCCAGCATGGATGGTCGTACGGGCTCAAACCGTCGCGCAATCGTCTGGCCGCGTCGAGGAGCAGCGTCAGGTCAAATCCGGCCCGCGGTGGGTGGCTCTGCCACAGCATCCAGCCGATCCAGAGCAGCCCGGTCCACGCAACCGCGCCGGCGACGAGCCATGGACCCAGGGCGGTCCGGCCATAGCGTCATGATTCGCCCCCCCGCCCATTCGTGATCGCGGCCGGGCCACCGATGGAGCCAGCAGCGTGATCAGGTGTACCGATGAGCCGTGGGTTGCGCCGACCGTCAGGCTGACGGCGGCTGGCCAGCCCAATGCGAGTTGGCGCCAGTCGAAGGGCGGCCGGCCCCGATCAGTGAAGAACGGCCCACAGGAGCCGGAGACACCGCGTACGGCGACAGGTTCACGACCTCCCCAACCTGTGCAGCGAGGGATCGCGGTGAGGTAGTCCAGGCTCGCCTGGGGCGCCAGGATGAGCTGAACGAGCGCAAGCACACCATCGACAACGCGAACAGCCCGAACCGTCGCCAGTCGCGGCGACCGATCCACCACAGCAGATCACGGCCGGGAACAGCTTGATGTTCGCGGCCAGGGCAACCGACAGGGCATTCCGATCGTTGTGAACATGGTCAGCACGACCTGTGCCTGACCGATCACGAGACACCACACGATGGGCGGTGCGAGGATCCCGAGAGCGATCCATGTCGCCCACCGACGCGCTCCGAGCCACCACACCGTCGTGGCGAAGCACGCCAGGACCACGGCCTCCCAGATGCCCGCGGCGACCTCGAACGAGAGCAGTGCGAGCGGCCGGAACAGGATCGCCAGCAACGGCGGATACGGGTAGCCGAGAGGCGTCTCCACGCTCTGGTCGGGTGGATACAGCGGAAGCCCCGCGTTGAGGCGGCGCCGGCCCAGTAGTAGGCCTGGACATCGTTGAGCGGATCGGTCGTGACGTGGCGCCACAGCATCGTGAGGCTCACCAATGCGCCCGCGACGGCACCGGCGGTCAGGACCCAGCGCACGGCACGCTTGCCCTGCGGAGAGAATGTCGGCCATTCCAACGGGATCACCGCCGCACAATAAACGTCCGACGGATCCTGCCGCGACCGGACTGTGCCCAACCCCGGGCCTCGCCCGATCGTCCGGCTGACGGCCCCCCAGCCGGTTGCTTCATCCGTCCGTCATCCGGTCGAGCGCGACTTCGCCCATCGCGAGAGGCGCTCGGTGTGGCAGGCGGTTCCCCGAATGCCCCCATCAGACCCCACAGCTGGTAGACCAGCAGCCGCGGATATGCGAGCACCGCGAGCGCCACGGCCAGCGGCCAGCCCCACCGCCCCCTCGATGCGCGGTAGGCGAGGGCCGCCAGCACCAGGGCGAACACGGTCCATAGCTCCGGGCTGACCGCAAACGGTGACCAGTTTCGAACGTTGAGCGCAGGACGTATCCAATCGAGCCGCAGATACGAGATCATCGCTGCCGGCGCAAGCACCAGCTGAACGATGAGCAGGATCACGACCCAGCCCGCGAACGATCTCAGCGCACGCCCGTCCCGTCGGCCGAGCCAATACACGGCAGCCAGCCAGGGAACGATCTTGAGCTGACCGGCCAGTGCCACTGACCACGGTGTCGCGATGGCCAGAAACAGCGTCAGCAGCGGCTCCACCTGTCCGATCGCGAGCGACCACCCCAGCGGCACGCCGAGCAGGCCGATCGCCAGCAGTGTCGGTGGACGGACCTGCACTCGCCGGATGGTCAGGACGACGGCAAGAACCATGAGGGCTTCCCACAGCGCACCCGCAACCGCGAAAGGGAGCAGCGCCAAGGGGCGGAACAGGATGGCCAACAGCGGCGGGTACACGTACAGGCCAGTGGCTTCCGAGGCCGTTGGGTCATACAGCGGGCGCCCTTCATTCAGGCGGCGGCCCGCCTCCCAGTACGCGCGCGCATCGACCAGTGGATCCGTCGAGATGTGCCATGCGAAGACCCAGATGCCTGCAAACAGCATGATCCCGGCAAGAACAACGACCGGAGTCCGCACGTATGGTCGATCGATGGTGCCCGTTCCGAGCCTCCGAGTCTGCTCCACGCGCCGACAATACCCAGCGGTGGACTGACCAGGGAAGCCACCAGGCGTTCGGGACCTAGCCAATTCGTACCCCTCGGTCGGTGCGGACCCCGGTGCTAGGCTGCACCAGCCGTGCGGATCCCGGTTGCGCTCTACCTGATCGCCCTGGTGGCCCGACTCCTCGTGGCCGCCATGTTCCCTGACCCTGCCTACCCCGATTCCTTCTATTACGTCGATGTTGCGCGACAGCTCGCCGCCGGCCACGGCTTCAACGTCGACGTGGTCTGGATCTTCGCCGAGGTGGGTGGCGGGATCCCCGCCAACCCGGTGTTGCCGATCCCGTCCAACGCGCACTGGATGCCGCTGGCGTCGCTGGTCCAGGTGCCGTTCATCTGGATCCTGGGACCCACCGCGATGGCATCCGCGCTGCCGTTCGCCTTCACGGGGGCGTTCGCTGCGCCGCTGGCCTGGGCCATCGGACGCGATGCCGGCGCGCCGCAGTGGGTCTCGATCGGTGCCGGGCTGCTCACGGCCATGCCGGCGCTGCTGTTCGTGTTCATGGCCCAGCCCGACAACTTCTCGCTGTACCAGCCGCTGGTCGCCGGCTCGCTGTGGCTCGCGGGACGCGCGCTGAGCGGGCGACCCCACGCGGGCCGGGACTTCGCGCTTGCCGGCCTGCTGGCCGGCATCGCCACGCTGTCGCGCAACGATGGCGTGCTCGTGCTCGCCGTGCTGGGTGCGGCGTTCCTGTGGGATCGCCTGCGCGGGCGGCGCGTCCCGGTGCCCGCGGCGATCGCCTCCGCCGGGCTGTTCATGGTGGTCATGGCGCCGTGGTACCTGCGGCAGCTGCTGACGTTCGGCTCGCTGTCACCGTCCACCGCGTCGGGCAAGGTGCTGTTCATCCGCGACATCGGTGAATGGAACAGCATCACCACGCCCGCGTCGCTGGACCATCTGCTGGGCATGGGGATCGTGCCGCTGCTGCTGACCCGCATCGGCGGCCTGGTCGCCGGGGCGTTCATCTTCAGCGTGCTCGTGGGCGCCCTGATCTTCGTCCCGTTCCTGGTCATCGGCGCCTGGAACCGCCGCCGCGACGCGATGTTCGGACCCTACCTCGGCTACGCCTTCCTGCTGTTCGCATTCAGCGCGATCGTGTCCGCGGTCCACGTCCCGGGCGGCACGTTCATCCATTCCGCGTCTGCGCTGGCCCCGCATGCGTATGTGCTCGCCCTCGAGGGGGTCGTGCTCGCGGCGGCCTGGGCGGCCAGGCGTCGCCCGGCCTGGGAGCCGGCCCAGGCGGCGCGTGTGTTCGTTGCGGGTGCCGTCACGGCCGGCCTCGTCATCGCCTGGCTGGGTGCGGTCACGGTCCACAACGGCTGGGAGACGAAGGCAGCGCGGATGCGCTCGGTGGGCATCGCGCTGGACCTGGCCGGGGCTCCCGCCTCCGACCGCATCATGTCGATCGACGCGGCGGGCTACCGGTACTGGACGGGTCATCCGGGCGTCGTGCTGGTCAACGATCCGCTGCTGACGGTCAAGGACGTCGGCGACGCCTATGACACGCGCTGGCTGATCCTCGAGCCAGGCGATTCCGTCCCGGCAGTCGCCGAGATCCTGAAGGGCGGGCAGCGGCCGCCGTGGATCGGCCCGCCGATCCTCCAGCACCCGGATGTCTCGGTCTATCCGATGTGCCGATCGCTCGACGACGAGCGATGCGCTCACTGACCCGGCGCGAGGCGTGGCTGACCGCCGGAGCGATCTTCCTGATCGCGCTCGCGGTCCGCGTCCTGGCGGCCTCGCTCATCGCGTTCCCCAAGCCGGAGGACACCGCGTACTACGTCGGCGTGGCCCGCAACCTGGTGGAGGGCCGGGGCCTCGTGTCCGACGCGCTGTGGAGCTACGGCACCCCGCCTTTGACCTTCCCGCGACCCGCGTTCGAGGTGTGGCTGCCGCTCCCGTCGCTGCTGGCCGCCATCCCGATCGCGATCCTCGGCGGGCCGGCACCGATCCCGCTCGATACAGCGATGCGCGCGGCCCAGATCGTGCCCGTGCTTGCCGGAGCGGCGGTGGCGGTGCTCGCCTGGCGGCTGGCGGCCGACGTGGCCGTCGAGCGCGAGCTCCCGGCGGGTCGCGCGCGAACGTTGGCGATCGGGTCCGGGCTGGCGGCGGCGGTGTACTTGCCGCTGGTGCTCCACTCGGCACTGCCCGACTCGACGATGACGTTCGGCGCCCTGGCGCTGGGGGCATGCGTGCTGATGACGCGGGTGCTGCGCGATCCACGTGACGCGCGGCTCACCGATCCGCGGCTGATCGCGATCGGGCTGCTGCTCGGGGCGGCGGCCCTGACGCGCAACGAGGCGGCCTGGCTGGCGCTCGTCTGGGCCTGGCTCGCCTGGCGCCGATCGGGGTTGTCGCGCGCCGTTCGAGGGCGCCTCATCGGGGTGGTGGCGCTGGTCAGCATGATCGTGTTCGTGCCCTGGGCGGTTCGGGACTGGGTCACGTTCGGCAACCCGCTGCCCGGGCAGGCGCTGTCCAACGCGCTCTCGGTGACCGGGTTCGACATCTTCGCCTGGAACGACCCGCCGACGCTGGCGCGCTACCTGGCCGTCGGACCGGCAACGCTGCTCCAGATGCGGATCGACGGCCTCGGCCACAACCTGCTGAGCGTCCTGCTGTTCCTCGGCGTCCCCGTCTCGCTGATCGGGCTGACGGCGCTCCCCTGGCAGGGACGTGATCGGTCGCTGCGACCGGTGCTCCTCGTCAGCGCGCTCACGTTTCTGGTGACGAGCCTGCTGTTCCCCGTGGCCACCACCTGGGGCACGTTCCTCCATGCGGCTGTGCCCGCGCACGTCCTGCTGATCGTCTCCGCCCTGGGCGCGCTCGACGCGCTGATCGCTGCCGTTGGGCGGCGGCTCGGCTGGACGCGGCCGGTCGCCTGGCTGGGCGCGCTGCTCGGCGTGGCGGCGTCGGCCCTGTTCACGGCTGCCCTGCTGCCCGGGTTCGGGGTCGGTGCCCGGGACACGGCGCGAACATATGCGGTGCTCGAGCGCGAGATGGCCACGATCGGCGCGCCGCTCGACGGCTCCGCGCCGGTGATCCACGACTACCCGATCTGGCTGGCCGAGGCCGCCCGCATCCCGACCCTCGGTCTACCCGACGAGACCCCGGCTGACGTGCTCGACCTCGCGACCCGGTTCGGGGCCCGCTGGCTGATCGTGGCCAGCCCGGAGCGTGGCGCCTGGCCCGCGATCCTTGACGGCCCCGACCCCGATGCCGCCTGCTTCCAGGAGGTGCTGCTGCCGACCCCGTCCGATCCGGCCGACGCGGCCGCGATCGCGGACGTCCGCGTGTTCCGGATCGCGTGCGCCGGGGTGGCCGGCGCGTCGCGACCGGATGCGGCAATAGGTGCCTCGACCGGGCTCACGTTCCCATGAGCGCGACCGATACACTCACACCGATGGAATCGGAGCGTGAGCCTGCCGGGGGCCGCTACGACGAGCTGCTCGCCGAGTCGACGGAGGCGCTTGCCTACGCCGCCAACACGCTGCGCGCCGTTCGGGACCGGTTCCGCGAAGCCTATCTGGACGAGGTCGCGCACTGGGAGGATCTCCGGGACAACCTGGACCTTCTGCAGCGGACCTCCGATTCGTTGCCGGGCACCGGAACGAGCGAGGATGCTCAGCGCCAGGCCGCGGGGCAGGATGGGGACCTCGATCGGCTCGCCCTGGAGGCCGCCGAGGCCGGCGCTGCAGACGGCCAGCTGCGAACCGCGCGTGCCGATGTCGCACGCATCCGTGGCTCGCTGGGGCGCCGCGAGTCCGAGCTTGCCCGCATGGAGCTCGCCATCCGCAACCTCGAGGCCACCTGGCTGTTCCTGGAGCGCGGCGATGCCTCGCTGGTCACCGACGTCGCCCTGCCCCAGGCCGCGGCCGAGTTCCAGATGCGGATCGTGGAGGCACAGGAGGCCGAGCGGATGCGGCTTGCCCAGGAGGTCCACGACGGACCGGCCCAGGCGCTGTCCAACGCGATCTTCCAGGTCGAGTACATCGACCGCGTGTTCGACACCAACCCGCCGCTGGCGCGGACCGAGCTGCGCCTGCTCCGGGAGCTGCTCCGGCGCGAGCTGGGCGACGTCCGGAGCTTCATCGGGCAGCTGCGGCCGCCGGCGCTGGTGGAGCTGGGCCTGGACGGCTCGATCGTGGACACGGTGGCCACCCAGTCGGCGCTGTCGGGCCTGCGCATCGCGACCGAGCTCCGCGGCCCGAGCAGCAACCTTCCCGAGGCAGCCCAGACCGTGGCCCTGCGCGTGGTGCAGGAGGCTCTGCAGAATGTCCGCAAGCATGCTGGTGCGACGAATGTGATGGTTGCCTCCATGCTGGACGATGGACAATGGGTCCTGGAGATTCGCGATGATGGCCGAGGCTTTGACACCGGAGCGGTTGCTGCCCGGGGTCGCCGCAACTTCGGGCTCCAATTCATGCGCGAACGAGCCGAGCTGATCGGTGCAACCTTCGAAGTGCGGTCCCGCCCCCAGGCGGGCACGGTGGTCCGGCTGGCGATCCCGTTGACGCAAAAGGAGAACGGATGACGGAATACCAGGGGCCCGAGCGCCGGCGAGGCTCGGAGCGGCGGAACCAGCCGTTCGAACAGGTGCGGATCCTGATCGTCGACGACCACGCCCTGTTCCGCGTCGGCATCCGCAACATCCTCGAGCGGGAGGCGGACTTCGAGATCGTCGCCGAGGCCGATGACGCCCGGAGCGCGATGGACGCGTCGTTCGCGACCAATCCCGACGTGATCCTGATGGATCTGTCGCTGCCAGCACCCGGCGGCATCGAGACCACACAGCGGGTGAAGCGGGAGCTGCCCTCGGCGGCGATCGTGGTGCTGTCCACCGAGGAGGACGAGGACGCGTTGTTCGAGGCCATCAAGGCCGGTGCCGCAGCGTTCATCCTCAAGGACATCGCGCCCGAGGACCTGGTGATGATCATTCGCCGGGTGGTCGCGGGCGAGTACCTCATCAACGACAAGGTGTTCAGCCGGCCGGCCGTCGCGTCGCGCGTGCTCAAGGAGTTCCGTGAGCTGGCGGTCTACGGCCAGGAGGCCGCACCGATCTTCGCGCCGCTGTCGCCACGCGAGGTGGAGATCCTGGACAACATCGCCCAGGGGATGACCAACAAGCAGGTCGCCTATGCGCTGTCGATCTCGGAGCAGACGGTCAAGAACCACATGAGCTCGATCCTGCGCAAGCTGTCGGTCAACGATCGGACCCAGGCCGTGGTGTATGCGATGCGCCAGGGCTGGATCCGGATGCCCGAGGACTGAGCCGCCGTCCGCCGACGGGCAGCGCCCGATCATGACCGAACCTGCGGAACTGCCCGCCAACGCCGGCACGAAGGTCGCCGCGCAGATCCAGGCCGATGTCGCCGCCCTGGAGCGCGAGCTGGCCGAGATCGAGATGCTGGTCGGCCAGGCGCGGGCTGAAGCCGGGCGCCACGAGCAGAAGCGGGCCGCTGCCGCCGACCGGCTGTCGGGCCAGACGGAGGCGTCGGCTGACGCGTTCAACCAGCTGGTCACGCTCACCCGGCGCGCCGTGCTCATGGAGAGCCAGGTCGAGCTCCTCGAGGCCAAGCACAAGGCGCTGGCGCGTCAGCGAGATGCACTGACCGCGGTGGTGGAGGCGCTCGAAGCAGGTTCCTCGGCCGCCGATACCGAGCAACCGATGCCTGCCGATGCCGACGCCGGGGCCGTCCACGAGTCGCTGCCACCCAACGTGTCCAGGATGGTGCTCAACGTCCAGGAGGACCTGCGCCGCGAGATCGCGCGCTCGATGCACGACGGTCCGGCCCAATCGCTCACCAACATCGTGCTCCAGGCGCAGATCGTGGCACGCCTCGTGGAGCGCGATCCATCGCAGGCGCAGGAGGGGCTGCGCCAGCTGATCTCGATGGTCCAGCAGACGCTCGACGCGACCAAGAACTTCATCTTCGACGTCCGGCCGATGGTCCTGGACGACCTGGGGCTGGTGCCCACGCTCAGGCGAAGCGCTCGTGACCGTGGCCGGCGCGAGAGCATCCCCGTGGGCTTCGACTCGCTGGGCCAGGACCAGCGGTTGCCGATGGACGTGGAGACGACCGCCTTCCGGATCGTGGACGAGGCGCTGACGGCCTACCTGCGCCTGCGCCCGGATCGGATGATGCTGACCCTGGACTGGACGGACGTGCTCGAGGTCCGGCTGGTGGCCGAGCGCGCCGCCCAGCGGACCGAGGCATCCGAGCCGCTCCCGGACATCCCGACGGGCGACGTGCCCGACGCGATCCGCCAGATGATCCAGGAGCGCCACGACGCCTGGCAGGCGGCGATCGACGCGGCGGAGGCCGCGGCCATCGTGGTGCTGCCGGACGCGACCGCACGCGATGTTGCCGCGCGCGCAGGGTCGATCGGCGCGACGCTCGAGCTGCTCGGCGGAGGTTGTGAGCTCCGGCTGGTGATCCCGCTGCCGTCCGAGATCGCCGGCGAGGGCGCGGCTGCCGCGACGGATGCCACGGCCGATGCAACCGACGATGCCGGTGCCGGCGAAGAATGAGCGGTCAGCAGGCCGGCGAGACCGGTCCCGGGATCCTCGAGACCACCCTGGTGCTGGGTCTGGCGCTGCTGCTCGCGGCGGTCATCATCGTGTTCTTCGGGGGGACGCTTGCCGGCGCGATCAGCGTCCTGGTGGACGCAGCCCACGGAGGCTCATAGCCGCCAGCCCGGAGCGCGCGGGCACCGGAGTTGTCCGATGCTGTCGGCCCGCAAGAGCGATTGATCGGGACAGGCCCGGAGCCGGCAGGACCTTCGTCCCATTGGCCCTGCTTGACGGACTGACTACGGTTGTCTGGCCCTGGACTTCAGGGCGGGCCCTTATATCTCTCTCGGGAGGAAACGCATGGCACTCATCACCTCACTGCTCGCCTCGATCCGCACGGACGAGGAAGGCCAGGGTCTCGCGGAGTACGCGCTGATCCTCGCCCTCATCGCGATCGTCGCGATCATCGCCCTCATCTTCCTGGGTGGCCAGGTCTCGACCATCCTGTCGACGGTCGGCGACTCGATCTAGACAATCTGTCGACCTGAAGGAAGGGCCGCCGGCAAAGCCGGCGGCCCTTCTTCATGCGCCCGGCGGTTGCCGAGGTGCACCGCAACGGCGCTCCAGGGGTTGACGCCCGCACATCTGCGGCCTATCGTCCGCGACGCCGCGAGAAGGCTCGCGAGCTTTCGGGGAAGGAGGTGGATCCACCCAATGACGCTGTTCAATGCACTCATCTCGCTCGTCAATCGTGACGAGGAAGGCCAGGGTCTCGCCGAGTACGCGCTGATCCTCGCCCTCATCGCGATCGTCGCGATCATCGCCCTCATCTTCCTGGGCGGCCAGGTCTCGACCATCCTGTCGGACGTCGGCAATTCCATCTAGGCCCTCAGCACCAGAAGCCATCACGCCGGCTGCCCCGACGGGCAGTCGGCGTCTTGATGTTGGTGGGCAGGTGCACCGGGAAGGACGTTCGTCCGGTTGCATTCCCACCGGCTGCGTCTACCGTAGGGGCGATCCGGGGGCCCCGTGGGTTGAGGTATCTCATCCCATGATCGGCACTCCCGGACCGAGCCAACGCTCCAGAAGGGAGGTGATCCAGGACATGGCGTATCTGCGGAATACCCTCGCGGCCGTGTTGGGCCGTATCGGCCGGAATGACGAGGACGGCCAGGGGCTGGCCGAATATGCACTCATCCTCGCGCTCATCGCCATCATCGCGATCGTTGCCCTGATCTTCATGGGGAGCCAGGTCAGCGACAAGCTCAGTAACATCGGCTCCACGCTCCAGTCGTACGCGCCGTAACGAGCGCACTCAGCTCTGCTTCGAGGGCTCGTCGCCCCATGCGACGGGCCCTCGTCTGCATCGCGGCGACGTGCGTGTGTCGGCATCCCGACACTTCGCGCGGCAGTTGGCGCGCCAGCCTTGCAGCGCACCTTGCGGGGTGCAGCGTCTCTGCCCATTTCCTCCCACCGGTCCTAGCCCTATTGGGCGGTAACGAGGGCGAGATGCGGTGCTAGAGTGGTGCCACCTGTCACACGGTTCGGGGAGGTTTCGTTGAAACGCTCAAACCGGTTGGTCCTGCTCATCGGGATCTTCCTCGCGGTGGTCGCGTTCGTGCTGATCATCCTGACGCTGAACAACAGCAGCAATACAGGGGGTGGGGGCGGAACGCCATCGACGGCTGTCGTGGTCGTCGCTGCGCGCGACATCCCGCTCAGCAACACGATCACAGCCGACGACGTGACGACCAAGGAGATCCCCATCGCCGACAAGCCCGCGAACGGCTACGGCGACACCGCGTTCGTGGTCGGCCAGATCGCGCGCAAGTCGGTCATCAAGGATCAGCTCATCACGACCGACATCATCAACGGTGGTGGGGCCGCGAGCGTTGTCGTTCCCGAGGGCTTCGTGGGTGTGTCCCTGCTCGTGGATCAGTCCACTGGCGTCGGCACGCTCATCCAGCCGGGCGATCACGTCGACCTGGTGATGGGCCTGACCGGCGATGCGGTTCCGCTCGTCGAGTACTTCACGCCCGCGCCGACGGCCACCCCGCGCGGCAATGCCACGCCGGCCCCGACCAGCTCGGCGCCCGGCTACGTCGCGGGGGACATCCCGTTCAACCCGACCACCGTCAAGGTGCTCGCCGAAGGCCTGCAGGTGCTGGGCACGCTGCTGCCGGCGCCGCCGGCCAGCACCGGCAACAACTCGGGCACCACGACCGGCTCGTCCACGACCGTCAATCCCGATCAGCAGGAGCTGGTGATCGTGGCCGCCACGGTCCAGCAGGCCGAGGTGATCAAGTTCGCGCAGATGCAGGGCGACATCTCGCTCGTGCTGCGCGCCACAAAGGACTGCCAGACGGCCAGTGGCCAGGCGACGCCGTGCCCGATCATCCCGACCACCGGCATCACGCTGCGGGTCCTGGTCGACGACTACGGGGTCCTGCCGCCGCAGGTCGTCCAGGTCATCCAGCCGACGCCGCTGCCCAACGTGCTTCCGTCCGGTCATCCGGCCGTCGTTCCCAGCCCGAGCCCGGCGCCGGGCGAGAGCGCGGCTCCCTGATCGACTGACCACGGACCAGCAACCGGTTCCTCACCTCCCGGAACCACAGCGACCCGATGGGCCGGTCACACCGGCCCATCACCGTCCCGGTGGGATTCACCCCGCCTCAGCATCATGACCACCCTCCTTCGAGGCTCCAGCACGACTGACCGATGCCCGACCAGATTCGCGTCCTGATCGTCGACGACATCCCGGAGACCCGCGACCACCTCTCGAAGCTGCTCGGCTTCGAGACGGACGTCGAGGTCGTGGGTGCGGCCGCGTCCGGGCGCGAGGCCATCGAGATGGCCGGGAGCCTCAAGCCCGACATCGTCCTGATGGACATCAACATGCCGGACATGGACGGCATCGCGGCCACGGAGCGCCTGGCTGCGGAGGTGCCCACCACGGCGGTCGTGATGATGTCCGTCCAGGGAGAGGCCGACTACCTCCGGCGATCGATGCTGGCCGGAGCGCGCGAGTTCCTGGTCAAGCCGTTCTCCTCGGACGAGCTCACCGCATCGATCCGGCAGGTGTACACGCGCGAGCGCGACAAGCTGTCCCGCATCGCGGTGCAGCCCGCGGTCGGGGCGCCGTCGGGGAGCCAGCCCGCCATCAGCAGAGACCGCGAGGACCGGGAGCCGGGGCGCGTGGTGGCCGTGTTCGGACCCAAGGGCGGCGTGGGACGGACCACGCTCGCGGTCAACCTCGCCGTCGCCGCAGCGACCGAGCTCGGCCAGCGCACATGCCTGGTCGACGCCTCGTTCCAGTTCGGCGACGTGGGTGTGCTGCTCAACCTCAATCCCAAGAACAAGTCGATCGCGGACGTGATCCCCGAGCTCGAGAGCGGCGAGCCGGAGTCGCTGGACACGTTCGTCATCAACCATTCGTCGGGCATCCGGGTCCTGCTCGCTCCGCCATCGCCCGAGATGGCCGAGCTGATCACACCGCCCGGGGCCAAGGCCATGATCGAGAGCCTGCGGCTGGACAACGATCTCGTCGTGGTCGACTGTATGTCCTCGTTCAATGACACCACGCTGGCGATCCTGGACCAGGCGGATATCGTGCTCACGATGCTGTCGCTCGAGATCACGTCGATCAAGAACATCCGCCTGTTCCTGGAGGTCGCCGAGCAGCTGGGGTACGCGGCGGACAAGATCCGGCTCGTGCTCAACCGTGCCGACTCCTCGCTCGGGATCCGCGTCGCCGACGTGGAGCACTCGATCGGGCGGCGCGTGGACCACACGATCGTCTCCGACGGTCGTAGCGTCGTGTATGCCCTCAACCGGGGCGTGCCGTTCTTCCTGTCCAACCGAGAGGCCCAGGTGTCCCAGGACATCCTTCGCCTCGCCTCGGCCGTGGTGGGTGCGAAGGCCGTTGAGGCCACCGAGCCCGCCAAGAAGGCCGGCCAGAAGAAGTCACTGTTCGCGTGGCGATGACGCGGCAGCGTGTGGAAGGCCGCTCGCGGCCGAAGGGGTGTGACTGATGTCCCTGCTGAAGCGGATCGAAAGCGCCCGTCCCGGCGCCGGATCGGCGCCCGACGGATCGAGTGTTCCGGCGGCGCCGCCCAGCGGCGGTGGACCGGGTCAGGCACCGGCGGCGCCCAGTGCCAGGCTGATGACACAGGCTCCTGTTCGGGAGTCGTTCCGGGACGTCAAGTTCCGGATCCAGAACCGGGTGATCCAGGACCTGGACCCCAAGCTCGACCTGTCCAACCAGGTCGAGGTACGCCGGCAGATCGAGGAGATCTTCGGCAAGGTCATCGATGAGGAAGGGCTTGCGCTCACCCGCGCCGAGCGGGTGCGGATGCTCGAGCAGATCACCGACGAGATCATCGGGTTGGGCCCGCTGGAGCCGCTGCTCCGCGACGAGGGCATCTCCGAGGTCATGGTCAACGGCCCGCGCCAGGTCTACATCGAGCGCAGCGGCCGCCTCGAGCTGACCAACGTCGTGTTCCAGAACGACGACCACGTGATGCGCATCATCGATCGGATCATCGCCCCGATCGGACGGCGCGTCGACGAGTCGTCGCCGATGGTCGACGCTCGCCTCACCGACGGCTCGCGCGTCAACGCGATCATCCCGCCGCTGTCGCTGGTCGGTCCCGTGATCACGATCCGGAAGTTCTCGGCCTCCCCCTTCACCGTGGACGACCTGATCCGGTTCGGGACCGCCACCCCGGAGATGTTCGAGTTCCTGCGGGCATCCGTCGAGGCGCGGCTCAACGTGTTCGTGTCCGGCGGCACCGGCTCGGGCAAGACGACGACGCTCAACGTGCTGTCCTCGTTCATCCCCAACGACGAGCGGATCGTGACCATCGAGGACGCGGCCGAGCTCCAGCTGCGCCAGGAGCACGTGGTCACCCTCGAGTCGCGGCCGCCCAACATCGAGGGCAAGGGCCAGATCCCGATCCGCGAGCTGGTCCGTAACTCGCTCCGCATGCGGCCCGATCGGATCATCGTCGGTGAGTGCCGTTCGGGCGAGGCGCTGGACATGCTCCAGGCCATGAACACCGGCCACGACGGCTCGATGTCGACCGGTCACGCGAACAGCCCGCGCGACATGCTGTCGCGTCTCGAGACGATGGTCCTGATGGCCGGTGTGGACCTGCCGGTCCGGGCCATTCGCGAGCAGATCGCATCCGCGGTCGATGTCATCGTCCACCAGTCCCGCCTCAAGGATGGAACCCGCCGGATCACGAACATCACCGAGGTGCAGGGCATGGAGGGCGACGTCATCGTCATGCAGGACGTGTTCGTGTTCGAGCAGACGGGCGTCGTCGAGGGCAAGATCCAGGGCCACCTCAAGCCGACCGGCATCCGGCCCAAGTTCGTGGAGAAGTTCGAGGTCATGGGCATCCACCTGCCGCCCGGACTGTTCGGCTTCAGCTACTAGCAGGGATCGGGGAGACAGCTCGTGGACACGATGACGATCGCTATCGCCGGCATCGCCGCCCTTGCGATCCTGGTGATCGCGGTCGGGGTCGCGATGTCAGGCAGCGGGTCGGGCGTCAACGCCCGCCTGGAGCGCTACGCCTCGACGCGCCAGGAGCAGCCCGATTCGCCGCAGGGCCAGACGAGCCTGGCCGGGGCCCTCCAGTCCAGCCAGGCGCTGACGCAGCTCAACAGGGTGGTCGAGCAGCGGGACTTCGGCGCCAACCTGGCGCGCGAGATCGCACGCGCGGACCTGCGGCTCAAGGTCAGCGAGTACCTGATGATCTGGGCCGCCTGCATCGTCGGCGTGCCGCTGCTGATGATCGTCCTCTCGGTGGCGTTCGAGACGCTGCGCAACCCGGTCGTGCTGCTGATCGGTGTGCTCGTCGGGTTCATGCTGCCGCGGCTGTGGCTCGGCCGGCGCAAGTCCAGCCGGCTCAACGCGTTCAACAAGCAGCTGCCGGACACGATCACGCTGATCGCCAACGCGCTGCGCGCGGGGTCCTCGTTCCTCCAGGCGATCGAGCTCGTGGTCCGCGAGTCGCACCCGCCGATCTCGACCGAGTTCGGCCGGGTCATCCGCGAGGTCAACCTTGGCCTGGCGTTCGACACGGCGCTCGAGAACATGGTTCGCCGCGTGCGATCGGATGACCTGGAGCTGATGGCGACCGCGATCTCGATCCAGCACCAGGTGGGCGGCAACCTGGCCGAGATCCTCGATTCCATCGCGTTCACCATCCGCGAGCGGGTCCGGATCAAAGGCGAGATCCGGACGCTCACCGCGCAGCAACGGCTGTCCGGCTACGTGGTCGGGTTCCTGCCCATCGGATTGGCCGGCTTCCTGTTCATCGCGGCGCCCGGGTTCATGCAGCCGATGTTCGACGACCGAATCTCGATCATCGGGCTGCCGGCCGGCGTGATCATCCTGTTCCTGGGCGGGTTCGCCATGTTCATGGGCTTCATGTTCATCCGCCGCATCGTGGACATCGAGGTCTAGCCATGGAAGCCATCACCATCGTCGTTGCGGCCCTCGCGGCGGGCGCGATCCTGCTGATCTTCCTCGGGCTGGCCGGGGGCGCACCCGTGGATCCCGTGCAGGCCCGCCTCACCCAGCTGGGCACGATGCAGGCCAAGAACCTGGAGGAGCTCGAGCTCCAGGCACCGCTGTTCGAGCGGACGATCCGTCCGCTCGTCGCCCGCCTGTCGGGCTACGTCGCCCGCGTCACCAGCACCTCGTTCAGCCAGTCCACCGAGAAGCGCCTGGCGCTCGCCGGCAACCCCGGCAGCCTCCGCGTTGCCGACTGGCTGGGCATCAAGGCCATCGGCGCGGTGGTGGGCGCGGGCGTGTTCTTCCTGCTGTTCTTCATCCTTGGCCTGCTGAAGCTTCCGCTGCCGATCCAGCTGGTCATGGTCGTCGTCGGGCTGTTCCTGGGTTACACGCTGCCCGAGTTCTGGCTGGGTGGCCGGGTGCGCGGGCGCCAGCACGCGATCCTGCTCCAGATCCCCGACGCGCTCGACCTGCTGACGATCTCCGTCCGCGCCGGTCTCGGCTTCGACGGGGCGCTGGGCAAGGTCGTCGAGAAGCTGCAGGGTCCGCTGACCGACGAGTTCCGCCGCGCGCTGGCGGAGATCCGGGTGGGCAAGGCGCGACGGGACGCATTGCGCGACATCGTCCCGCGCACCGAGGTCCCGGCCCTCACCAACTTCATCGGGGCGATCATCCAGGCCGAGCAGCTGGGCGTGTCGATCAGCAAGGTGCTCCAGGTGCAGTCGGAGCAGCTGCGCATCGAGCGCCGGCAGCGAGCCGAGGAGATGGCGGCCAAGGCGCCGATCAAGATGCTGTTCCCGCTGGTCGGGTGCATCTTCCCGTCGCTGTTCATCGTCATCCTGGGCCCGGCGATCATCCTGATCATGATCAACCTGAAGACCTGAGTCTCCGGGAGATCCGAACGGAACCGTCGCCCTCTCCGATGGCGGAGCCCGCGCGAGACGGAGCTGGCGACCTGCAGCGCCCGAAGACCGGGGTTGCACGGAACCTCGATCGTCAGACCGTGCTCGCAGAGCAACTCGAGACCGCCGGTTCGCTGTGGGCCAAGTTCCTGGGCCTCATGGGCCGGCCGTCCCTGCCGGCCGGCACCGGGCTGTGGCTGCCCGCGAGCAACGGCATCCACATGATGTTCATGCGCTTTCCGATCGACGCGGTGTTCGTGGGCAAGCCCGACGCCGACGGCGTCCGACGGGTGCGGTCCGTCCACCGCCGATTGCGTGCCTGGATCGGGATCGTTCCATTGATCTGGGGCGCGGACGGGGTGCTCGAGCTGCCGGTGGGCACGATCGATGCCACCGGCACCACGGTGGGCGATCGACTGGAGATCCTCGAGACAGCGTAGGGCACCGGTCTCGGCCGACGTCGCCCTTCGCTGCGGGCGCTTCGCGGATCGCCGCCGGACCCATACGCCGATCGCTGCACGGCGCCCTTCGCCCATCGGCAGCAGCGATCATCTCCGTGCGGATCGCCAGCGGACGCTTCGCCGGTCGTCGCCGGCGCCCTCGCCCATCGGCAGCAGCGATCATCTCCGTGCGGATCGCCAGCGGACGCTTCGCCGGTCGTCGCCGGCGCCCTCGCCGATCGGCAGCAGCGATCATCTCCGTGCGGATCGCCAGCGGACGCTTCGCCGGTCGTCGCCGGCGCCCTCGCCCATCGGCAGCAGCGATCATCTCCGTGCCGAAGCGGGTCTGATCGGCGTCCAGCCAACGCACCGATCGCTCACGGCGATCGCGGACCGCCCGGACCTTACCCGGAGCGCCGGCCGACACCAAAGTGTTCTCCAGGGCCGATCACCATGTCGCCACGCGGTGCACACGTGCTCCGCGGCGACTGGCGGCGCGGCCCACCAAATGGGCAGAGCCAGGGGCGATCACCATGTCGCCAAGCGCCCCACAAGTCTGTTCGCGACGATTGGCGGCGCGACCCACCACATGGGCAGAGCCATCGCTCGCCAACGGCGCGTTGCGGCCAGGTTGCGCGACGGATCCACGCGTGGTTGCGCAATCGGCGCGAGCGGCTCAAACTAATGAGTGAGCATCCACCCGCTCATGAGCAATTGCTCAGGCAGGCGTCCCGCTGGTTGTCTCGAGGTTTGTATTGCCTGCGCTCGACGACCTCGCGCACGATGAGTTCGAGCTCCTGGCCCGCCTCTCGCTGGGCTACTACCAGGATGGGCTGACCCAGGAGGCGCTCGCCCGCCACTTCGGGCTGTCTCGTCCCAAGGTGCAGCGGCTGCTCGACCGGGCCCGATCGCTGGGTGTGGTCGACATCCGCGTCTCGACCCCACCGTGGCTGCACGTCGATCTCGAGCACCAGCTGCGAGACCGGTTCTCACTCGATGAGGTCATCGTCGCACCGGCCCGGGACGATCCGCAGGCACAGCGCGAGGAGGTGGCCCGTGACGCCGCCCGGTTCCTCGAGCGCACCCTGCGCGATGGATCGGTGGTCGCGGTCAGCCATGGCCGGGACGCCGGGGAGGTGCCCCGGTTCTTCAATCCCCGTCGCCGGATCGCCGCCACCTTCGTGAGTGCCATGGGCGGGTCGGCCCGCGCCGACGTGCCCACCAATCCCAACGAGATCGTGCGCCGCCTGGCCGATCGCTGCAGCGGCACGGTCATCGGTCTGTACGCGCCGGCATACGTGGAGAGCGCGCGGATGCGCGATCAGCTGCTGCGCCAGGCGGCCGTCGCCGAGCCGCTGCGGATCGCCGCATCCGCGACGATCGCCCTGGTCGGGATCGGTGGCACCGATGACGACTGCACGATGGTCAGGAGCGGCTGCTTCTCGCTCGAGGAGATCGCCCGCCTGCGTTCGGCAGGCGCGGTCGGCGACGTGCTCGGCAACTACGTCGACATCAACGGCCGGCGCCTCGAGTCGCCCGAGACGGAACGGTTGGTGGGTCTCGGGCTCGACGAGCTGCGCGCGATCGAGACCGTGGTCGTCGTGGCCAGCGAGCGTGAGAAACCACTCGCCATCCTCGGCGCCCTTCGGACGGGTGCCATCGATGTCCTCGTCGTCGACGAGGTCAACGCACGGGTCCTGCTCGAGCTCGACCCCGAGGACCAGGTGCGTCCCATGACGGAGGTGTGAGGTGTCGGTCGTTCCGACCCAGGAGATCCTCAAGCGGGCGTTCGATGAGCGCTACGGTGTGGCTGCCATCAACGTCGTCAACGACCTCACGATGGAGGCCGTGCTCGCGGCGGCCGAGGAGCTCAAGGCTCCGTTGATCGTGCAGACGTCAGTCAAGCACGTGCAGCTGACCGGCGTCGACGTCATGTACGCGATGTGGACCGAGATGACCAAGCATCTGTCGGTCCCGGTCGCGTTGCATCTCGACCACTGCCCGGACCGCTCGGTGATCTCCGCCTGCCTGGCCGCGGGCTGGAACTCGGTGCTGTTCGACGCCTCGGCGCTGAGCGTCGAGGAGAACCAGCGCCAGTGCATCGAGGTGGTCGCCGAGGCGCGCCGCTACGGGGCCGCCGTCGAGGGCGAGATCGAAGGGTTCAAGCGGACCGAGGAGATGACCGGCGACGAGGCTGAGCAGGTGCAGCGCCTCGACACCGTGGTCGAGTTCATCGAGGCGACCGGCGTCGACGTGTTCGCGCCGGCGATCGGGAACGCGCACGGGACCTACGCCGCGACGCCCAAGCTGGACAGCCAGCGAGTGTCGGACATCGTTGCCGCGACGGGCATCCCGGTCGCGCTCCACGGTGGAACGGGCATGAGTCCCGAGCAGTTCACGGACCTCGTCGGCCGCGGCTGCGCGAAGGTCAACATCTCGACCGCGCTCAAGATCGCGTTCATGAAGTCAGGCTACGACTTCATGACCGAGAACCCCGGCAAGTACGACCCGCCGTCGATCTTCAAGGCGCAGCGGGCTGCGGTGAAGGACATGGCGGCGCACCACATCCAGATGTTCGGTGGCGCCGGAAAGGCGTGGTGAGCCCATGAGCGCGCTCATCTTCGACTGCGACGGAGTGCTGGCCGATACCGAGCGGTACGGTCATCTCCCGGCCTTCAACCAGGTCTTCGAGGAGTTCGGGCTGCCGCTCCACTGGTCAGAGGAGGAGTACGGCCGCCGGCTCAGGATCGGCGGCGGCAAGGAACGGATGGCGAGCGCGCTGACGCCGGAGGTGATCCGGGCGGCCGGGCTGCCCGAGGATCCCGAGGCGCTGGCCGCCGAGGTCGCCAAGTGGCACAAACGCAAGACCGCCATCTATACCCAGATGGTCGTCGAGGGAAAGCTGCCGCCCCGACCGGGCATTCGGCGACTCATCTCGACGGCCCAGGACGCCGGCTGGACGCTCGCGGTGGCCTCGACCTCGGCCGAGCCTTCCGTGCGCGCCATCCTCGAGTACGCGGTCGGCAAGGACCGCGCGAGTCGGTTCGATCTGCTGCTTGCCGGCGACGTGGTGCCGCGTAAGAAGCCCGACCCGGCGATCTACCTCCTCGCCCTCGAGCGGCTGGGCGTCGCGCCGGCCGGCGTGCTCGTGGTCGAGGACTCCCGCAACGGCCTGCTGGCCGCCGTTGGCGCAGGGCTCCGTTGCCTGATGACCGTCAACGGCTACACCGAAGAGGAGGACAACAGCGAGGCAACGCTGGTTGTGACGTCACTGGGCGACCCGGACGGTGAGCGAACGCGCGTGATCGCCAACCGCAGCCGGGCGACCCCGGGGGACTACATCACGCTCGCGGATCTCGAGGCGGTCCTGGCCTCGTAACGCGGCGGCAGGAGGTGCAACCTCGAAGGGAGGCAGGGATGACGGCATCATCCCTCGACGATCTCGATCTCGTAGTCCGGACGATGGCGAAGACGATCGTCGACAACGCGGACTACTTCGCCCAGCTCGACTCGATCGTCGGCGACGGCGATTTCGGGTACTCGCTCCGGAACGGATGGGAGGTGGTCCAGGCCGACTACGACAGCTGGGACCGGCCCGACGCGGGCGCGGTCCTCAAGAAGATCGGCCTCACGCTGTCCGGCAAGGTCGGCGGCGTGAGCGGACCCATGTGGGGGACCGCCTTCCTGCGCGCGGGCGTCACCGCAGGGGACAAGGATCTGACACCCGAGCTCGTGATCGAGATGCTTCGGGCGGCGATCGCGGGGATCATGGCCAGAGGCGGGGCGTCGCTGGGCGACAAGACCTTGCTCGACGCCTTGTCCCCGGCGACCGACAGCCTCGAGGCCAGCTTCAAGGATCCGTCGACTGCCCAGGATCACGGCGTCGCCGCGCTCCAGCAGGCCGCCGACGTGGCCGTCAAAGCGGCCGAGGACACCAAGGGAATGCTCGCCCTGCGCGGACGCGCCGCCTACACGGGCGAGCGGAGCCGGGATTCGGTGGACGCCGGCGCCACCGCCATCGGGGTCATCCTCCAGGCCGTTGCGACGGCCTGGGCGGAGAAGTACGGCCAGGCATAAGGGGAATCGCATCGTGAAGAAGTTCGTCAACGATCCCAGGCAGTTCGTTCCCGAGTTCCTGGAGGGGATCCAGCTCGCCAGCGGCGGCGCGCTCAAGTACGAGCCCAAGTACAACCTGATCTACCGGGCGGACATGCCCAAGCCGGATCGGGTATCGATCATCCAGGGGTCGGGCTCGGGCCACGAACCGGCGCACACGATGATCGTGGGCCCCGGCATGCTCGACGCCGCCTGCCCGGGCGACGTGTTCGCCGGGCCTCCGGTCGAGTTCGTGACCGAGACGTCCAAGCTCATGGACACGCCCAAGGGCGTGCTCTACATCGTCAACAACTACACCGGCGATCGCAGCGCCTGGGAGATGGCCAAGGAGCTGCAGGAGGCCGAGGGCCAGAAGATCGGCTACCTGCTCGTCAACGACGACGTCGCCGTCAAGGATTCGACCTGGACGGTCGGGCGCCGCGGCGTGGCGGGCAACTTCTTCGTCATCAAGGCCGCGGCTGCGATGGCGGACAAGGGCGGCTCGCTCGAGGAGTGCGTCCGGGTCGGGGAGAAGGCGATCGCCAACGTCCGGACCATGGGCGTCGCTCTCTCGTCGTGCACCCCGCCGGTTCGCGGCACGCCGTTGTTCGAGATCGCGGACGACGAGATGGAGGTCGGCATCGGCATCCACGGGGAGCCGGGCCGCCAGCGCGTCAAGATCATGTCCGCAAACGAGATCGTCGACCTGCTGCTCGACGCGATCGTGCCGGATCTCCCGTTCTCGTCCGGCGACGAGGTCGCGCTCATGGTCAACGGCCTCGGTGGCACCCCGGTCAGCGAGCTGTACCTGCTCTACGGAGCGGCCCACAAGAAGCTGGCCGACAAGGGCATCAAGGTGTTCCGGAGCTACGTCGGCGAGTACTGCACCTCGCTCGAGATGGCCGGCGCCCACATCTCGCTGCTCAAGGTGGACGACGAGCTCAAGAAGCTCCTGCTCGCCCCCGCCGAGGTGGCCTACCGGGTGTTCTGAGCCGTCGCTCAGCGTCCATCGCAGGCGGCGCCCGGCTGAAGCCGGGCGCCGCCTCATGTCCGGGAAACGCGGGTCCACTCGTGGCCCACGCCGCCGCCCGTCGCTCGGCTCACGCCGCCTGGGGCGCTTGACCCACGCCGCCGCCGCTCGGCCCAGGCCGCCACTCGTGGCCGACGCCGCCGCCCGTCGCTCGGCTCACGCCGCCACGACACCCAAGCCGCAGCCGTCGCTCGCTCAGCGTTCGTTGCGTTCTGTCGCGATCCAGCCGGATCTCCTTCCGTTCGACCCAAAGCCTGGACCGGCGCCCTTGCGCCAACTTGATCGCCGTGCGTTCGATGCAGCGCGCGGCCGGTGATTCGTGGAACGACCGGAACGTCGGCCGATCAGAGTGCCCGCCGGGACCTGGGTCGACCGGTCTCGGCCGTCCCATGGGTGAAGTCGCCGGTAAGGCTCGCCCATCAGACTGACCGCCGTGTCGTCGCTCGTTCGTGCCTCGGTTGACCTGGTCTTGGATGTCGCGCTGCCCGCGGCCTGTCCGGGTTGCGGCGCCGAGGGGCCGCCACTGTGCACGCGCTGCCGGCCCGCGGTCGACGCCCGGCTCGCGTTGCCGGCGGGCACTCCCCTGGGGCTCGCCGAGGGACCGCTCGCGCCGCTGCTCCAGCTGGAGTGGTGCGCATCGTTCAGCGGCATCGTCCGGCGAGCGCTACACGCCCTCAAGTACACCGGCGAGCGCCGGTTGGCGGTCCCGTTGGGCGAGGCGGTGGCGGCACGCTGGGCGCGCGTGGGGGCAGGCGGCGAGCTGTTCGTCCCGGTGCCGGTGCATCCGACCCGTCGTCGCGAGCGCGGCTACGACCAGGCGGAGCTGATCGCCGCCGCGGCGGCCGGCGCGATCGGGTTGCCGTGGTCGCCGTTGGTGATCCGCCGGCGCGCGACGACGCCCCAGTACCGGCTCGATCGGAGGCGCCGGGCCGACAACGTCCGCGATGCGTTCGCGGTCCGGCCCGAGGCGGTGCGGCGCGTATCGGGGCGGTGGGTGGTGCTGGTCGACGACGTGGTCACGACCGGTGCCACGCTCAGTGCGAGCGCGGACGCGCTGCTGGCGGCAGGCGCCGGCGCGGTGAGCGCGATCACGGTCGCTCGCGAGCGGTGACGGCGATGGTCGAGCGCCCGGCAACGGTGGACTTCGTGGTGAGGTGCCGATGGTCGCTCGCACCGGCACCATCGTTCGACCCGGATGGCCCGTCCGGATCTTCGGCCCGTACGCCTCGCGTGGCTATACTCGATATCCAGAGCGCGGCCGATCATCCGGCCCGCCCGCCCCCGCAGCCAGGCGCACGCATCGCGCCAGGAGGTCAACCGTGAGGACGATCGTCAGGGGCAAGAACCTCGAGGTTCCGGACCGCGTCAGGCGTTATGCCGAGCGAAAGTTCGCCCGTCTCGAGCGGCTCCTGGATGACCGCTCGGACGCCATCGTCGAGCTGTCGAACGAGGCCCACCGCAGCGCGGCGGACGCGCACATCGTGGACGTGACCCTCGTGATCGACGGTCGGACGCTGCGTAGCCGGGCGGCCGGCGCCTCGTACCAGGCGGCGCTGGACGTCGTGGTAGACAAGGTCGAGCGCCAGGCGATCGATTTCAAGGAGAAACCCCGCGTGCGGGCAAGGCCCGAGGAGGAGAAGGAGATCCTCCGATCCATCGCGGACGGGACGTCCGACGGTTCCCGCGAGCCGCAGATCGTCAAGACCAAGCGCTTTGCCATCGAGCCGATGTTCGAGGAGGACGCCGTTGCCGCGATGGAGGAGCTGGGTCACGACTTCTACGTGTTCGTGAACGCGGAGAACGAGCGGGTCTGCGTGATCTACCGGCGCCGGGACGGCGACTACGGGATCATCGAGCCGGTCGTGGGCGGCGAGTACACGCGCACTCGCAAGACCGCGTCGGGCCGCCCGGGACACTGAGGCTGGCGGATCGCCCGGCGGTCGTTAGGCACGGGTGAACGCGGGACACGTCACCCGATCCTGGTCGAAAGGTCCTGGACGCGGTACCCCATGGCTCCGCTACGCTTGCCCGGATGCTCCCGAACGGCCGGCGACTCGGTGCCCACCTCCCGCTGGGCGACGGCATGGTCAAGGCGGCGGATCGCGCTGCCGAGATCGGTGCGTCCGCGATCCAGATCTTCAGCGACAACCCGACATCGTGGCGTCGTCGACACTCGCCGCCCCGGGAGCTGCCTGTCTTCCGTGAGCGGCTCGCGGCTCTGGACATCGCTCCGATCTCGATCCACGCCCCGTACCTGGTCAACCTCGCCAGCCCCGACCCCGACATGTTCGAGCGCTCGGTCAGCGTGCTGGCCAACGAGCTCCGCGTGGCCGGCGTCTATGGCGCCCGGTTCGTCAACGTCCACATCGGCTCGCACCGCGGCGCGGGTCACGCCGCGGGGACCGCGCGCCTCGCCGTGGGACTTGCCCGCGTGGTCGATCTGGCGGGGCCCGATGCGGATGGTGTCGAGCTGGTGTTCGAGAACGGTGCCGGCGGTGGGTTCGGGATGGGTGCCCGGATCGAGGATCTCGCCCGCATCGAGCTGGCCGCCGGGGCCACCGGCGTCGGCCGCGAGCGCTACGCGTTCTGCCTCGACACGGCGCACCTGTGGGGCGCCGGCTACCCGATCGGCGACGCGGCCGGGGTCGATGCGCTGGTCGATTCGTTCGACGCGCAGCTGGGCATGGATCGATTGCACATGGTCCATCTCAACGACTCGCGCTTCGCGTGCGGCTCCCTGATGGATCGCCACGAGCACATCGGTGCCGGCCAGATCGGCGTCGATGGGCTCGCCCGGATGGTCAGCCACCCGCGCCTCGACCGCGTGGTGTACATACTCGAGACGCCGGGCATGGACGACGGATACGACGCGGTCAACATTCGTCGGGTGCTGGACCTCGCGAGCGGCCGACCGCTTGCGCCCCTCCCGCCCGAGGCTTTCACGATCAAGAGCACGCGGGGCCGAAGCGCCCCGGCCGAGCACGACGATACGGATCCTGATCGGTGAGCCCCCGACCGGGGCGGCTGGAGCTGGCGGTGTTGCTGGCCATCGTCGCGCTGGCCGCCCTGGTACGGCTTCCAGGGCTCGACGCTCGCGGCGCCTGGGATGCGGATCAGGGTCACGACATGCTGGTGCTCGATGCCCTCGTGCACCGCGGAGACGTACCGCTGCTGGGACCACGAACGTCGGTCGGGACGTTCCACCATGGCGCGGTCTACTACTACCTGCTGGCGCCTGCGGCTGCCGTGTCCGACTCGGATCCGGTGGCCGTCACGTTCGAGATCGCGCTGTTCGGGATCGCGGCGGTCGGGGCCGTGTGGTGGCTGGCGCGGCTCATCGGCGGGCCGCTGGCGGCGGCCGCGGCTGGCCTGCTGGCCGCGGTCTCACCCGCCGGGATCGACGAATTCGACGTTCATCTGGAACCCCAACCTGATCCCGTTCGCGGCGGCCGTGGCGTTCGCGGGCGCGCTGGTGGCCTGGCAGTCGCGGCAGGCCCGATGGTGGGTGCTGGCGGCGGCCGGTGCGATGGTCACCATGCAGTGTCATGTCCTTGGCGCCGTTGCCGCTCCACCGCTGCTGGCAGGCTTCCTGGCGGACCTTCGGCGCCGGCGCGCTGCGGGAGATGACCTCGGACCCGTGCTTCGCGCCGGTCTGGCGGGCGCGGCGATCATCGTCCTGAGCTACGTCCCGCTCGCCGTCAACGAGCTCACCCACGACTTCGCCGAGACGCGCGCCATCCTCGCCTATCTCACGGGCGCCGGGGCGTCGCCGTCCGACACGGGCATCCTGACGCGGATCGTGATGGTGGGGCTGCGATCGATCACCTGGCCGTTCGTGGGTCTGATCTCGGACCGGGTCGCCCTCTCGATCATCGCCGCCGCCATCTGGGCGGCACTGGCCGGACTGGCCGTGCTGCTGGGACGGCGGTCCGACCAGGTCGGCGCACGGTGGCTGATGGCGAGCATCGGTTGGTCGGTCCTCGCGCTGGCGGTGTTCGCCCCCAGCCTCGCGGTCATCACGCCCGGGCTGCCCAACGACCACTACCACGCCTTCCTCGATCCGCTCGTGCTCGCGCTCGCGGGCGCCGGGCTGGCGCGCCTCGCCGCCGTCGGGCTGGCGCCCCTCGCCGCCGTCGGCGTGGCCCACGGCCCCGGCCGGATGGCGCCACTGGCGGGCGCACTCGGGGGGCTGCTGGTGGCGATGGGCGTGGTCGCCTGGCCGCCGGCCGTCGCTCCTGACGGAGGCTGGGCGCTGGCCGACCGGGCGGCTGCTCGGGTCGTCGGAGACGTGGGCGACCGACCATTCGCGCTCGACGGCATCCCGCCGTTCAAGTCCGCCGATGCGCTGCGGTTCCCGCTCCAGCACCGGGGTGCGATCCCGCTCGACGCCGCCGTCGTGGCTGACGATGGCGGGAAGGTCGCGGCCGTGCTCGTCTGCGATCCGCTGTTCTCCGATGCCGTCGGCGCGACCTGTGGCGGACCCGCGGAGGCAGCCTGGCAGACGACCGTTGCGGCCGGCCTCACGCTCGCCGATCGGTTCGAGGCGGGGCCCCGACGCGTGATCTCCGTCTACCTCGGCGCGCCCCCGCCGGCTGCCACCGTCGCGCGCTGAGCAACCGGCCGGAATCGCGAACGCCGGTCCCCGCGGACCGGCGTTCGCTGTCCCCGAGACCCGAACGTGGAGGGACGTTCAGGTCGTGCCCTGGAGTCTTCTACTGTCGGCCCGGCGTCCTCGACGGCGGGCGCATCGGCGGCCGCTGACCGCCATAGCGCGGCGGAACCGTCCGCACGTAGGCCGGTGCCGCGACGCTGGCGCCACCGGCGCTGGTCGTGGTCCCCGCGTGGCCATAGAGGTCACCCGAAGCCCTGGCGGGCCGTGGGTTCTGGTTGCTCGCATCCCCGTTGACGCCCTGGTACGTGCGGGCGAACCGGCGGACGCGAACCGCGAGGTAGTACTCCATGATCTGGCGTACCTGTGGCTCGCTCAGGATCTCGTCAGCGCGCAGCGCGTACTCGACGCGGGCCGTCGGGTTCTGCGGACCGACCGACACGACACCGAGCGCGGTCGACGTGTCTGAGTCCTCGCGAATCTCGCGCAGACCGCGGGCCAGCTTGGTCGCCGTGCCGAGTGACGGCATGCGATCGCCGCGGATCAGCCGGGAGATCGTCGAATGATCGACGCCCGACTGCTGCGCCAGCTGGCGCTGGGACATCTTCTTCGCTTTGAGCTGGGCTCGGAGCCACTCGTTGAACGCGCGGCCGTTCTCGCTCGTCATGCTCGCCTTGGGCTAGTCTCCCACGCCTTGTGCGGGGATCGGACTGCAGTGTCGCCCCCGCGAAGCCTCGTCCCAATCCCCCGTTGGTACTCGCGCCTGTTGCCCGTTGGCACGTTCCGGCGTGCGGTGCGGTGCGGTCGAGGGGTGTCCGGGGGTGACCCGATCGGGGCAGGGGGTCACGGTACCCCGTCGACCGGCGACATGCCGTCGCGCGGGTTCGGAGATCTCGCCGATCCACGGTGAGTCGTTCGTCGTCGGCCCGAGACTCGGCCCGGTCTGCCAGCGGTCCCCCGGGCGGACCGGCCCGCGGTCGGCGCTGCTCGAACGACCAGGTCGAGCGTCTCGGCACGCATGATCGGCGCTGGCTCGCGCTCCGCGACCTGCGAACGCGCGCAGCTGCACGACCGACGGGGCCGGGCTAGGCGGCTGGTGCGGGAACCTCGTGTGGCCGAGACAGCCCGGCGCCGCGGGGCTTGCCCGAGATCGCGTACAGCAGCGCGCCCAGCACGATCACCGAGAACACGCTGATCACGCGGTCGAGCAGCGCGATCGCCGTCGCCTCCGGGAGCGGCACCCCGTAGACGATCGTCAGGATCCCCACGATCCCCGCCTCGACGATGCCCAGACCCGCCGGGCTGAGCGGAACGGCCGTGAGCAGCGATCCGATCAGCGCGACGAACACCGCACCTGAGAGTCCGAGCTCGACGTCGGGAAAGCCGAACGCCAGGACCACGAAGTACAGGCGCAGCGATTCGGTCATCCAGATCGCCACGCCGATCAGGCCCAGCACCGGGAGCTGGCGGCGCTGCAGCGCCCCGAACACGCCCTGCTCGAATCGGTCGTAGAACTCGACGATCCGCTGGGGCAGCGGCAGGGCCACCAGGATGCGCCGCCCGAAGTTGCGAAGGGTGAACAACCCGACCGCGAGCAGGGCGACGATCACGACGGCGATCAGGAACAGCACCTGGATCTCTTGCGGCAGACCGCTCCGGAAGCTCCAGTAGCCGGCCGCGATCCCCAGCAGGGCGATCGTGAAGATGTCGAGGATGCGCTCGATGAACACCGTCCCGAACGTGCGGCTCAGCGACGCGTCGCTGTTGATACGCAGCAGGTATGCGCGATAGACGTCGCCCAGCTTGGCCGGGATCAGGCAGTTCACGAGCCACGAGAGGTACAGGATCTCGGTCGAGTCACGAAGCTGGATGCGAAAGCCGGTACCACGCAGCAGCATCGCCCAGCGCAGGCCGCGCAGCGGGAAGCCGAGGTAGAACACGAGGAATGCGACCAGCACCAGCGCGGGGTTGGCGTTGGCGATCAGCTCGGGAACCCTGGCCAGCGAATTGCGGTTGAGCGCCACGAAGAAGGCGATGATCGCCAGCGGCACCAGGATCGAGACGATCGTCTTGGTCTGGCGCAGCCGGCTGGTGAGCGACACTCGCTCGGCGGCGTCTGCGGCGGGCTCGGAAGCGTCTGCGACAGGCTGAGCGGGGTCCGCGATCGGCCCGGCAGCCGGCCCCGGGCCGGCGGCATCACCGGGCTCGTGGCCGGACTCCGGAGCATCGGCGCCGGCCCCCGGTCGCGGCAGCGCGGGGTTCTGGCCCGCATCGATCTCCATGGCGTCAGACCCTACCGGGTGATCGTCGCCCGGCACCATCGATCGATGGTCCTGCCCCCCGGGCCCGGTCACTGCTCGCCACCCGAGGCTCGCGGCGATGAGGCGGCCGCGCGCCCGTTGCCGCGCAGACGCTGGATGCCCTTCGCGAACGGGGTCAGCAACCGGACGAAGTACGTGGCTCGGCCGGGGACGAGCTCGAGGCGCCTGGAGGCGGAGAGCGCCGCCAGCAGCCCGTCCGGGGTGCTCGGGTCACCTTCGACCACCGTGTACGCGACGCCGACCTCGATGACGCTGTGAGCATCGGAGACGGCGATCCCGGGCAGTCCGGCCTCGCGGGCGAAGTCCGCCGCGCGCTCGTTCCCGACCCCACCCACGACGCGCGCATTGTGCGCCTCGACCCAGTCCACCAGTGACGCGATCGCCTCGAGGCGGGGGTCGTTGAGCATGGAGCCGCGATAGCGGTCGAAGGGGTGCGGGATGCCCACCAGGCCGCCCTGCGCGCGCACGGCGGCGATGGCCTCCGGAGGCGGCAGCCCGGGTGGCACCGCGCGGTCGAGAAACAGGGCGATGAGGTCCCCGTCGGCCGTCTTGATCTCCTCGCCCACGATCACAGTCAGCCCCGCCGGCGCCGCGTCGCGCGCCCGCAGCGCGCCATCGATCCGGTCGTGGTCGGTGATCGCGAGATGCGTCAGCCCACGGTCGGCGGCGGCCCGAACGACCGCCTCCGGCGCTGCCAGCGAGTCGAACGACGCCGAGGTGTGACAGTGGAGATCGACGAACGCCTTCACGCCGGTGCCCCACCGGGACCGGTGGCCAGGTTGCTCGTCCCCCCGCGCGTTGCCATGCCGCTCAGATCTGCTGGACGAGGGACTTCTTGAAGAAGTCAAAATGCTCGAGCGCGAGGCCCGTGCCCAGCGCGACGCAGTTGAGCGAGTTCTCGGCCACGTGACACGGCACACCCGTCACCTGGGTCAGCAGCTTGTCGATGTTGCGCAGCAGAGACCCCCCACCCGACATCACCATGCCCTTGTCGATGATGTCCGACGACAGCTCGGGCGGTGTCTGCTCGAGCACCGAGCGTACCGCCGCCACCAGCTGCTGCAGCGGCACCTCGATCGCCTCCATCGCCTCGGATGACGTGATCGGGATCGTCCGCGGCAGGCCGGCGATCAGGTCGCGGCCGCGTACCTCCATCGTCAGCTCACGCTCCAGCGGCAGGGCGGTACCGATCTGGATCTTGACCTCCTCCGCGGTGCGCTCACCGACCATCAGGTTGTACTTCTTGCGCACGTAGGTCGCGATCGCATCGTCGAACCGGTTACCGCCAACACGAAGGCTGTTGGACACCACGATCCCGCCCAGGGCGATGACCGCGATCTCCGACGTCCCGCCGCCGATGTCGATGATCATGTTCCCCGACGGCCCGCTGATGGGCACGTTGGCGCCGATGGCGGCGGCCAGCGGCTCCTCGATCAGGAACGCCTCCTTGGCGCCGGCCTTGAGCGCCGCGTCGCGCACGGCCCGCTTCTCGACCGAGGTGACGCCGGCCGGCACCGAGATCATCACCTCGGGCCGGGTGATGCCGATGCGGCCCCGCGTCGCCTTGCCGATGAAGAACCGAAGCATCGCCTCCGTGATCACGTAGTCGGCGATGACGCCGTCCTTCATCGGCCGGATAGCCTGGATGTTGCCGGGGGTACGCCCGATCATCTCGCGGGCCTCCTCGCCCACGGCGACGATCCGGTTGTCCTCGCCCACCGCGACGACCGAGGGCTCGGTGATGACGATGCCCTTGCCTTTCACGTAGACGATGACGTTCGCGGTGCCGAGATCGATCCCAATCTTCATGACGGCGGGAATGCTACTCCGGTGGTCGCGCGGAGCCGGGTGCGACCGGCCGCGCAGGGTGGATCAGGGATGGTGCATCCGCAGGGTCAGGCCGTGTCGGCCGTGCGCGTGATGCTGGCGCCGAGCTGCTGGAACTTGCGGTCGATGTTCTCATACCCCCGCTGAACGTGATGCGCGCCGTGGATCAACGAGGGACCCTCGGCGGCGAGCGCGGCCAGGATCAGGGACGCGCCGGCCCGCAGATCGCCGATCCGGGCCTCTGCGCCATGCAGCCTGACCGGGCCGTGGATCGAGGCATGGTGGGCATCCTCGATGTCGATCCGTGCGCCAAGCTTGCGCAGCTCCGACAGCCACTCGATGCGGTCCTCGAACACGGCCTCGTGAACCCGCGACGTCCCGGCCGCCTGCGTGAGCAGGACGCACAGCGGCGGCTGGATATCGGTCGCGAGGCCCGGATACGGGGCGGTGGCGACATCCGACGCGCGAAGGTCTCCGGGCCGGATCCCGGTGGCGTCGATCTCGATCGAGCGCTCACCGCACGCGACCGGCACGCCCATCGTCCCGAGCAGCTCGACCAGGGCGCCCACATGCTCGCAGGGTGCGTTCTCGAGCGTCAGCTTGCCGCCGGTCACGGCGGCCCCGATGAGGAACGTGGCGGTCTCGATCCGGTCCGACACGACCGTGTGGTTGGCGCCGCGCAGCCGCCGGCGCCCGTCGACCTCGATCGTGTCGGGGCTGGTCCGACGGACCTCCGCGCCCATCTGGCACAGGAACGCGATCAGGTCGTCGATCTCGGGCTCCTGCGCCGCCGGCCGGATGACCGTGTGACCCTCGGCCAGCGTCGCGGCGAGGATCGCGTTCTCGGTCCCCATCACGGTGACCTGGGGGAAGGTGACCTCGCCCGCCCGGAGACGTCCCGGTGCCTTGGCGAAGTAGTAGCCGTTGCGATAGTCGATCGTGGCGCCCAGTGCCCGCATCGCGTCGACGTGCAGGTTCACCGGTCGTCGCCCGATGCGATCGCCGCCAGGATTGCTGATGATGACCTGACCGAAGCGCGACAGGAGCGGACCGAGCAGGATGAACGAGGCGCGCATCTTCGCTGCGGCCTCGAGCGGGATGAACAGCCAGTCGATGTCGCCGGCGGCAACCTCGTACACCCCGTCGGCGGGGTGATCCACGACCACGCCGAGATCGGTCAGCACCTCGGTCATCACCCGGACGTCCTCGATCTCGGGGACGTTCTCGAACCGGCAGCGCTCGCCGGTGAGCGTGGCCGCGGCGAGCAGCTTGAGCGCCGCGTTCTTGGCGCCGCTGACGGCGACCGTCCCGACCAGCGGCCGGTCGCCCTCGATCCGGAACGCCTCCGGGGGTGGCAGGTCGGGCAGGAACTCCCAGTGAAACAGCCGAGCGTCAGCCATGGTCAGGCGCCGTGCCGCGGGCCCTCACGATACCGGCGACGTTCGGCGACCCGGACCCGTAGCAGCGCCTGCTGCAGCTGGGCGCGGGCGGCGGACAGATCGGCCCCCTCGTGGAACCCGGATTCCAGCGCCCGCTCGGCCTCGCGGCGGGCCTCCTGGGCGCGCTCGAGGTCGATGTCCGACGCGAGATCCGCCGTCTCGGCCATCACGACGACCTTGTCGGGCCGGACCTGGAGGAACCCGCCCACGATCGCGAAGCTCTCCTCGTCGGAACCCTTGCGGATCCGGAGCTCGCCCAGGCCGAGCAGGCTGACCAGCGGCGCGTGGTGGGGCAGGATGCCCAGCTCACCGTCGACGCCCGGGACCAGGACCATGTCGACCTCGTCCGAGTAGGCGAGACGCTCGGGGGTGACGATCTCCAGGTGCAGCGGCATCAGCCCTGTTCCCCTTGCGGCGACACCGGATGGCGGACCCCGCCACCGGCCATGGCGATCATCAGCCTTCCAGCTTCGCCGCGTTCTCGCGGACGTCCTCGATCGTGCCCGCCAGGAAGAACGCCTGCTCCGGCAGCGTGTCGGTCTTGCCCTCGAGGATCTCCTTGAACGAGGCGACCGTGTCATTGATCGACACGTACTTGCCGGTTCTACCCGTGAACACCTCGGCCACGAAGAACGGCTGGCTCATGAACCGCTGCAGGCGCCGCGCCCGGGAGACGGTGGCCTTGTCCTCCTCGGACAGCTCGTCGATGCCCAGGATCGCGATGATGTCCTGCAGATCGCGGTAGCGCTGCAGCACCCGCTTGGTCTCCTGGGCCACGTCGTAGTGGTCGTTGCCGACGATCAGCGGGTCGAGCACGCGGGAGGTCGAGGTCAGCGGGTCGACCGCGGGGTAGATGCCCAGCTCGGCGATCGAACGCTCGAGGCGGATCGTCGAGTCGAGATGGGCGAACGTGGTCGCCGGCGCCGGATCCGTGTAGTCGTCGGCCGGCACGAACACCGCCTGGAGCGACGTGATCGACCCCTGGTGGGTGGACGTGATCCGCTCCTGGAGGCCGGCCATCTCGGTGGCCAGGTTGGGCTGGTAGCCCACCGCCGAGGGCATCCGCCCGAGCAATGCCGACACCTCGGATCCCGCCTGCGTGAACCGGAAGATGTTATCGATGAACAGGAGGACGTCGCGGCTCTCCGCGTCGCGGAAGTACTCGGCCATCGTGAGCGCCGTCAGGCCGACCCGCTGGCGCGCCCCGGGCGGCTCGTTCATCTGGCCGAACACGAAGGCCGTCTTCGCGATGACGCCCGATTCGGTCATCTCGCGGATGAGGTCGTTGCCCTCGCGGGATCGCTCGCCCACGCCGGCGAACACCGACACGCCCTCGTGCTCCTGGGCAACGTTGCGGATGAGCTCCTGGATGATGACCGTCTTGCCCACGCCGGCACCGCCGAAGATGCCGATCTTGCCGCCCTTCTTGAACGGGCACACGAGGTCGATGACCTTGAGCCCGGTCTCGAAGATCTCGACCTCCGTGGTCTGATCTTCGAACGACGGTGGCTGGCGATGGATGGGCAGCAGCGTGGTCGCGGCGACCGGGTCCTTGCCGTCGATCGCGTGGCCGAGCACGTCGAACACGCGGCCCAGGGTCACCTCGCCCACCGGCACCGTGATGGCCGCGCCCGTGTCGCGCACCATGGTGTCGCGTGCCAGGCCGTCGGTCGTGGTCATCGCCACGGCCCGGACCCAGTTGTTGCCCAGGTGCTGCTGCACCTCGCACACCAGCGGCAGCTCGCCTTCGCGGATGATCTCAACGGCATTGAAGATCGCGGGCAGCTGCCCGGCAGGGAACTCGATGTCGACGACCGGGCCGGTGATCTGGATCACCCGGCCGGTTGCGTCCTGGGCGACTGTCGCCATGATCGGGCGTGCCTCCTCGTGTGCGGCGGTCTAGCGGGCGCTGGCGCCGCTCGCGATCTCAACCATCTCGCGAGTGATGTTGGCCTGGCGGACCTTGTTGTAGGACAGGGTGAGGTCTTCGATGAGCTCCTCGGCGTTCTCGGTGGCGTTCTTCATCGCGACCATCTGGCTCGAGAAGAAGCTTGCCGTGGTCTCGAGCACCGCCGCATACAGGCGGGTGGAGACGTAACGCGGCAGCAGCGCATCGAGGAAGGCGCCCGGGTTCGGCTCGAACAGGAACTGGTGGCCCGGGATGCCCTCGGTGTCTGCGGACGGCTCGATCGGGAGCAGCCGCTCCATGACCGGGCGCTGGACGAGGGTGGAGACGAAGCGCGGATAGATGACGTCGACCCGATCGTAGATACCGCCGACGAAGTCGTCCGACACGAGTCGCGCGACGGGCAGGATGTCGGCAAACCCGGGCCGCTCGCCGAGACCCTCGAAGAACGCGGCGATGGGCACTCGCGAGCGGCGCATCGCGTCGCGGCCCTTGCGCCCGATGGGGACGACCTTGATGTCGCCCGGGTGCTCGGTGATCTCGCGCGCGGCGAACCGGACGGTGTTGGTGTTGAGCGCACCGGCCAGGCCACGATCCGAGGTCAGGATCACCAGCAGCCGGCTGTGGGCCTGCGCGAGATCGCGACCGGCAAGCAGCGGGTGATCCTCGCCGCTGAGCACGACGGCGAGATCCGCGATCACCTCGTCCAGCTTCTCGCGGTAGGGCCGTGCGGCGAGCGTCGCCTGCTGGGCGCGGCGGAGCTTGGACGCCGCCACGAACTGCATGGCGCGGGTGATCTGCTTGATGTTCCGGGCAGACGAGATACGCCTGCGGAATCTCTCGCTGGCTAGCCATCGGACATCCTGGCGGCGCTCACGCGAGGAAGCCCTCCCGGAACGTGTCGATCGCGTCGTTGAGCGACGCCGAGAGCTCGTCGGTCAGCGCCTTGGTCCGGCTCAGCTCCTCGAAGATCTGCGGGTGATCGGTCTCGAGGTACCGATACAGCTGGGTCTCGAAGTCCTTCACGCGAGGCGTCGGCACGTCGTCCAGCTTGCCCGTCGTCGCGGCGATCAGGATCGCGACCTGGCGTTCGACCGGCAGCGGCTGGTACTGCGGCTGCTTGACAATCTCGGACAGCTTCTCGCCGCGGTTGAGCTGGTCGCGCGTGGCCTTGTCCAGGTCGCTCGCGAACTGCGCGAACGCGGCCAGCGCGCGGTACTGCGCGAGATCGAGCTTGAGCGGACCCGCGACCTTCTTCATCGCCTTGGTCTGGGCGTCCGAGCCGACCCGGCTGACCGAGATGCCGATGTTCATCGCGGGTCGCTGGCCGGCGTTGAACAGGTCGGTCTCGAGGAAGATCTGGCCGTCCGTGATCGAGATCACGTTGGTCGGGATGTACGCCGACACGTCGTTGGCCTGCGTCTCGATGATCGGCAGCGCGGTCAGCGAGC
The DNA here is from genome assembly GCA_963734995.1 of uncultured Chloroflexia bacterium. Classification (GTDB taxonomy): domain Bacteria; phylum Chloroflexota; class Limnocylindria; order Limnocylindrales; family CSP1-4; genus CAIXZV01. The sequence continues at coordinate 208,059 of CAVTJD010000008.1, forward strand.
CGCCCCCGTTGTCCTCGTTCATGCGCGCCGCCCGCTCGAGCAGCCGGCTGTGGAGGTAGAACACGTCGCCCGGGTATGCCTCGCGGCCGGGCGGGCGGCGGAGCAGCAGCGACATCTCGCGGTAGGCCCAGGCGTGCTTGGACAGGTCGTCGTACACGCACAGCGCGTCCTTGATCAGCCGGCCGCCGACCTCGACCCCGTTCTCCATGACCTCCTCGCCCATCGCGACCCCCGCGTACGGGGCGAGGTACTGGAGCGGCGCCGGATCCTCGGCACCGGCCACGACGACGATGGTGTGCTCCATGGCGCCGTACTTCTCGAGCGTGGCGACCGTCGAGGCCACCGTCGAGAGCTTCTGGCCGATCGCCACGTAGATGCAGACCAGGTCCGAGCCCTTCTGGTTGATGATCGTGTCGATCGCGATCGCGGTCTTGCCGGTCTGGCGGTCGCCGATGATCAGCTCACGCTGCCCACGGCCGATCGGGATCAGGGCGTCGATCGCCTTGATCCCGGTCTGGACCGGCGTGTCGACGCGCTGCCGCGTGATCACACCGGGAGCGATGCGCTCCACCGGGCGAGTGCTCGTGTGCGGGACGTCGCCCTTGCCGTCGAGCGGCCGGCCCAGCGGATCGACCACGCGGCCCAGCAAGCCCTCGCCGACGGGAACCTCGACCACGCTGCCCGTCGTCCGGACCTGGTCGCCCTCCTTGATGGCCGCCGGGTCACCGAGGATCACGGCACCGACCGTCTCCTCCTCGAGGTTCAGGGCCATCCCCATGACCCCACCCGGGAACTCGAGCAGCTCCGAGGCGAGCGCCGCGTCCAGGCCGTAGATCTGGGCGATGCCATCGCCGACCTCGACCACCGTCCCGACGCTGCGGGTCTCGGTGGCCGCGTCGAACCCTTCGATCTGGCTCTTGATGATGCTGATGATCTCGTCAGACCGGATGGCCATCGCGTCTCCGTTCGGGCGTTTCGTTCGGATGTTTCGTTCAGGGCTTGGTTGGGGTGTCGTGTCGCGTGCCCCGTCGTTGGACCGGGCCGGTGGGTGGCGGGCCGCTACCGGAGGCGGCGTCCCGTCTGCAGCTGATCGCGAAGCCGCTCCAGGCGACCTCGAATCGAGGCGTCGATGAGCTGGTCGCGAACCTGGATCGTCAATCCGCCGAGCAGGTCGGGGTCGACCGCCGTGCGCAGGTCGACGGCCGCGCCGGCCATCGCCTCGACCCGGGCGCGTACGGCCGCTGTCTCGTCGGTCGTCAGCGGCGCCGCGCTGGTCACCGTGGCCATCACGATGCCGCGATGGGCGTTGAGCTGGCGCTGATACTCCTCGCTGACGCGTGGCAGGAGTCGCACGCGCCCGCGCTCGAGCAGCAGGTTGACGAGCCGCAGCACCTCGGGCTGGACGCGGCGTTCGAGCAACGCCGCCAGCACGGCCAGCCGCCGCTCGACGGGGATCGCCGGGCTGTCCACGAATGGCGCGACGTCGGGCCGCGCCAGCGCGTCGGCGGCAAGCACCAGGTCATCTCGCCAGCGGTCGAGCTGGTCGGTGTCGAGGGCCACCGCGAGAGCGGCCTCGGCGTAGCGGCGGGCGGACGTCGCGGGACGCGCCATCAGCTGCCGCTCTCCCCGCTGGTGGCGGTGTCGGCGAGGTAGTCGGCGACCAGGCGCCGCTGCCGCTCGCCGGTCATCAATTCGCCGACCACTCGACCGGCAGCGGCGAGGGCAAGGTCGGTCACCTCTGATCGGAGCTCGGTGATCGCCCGCTGCTTCTCCGCGTCGATCTCGGCGGTCGCCCGCTCGCGCATCTTGCCGAGCTCCTCGCGAGTGGCGGCCACGTCCTGCTCGCGAGTCTCGGTCGCGACCCGCTGCGCACGGTTGATGATCTCGTTCGCCTCGCGACGAGCCTCCTGCAGGGCGGCGAGGCGCTCCTGCTCGGCCGACTCGCGGTCGCGACGCGCCTGCTCCGCGTCCCGCAGCCCTTCCTCGATCCGTGTCCGCCGTGCTTCGAGCATGCGTGACAGGGGCCCGAACGCGAACAGCTGAAGGACAACGTAGAGCAGGACGAAGTTGAGCAGGGCGACGAGCAGCCAGAACCCGTTGATGACGAGCCCGGCTCCGCCGCTCTCGGCGTTGAAGGCGAGCGCGACCGGGAGCGTCCCGGTGGCGACCGCAAGGTGGTCCATCTCGTCCGCTCGGAGCGCCGGCTACTTGAGGAAGATGATCAGGACGCCGACCACGAACGCCAGTACGCCGAGCCCCTCGGCGAACGCGGCGCCGATGATGAACGTGGCGCGGATGACACCCGCAGCGTCCGGGTTGCGTCCCATTGCGCTGGTCGACATGCCGGTCAGGATGCCGATACCGATGCCGGGGCCAATGACGCCCATCGCGGCAAGGCCGGCGCCGATCAGTTCCATCGAGTCTCTACCTCCTGTGGCACCCGCTCGGCGCGGATGCTTCCTCGGGCCAATGGTTGGTGGCCGCCTCAGTGCGTCGCGGCGGCGGATATGGGTGGGCCAACGTTGCCCTCCGGCTCGGTCGCCAGGGCGGGAGCGGCGTGCGCCTCCTCGTCGTGGCTCTCGATGGCGAGCAGCGTGAACATCAGGGTCAGGACGCTGAAGATGAGAGCCTGGACGAAGCCGATGAATCCCTCCAGGAACACGAACGGCAACGGCAGGATGCCCAGCAGGAGCGCGGTGAACACGCCCAGCATGATCCCGCCGCCGTACAGGTTTCCCCACAACCGGAAGGCCAGCGTGACCGGCTTGAAGAACTCGAGCAGGAACTCGATCAGCCCCACGAACAGGTCGATCAGGCCGTCCACGACGCTTCGCCGGAAGCCGCCGAAGTTGAAGAACTTGCCCAGATAGCGGCGCACGCCCAGCCTTCGGAAGCCCTCGAAGTGGAACAGGACGAAGCTGAACAGGGCCAGGCCGATCGTGATGTTCAGGTCACTCGTCGGCGTGCGCAGCCAGTTCACCTTGTCGCCGAAGATCAGCAGGTCCGTCCAGTTGGCGAGCGCGATGAACACGAACAGGGCGATGAAGATGCCGACATATGGTCTCGCCTGCGGACCGCCGAGTCCCATCGCGAAGTCCTCGAGCGCCTCGTACACGTACTCGATCGCATTCTGGATGCGGGTCGGCAACCGGTGAAGGATCCGGGCCACACCAACGAACACCACGATCATGAGCGCCATCACGATCCACGATGTCACGATGGTGTTCGTGATGCTGGGGTGGAAGTCGACGACCAGCGATCCCGTGGGCTCGGTCGCACGCGGCGCGAGGTCCCAGATCACGGCGGGCGCGATCACCTCGAGGTTGCTGTTGATGCCCTGCTTGGGGTCCGGGAAGCCCGCGGGCGCAAAGAGCACCATCGCGATCGCATCCAGCACGCCGATGATCAGGATCGCGATCAACAGCTTGCGGCCGGTCGTCCAGCGAGCCGGAGCCGCCGCCGAGGGGCCGGCGTCCGGCGCGGCGGGGGAGGTGTCGTCGGTCACGGGTCGGTCGTTGGCCTCGTCATCGGTCCGCGTCCCCGGCGGACGCTCACTCTTGCGGTGGATCGAACCTGGCAAGGAACCGGCGGATCAGCCTGGCGACGGCGAGGCTGCTGAGGCCGAACCCAGCCAGTGCTCCACCGACGGCGAACACGGGCAGCGTGTTGATCTGTTGGTCAACCCACCATCCAGCGAGCACGCCCGCCATGGTCCCCACGAAGAACGTGATGCCGATCTCGGAGAACAGAACCGCGTAGAGCCCGTAGTCCTTGAGCATGGGGGGTGACCACCGCGCCGGTGACTATACCAGAGGCCATCGGCCATTCTGAGAGGGGTCTCGCCATGTTTCAGGACGCATCGGCATCCGGCCGGCCGGCCTCGGCATCATGGGCCTCCGCCTCGTAGGCTTCAGGCCCGAGGGCGCCGGCGGTCTCGAACCGGGTGAGCAGGAACAGGCCCACGCCGAACGCCACGGCAAGCCCCAGGAACGCGTACACCTGGCCGGTGCCCGAGAGCACGACGGACAGCACCGCAAGGGCCAGGCACAGCGCATAGATGACGAGCACGGTCTGCCCGTGCGACAGGCCCAGGTCGAGCAGCCGGTGGTGGATGTGCTTGCGATCGGGCGTGAACGGCGAGCGACGGGTGGCCAGGCGCCGAACGATGATCCAGAACGTGTCGATGATCGGGACACCCAGCACCAGCAGCGCGACCGCGACCTTGGCCGAGCCGAGGATCGCGAGCAGCGCCAGCGTGTAACCCACGAACATCACCCCGCTCGTCCCGATGAAGATCGATGCCGGGTGGAAGTTCCAGCGCAGGAAGCCCAGCAGCGATCCGGCGAGCGCAAAGCACAGCAGCCCCACGAACGGCTGCTCGATGGTGGTGAACGCCGAGATCAGGCCCAGCGTGACCGCTGCGATCAGGGAGATCCCGCTCGACAGGCCGTCGAGCCCGTCGATGAAGTTGATGCTGTTGATCATGCCCACGATCCACACCACCGTGAACGCTGCGCCGAGCGGACCGGTCAGGTCGAAGTTGTCGCGTCCGAACGGGTTGTTGAGCGTCCCGACCGAGATCCCGACGGCCACCGCGAACAGGGCCACGCCGAGCTGACCCAGCAGCTGCCACCGGGCGCGAAGCTGGAGGGTGTCGTCCAGCACGCCCAGGATCGCGGCCCCCATGCCCCCGACCAGCAGGGCGACGATCTCGCCGGTCGTGATCTCGCGGGTGACGGTCACCAGCCCGAGGCTGGCGTTGATGACGAGCAACGCGGAGGCAACGAGCACGAACGCGATCGCCACCGCGACGCCGCCGCCGCGCGGGATCGGAGCTGCGTTGACGCGCCGGTGGTCGGGTCGATCGATGTTGTCGAGCCTGACCGCCATCCGGCGAACGAGCGGCGTGAGGACCAGGGACAGGAGCGCGGCGGCGGCGAAGGTGACGACGATCAGCGGCAGCAGACCCGCGTCGTCGCCCGTCAGCCGCATCGTCGGCGATCAGGCGTGGTCGCGCGGCAGACCGGGCACGGGGAACCGGGCGACGAGCTCTCGGACGCCGGCCCGGATCCGGTTACCGGCCGCCGCATCGTCGCGTAGCCGGATCGCGTCCACGACCCAGCGCCCGATCTGGCGCATCTCGTCGGGGCCCATGCCGCGGGTGGTCGTGGCCGGAGTGCCGATCCGGATCCCCGACGCGATGTTGGGCGGGTTCGCGTCGAACGGAATGGCGTTCTTGTTGACGGTGATCCCGACGGCATCGAGCAGCGCCTCGGCCTCCCGACCGGTGACGCCCAGGGGTGTGACGTCGACCAGCGCCAGATGGTTGTCGGTCCCGCCGCTCACGATCCGGGCGCCGGCGTCGGCGATCGTTCGGGCAAGGACCTGCGCATTCTCGAGCGTGCGCACCTGGTCGCGCCGGAACTCGTCGCCCGCCGCCAGCCGCAGGGCCACCGCCTTGGCCGCGATCACGTGCATCAGCGGCCCGCCCTGGATCCCCGGGAACACGGCCTTGTCCACCGCCTGGGCGAGCGTGCTCTTGCCCAGCGCGGGGAAGTCGGATCGGTCCACACCGGCAGGGAGGTCCGCGCGCGCGAAGACCATCCCGCCTCGCGGACCGCGCAGCGTCTTGTGGGTGGTGGTGGTCACGAGATCGGCATGCGGGAACGGGCTCGGATGGACGCCGGCGGCGACCAGCCCCGCGACGTGGGCCATGTCGACCATCAGCAGCGCGCCCACCCCATGGGCGATCGCCGCCAGGCGCTCGAAGTCCCACAGCCGTGGGTACGCCGACGCTCCCGCGACCAGCACCTTGGGCCGCACCTCCGCCGCCTGCGCCTCGAGCGCTTCGTAGTCGAGCTGCTCGTCCTCGCGTCGCACGCCGTACGCGTGGACCTCGTACAGCTTGCCGCTGAAGTTGACCGGCGAGCCGTGGGTCAGGTGACCGCCGTGGGCGAGGCTCATGCCCAGGATCCGGTCGCCGGGCCGGAGGACCGCGAAGTAGGCCGCCATGTTGGCCTGGGCGCCGGCATGCGGTTGGACGTTGACGTGATCGGCGCCCGGGAACAGGCGCAGTGCCCGTTGCCGCGCGAGGTTCTCGGCGACGTCCACGTGCTCGCAGCCGCCGTAGTAGCGCTTGCCGGGCAGTCCCTCGGCGTACTTGTTGGTCAGCCAGGTGCCCTGTGCGTCGAGCACCGCCTGCCACACGTAGTTCTCGCTCGCGATGAGCTCGATGTTGTCGCTCTGGCGGTCGCGCTCGGCCTCGACCGCCGCCCACAGCTCGGGGTCAAGGTCGGCCGCCGATGCCCACGCGTCGGGCGACATGGAACCCACCGAACCGCCCGTCGGAGCCGTGGCCGCGGTGACGGTTCCACCAGCGGCGGTCTCGATCGGGACGGCGACGTCGGACACGGGGAACCTCCTGGCGGGAACGCGGGCTCGGACGCTCGGACAACCTTATCTTCCCATGAGCCGCGGCACGGGCGCGAACGGCCGTGAGGCACGGATCGATCCCTCGCGCGGCACGCACGTGGCGCCGCGATGGGCGCGGGTGTCAGTCCGTTGCGGCCATCGTGGCGCCCCCCTGCCGGAACGCCGCGGCGACGTGCGGGCGGGTCAGGTAGAAGAAGGCGAACAGCGCGATCAGCACCGGTATGAGACCCAGGGCGAACAGGCCACTCAGCCCGCCCGATCCGATCGCCGCCAGCGCCTGGAGAACGCCGATCGCGTAGTAGAGCAGCGTCGCCATCCTCGCCCAGCCGCGGCGGCGCCACAGCCCGATCGAAACCGCCATACCCACGAGTCCGAGGCCGAACAGCACGATGCCCAGGCCCGTGAGCGCCGCCAGGTCGCCGAGGCCGATGTCCCCCAGCTCGCCCGACGTGAGGGCGGCAGCCCCGAACAGGAACAGGCCACCACCCAGCAGCCACATGATGCTGGTCAGCGAGGTGAGCACGGCGATCAGCCCGATCGCGCGCGGCCGACCGTGCGGGACGGAGCTGGACGGCGGAGCCTCGGTCGCGCCGGATTCCGCATCGACGCCCATCAGCCGTGCCCAGCCCGTCAGCAGGCGGTGGACGGCCGGCGCGCCGACCACGGGCTCACCGTCGTAGGGCAGGTCTGCAGGCGCGAGGACGAATGGCCGAACCTGTGGACCGCCGAAGCCGCCATGGCTGCCGACGAGCTCCTCGAACGCCGCCACCTCCTCGAGCTCCGGATCGTAGGTGCTGTTCACGAGGAGGTCCCCGACATGCGCGAAGCCATCGAGGCGGCGCAGGGCGTCGGCGGCTCGGGGACCGAACGGGGCCAGCGGGTCGGTGCCTTCGATGCGTTCGTCGGCGAGGTGATGGACGCCATCGCGGCCGATCGCGAGCGGTCCCATGGCATCCGACCGCACGAGCACGAAGCCAATCCCGGGGTGCGCCACGAGCCCGTCCACGAGACCCGGGTACCGCGTCTCGATCTCCTCGAGCGACAGCCGTCTGGCCTCGGCCAGGAAGTACACGTTGGCCAGGTTGCCGCTGGCACCAACCACGACCTCGGGCGCCTCGTCTTCCATGTCCTCGGGAGCCCGCGCCGACCTCGCGCCGATCTCCACGGCGCCGTCCTCGCGCCGCCGCGAGAGCGCCGACGCGGCCGCGCGGCCGGCAAGCCCGGGCCGGTTGGTGATCTCCGACAGCAACGCGTTGGTCGGGCCCCAGCCCTCTCCCTGGCCCTCGACCGACAGCAATGTCCCGCCGCCCATCAGCTGCCTCACGAGATCGTCGAGCGACATGCCGTACCGCTGGCGGAACGTGGCTCCCTGGGTCTGGCCGTGATCGGACAGGACGACGATGCGGTAGTCGCGCGGGGCGTGGCGGGCGGCGCGCTCGATCGTCGAGAGCACCTGGTCCACGCCCGTGAGCGAGCGCAACGACTCGAGACGCTCGGGTCCGGCGTGGTGCGCCAGCTCGTCGTAGTCCACGAAGTCGACGTACATGATCGGCACGCCGCGGCCCATCGCGTTGACCAGGAACGTGACGTTGAGATCGCGCAGCAGGACGTTGCTGACCGCCCGCATGCCGGCGAACGTAGCGCCCCGATGGACGCGCGGCTGGACATCGAGCACTCGCTGCCGGCGCGCCTCGGTCCACTCCTTGAACACCTCGCTGATGGTCAGCACCACCGTGCGGATGAACGCGGCCGGATCGACGAAGTACAGCGAGAACGCGTCGACATCGGTCGTCGTGGCCGCCTGCTGGATGCGGCTCATCGTGAACAGCGTCCGCTTGGCGTCACCCGAGAACAGGTTGTTCGCGCTCATCCCGTTCGCCGCCAGCAGCCCGCGGCCGTCGGAATGGCGGCGCTCGATCTCGGCGGCGTCGGCCGGATGGTTGGACACCATCAGCTTCGCGTGTTCCTTCTCGTACCAGCGGAACGCCGGGATGTCGTCGTTGTTGCCGAACAGGATCCCCGCCTGGCTGGCGGACGTCTGGGAAGGCGGGGTGCAGTCCCACTCGATGAGGCGGTAGTCGCCCGAGCGGACCCACCTCGCCATCTGAGGGGTGAGCCCCACCCGGATCGCATTGCGCAGGATCGGCGCCGCCAGCCCGTCGATCTGGATGATCACCAGGCCACGCCCATCCGGGATGGGCTGACGGTCGAGTGTCGAGAGGCGGCGGCTGAGCTCCGCGTAGAACGACGCGTCCTGGTCGCTGGACATGACCAGCGAGACGAGCGTCGTGAATACCGTGATCAGGATCGCGGCTGCCACCGCCGACGCGAGCGAGCCGACGACCAGACCGGGCACCAGCGGTGCCGCCAGCACCAGCATGATCGCGTTGATGACGAGCGACAGCAGACCCATCGTCACGACCGTCAGCGGAAGCGTCAGCATCACCAGCACTGGTCTCACCAGCGCGTTGAGCAGACCCAGCACGACGGCGGCGACGAGCGCCGCTACGAGGTCCTTGACCTCGACCCCGGGCACGAGCCAACCGACCGCGAGCAGGATGACCGCCTGCACCAGCCACGCGAGCAGCAGCCGGCCCGGGCCACCACCCGTCAGGCGCTCTCTGGCGAGCCCGACCGACGTGGCCGAGGTATCGCGGATCGGCCGCAGCAGGCTCATCGGGTCCTCAGGGTTCCTCCTCGACCGCCCATCTGACGGTGCCCCGCCATTCTGCAAGATTGACGGCGCGCAAGGGTCACCCGTGCGTGCGGGGCACGTGCTCGGCCACTACCGCTCCGTGGGCGCGATGTCGTGCCCCAGCCCCGCCTCGTCGAGCACCGCGGCAATCGTCTCTGCGGGGATGGCGCCCGCCCTGCGGACCACCGGCCTGGCAACCGAGCAGTCGACGACCGTCGAAGCCGGCCCACCGCGGATCGGACCGCCATCGAGCACGAGCGCGATGTCGTCGCCGAGCGTGGCGGCAACCTCCGAGGCATCGACGGCATCGGGCTCGCCCGACAGGTTGGCCGACGTGGTCGGCAAGGGTCCCAGCATCCGGGCGAGCGCCCGGGGACACGGATGGTCGGGCACGCGGACGCCGATGGTCGGCGCGCCGGCGGCCAGCACCCGTGGCAGATGAGCTCCGGGTCGCACCGGCAGGATGAGCGTCAACCCGCCGGGCCACAGCCGGCCGGCAAGCGCCGATGCCACAGGACCCATCTCGCCCAGCATCGCCGCCTGCGCCGCTTCGGCGAGGAGCACGGCGACCGCCCGCTCCGGCGGCCGGTGCTTGGCGGCGAACAGACGCTCGATCGCATCCGGCAGCTCGAGGTCGGCGGCGATCCCGTAGACGGTGTCGGTGGGGATCGCGACGATCGAACCCGCGCGCAGCAGGTCGGCGGCCGTCGCACGCGCGTCCGGCCCGTCGGGGAGGATTCGGGTCTCCGTCACGCGTCGGCGCCCGGGCCCACACCGGCCGGCTCGCGGGCAAGCCGGGCGGCATTCCGCTCGACAACCGCCGGCGGCGCCAGGATCAGCGCCTCGATCAGGACGGCCGCCCCATCCTCATCGACCGGTGGCGCCACATACCGGGCCGCCGCCCGAACGGCATCGGGCGCGGTCGCCATCGCCGCCCCGTGACCCGCACCGGCGATCATCTCGAGATCGTTGAGCGCGTCCCCGATCGTCATCACCCGGCTCATCGGGATCGCTGCCTCGTGGGCCAGCCAGGCGACGGCCCGGCCCTTGGATACGCCCGGCGCAATGAACTCCAGGAACCGAGGGTGCGACACCGTCGCCTCGGCCCGCCCGGCAAAGGCGCGGCGTGCCTCGGCGACGAGCTCCATCGGCCGTGGCGGCTCACCGACGGCGATCACCTTGGACACCGGTCGCCGGATCGCGCTCGCCAGGTCCGGCACGATCACGGCCTCGGGTCCGAGATAGCCGGAGTAGTCATCGAACTGCCGGTCGCCACGCCAGACCACGATGCGCTCGAGCGTGTTGACGTGCGGGTCGAGGTCGTGGGCGAGGCACCACGCGATCGCCTCGCGGGCGGTGGCGGCGGCGAGCGACGTGTGATGGAGCAGCCGGCCCACCGGGCCGTGAAATGGCCGGCCCGCAGGATCGACGGTCCCGGGGCGGACGGGCATCCGGCGCACGACAGCCCCCTGGTGCCCGATGATCGGCTCGGTCAGCCCCAGCTGCTGCGCGTACACAGCCGCCGAGCTGGCCATGCGGCCGGTCGCCAGCGAGACCCGCACCCCCCGATCCACGGCGGCGCGGATCGCGGCCTCGGTCCGGGGCGTGACCCTGAAGTCGCCGCCCACGAGCGTGCCGTCGATGTCGAGCGCGAGCATCCCGATGGGGAGCTCGGGCGAGGGTCGCGATGCCGGGCGATGGTCCTTCACGGCGTCCCGCGCACGATCCTGGCCAGGCGCGGTCGTCCGGACAGGTCCGGCGAGACGGTGCATCGCCAGCCGGGCAGCCGTGCGGCCACCTCGCGCCCGACGGTCTCTCCCTGGTCGGACCCGATCTCGAGCAGCACCAGGCCGTCGGCGGCCAGCGACGTGGGCAGGTGGTCGAGGAGCCGCCGGATCACGTCCAGGCCGTCGGCGCCCCCGTCCAACGCCTCCCGGGGCTCGAACGAGAGCTCGGGTGACAGCCGCTCGAGATCGCGGCTCGGCACGTACGGGAGATTGGCGCACACGATCGTGTACGGCGGGTCGACGTGGTGCGGGATGAGGTCCGCGGTCACGAACACGATCCGGTCGGCGACCGCGTGACCGACCGCGTTCTCACGGGCCAGGTCGAGCGCCTCGGGCGACGACTCGATCGCCACGACCAGCACCTGGCCCTCCATGCGCCGGCGGCGAAGCGTGACGGCGATCGAGATCGCGATCGCACCCGTGCCGGTCCCGACGTCGGCCACCCGGATCGCCGGCGCACCCGGCGAGCGAGGAGCCGCCGTCAGCCGCGCCGCGATGTCGTCGATCGCCGCGTCCACCAGGAGCTCGGTCTCGGGCCGCGGGATGAGCGCACGGGCATCGGTGGCGAACGCCAGGCCGTGGAACTCGCGGAAGCCGCGAATGTAGGCGACCGGCTCCCCTCGCTCGCGTCGCGCGACGGCCACCTCGAACGCCTCGCGGCGTCCGTCGCCGACGACAGCCTCGGGATGGGCGAGCACGCCGGTCCGGTCGACGCCCAGCGCCTGCGCGAGCAGCAGCTCCGCGTCGAGGCGCGGCGATTCCGATCCGGATGCAGCCAGCCGGTCCGCGGCCAGGCGGAGCAGCTCGGACACCGTGAACGCGGGGCCGGTCACGGCGCTCGGCGCGACGGTCGCGGGGGTTGGGACAACGGCCCCGGCACGCGCGGTGCCGGTCGCCCACCTCGCCGTGATGACCAAGGCGCTCCCGGCACCGGCCGCAACGTCCCCCGCCAGGGGGTCAGGTCAGGCAGGGACCGGCGTGCCCGACGCCTGGCCATCGCTGCTCTCGGTGAGGTGGCGGAGCCGGTCGGCCTGATCGGCCATGACCAACGCATCGATCAGCGGGTCGAGCTGCCCGGCGAGCACGCCCGGGACGTTGTGGATCGTCGCCCCGATGCGATGGTCGGTCACCCGGTTGTCGGGGAAGTTGTAGGTCCGGATCTTCTCCGACCGGTCGCCGGCCTGGACCATGCTCCGGCGAGTGGCGCTCTGCTCCTCGCGCTGCTTCGCGAGCTCCATGTCGTACAGGCGGCTGCGCAGAACGGCCATCGCCTTGGCCTTGTTCTTGTGCTGGCTCTTCTCGTCCTGGATCTCGACCACCAGGCCCGTCGGGAGGTGGGTGATCCGGACCGCGGAATCGGTGGTGTTGACCGACTGGCCGCCGGGACCGCTGGAGCGCTTGACCTCGATCCGGAGATCGCGCTCCTCGTCGATGTCGACCTCGACCTCGTCGGCCTCGGGCATCACGATCACGGTCGCGGTGCTGGTATGGATCCGGCCGCTCGACTCCGTGGTCGGTACTCGCTGGACCCGATGGACGCCACCCTCGAACTTGAGCCGGCTGTAGGCGCCATCGCCGGTTACCTCGAGGATCGCCTCCTTGATGCCGCCGATCCCGGTCTCGTTGGCGCTCATCACGTCGACCGTGAACCGATGCTCCTGCGCGTAGCGCATGTACATGCGAAGCAGCTCCGCGGCGAACAGGGCGGCCTCCTCGCCGCCGGCGCCGGCCCGGATCTCCACGATCACGTTGCGATCATCGTTGGGGTCGCGCGGGATCAGCGAGACCCGCAGGTCGTCGATCAGGGCCTGCTCTCGCGTCTCGAGGGCAGCGATCTCCTCGCGCGCGAGCGCCTTGACCTCATCGTCGGGATCGGCGTCGCGCATGTGGCGGGCACCCTCGAGCTGGGCCCGGACATCCAGCAGCTCGCGATGTGCCGCCACCACCGGCTCGAGTCGCGCCAGCTCGCGCCCCAGCCGCTTGAGCTGCGCGGGGTCGGCCAGCACCTCCGGGGTCGCGAGCTGCGCCGAGACCTCGTCGTACTGCGTGGCGAGATCAACGAGCTTGGCGTCGAGGCCGTGTTCGTCAGCCATGGTCGTTCGCTCAGCCGGACACGGGCGGATCGATCGAGACGGGCGCGATCGCCTCGCCTTCGAACGCCGGATCGCTCAGGGCGGCCTCACGTACCGTCGCCGCAGTCTCACCCTGCATCGGCATCGGATCGCGCGCGAGCTCCAGGCCCCCCGCCGGTACCGCCTCGCCGTCGGCGCGCAGCGCCTCCTCGAGGGCGACCACGGCGACCTCGATCATGTCGTCGGTCGGCTGCTTGGTCGTGATCATCTGCACCAGGATCCCGGGCCACATGATCACCCTGATCACCGGGTTGGACCGGTGTCGCGCGCCCAGCCGCAGCAGCTCATAGCCGACCGAGGCGATGACCGGGATGAGCAGGATCCGACTGCCGACCATGATCACCGGTGACTGCCGGCCGACCAGGCTGAAGGCGAGGATCGAGAGCAGGATCACCACGACCAGGAACTCGGTGCCGCAGCGCGGGTGGGCGGTCGGGTACTTGCGGATCGCCTCCGGCCGCAGGGGATCGCCGTGCTCGAGAGCGTGGATCGACATGTGCTCGGCGCCGTGGTAGCGGAACACGCGAGCAATGTCGGGAGTGCGGGCGATCAGCACGAGGTAGCCCAGGAAGATCGCGATCCGGACCAACCCCTCGATGGTGTGCTGGACGAGATCGTTCTCGACGTTGCCGGCCGTGAACGTGGCAACCACGAGCGGCAGGATGAAGAACAGCCCGATGCCGAGGATCGCGGTGATGCCCAGCATGAGGGCGACCGATCCCTTGCCGATCTCGACCCCTTCGCCCTCGACCTGCAACCCCGCCGAGCGGATCAGCCAGCGCGTGCCGACGACCAGGGTTTCGTACAGCACCACCAGGCCACGGACGAACGGGGCGCGCGACAGGCGGTTGCCATGGAACCCGGAGTCGAGCCGCTCGGTGGCAAACACGATCCGGCCGTCCGGGTGGCGGAGGGCGACCGCGATGGCGTCGCGGCCGCGCATCATCACGCCCTCGATGAGCGCCTGGCCGCCATAGCTGAAGGAGGGCATGCGAGCAGTCTACCGGCTGGGTTGCGAGCGGCCGGTGACCATCGATGACGACCGGTCGTCCGGTCGAAGGCACCGGCGGGGCGCTGGACCGGCGGGGCGGCGGGGTCGCCGGGCATCGCCGGGTCGGGTCACGGGTCCTGGCAGCGGGCCGGTGTGCGCGACAGATCGGGTTTCGCCGCATACTCCCCCGATGCGTCTCCAGCTCACCAAGCGCGGTGACTACGCCGTTCGCGCGATGCTTGCCCTGGCCCGTGGTGCCGGCGGTGGGCTGCTGTCGGCGCGCCGGATCTCCGAGGCCATGTGCATCCCCGTGCGGTTTCTGTCGCAGGTGCTCGCCGATCTGCAACGGGCCGGCCTGGTGGTGGCGGCGCCGGGTCGCGCCGGCGGCTACCGGCTCTCGCGCGACGCAGCCAGCATCAGCCTGCTCGAGGTGATCGAGGTCGCGGAGGGCGACAGCCGCCGCCAGACCTGCGTGCTGCGCGGGAGCCCCTGTGGCACCCACGGACACTGCGATGTCCACGAGGTGCTGTTTCGGGCTCAGGAGGCGCTGCTGGCGACGCTCGATGCCGAGTCGCTGGCAGACCTCGCGCGCGCCGGAGGGAACGGCGCTCTCTGACCCGGGCCCGACCGTGACACAGACGCCCGCCCGGCGCCGCGCGGGATCCGACGCGGGATGCGGGACGCGGCCGGGCACGGGTGTGACGATCGGACCTGCCCGAACAGACCTGTTGGCCCTCCGAGATTCGCGATCCCTTAATGGTCGATTCACACACTATGAGATTGAGCATTACCCGTCGCAGTGACCTTGCGGTCCGGGCCATTCGCGCCCTGGATGGGCGCCCGGGTGGTCTCACCGGTCCCGAGCTCGCCGACGCGATCGGGTCGACCCGGGGCTTCGTCGCCCAGATCATGGCGCCCCTCGTGCGCATCCGCTGGATCGCCTCGACCCATGGCCGAACCGGTGGCTACCGGTTGCTGCCGGCAGGTCGCGACGCCTCCGTGCTCGACGTGATCGAGGCGATCGAAGGACCGGTCGCGGCCAGCCATCCGTTCGCGCGGTCCGCCATACGGACCTGCGTGCTCGATCGCGACGAGGCGTGTGCGGCGGTCACCGAGGCAAACCGCGAACCATGCGACGTCCATGACGCGTGGCTGGCCGCCGAGCAGGCGCTCGTCGACGGTCTCCGCCGGCGCAGGGTGCTCCCCGGCGGGCCGGCCGATCAACCCGTGCAGATCCCCTCGTAGACGAACCCAGCCATCGACCCGGGCGCCGCACGCGCCCACCACGGAGGACAAGTCCCATGTCTGCCCATGATGGCCAGCCCTCGCCGGATTCCATTGATCGCCCGGTGAGCCGCCGGGCGCTGCTTCGTGGAGCGTCCATCGCGGCCGGCGCGTCCGGCGTGGCGCTCCTCGCGGGCTGCACGCAGGCGGTAGCACCCAACTGGACGTTCGGACCGAACGCGCCCGCGGCATCGGCGGCACCCGCCGCCCCCAGCGTGGCCCCCACCGCGGCACCGGCGAGCCCGGCGGTCGCATCCTCCGCGACGCCGGCGCCCTCCACGTCGAGCGCGCCCGCGAAGGCCGTCACCGTGGACGAGATCTCACGCCACCCGAGCGAGCTGCCTCGGTCGGCCGATTTCGCGCTCTACCGGGACGGAACGTATCAGCAGGAGACCAGGCGCTCGGGCCCGATGAACCACGAGGTCCATTTCACGACCCGCGAGGTCGTGGCCGAGGTGGTGCCCGGCACGACGATGGATTTCTGGACCTTCGATGGGCGCATCCCGGGCCCGATGATCCGGGGCCGCGTGGGCGACACGGTCGACTTCTTCCTCCACAACGACGCCGGCAGCTCGATGCCCCACAACGTCGACTTCCATGCCGTGACCGGCCCCGGGGGAGGCTCCGTCAGCCTCGACACCCTGCCCGGCAACGAGAGCGAGCTCAAGGTGAAGCTGCTTCACCCGGGCATCTTCATCTACCACTGCGCGTTCCCCGACATTCCGATGCACATCTCGCACGGCATGTACGGGCTGGTCGTGGTCGAGCCGGCGCACGGGCTGCCCGCTGTCGACCACGAGTACTTCCTGATGCAGAGCGAGTTCTACACGATGCTCGGCGCGCAACAGGGGCATGCGGCGCTCCACGACGCCGGTCATCTCGAGTTCTCGCCCGAGCTGGGCAACGAGGAGCGGCCCACGTTCGTGGTGTTCAACGGGCGGCCCGATTCGATCGTGGGCGACCGCTCGCTCGGGACCTTCGACGGTGGGATCAAGACCGGCGAGAAGGTTCGCCTGTTCGTGGGCAACATCGGCCCGAATCTCGTCTCGAGCTTCCATGTGATCGGCGAGATCTTCGACACGGTCTACGTGGAGGGCTCGTTCGCGCTCGAGAACCACAGCGTCCAGTCGACGCTGGTGGCATGCGGTGGCGCGGTCGGGGTCGAGTTCGGGGTCGAGGTGCCGGGCACCTATGTGATCGTCGACCATTCGATCTTCCGAACCCACAAGGGAGCGCTGGGCACCCTGGTGGTCAGCGGAGCGGACGCCCCCGACATCTACGATCCGATCAGCTTCGACCACATCCGCTGACCCGGCACAGCCCGCAGCGTCCCTGCGTCCCGCGTCCCTGCGTCCCGCGTCCCCGCGTCCCGCGTCCCTGCACCGGCGGCCGTCCCTCCCGGGGCGACCGCCGGACACCGTTCAGATCGCGCCGTCGGTGGCCAGTCGCTCGATCTCGTCGGGCGCATAGCCCAGCTCCGCCAGGATCTCCCGGCTGTGCTCGCCCAGCAGCGGTGGCGCGGACCGGATCGACGCCGGTGTCCGGGAGAGCTCGAACGGCAGGCCCACCTGGCGGATCGGGCCCAGCTTCGGATGGTCCACCTCGACGGTCATCCGGCGAGCGCGTGCCTGCGGGGTGCCGAACGCGGCGACGATGTCGTTGATCGGGCCGCACGGGATGTCCGCGGCGTCGAGCACGGCCAGCCACTCCCCGGT
This sequence comes from uncultured Chloroflexia bacterium, assembly GCA_963734995.1. Lineage (GTDB taxonomy): Bacteria > Chloroflexota > Limnocylindria > Limnocylindrales > CSP1-4 > CAIXZV01. The sequence goes on from CAVTJD010000008.1 coordinate 225,095, forward strand.
GGAGCGGGTACGAAACCGATCCGCGAGGATGGGCCGCAGATCGGTGCGCCGCTCCACGCGATCGCCGTTGGTCGCGAACCGCGGGTCCGTCGCCAGCCCGGCGAGTCCGAGGACCTCGCACAGGCGTGGCCACTGCCGTTCGCTGCCCACGGCCAGGGCGAGCTCGCCGTCCAGGGTGCGAAACGTCTCGTACGGAACGATGGTCGGGTGCGCGTTCCCCAGCCGGCCCGGCGGCCGGCCGGTGACGAACGCGTTCTGCGCCTGGTTCACGAGCGCGGCGAGCGTCGACTCGAGCAGCGACACGTCGATCCGCTGACCGACCCCCCGGCCGGTGCCCGCCGACGCGGCCGCGTCGGATGGTGCGGCCCGAGCCACCAGCGCGGCCAGCACGGACACCGCGCCGAACAGCCCGGTGACCACGTCGCTGATGGCGACCCCCACCTTCGTCGGCCGACCGCCGTCCTCGTCGGTCGCACCCGTGATCGACATCAGGCCACCCACCGCCTGTACCACGAAGTCGTAGCCCGGCTTTGACGCGTCCGGGCCATCGGCTCCGAACCCGGAGATGGCGAGGTGGACGAGCGCGGGGTTGAGCGTGCCCAGGGCCTCGTCACCGAAGCCCAGCCGCTCCAGCCCCCCGACGCGGAAGTTCTCGATCAGCACGTCGCCCGAGGCCAGCAGCCGGCGCAGCACGTCCCGGCCAGCGTCGGTCCGCAGATCCAGGCGGATCGAGCGCTTGTTGCGGTTGACCGCGAGGTAGTAGGCGGCGGTGCGGGTGCCGTCGGCAATCGACCCGACCCACGGCGGTCCCCAGCCACGCGTCCCGTCGCCCGCAGGCGGCTCCACCTTGACCACGTCCGCGCCAAGGTCGGCGAGCAGCATCGTGCAGTACGGGCCGGCGAGCACGGTCGAGCAGTCGACCACGCGCAGGCCGGCGAGCGGACCGGGCGTCGATGACGCAGGCATCGAGCCGATGGTAGCGAGGGGGCGAGCGCCCGTCCGGGTTTCCCGCGCTGACCGTGACCGATCCGGCGCTGACCCTGACCGATACCCCGATCCGATGAGCCGGCTATCCGGCGATCCGGCGATCCGGCCGATCCGCCGGCGCGCTCAGCCGACGGCCGGCGCGCTCAGCCCACGCCAGGCTCGGCGGTCGTGATGTCCACCACCTGGGCCCCGGTCGTCCGGATCAGGTCCTGGGGCGAGATGTGGACGTTGACGCCGCGTGCCCCGCCCCCGATCGCGACGCGATCGAGACCCTGGATCGAGGCGTCCGCGATGACCGGCCAGGGGCGCGCGGCGCCGAACGGTGTGATCGCGCCCCGCTCGTAGCCCGTGATCGCTCGCGCCTCCTCCGCGTCCGGGAGGCTGAGGCGGTTCGTGCCCAGCAACGCGCGCAGCTTGGGCCAGTCGAAGCGGCGGCCTCCGGGAACCAGCACGAACACGTAGTCATCTGCCGCCCGCCGGACGAGGATCGTGCGCAGGAGCGAGCCAAGCGGGATGCCCTGGAACGCGGCGCTCTCCTCCGCGTGGCGGGCAACCTGTGTCCGGACCACCCGAAACTCGATCCCGGTGGCCTCCAGCGCGTCGATCGCCGGAGAGCGGAACTGGGCATCCGGCAGGTCGGTCATCGCGGGCAGGGTACCGCGCGGGGGCGTGTGACCCACTGATGCGCGTGCCCGGACGATCGCCTACGAGAGCCCGAACGTGAACAGGATCCCGTCCCAGCTCTCGCGCAGGTCGACCAGCGCCACCGCGATCAGGACGACACCGGACACGATCTCGATCAGCCGGTGGTGCGAGACGACGACCTGGACCACCTGTCGTTGACGCGAGCTCGCCAGCAACGAAAGAAGGACGAGCGGCAACCCGAACCCGAGCCCGAACACCACGAACGTGCCTATCTGCGCGACCGCGTCCCCCAGCCCCACGGACACCGCGAGCAGCGCGGCCAGGAACGGACCCGCGCACGGGAGCGCGATCGGCCCGAGCATGATCCCGTACGCGTACGCCTGGCCGTACGGGTTGGAGACCAGCGGGACCCGCATGCCCGGCAGGCGATTGAAGGGGTTGTGCCCGATGAGGAGCAGCACACCCAGCGCGATGAGCAACCCGTCGATCAGGGGCACCAGGTAGCTGGCGACGCGACCGATGGGGATGGCGATCACGAACAGCAGGGTCCCGATCGCGATCATGGTCGTGAGCAGCCCGGCCAGCACGAGCAACCCGAGCAGGCCGCTGGCACGCCGGGCGGACATGGCGCCGGCGTTCGCCGCGAGGTACGCCAGAAACCCCGGGTAGAGCGGGAGCAGGCATGGGCTGGCCGCGCTCGCCAGCCCTGCCGCGAACACGGCGGCGAGCTCGCCCATCGTCAGCCGGCGACGGCCGCGATGATGCTGTCCACGCTCTCGCCACCGGTCGCGAAGCTGATCTCCCCGGCGGGCGAGATCCGGATGAGCGGCACGGTGGACGCGTTGAGCACGTTCGCTCCGAACTCGTCCTTGAGGGCGGCCGACACGTCCCTGCCCGCCACCGCGTAAGCGCCCGCGAAGCCACGATCGGCTTTGTAGCTGGCGAGATCGTCGGCCGTCTCGGACGGATCCACGGTCAGCACGACATAGGCGACCCGATCAGCGCTCACCTGCGTGAGCGCGTCGGTGAACCTCCCCTGCTGGGCACGGCAGTTGGTGCACCAGATCGCCATCGCTTCGACGAACACGGTGCGGCCGGCGAAGTCCGCGATCGTGAAGTTCCTGCCCGTGGACACGTCGGTCAGTGTCGCGGTCGCCCACGGATGTGCGGCCAGCGCATCGCGGGCGACGGACGTGTCCCCTTCGGGAGCCATGGACTCCGGGGCCATCGACTCGTACGGGGTCATCTCCGGCGGCATCGTCTCATCCACCATCGACGGGTGAGCCGTGTTCTCGGGTGTCATCGAATCGGGTGCCATGGACTCCGGGGCCATCGATTCGGGCGCCATCGATTCGTTCGCCGGTGATGCGACCTGGGTGGCCGCGGGGCCGATGCAACCGCCGGCCACGATCGCGATCACGATGGCGGCGGCAATGAGGGACGCACCGGGAGCGGTGATGATGCGGCGGACGCGGATGGAGCGGCGGGCGGATCGGGTCAAGGAGGTGCCTCGTTGTGCTTCGCTGTCGTGCCGGAGCGCCCGCTCCGGATCGCGATCATGCCCACCCTCCGTGACGGGGCGGTGACGCCCTCGTGAGACGCTCGTGACCCGGCGACGGGTCATCCGCGCCCTCGCGCTACGATTCGGCGATGACCGAGCCGACGTCCCAGCCCATCCCGCGCGTCCCCACCCTGATGACCGTCCACGCCCATCCCGACGACGAGACCATCGGCACCGGCGGCACGATGGCGAAGACGGTTCGAGAGGGAAGACGGCTCGTTCTGATCACCTGCACTCGAGGTGAGATGGGCGAGATCGTCGTCCCCGAGCTGGACACGCCGGACAACCACCGCCGGCTGGGCGAGACGCGCGCGGTGGAGCTGGAGCGCGCGATGGAGGCGCTCGGCGTCACCGAGTGGGACAACCTCGGCTATCGCGACTCGGACATGATGGGTCGGGCCGGCAATGCCGATCCCCGGTGCTTCTGGCAGGCGGACATCGATGAGGCGATCGGCCGGATGACCTGGATGGTCCGTCGATTCCAGCCCGACGTCATGACGACGTACAACGACTTCGGCGGGTACGGGCACCCGGACCACATCCGAAGCCACGTGGTCGCCGTGGGTGCCTTCGAGCGAGCCGGCGATCCCGCGTGGTACCCGTCCCAGCTGGCGCCGGAACATGGCGGGACCGGTCCCGGGGTGGACGCCGGAGGCCTCGCGCCCTGGACCCCGGCCAAGATCTACGAGCAGGCGATCCCGGCATCGGTCCGGGAGGCGATGCAGGCGCGCCTCGAGGCAGCCGGCGAGCGCTCGTTCTGGTCGCCACCCGAGAACCCGACGCCGGAGGAGCAGGCCGAGTTCGAGGCCACGGTGGCGCGCATGCTGATCCCCGATGAATCGATCACGGCCTGGATCGATATCTCGAGCGTGCTCGACCAGCGCTGGGCGGCGATCAAGGCGCACGTCACCCAGATCTCCGACGACAACCCGTTCGTGCGGTTCGGCAAGGAGGCCTGGGCCGAGTACTGGAGCCGCGAGGCGTTCGTTCGGCGCGAGTCGCGGGTGCCTGCGCCTGACCGCGAGGACGACCTGTTCGCAGGCCTCGAGGGTCGGTCACCGGGCCCGTTCGGCTGGAAGGGCTGATCGGCGGGCTGGACGGACTGACCCGCGGCACCCACTCCGGGCCGGGCCTGGCCGCTCCCGGGGTGTGGGCGGGGACGCTCCCGGGGTCTGGGCGGGGCCGCGCTCCGAGGCAGCGGGTCTGGCCGCACCCAAGGGCCGGGCCAGAGCGCCTACCGGGGGCCGGCTGGTCGCGTGGATCGCGGGGCGTTCCCTGCAGCGGCTGACCGGGATGCGTGGATCGCGGGGCGTTCCCTGCAGCGGCTAGACGATCCGTTGGATCGCCCTCCGTTCCTCCTGGACGACGGCCGACCCCGCCGGACCCGCGATCAGGCCCGCCAGCCGCCAGGTGGAACGGGCCGCGTTCCGGACGACGGTTCGATCGCCGGGCTGGCCTCGGAACCGCTGCAGTGAACGCCGGGCGTGCCAGGGCGGTGTGAGCGTGCCAGGGCGGTGTGAGCGTGCCAGGGCGGCGGAGCGTGCCAGGGCGGCGCGAGCGTGCCAGGGCGGGGAGCGTGCCTGGTCGGCGCAAGACTGCCGACGCCCCAGCGTCAACGCGCCGAGCCGCAACGCGCCCTCGGCGCGCCTGCCAGGCAGCTACCAGGGAAGCAGGCCCTTCGACGCGTCGAACATCTGGCTCATGACGGCCTTGCCGTCGCCCGCCGGATCGAGGAAGTTGGGCTGAGCCTTGCCCAGGATCAGGTGTGGCCGGATGCGCGCCTGGACGAGCCGCGTGCCATCGAACGTCAGCTCGAGCGTGATCCCTTCCATGGTCGGGATCGACCAGGTCTGATCGAACACGAAGTTGCCCAGTGCGTACCAGATCGGCTTGCCCTTGTAGACCTCCATCGCCTCCACCCAGTGCGGGTGGTTGCCGATGACCATGTCTGCGCCGGCATCGATCGCCGCGTGCCCCAGCTTCTCCTGGAGCGCTGTCGGCGACGCCTGATACTCGATGCCCCAGTGAGGGAACACGATCACGACATCGGCGCCTGCCTTGCGGGCGGCCCTGATGTCACGTTTGAGCGCGCCGACCGTCATCCGGGCGCTGCCCGGCGTGTCGGGGCCTGACTTGTAGTAGGCGGCGATGGTGTCGTAGCCCAGCAGGCCGACCGTGACGTCACCGACCTTGATCAGGGCGGCCTTGTGCGCCTGTGTCGTGTTGGCCCCGGCTCCCGAATGGGCGATCCCGTACTTGTCGAGGTTGGCCGCGGTCTGGAGGATGCCGTTCCGCCCGGCGTCGCCGATGTGGTTGTTGGCCATCGACACCCAGTCGATGCCGGCCGACTTGAGGACCGCGATGTTCTTCGGGTTCGCCGAGAACACCGTCCCGTGATCGTGGAATCGCCAGGCGTTGGGCGCCGGGTTCTCGAAGTTCGCGATCGCAAGATCCGCACCCTTCACGAGGGCGCGCACGGCACCGGCGTTGCCCGTGCGCTTCGTGTAGGGCGTATCCCAGCCGAACGGCGAGCAGTCCTTGCAGATCCCGGTGATGTCGGCCGTCCCCCCGTCGAACGGGTAGTCCGTCCCATCCCTCCTGCCGCCGATCGCGAGCGAGACGCCGCGGTCGAGCAGGATGTCGCCGCCCGCGACGAGCGTCCATGCCTGCTTCGGGTCGTACGTGGCGGACGACCCAGCGGGCACCTCAAGCCGCGCGGTGAGCGACCATGCCGAGAGCCTGGCCACCCGGTCCACGCCGAACAGCGACTTCGATCCCCACGCGAGCGCCCGCACCGACGCGTCGACCTGGTCGGCACGCAGGAAGCCGGCCGTGGATCGATGTGCAGCCAGGTACGAAGCGAGGGCGGCGGCGTCATCGACGGTGACCAGGCGCTTTCCGAAGGAGCCGCGATCGACCTCGAGCGCAGCGAGGATGCCGTCGGCATCGCCGTCGACCAGGACGAGCCGCTTGAGTGTGCTGGAACCGTCCGCGATGGCCGCGATGTCGGCGGCGCGCAGCGAGGTCCGTGTGGAGCGGAAGTTGATGACCGGCACGATCGCGACGTCAGTGGTGACGGTGGGCGCCGCGGTCGTCGCCGCGCTGGGGGCGGGTGATGCCGACCCATCGGTCGCCTGCCCGGACGCGTCGCCGCCTGGCGCAGCGCTCCCGTCGGGCGACCCCATGCCCTGCGCGACCGCGACGGCGCTGCTGGCGGCGGGGCCACGATCGGACACGGCAGACGTGCCGTTGCCCGCGGCCAGGATGACGCCAATGCCCACGACGACCAGCAGCGCCACGGCAACCACGATCGCGACGGGCAGGAAGCCTCGGGCACCGGGACGCGCCGTATTGCCGGCACCGGCACCGTGGTCACGACGCCGGGGATCGAAGCCGCGATCGCGCACGCTCATCGCGCGCAGCGTATCTGATGGGCGGGGAGGTCGGGCTGCTCAGCCGGCGACGGGCGAGGAACGCCCCGTCCGGGCGGGCGGACGGGGCGTAAAGAGGAAACTCGCGAGATGGCGGACCCGACCGGATTCGAACCGGCGATCTCCAGCGTGACAGGCTGGCATGTTGGGCCGCTACACCACGGGTCCGCGACCGGTGGCGGATCATAGCAGGCGCCCCCCACGACCGCCAGCGGCGTGCTCGCCCAGGACGGGCACACGCCTCATCGCGGAGACCCGCGCTATGCTCGGCGGGCCATGGCTCCCATCGACCTCCGATCCGATACCGTCACCCACCCCACCGAGGCGATGCGCCGCGCCATGACCGCGGCCAAGCTGGGCGACGACGTCTTCGCGGACGACCCCACGGTCAACGCACTCGAAGCCCGCGCGGCCGAGCTGTTGGGCAAGGAGGCGGGGCTGTTCGTGTCCAGCGGCACCCAGGGGAATCTGGTGTCGCTCATGGCGCACCTGCCTCGCGGCTACGAGGCGATCGCGGGTGAGACGACGCATACCGTCATGGACGAGGCCGGCGGCCACGCCGTGGTCGTCGGCGCGACGGTGCGCGCGCTGCGCGAGCGGCCCGACGGGACGCTCGATCCGGCCGAGATAGCGTCGGCCTTTCGTGACCCCACCGACCTCCACGAGCCGCTGACCGGCCTGGTCGCGCTCGAGAACACGCACGCGCATTCGGGCGGGCGGCCGCTGACGCTCGACTACACGCGAGCGGTCGCCGCGATCGCGCACGAGCGCAACGTCCCGCTGCATGTCGACGGCGCGCGGTTCTTCAACGCGGTGGTGGCGCTGGGGACGAACGCGCGCGAGCTTGCGGCGCCGGCCGATTCGGTGACCTTCTGCCTGTCGAAGGGCCTGGCCGCACCAATCGGGTCGGTGGTCGTTGGCAACCGGGAGTTCATCGCCCGCGCCCGACGCGCGCGCAAGCTTCTGGGCGGCGGCATGCGCCAGGTCGGGGTGATCGCGGCTGCCGGGCTGGTGGCCCTCAGCGACGGACCCGACGGCATGATCGAGCGCCTTGCCGACGATCACGCCAACGCCCGTCGTCTCGCCCAGGGTCTGGCGAGCATGGACGGCATCCGATCGCCCGGGGGCATCGCCCAGCCGGGGTCCGACGGTCCGCTGGATCCTGCCCGGACTGTGACCAACTTCGTCCTGTTCCGGCTCGACGCCGGTCTGGACCGGGCGGCGTTCCTGTCGGCGCTCGAGTCCCGCGGTGTCCTGCTGGTTCCCTACCTGAACGGCCAGATCCGGGCGGTCACCCACCACGGCATCGAGGCGGCGGACGTCGATCGGGCCCTCGACGCGATCCGAACGGTCCTGCGTGACCTTCCGCGGGTCGGCGACGCCGCTACCCCAGCAGGTGCCCCTGCGAGCGTGGCCTGACCACGCCGGACAGCGCATTCGGACCGCCGACGTGGATGTGATCCCGGCGATCGACGTCGAAGCCGCCCGTTCTCGCGTCGTGTACTGGCCGGGCGCCGCGGCGGGCGTCGGCGCCCCCACCGACCGCCCGGATCGGATCGCGGAGCAGCTGGTGTCGCAGGGGGCCAGGATCATCCACCTCGTCGATTTCGATGGCGCGCGGCGGGCGGCCCCAGCGAACCTGGACACCGTGGGCGCCGTCGCGTCCCGGGTCGCTGTTCCGCTGCAGCTGGCCGGTGGTCTGGAGGCGGCCGACCACGTTCGGCTCGCGTTTGCCGCCGGCGCGACGCGGGTCGTGTTGTCCGTGGCGGTGATCGACCAGCCGGCAACCCTGCGCGACTGCCTCGCAGTTGCCGGCGACTGGCTTGCGGTGGGGCTCGATCCGCGACCGGAGCAAATCGCGGCATTTCCGTGGCAGCGGGCGACGCCACCGACGCTTGATTCGCTGGTCGAGGAACTGGTCGCCCACGGCGTCCGCCGGTTGGTGCTCAGCCACGGCGGTCAGACGCCCGACCCGGGCGTCCTCGATGCCATGATCCGGCGCCACGACGCGGACGTGCTCGTCGCGGGCGGCGTCACCGACCTCGATGCCGTCCGGCGCCTGCGCGATGCGGGCGTCGCCGGCCTGATCCTCGGTGAGCCGCTGCTCACCGGCGCCATCGACCTGTCCCGTGCCCTGGAGGCCGCCGCATGATCCGCCAATCCCGATTCGGGCTCGTCAACGCACTCGCGTCGATCGCCCTGGTGGCCACCCTCGCCGCCTGCACCGCGGGCGCGACCGCATTGCCGACCATCCCGCCGGCCAGCCCGGATGCAACGTCCGGCCCGGACGCCTCGACGTCCAGCGTCGAGCCGACCCATCCGGGGCCTACCTACCCGCCGGACTGCCCAACCTCGCAGCCGCCGGCGCTGGGCCAGGACGACGTGCGAACGGTCACGATCACCACGCCCAAGGGCGATATCGCGATCAAGGTCGAGGGGTCGCTGTCACCGATCGCGACCGGCAACTTCGTGGCGCTCGCCCAGTGCGGCTACTACGACGGGGTGGTGTTCCATCGAGCCGCATCGCTGCAGGACGGCACACCGTTCGTGATCCAGGGCGGCGACGGGCAGTTCGGGCGGACACCGGACGTCATCCCGGACCTCGTGGGGACCGGTGGACCGCCGTACACGATCCAGGACGAGCCGGTGACCGCAACCTACCAGCGAGGTACCGTGGCCATGGCCCGGACCTCCGCCCCCAACTCGGTCGGGTCGCAGTTCTTCATCGTGCTCAGCGACGCCGCCACGGCCGTCCTCGCGCAGTACAACACCTACCAGATCATCGGCACGGTCACCTCGGGCATGGACGTGGCCGACGCGATCTTCGCGGCCGCCGATCAGGAGATCCCCACGAACCCGATCCCCATGACCAAGGTCACGGTGTCGACCCCGTAGGCTTGCGCTCAACCCGTTCCGCCAATCCGGCCTCGCGCCGGACCCATCAAGGAGGCTGCCCATGACCCGCGCTGTCATCGCCACCGAGCTCGGCAACATCGACGTCGACCTGTTCAGTGAGGGTGCGCCCAAGGCCGCCTCGAACTTCGTCAAGCTGGCCAGGGACGGCTTCTACGATGACGTCGTGTTCCATCGCGTCATCCCGGGCTTCGTGATCCAGGGCGGTGACGGCGAGCACGGCAAGAAGTCGTCGCTCAACCCGGGTCGCGTGGGCACGGGCGGACCTGGCTACAAGTTCGAGGACGAGCCGATCACCGGGGACTACTACCGGGGCACGCTGGCGATGGCGAACTCTGGACCCAACACGAACGGATCCCAGTTCTTCATCTGCCACCAGGACCTCGCCGGCCGGCTGCCCAAGAGCTACACGATCTTCGGCCAGGTCACCAGCGGGCTCGACGTGGTCGATCAGATCGCCAACGCGCCGCGCAACAGTCGGGACCTGCCGGACAGCCCGGTCGCCATGACGTCGGTGACCATCCTCGACGAGGGGTAGCGATCAGGCGTCGACGAGGGCAGATGATCGGGGCCGGAAGCCGTTCCGAACGCGCCTCGGTGCCCGTTTGTGACGCCGGGCAACGTTAACCATTCTTCACCCGTGCGACGGGTCCAACCCCTTTCCTAATCCACACCTGCTCGCTAGGATATCCGTGCTGCAAGTCAGCCAGCGCTGCCCCAGCATCAGGGTCATGGGTAGGTAGGGTTAGGGTAGTCGGTTCAGCCGACGCGATAGATGAGCCTGGCGCGCGGCAGAAGGTCCACCTCCGGGTGGACACCTTCACCGGGACAGCAATGGAGCGGCTCCTTCGGGAGCCGCTCCACTTTCTTGTCCGGCGCGGGGAGCTCTCGCAGCCCTGTGTCCGGCGGGGATGTCACCTGACGGCGGATGTCGGAGAATCCGGGGATGTCGAGCGACCGCCCCCTGGTCCCCGGTTCGAGCGCTGCGCTGCCTGAGCGCCTGTGGTCACCGGCCGCCGACGCCCGCGCCCGGACCCGGATGGGTCGCTACCTGGACTGGCTCGCGACCGATCGCGGGATCGCGCTCAACGACTACGAGGCCGCCTGGCGATGGTCGGTGGCCGAGCCAGGTGCGTTCTGGCAATCGATCTGGGATCGGTTCGAGGTCGGCGAGGCCGCGCCCGGCGGGATGGCCCTCGCCGATGCGCGGATGCCGGGCGCCAGCTGGTTCCCCGGCACATCGCTCAACTACGCCCAGGCGATGCTGCGCATCCCGGGTCGGGCCCCGTCGGACGTGGTGATCGTCGGCCGCTCGCAGACACGGGACCCGCTCGATCTCACCGCCGCGCAGCTGCGTGAAGCCGTTGCGTGCTGTCGCGCCGGCCTCCAGCGGCTGGGGGTGAGGCGGGGCGACCGGGTCGCGGCGTTCCTGCCCAACATCCCCGAAACCATCGTCGCGCTGCTCGCGACCGCGTCGCTGGGCGCCATCTGGTCGTCGTGCGCGCCCGAGTTCGGCACCCGTGCCGTCATCGACCGCCTGGCGCAGATCGAGCCGACCGTGCTGCTCACGATCGACGGCTATCGCTACGGCGACCGGGTCATCGATCGAACGGCCGAGGTGGCCGAGATCAGGGCCGGGCTGCCCTCGCTCCGGGCCACGGTCGTCGTCCCGTACCTGGCCCCCGAGGCGGATGCCCTGCCGCGCATACCCGGAGCCGTCGCGTGGTCCTCGCTGCTCGCCGAGCCGGCGCCGCTCGCCTTGGACCCCGTCCCGTTCGATCACCCGCTGTGGATCCTGTTCTCATCGGGCACGACGGGGCTGCCCAAGCCCATCGTCCACGGCCACGGCGGCATCCTGCTCGAGCACCTCAAGGCGCTGGCGCTGCACACCGATCTCGGCCCCGACGACCGGTTCTGCTGGTACACCACGACCGGCTGGATGATGTGGAACTACCTGGTCTCAGGGCTTGCGGTCGGCTCCACGGTCGTGCTGTTCGACGGCAATCCTGCCTCGCCAGACCTGATGACCCTGTGGCGCCTCGCGGCCGACACGCGGGCAACGTATCTCGGCGTCAGCGCGCCGTTCATCATGGCCTGCCGGGCGGCCGGGCTGGAGCCGGGCCGCGACCTCGACCTGTCGTCGCTCCGAGGCGTCGGCTCCACCGGGGCGCCGCTGGCCGCCGCGGGCTTCCGGTGGGTCGCCGGGGCGGTCTCGGACGCGATCCCCCTGGGCTCGCTGAGCGGGGGCACGGACCTGTGCACGGGGTTCCTTGGCCCATCGCCGCTGGTCCCGGTATGGGCGGGCGAGATCAGCTGCCGGATGCTGGGCGCGAAGGTCGAGGCGTTCGATCCCGAGGGGCGGCCGCTGGTCGGACACCAGGGCGAGCTCGTGATCACGGCGCCGATGCCGTCGATGCCGGTCCGGCTGTGGGGCGATACGGACGGCTCGCGGATGCGCTCCGTCTACTTCGAGCCGTGGCCCGGGGTGTGGCGCCACGGCGACTGGCTGACGGTCACCGACCGGGGCTCGTGCGTGATCACCGGCCGCAGCGACGCCACGCTCAACCGCGGTGGCGTGCGGCTCGGAACCGCGGAGTTCTACGCGGTGGTGGAGGCCATGCCCGAGATCGCCAATTCGCTGGTCGTCCACCTCGAGGACGATCGCGGCGGGGCTGGCGAGCTGCTGCTGTTCGTGGCGCTCCGCGAGGGCGTCGAGCTCGATGACGCGCTGCGTGCGCGGATCGCCGCCGAGCTCCGGTCCGCGCTGTCGCCTCGCCACGTCCCGGACGAGGTCCTGACCGTGCCGGCGGTGCCCAGAACGCTGTCGGGCAAGAAGCTCGAGGTCCCGGTCAAGCGGATCCTGGCCGGGTTGCCCCCGGACGCCACCGTCTCGAAGGAGGCGCTCGCGGACCCGGCCTCGCTGGAGCCGTTCGAGGCGCTCGCGAGCGCGCGCAGAGGCGCCTCAGCCTGAGCGCCCGATTGCCCCCATCGGCCACATCGGGCCCATCGGCCACATCGGGCCCGGTCATGATCAGCCGGGCGGCAGGATCGCCACGGCCCGAACGGGGAACGTGCCGCTGCCGCGGAGCGGGATCGGCAGCGCCGTGAACCGGGCGCCATTCGCCGGCACCTCGTCGAGGTGGGTCATGTGCTCCACGATCGGGATCCCGGCGGCCAGCAACCCCGAGTGGGCGGGGCGCGAGGGGTCGCCCACGTCGTCGACGTTGAGCGAGTCGATGCCGACCAGGGCAACCCCGGCATCCACGAGCCGCTCGACGGCTGCGCGGGTGAGGAACGGGTTGTCCCGGAGGTAGGCCTCGGTTCGCCAATGTCGGTCGAAGCCCGTGTGGATGAGCACGGCGCAGCCGGCGAGGTGCAGGCCGTCGAAGGCCGATGGATCGATGGCGCGCCCTCCGCCCGCCGCGTCCACCCGGACCGCCGGCAGATCGACCAGTCGATCGAGGGGCAGTCCGGCGAGGTCCGTGCCGTCGCCGTAGCGGTGGAACGGGCTGTCGAGGTACGTCCCGGTGTTCCCGCACAGGGTGATGAGGTCGATCTGGAACGACACCCCTGGCGCGTAATGACCGGCACCCGCCGCGCGCTCCAGAAACGCGTGGATCTCCGGCACCGGCAGACCCGGATAGGTGGTCATGCCCGCCTCGATCGGATGACTGAGGTCGATCCGACGACGAGCGTCGGGATGTGCGGCCGGATCAGGCATGCGCGTGACCCTACGTGGTTGGTCCGCGATGTCAAGCGGCTGTATTGCGGGCCGCCTGGCCGGCACGACGCGCGAGTCGGCGGACCGTCGGACCGATGACACCGCGCAGGCCGGCTCGGCCGCGGCTGCCTCAGTCGCGCCTGGCCGCGGCTGGTCTCAGTCGCGCCTGGCCGCCAGGCCGCCTGCCCAGGTCTCAGCCCGCTCCAGCTCCCCGCTCTCGAGGCGCTCCACCGCGTGGCGGCGCTTGCCGCCATCGGGCGGCTGGTCACGCTCGATGAAGAACGACTCCGGTGCCGCCACCACGCGACATCCCGCCCGCCGCAACCGGCGGCTGACGACCACCGCCGCTGATCCCGTCAACAGCCGCGACATCCGGTAGCGCGTGTCGAACGCGGCGGCTGACACGCCGTCGAGGCTTCGCCGGGACAGGCGTCCGAGAAACTGCTCGAGGTTGGGGCTGACGCCGTGGCGCTGCGTGGGACCACCGACCAGCAGCAGGTCGGGCGGCGGCTCAAGAGCTGCGGCCGACGTCGTCTCCGCTGCGCTGACGACGCGCACGTCGCCCTCGGCCTCGAGCGCCTTCGCCATCGATCGCGCCACCTGCTCCGTGTTACCGAACACGGAGTCGTACACGATGACCATGTTCATGCCATCCCTCCCATGGTCGCCGTCGCAACCGCGACGACCCGCGACGGAACGCGCATCGCGCCTGACAGAACGTCATCCACCGCCGACCAGACGGCCGGCGCTTGCTCGATGAACGGGTGGCAGCCACATTCCAGGTCATCGTGAACGTCGACCGTGGCCATGGCTCGCGACCCCCCCTGACACCGCAGATCGTCGTTCGACTGCATCGCCACCGACAGGGCTGGACGGCCAGCCTGCCACCGTCCGCTCGGCTCGTTGCGGGTTGCCTCCGGTCTCGAGAAGGTTATTGACTCAACCGATATTGAGTCAGTATCATGTGAGTCATGAACCTCGACGACCGGGTCCGCGTCCATGCCGCGCTGGGTGACCCGCACCGGCTGCAGATCGTGGACGGGCTCGCCGCATCCGATCGAACCTTCCAGGAGCTGGCGACCCTGGTCGGTCTCCCCGGCAATGCCGCGGCGCATCACCTGCAGGTCCTAGAAACGGCCGGCCTCATCGAGCGTCGCGTGTCCGAGGGAGATCGCCGGCGGCGGTACATCACGCTGCGGCGTGAGCGGCTGGCCGAGGCCGTCCCCAGCCTCGATCTCGCGACCCCTGCCGTGCTGTTCGTGTGCACGCACAACTCCGCGCGCTCGCAGTTCGCCGCCGCCCTGTGGCGCCAGCGGACGGGCGGGTTCGCCGACAGCGCGGGCACCGATCCGGCCGGGCGTGTCCACCCCGACGCCATCCGGGTTGCCGCGGAGCTCGGCGTGGATCTGCGAGATGCGGAGCCCAAAGGCTACGACGCCGTCGTCGCAGGCACCCGGCCTGGTCGTGTCCGTATGCGACCGGGCGCGCGAGGCCGGTCTGCCGTTCGATGCGCCATCGCTTCACTGGTCGGTCCCCGATCCGGTTCGCGTCGGGACGACGCCGGCGTTCCGGTCGGCCTTCCTTGAGATCGCCGAGCGCATCGATGCCCTGGCCGGGCAACGCGCGCCGGATTGACAACACCCCAGGACCTGGAGGAACCCCGTGCCGATGTCGACCTGGACGCCCCCCGCGGACCTGACGCCAGCCGAGGTCGTCAACATCCGCCAGTCGGCGGCCGCGCTCGAACGCCGCTGGAAGGGACGGATGAACGTCGAGACCATCGAGCGGTTCATGGCCGAGTCGCTCGACCTCATCCTCCCCCGCTCGCGCGTCCGGACCTGGGTCCCGGTCCTCGTGGAGCGCCTGACCGACGATCGGCTGCGGGCGCTGATGCGCCTCGAGTCCGACCGGACCGACCTCAACCCGAGCGTGCTGTTCCTGTGCGTCCACAACGCGGGGCGATCGCAGATGGCCGCCGGCTGGACGCGCTATCTCGGAGGCGACCGGGTGGATGTCTTCTCGGGTGGCTCGGAGCCGGCCAGCGAGACCAATCGGGCGGCGGTTGCGGCCATGGCCGAGAAGGGCATCGACATCAGCGCCGAGCTGCCCAAGCCGTGGGCCGACGAGATCGTTCGGGCCGCCGACGTGATCGTCACGATGGGCTGCGGCGACGCCTGTCCGGTCTTCCCCGGCAAGCGCTACGTCGACTGGGAGCTCGACGATCCGGCCGGCAAGTCGGTGGAGGACGTCCGCCCCATCCGCGACGACCTCGAGCAGCGGGTGCGCGGCCTCCTGTCGGAGCTGGGCGTGGAGCCGATCGCCGGCCGCTAACGACGGACAGGGCGGCACGGGTCACCGTGTTCGCCATCAACTCGCTGTATCTCGGACGCGCCCGCCGGTGAGATCTCCGGCCCGCGGGCTCAGCTCGCCGGGCCGCAGTACGATGCCCGCACCCCAGCGAGGTGCGCGATGAACGTCGAAGACAACCTCCGCGCAAGCGCCGCGGAGGCTCGCAGGATCCGGCCGGGCGCGGCATGAGCTTCGACCACCACGACCCCCGTTTCGTCGAGGATCCCGAGAGCGTCTTCGGGCCGATGCGGGCGGATCATCCGCTCGTGCACTCGGACCTGTACGGCGGCTTCTGGGTGCTCACGCGCTATGACGACGTGACGGCCGCGGCCCTCGATCACGAGTCGTTCACATCGGCCGTCGTCGGCACGACGGTCATCCCTCCCTCGCAGCCCCGGACGTACCCGCTGCTCCCGATCGAGCTCGACCCGCCCGAGCACACCCGGTATCGAGCGCTCGTCAACCCGCTGTTCGCCAAGCCACGCATCGACGCCATGCGCCCCGACCTCGAGGCACTCGCGACACGGCTGCTCGAGCCGTTTGCGCGCAAGGGCGGCGGCGACGTCATGGCCGAGTTTGCCCACCCCATGTCGCTCGGCTCGATGGCACGGCTCATGAACCTCCCGCTGGAGGACGAGGACCGCTGGTTCGACTGGGTCGAGCGGATGTTCTCGAACGCCCTGCTCGACAAGGCTGACCAGGCCGAGGCCGTGCGCGGCGCGGAAGCGTACATCGACGAGCGCATCGCGGAGCGAAAGCGGGAGCCTCGCGACGACTTCATCGGGATGCTGCTCGAGGCGGAGGTCGAAGGTCACCGCCTGTCCGACCTCGAAGTCCGTCAGTTCGGGGTCCTGATGCTCCTGGCGGGCTACGAGACGACCTCGGGCGCGATGGGCATGAGCCTGCTGCATCTCGCACAGCACCAGGAGCAACGCGCGCAGCTGTTCGCCGATACGGACGGGCTTGCCCACATGGCGGTCAACGAGCTCCTGCGCTTCGTGTCGCCGGTACAGGTCTTCGCCCGCAACGCCGCGCACGACGTCGAGCTTCACGGCGAGACGATCCCGGCAGGCGATGTCGTCCTCCTCGGCTACGGGGCGGCGAACCACGACCCAGCCGCCTTCGAACATCCCGAGCAGTGCGTCCTCGATCGCCACCCGAACCGTCATGTCGCGTTCGGTCACGGCCGCCATCTGTGCCTGGGAGCGAACCTGGCCCGGTTGGAGCTCACGATCATGATCGAGCGCTTTGCCGCGCTGTTCCCCGACTTTCGGGTCGACCCCGAGCGTCCACCAACCTGGAAACCGCGCGGCGACGTTCGAGCTCTGGCGTCGCTGAACCTGGTCGCGGCCGCTCCCTGACGGCCGCGGGATATCGGCTGGACCCGGCGCGGCTGGCGCTCGCCTCCGGGGTATCATCGTGGCCCGCGCGCCTGTAGCTCAGTGGATAGAGCGTCGGCCTCCGGAGCCGAAGGTCGCAGGTTCGAATCCTGTCGGGCGCGCCACTGTCTTGAGTCGCGACATCGGTGACACATGAGTCGCGTCATGCGTGACACCTGTGATCAACCGGTCAGGCGGGACCCCGGCCATCGGCCGGGGTCTTTCCGTGTGTTGCGCCAGTAGCCCCGATCGGGCTCGATCAGGTGGGCGGACAGGACCTCGCCGGTATCGAGCGCGACGACTGTCACCTCCTGCTCGTCGACGATGGCCAGGACCCGCCGGCCGGCGTGCACCGCGCCGATCCGCAGGTGGTGCAGGCGCCCGGCACGCCGGAGGGTGATCGAGCCCTTCTTGTCGGTGGTGTCGTAGCGAAGCCGGAAATGGCCCGGGGCGCCGCGGCCGGCCGGGTGCGCCCTTGGGCGTGCGGCGTAGGCCTCGGCGGGGGTGATCCGCCCGGTGGCCCGGTGCGGCCGGTGCTCGTTGTAGGCGAGCCGGAACCGGTCGAGCTGGGCCTGGAGCTCCTCGAGGGTGCGTGCGACCGGCTGGCGCGCGAGCCAGCGCTTGAGGGTCTGGTGGAAGCGCTCGACCTTGCCCTGCGTCTGGGGATGGCCCGGTGACCCGTTCTTCTGGCGGACGCCGAGGTAGGTGAGCAGGTACTCGAACCCGTTGCGGCCGCCGGTGAAGCGCGAGGTGTAGACAGCGGCGTTGTCGGTCAGCGTCGCCGCCGGCCAGCCGTGTGCCTCGCCCGCGGCGAGGAAGGTCGCCACGACGTCGTCGCCGTCCACCCGCGCGCAGGCCGTCAGGCCGAGCAG
This sequence comes from uncultured Chloroflexia bacterium, assembly GCA_963734995.1. Taxonomy (GTDB): domain Bacteria; phylum Chloroflexota; class Limnocylindria; order Limnocylindrales; family CSP1-4; genus CAIXZV01. The sequence goes on from CAVTJD010000008.1 coordinate 242,953, forward strand.
GTAGCGGGAGTGGTCGTCGAGCCAGTCGATGATCTCGACCTCGGTGCCGTCCGCGAGGCGCCAGTGGGTGAAGTCCGACTGCCACAGCTCGTTGGGCAGCGACGCCTCGAAGCGGTGCCAGGAGCTGCGCGGTCGCTTGCGCGGCTCGGGCACGACGAGCCCGGCGGCGTGGAGGATCCGCCGGATGGTGGAGGTCGAGGGGACCCGCTGCCCCTCGCGCCCGAGGTGCCAGGCGATGGTGACCGGTCCCGCGTCGAGGCCGCGCGCGGTGAGCTCGGTCCGCAGCGCCAGGATCCGCGACCGGACGTCGTCGGGTATCCGGCCCGGGCTGGTCAACGGCCGCCGTGACGCCGGCTCGATGGCCTCGAGGCCGCCGTCCCGGTACCGACGGAGGAGCCGGTGCAGGTGCCCCCGGCTCACCCCGTGGGCCGTCGCGGCGGCGGTGACGGACAGCTGACCTGAGACGACCTTGAGGACGGCCACCTGGTGCTTCGACATGGGCGCGACTGTCACCCATGTCCCGACTCATGTGTCGCCTATCAGGTGTCGCCTATGTCGTGAACTCAGACACCTCCGGGCGCGCCACCTACCGGCGCGTCAGGCTATTGGTCGGTCCCGCCGACAGCCCACCATCACGCCACGAGTGGGTCGGCTGTGACGGCGCGGACGCCCGGAACTGTCGGTTCGGGTCGCGACCGAAGCGCAGTTGGCGTTGACGGTGTCCCCAGCAACCCTGCGTCCTAGCGGCGTTGCGGCCACGGGAACGAAGAGGTGCAGATGATCTGACGAGGCAGTCTCGGAGGTGACCGCGCAGCCGGGCAGAGGCATACTTCTCCGACGAGTCTCCGGTGCGGCCACCTGAAACCGAGGCGCCCCATGCCTGTTCGTCCACTCCGGCTTCGCGGCGTCGTCCTGCCCATGGGGGAGCGACGTGACCTGTTCGTCGATGGCGGAAGGCTCTCCTTCACGCCGATCGACGGCGCGGAAACGATCGTCGAGGACGGCTGGCTGCTTCCCGGGCTGGTCGATGCCCACGCCCACCTCGCGCTGGCGAGCCCGGCCCCGGAAGGCTCGCCGGTCGCGGTGGCCGTCCGGGCCAGCGCGAAGGCCCAGCTCGACAGCGGCGTGCTCGCGATCCGCGAGCCTGGCGGCCCGACCCGCCACTCCTCGGAGATCGGACCGGACGATGGCCTTCCGCGCGTCTTCAGCGGCGGACGCTTTCTGGCCGCGCCGGGTGGCTACTTCCCGGGCCTGGCGCGCGAGGTCGAGCCTGGCGGCCTGGCAGCCGCGGCCGTCGAGGAGTCCCAGGCCTCCGGTCATTGGGCCAAGGTCGTGGGCGACTTCATCGACGGGCGCGGTGTGTTCGCGCCGACCCTGGAGCCGGGAGCGCTCCGGGCGGCCGTCGAAGCCGTTCATGCCGTCGGCGGCCAGCTTGCCATCCACGCGATGACGGCAGGGGCCATCGAGATGGCGATCGAAGCCGGGGTGGACTCGATCGAGCATGCGACCGAGCTGGCCCCGGAGCACCTGCCCGCCATCGCTCGCAAGGGGATCGCACTGGTGCCGACGATGCTGATCCGCGAGCCGATCCTTGACACAGCCCGGGACATGGGCCTGCCGGACGGCGAGCAGCGGCGATGGGAGGAGGCACTCGACCGGCAGCCGGAGATGGTGCGACGCGCCTCGGCGGCGGGCGTGCTCATCCTGGCCGGGACCGACGCAGGCATGGTTGCCCATGGGCTCATCCTCGACGAGGTGGCCCGACTGATGGAGGCGGGTCTGGCCGGCGAAATCGCGCTCGGTGGGGCGTCGTGGACGGCGCGTCGCTTCCTCGGATTGCCTGGCATCGAGGAAGGAGCGCCCGCGGACCTCGTCGCCTTCGGTGGCGACCCGAGGCTGCCCGGGCGGGCGGGCCCGCCGCTTGTCCGGATCCTCGACGGGTACGTCGTCGGCTGATTCCTGCGCCATCACCGGCTGAGAAGGCAAGCCCACGTCGCCGGAGCGGTGACGCTCCTGGCTCGAGTCGTTGTTGTTCGCGCGCGCTTGCAGCCCTCCGGGCGCGCCATTGACTCGCAGGCGAGACGACCCCCAGGAAGACGGGTCCCGGGTCGCTTCGCCCGATCGCTCCATCCGGCTGCTGGCTGGCGCAATCGAGTCGCCCGGATCGCCGGCTGCCCGGCGCACTTGACACGCCTCCCCGGACCTGAGAGTATCGGCGCACGATATATCGTGCAGCGTCATATCATGACCCTCCGACCGGGAGGCGTCAGCTCACTGGAGGCCATCGACCGTCATGCCCTCGGATCTCGCCGATCTCGGTCGGTTCACCGAACCGTCCATCGCAATCCTGGTGTCCCTCAGCGACGGACCAAAGCACGGGTACGCGATCATGGCCGACGTCGAGGCGACTGCGGGCCAACCACTCGGTCCGGGCACCCTGTACGCCGCCCTGGGGCGGCTGGAGCGACGGGGCCTGGTTGAGGCCCTGCCGGCCGAGGACCGAAGGCGGCCCTATCGGCTCACCGGCCTGGGTGCCACCGCCCTGCGCGCGCATCTCGACCAGCTCGACCGGTTCGTTCAGGCGGGCCTGATCCGACTCAACGGAAACGCCGAATCGGGCGCTGGAGGCTGACCGGATGGCCGCGTCCCAATCCCGACCCACTCGAATCTCGATACTGCTGCGCCTGTATCCGCGAGGCTGGCGAGCTCGCTATGCCGACGAGTTCGCCACGCTGCTGGCGGACACGGCGCTGACGCCCGCGAAGGTGCTGGATATCGCCTTCGCTGCGCTCGACGCGCGCTGGAGCGCCGACTACCCATCGGCCGCGGGCGATGACAGAAAGGTCCGACGTCCCATGGTTGATCGTCCTGCAGCCCTCCTGACCGCCGCCGGGGGCATCTACTTCGCGGCACTGATGGCCGTCACCCTGGTCGCTGCCGTACCGGAGGAGGGCAGCCTGGCATATGTCGCGCTGCTCGTGGTCCCCATCGCCATGGCCGCGCTCGCGCTCGGGATCGTCGGCCTGTCTCTTGGCAGCCCAAACACGGATACGGTCGCCCGAGCGCTGGGCCTCCTGACCGGCGCGCTGGCGGGCGGAGTCACGCTCGCGATCCTGTATCTGTTCCTTGTTGGCGATGCCGGATGGGACACCCTGATCGCCCTGTTCCTCGGGTTCGCAACAGCCACCGGCCTGGTCGGCCTGCGGATCTCGCTCTCGCAGCGAGACCGTCTCGAGGGCGTCGTGCTCCTCGCTGCCGGAGCGTTCGCGACGCTTGCATGGTTGGTGGCCATGCTGCCGGCAGATGGCCCAGCAGACGTCACCGCCCTGGACTTCGGGATCGTGACCGCCGCCTGGGGCGTGGTGGGGCTCCTCCGTCTCCGGTCTCGAGCCCCAATTGCGACCACCGCCTGACGCAAGGCGATCTCGATCCCTGCCAAGCGTTCAGACAGACGAGGAGAACCGCCCCATGAAGCGTCCTGCCGACACGTTGCACATGACTCTGCTGATTGCCTCGATGATCCTGCTCGGTGGTCTCGCGCTGCTGTTCGCGATCGTGCCAGGTGCCGTGCTGGCACGCATGGGCGTGTCAGTCGGCGATCAGGTCCCGGGGATCCTGCGCGTCGGAAGCGCACCATTGCTCGCCGAGGTCGTGGCCGTGGCGATCGCGCTTGGATCCAGGTCGCGTGAGAGCATCCGCCTGGTCACGATCCTGCTCGTCATCCACTTCACCGCCGAGACAGCGCTCCGGACAGTCAACTTCGGGGCAGGTGTCAGCGACACGTTGCTGACGGCCGCGCCGCAGGCGATCCTGGCAGCGGGGCTGGCGATGGTGCTGGTGAGGGGTTCATCGGCCGATACCCTGGTCGCAGGCCGCGATCGATCCGCCGATGGCTCGCCCTCGGTACGTACCTCGTAGGGACGGCACCGCTGGGACGGGCGAGCCGGGCTCGAGAGGCTCAGCTCGCTGAAGCAGGACGTCACCGATGGCCGTGGGAGCCGACCCCCCGCGGGCACGTGCTCGCATCACCCCGCACCCAGGCAGCACACGGTTCCGAGCGTTTGCCTCGCCGCCGGACTGCGGTCGTTGCACGCCGTTTGCTCAGCCCGCCGCCGCGTTCGAGCGCCGGCCGCCGGGCTGTCCGACGATCCGGTACCCGATTGGCGCGAAGGTTGCCGTGAGTGCGGCGAGCAGGATGATCACCGCCTCGAGGGTCGGCTGGATCACGCCCAGCTCGACGCCGATGCGCGCCACCACGATGATCAACGACAGGCGGGCTGACAGCAGCATCCCGGCCGCGGCGCCTGACCGCAGCCCGTGCCGTCGCCCGAGCACGGCGATCGACGGGACAAGCTTGACCCCAAAGGCCACGGCGACCAGCAGCGCCACGAACGCGATGGCGCCCGGATCGCTGACCGCGGTGAGGCTGAAGCTCAGCCCCACGCCGATGAAGAAGATGGGGATCAGGAACCCGTAGGCGAGGCCATCGAGCGTGTGGTCCAGCTCGCCTCGGGACCGGAACACGGTCGCGACACCCGTGCCCGCGAGGAACGCACCCAGCGCCGGCTCGATGCCCAGCGCCGCTGCGAGCCCGGCGCCACCGAGAACCATCGCCATCGCGAAGCGAACGCCGAGCGCCTCGGGGTCGCGACGGTCGAAGAAGCGGCCGAACGGCTCGGGCCACCACCAGGCGACCGCCCTGAGGGTGGCAAATGACGCGACGACCAGGCCCATGAACAGGGGGAACGCGAGCAGCTCGGCGTCGAGCCCGACGCGGATCACCAGCGAGGCGAGGGAGACCGCCACGAGCGTCGCGAAGTCGGCGATCAGCGCCGCCATCAGGATGTCCTGCCCGAACGGCGTCGACAGGCTGCGATCGGAGCGCAGGGTCGGCACCACCAGGCCGACCGAGGTCGTCGCGAGGATCAGGGTCGCGAAGATGCCGAGACCCAGCGCCAGCGCCGCCACGGCGGCCAGGGCGAGTGTCAGCCCGAACAGGAGCGATCCACGCAGCACCGGCCAAGGCCCGGATCGCTCGAACACCTGGAGGTCGATCTCGAACCCGGCCAGGAACAGCAGCAACAGGAAGCCGAGCTCACCCAGCGACTCCACCAGCGCGTCGGGGCTGACCAGCAGCAGCACGGGGCCCACGAGGATGCCGAACAGGATCTCGAGCACCACAGCGGGCAGGCGGACGAGGGTCGCGAGCGGCGGCAGCCCGAGGGCCGCCAGGGCGATGAGCAGCAGCGCGCCGGATTCGCTCACCGCTGCGGACGCGGATGGGACGGCACGACGAGCAGCGAGCCCGCCACGTCGGCGGCGACGGCGGCGGTGAACCCCGGCCGGAACAGTCCACCGGTGTCATGGCCATAGCCGAGCACGAGCAGCGCGGACGGCGGCACGCGCCGGAACAGGCGAACCGGGTTGGACCTGACGATCCGTCCGGTGACCTCGACCGATCGGACCGAGCCCTCATCACGCAGCCGCATCACCGCGTCGCGCACAGCCTGCTCGTCGTCATCGGTCACGAGGAACCGCGGGGTGCTCGCGCCGAGTGCCTCGACGGGCAGCGAGTTGTCCGCCGCGAGATCGAGCGCCACCCAGGCGGCCTCCCACGCCCCCTGGCTGTCGCGCGCCGGGATGACGATGCGCTCGTACCGCGACGTACCGGCGCTGAGCAGGCTCGGGAGGCCGGTTTGCGCCAACCGGGTGAGCAGCCGGACGGTCGAGCGCAGGCCGCGAGGCCGCGGCACCACGATGCAGCCCAGGTGCTCGCGCTCGCGGAGATCGATGAGGTCGCGCAACCCGACGTCCTCGCCGGCGCCCTCGGCGAACTCGACGTTCGGGCCGCTGGCGCCGAGCGCCTCCAGGCGCTGGTCGAGCTGCTTCGATGACGCCCCGTCGAGCCGCGCGCGGGGTGGATGGATGACCACCAGCGCCTCGGCGGCGGTGAGGCGGGTGAACGTCTGCGCCTCGGCGACGACCGCGTCCTCGCCCGCGTCCATCAGCACCCCCACCCGGCGACCGTAGGCGAGCGGAAACCGGGCTTCGCCCGCGGTGAACACACGGACCATCGCGGCGTGGTCCGTCGCGGGTCCGACCACGGTCACGCGGTCGCCGGCGGCCAGCGACGTCCGGCCGTGCGGAACGATGAGCTCGCCGTCGCGCAGCACCGAGACGAGCAGCCAGCCGTGCAGGCCCAGCTCGGCGAGCGAGCGCCCGGCGAGCGTCGAGTCGGGCGCGAGCCGGAACTCGATCGCCTCGGCCTGCCCGTCCGCGAAGGCCGCAGACGCGACACGGCGCGGCTCGAGGGTCAGCTCCACCTGGCGGGCTGCCAGGCGATCCGGTTGCACGGCTGTGACCTGTAGCCGGGTGAAGTCCGCAAGCCGCGACGGTGACACCACCATCGAGACGACCCGCGGCACGTTGGCGCCCCTCGCAAGCCGGCACACCTCGAGCGCGACATCGTCATCGCGAAGCGCGACGACCACGGCGTCGGCCTCGCCCAGCCCGGCACGATCGAGCGTCACGCGGCTGGATCCGTCACCGTGGATCGTCTGGACCAGGCGATCGGCCGCCAGCTCGGCCAGCCGATCCGCGTCGACGTCGATCGCGGTCACGCTCCAGTGCTCGCCCAGCCGCTCCAGCACGGCGCGCCCGACACCACCCGCACCCACCAGGATCGCGCGCACCGATACCTCCCCTGACGGACCCGACGCGGCCTGGCGGACCCACGCGGCGGGTCGAGCCGGGGCTCCGGCGCCAAGCCTACGGCATCGATCGTGGCAGGCATGGCCGTGGTGACGGATGATCGGTCCACAACAACGGCCGGAGGTACACCATGCTGCTCGATAACAAGGTTGCGATCGTCACCGGGGGCGATAGCGGCATCGGCCACGCGATCGCACTGGAGCTGGCCTCGGAGGGTGCCAGCGTCACGGTCAACTACCACCGGGACGCCGAGGCGGCCGCCGCGACGCTTCGGGCCATCGAGCAGGCGGGCGGTCGGGGGCGAGTCCAGCAGGCCGATGTCTCGAGCGTCCCGGACATCGGCGCCCTGGTCGACGAGACGGTGAAGGCCTTCGGGCGGCTCGACGTCATGGTCAACAACGCCGGCATGGAGACGCGGACGTCGGTTCTCGACACCACCGAGGACCAGTTCGACCGGGTGATCGGGGTCGATCTCAAGAGCGCCTTCTTCGGCACCCAGGCCGCGGCCCGGCAGATGATCGCCCAGGGCGGTGGGGGCCGGATCATCAACATCTCGTCGATCCACGAGGACTGGCCGATGCCCGGCAATGCGCCGTACTGCGCCGCCAAGGGGGGCGTGCGGATGCTCACGCGAACCGCCGGCGTGGAGCTGGCGCCGCACGGGATCACCGTGGTGGGCGTGGCGCCGGGCGCGGTGCACACGCCCATCGACGAGGCCACGCTCGCGGACCCCGCGCAGCGCGCCCGGCTCGAGTCCGCGATCCCGCTGGGCCGCGTCGCCGAGCCCGAGGAGATCGCGCGCCTGGTCGCGTTCCTGGCCTCCGACAAGGCCTCGTACGGCACCGCGGCAAGCTACACGATCGACGGCGGCATGATGCAGGCGAGCGTGGGCCTCTGACCATCGACCCGGCGCCGCGTGGCACACGCGCACCGACGTCCGGTCTGCCAGACGCAGAACAGGCGCGTTCGCGCACCAGACGGCCTCCCGATGGCTGGCAGGGGCGCGATACTAGGGACCTCGGTGCCGTGCCCCGCGCCCCGGCATGCCCGACAGCCTCCGACGGAACGAGGTCCGTGGTGAAACTGCGCAAGTCGAAGAAATCCAAGAATCGGGCGGGCATGGTCACGTTGCCCCCCGTGACCCCCGTGCCCCCCGTGACCCCCGTGCCCCCGTGACCCCCGCCGATCCGACTCCGAGGGCGTTCTCGCGTGAGGCCGTCGCCGACGCGGATAGCGGCGGTGGCCCGGATGTCGACGCCTCGCGGGCGGTGCACGAAGGCAACGGTCGAGAATCCGAGGCCGACGAGCGCACGGAGATCGTCGAGGCCATGTTCAAGGCAGCTGTCGTGCGCACCGAGCTGGCCGAGGCGCGGGAACGGGCCGCGGCGGAGCGCGACTCGATCGCCAACACGAGAGACAAGGCCGCGGTGGAGCGCGACTCGATCGCCAACACGAGAGACAAGGCCGCGGCGGAGCGCGACTCGATCGTGACCTCGCGCCTCGCGACCCGGCCGGATGCCGGGTCCGAGGACGGGGAGGATCCGGAGCTCGAGCGGGCGCGCCTCGAGGCCAGGCTGGAGCGCGCGCACCTCGACTCGCTGACCGGGGCCTTCCGGCGCGAGATGGGCCGGCTCGCGCTGCGAAACGAGATCGACCGGGCACGACGGGCCGACGGCAACTTCGTCATCGCCTTCATCGATGTCGACGGCCTCAAGGGCGTCAACGATCGCGACGGGCACGTTGCCGGTGATCGCGTGCTCCGGATGCTGGTGGCGATCATGCGGGCCAACCTGCGCTCGTACGACCCGATCGTTCGGTTCGGCGGGGACGAGTTCGTGTGCGGGATCGCCTCGATCGACCCGGGCGAGGTACAGCAGCGGATCACCCTCATCGATCAGTCGCTGCGGCACGCCACCGGCGTCGGGGTCACGGCCGGGCTGGCCTCGCTCTCGTCGGACGAGAGCCTCGACGAGCTCACGGCGAGGGCGGACGCCGCACTGCTCGAGGCCAAGCGAAGCCGGGAAGCGTAGCCGCGCGGGACGGGTTCTTCCGACCGCCTGCCGCCGCCTCGCGCCGCCGCTCAGACCTGCGCGATCGCCACGGGCAGGCGACGTGCGCCCCAGTGCCCGGCCGTCGCTTCGAGCACGCCCGGCAACCGCGTGCCGCAGCGGCGACAGCATGCCGCCTCGTCCAGGCCCCACTCGCCGAGGTCATACCAGTCGCGCTCGATCAGCAGGGCACCGCAGGCGTGACACCACGTGCTCTGCCCGGTGCGATCGTGCACGTTGCCCGTATAGGCGTATCGGACGCCGTTCGCCGTCGCGATCGCACGCGCGCGGGTGAGCGTTGCCGGCGGGGTGGGCGGCGTGTCGCGCATCCGGTAGTCGGGATGGAACGCCGTGAAATGGACGGGCACATCGGGACCCAGCTCCTCAACGATCCACCGGGTCAGCGCATCGGTCTCTGACTCGGCGTCGTTCCAGCCCGGGATCATGAGGTTGGTGATCTCGAGCCACACGTCGGTCTCGTGGCGCACGTAGCGCAGCGTGTCCTTGACCGGCTCCAGGTGTCCCGCCGCCAGATCGGCGTAGAACCGCTCGCTGAACCCCTTGAGGTCGACGTTCGCGGCGTCCACGTGGCGGTACAGCTCGGCGCGTGGCGCCGGGTTGATGTAACCGGCGGTGACCGCGACCGTGCGCAGCCCCCGGTCGCGACAGGCGTCCGCGACGTCGATCGCGTACTCCATGAAGATGACCGGGTCGTTGTAGGTGAAGGCGACGCTGCGGCAGCCGAGTCGAAGGGCGATATCGGCGATCGCCTCGGGCGTCGCCTCGTCCGCCAGCGTGTCGATCTCCCGCGACTTGCTGATGTCCCAGTTCTGGCAGAAGCGGCAGGCGAGGTTGCAGCCGGCCGTGCCGAATGAGAGCACGGGCGTCCCCGGCAGGAAGTGGTTCAGCGGCTTCTTCTCGATCGGATCGACGCAGAAGCCGGACGACCGGCCGTAGGTCGTGAGCACGATCGCGTCGCCCTCGCGGGCTCGCACGAAGCACATCCCGCGCTGGCCCTCATTGAGCCGGCAGTTGCGCGGGCAGACATCGCATTGAACACGACCGTCGTCGAGGCGGTGCCAGTGGCTGGTCGCATGTATCGAGCGAGCATCGAGCATGAGCAAGGACCCGCGCTCATCATGCGCCCGCCGGGTGGTGCTGCCAATGGGCACCCGCACGGTCAGCTATGCGTGTACGGCGTCGTGGTCGCGAGGCGCCGGAACCCCAGCCGCTCCAGGATCGGCCGGCTGTCATCCGACGCGTCGACGTGCAGGTAGCGGTACCCGCGCGCGCGGGCCTGCGCCGCCCGGAACCCGACCACCGCGCGAAACACGCCGCGATGCCGCCAGTCCGGCACGGTCGCGCCGCCGAACAGGCCCGCGAACTCGCCCTCCGCCTGGTACTCGATCCGCCCGCCGGAGATGGGTCGGTCGCCGGCCATCGCGACGACCGCCTCGGCGCGCCCGGCGGTCAGCTCGTCGAGAATCCATCGCCGGTAGCCGTCGTCGTGGGAGCCGTAGACGCCATCGTGCGCGCCGAGCAGCAGGTCGACGCCCCGCTCGTCCCTGACCGGGACCAGCGCCACGCCGCTCGGTGGCGCGTCGTCGAACGCGAGCCGGCTGACATCCCCGACCAGCAGCGCCTCCTCGGGCTGGGGCGTGAAGCCGGCCGCGAGCAGCCGGGACGGCAGGTCACCCGGTTCGTCGTACGAGTAGAGCTTCCACTCCCATTGACCCAGGCCGTCGAACCGCTCGATCTCGCGGGCGATCGCCGCATTCGCGCCGGCCGCATCGAGGTCGCTCCACACGACCGAGCGCCAGCCGTCGGCGATCACGCGAACGATGTGGTCGGTGCGCTCGATGTCGCCGCCCTGCGGCCGGCGTCGGACGAGGCGGTCGTATCGCTCCAGCAGATCGTCCATCATCGCCCTGCGGACGTCGGTTCCCGATCCCTGTTCAACGGCCCGGTCGCGACCGGCAGCGTCGCGAAGCAGGCGGATGCGCGATCGAGGCCGGCTCGCAGCACCTCCGTGTGGTTGGCGAACCCGATCCGGAGGTAGCCCTCCATGTCGAGCGCGCTGCCGGGGGTGAGCATGACGCCCTCGGTCTCGAGCAGACGGACGCACACGTCCTCCGATGACAGGTCGAACGCGTACCGCAGCAGCGCGGTCGTCCCGGCAGCCGGCCGGACGTAGTCGATCGCCGGCTCGGCGGCGACCCACGCGTCGAGGATCCCCAGGTTCTCGCGGACGATCGCGCGGTTCCTCGTCAGCAGGGCGTCGCCGGCCTCGAGGGCGATCGCCGCCAGGAGGTCGTCGACCATGCCGACGCTGATCACCGAGTAGTCGCGATGCCGGCTGACGGCCGCGAGCGCCTCGCCCGGCGCCACGACCCATCCGAGTCGGAGGCCCGCCAGCGAGAACGCCTTGGACATGCTGCCCACGGCGACCGTGCGCTCATAGCGGTCGAAGAACGACGGCGATGTGCCGTCGCCTGCCTGATCGATCCCCCGATAGACCTCGTCGGCGAGGATCCAGGCGCCGTGCTCGCGGGCGACGGAGACGATCGCGGCGAAGCGCTCCTCATCGAGCAGCGAGCCGGTCGGGTTGTTGGGGTTGACCAGCGCGATGACCTTGACCGCGCCGCGCGCCAGCGCTCGGAGCTGATCGATGTCGGGCAGCCAGCCGTCCTGCTCCCGCAGCCGAAGCTCGCGGACGTCGGCACCCAGGCTGTCGGGGATCGCCGTGTGCTGCTGATAGGTCGGGACGAGCGAGATCACGACGTCACCCGGCTCGAGGAGTGCCTCGTAGGCAAGCGCGTTGGCGCCGATCGCGCCGTGCGCCACCAGGACGTCGCCCGGGGTCGCGGTCTCGTACAGGCCCGCGATCGCGGTCCGCAGACGCTCCGTTCCCTCGATGGCGCCGTAGGTCAGGCGGAGCGGGGCGAGGTCAGCAGCAAGCGAGATCGGCGTCATGCCGGCGAGCTCGAGCAGCTGCTCCACGGACAGCGACGCCACGCACGTCTCGGCCAGGTTGTAGCGACACCGGGTCTCCCACCGGTTCATCCATTGCTCGACGCCGAAGTCGCGGATCCGCATCCACACATCATGCCTTGGGCCCGTTGGCGGCGGGAGGCCAGGCACCGCTCGTCCCGGCACCGCACGTCCCGGCGCGGGACCCCGGCGGCCCAGCACCGCACCACGACGGCGCGGCACCCGAGCGGCGGGCGGCGGCCGTCGCGCGCCCGGCCGGTGTGGATACCTACTTCGCGGTCGCCGTCACCGGCCCCGCCGGGGCGCTCTCGTAGGCGCCGTTGTACGCGCTGACCTGGTAGCTGTAGCTGGTCTTCCGCGCGGTCGACGTGTCCTTGTAGCCAGTGGAGCTGCCGCTCACCGTCGTGAGCAGCGTCCCGTCCCGGTAGATCCGGTACTCGCTGATGGGCGCGCCGCCATCATCGGCCGGCGCCGTCCAGGACAGCTGGATGCCCCGGCCCTTGGCCGCGCCTGCCGTAAGGTCCCGCGGCGCCGACGGCACCGTGATGGCCGGGGTGGCAGCGGGTGTCGCCGACACGGATGGGCTGGACTCCGGCCCGATGCCGATGCCGTTCACGGCGGCAACGGTGTACGCGTAGGTCGTGCCGTTGGTGAGGCCCGAGTCCTCGAAGCTCGTGCCCGACGGCGTGCCAACCGGCGCCCCGTCGCGATACACCACGTAGCCCGTGATCGAACTCCCGCCGTCATCGGCCGGCGCGCTCCAGGTCAGGTCGACGAGCGTGTCGCCCGCGGTGGCCTGGACGCTGGTCGGAGCACCCGGGAGCGATGCCTGCGGGGTTGCCTCGGCCGTGCCGCTGAGGTCGCCCTCGCCGCCGGCATTGGTCGCCGAGACGGCGTAGGTGTAGGTCTGCCCGTTGGTCAGGTTCGTGTCGTCGAAGGTGGTCACATCGGCCAGCGTCGCGATGACGAGGCCATCGCGATAGACCTTGTAGCCGGTCGCCGGATCACCGGTCGTGGGCGCATCCCATGACAGATGGACGGACGCGTTCCCCGCGGTGGCCTGCAGGTTCATCGGGGCGCCGGGCACCGTCACCGGTGTCGATGAGCAGCCGGGTAGCGTGAACGACGTGATCCAGGTGGCCCACGGTGCGGTTCCGGTCGTCGGCATGTACTCGGTGGTGAACCAGAAGGTGCAGTCGTCGGTCGGGTCAACGGTCATCGACGCGTAGTCCCCCCAGCGCGAACCGGATCCGGTCTGCGAGCCGGAGCCCGAGACGACCGTGGTCTCGCCCTGGGTCATCGTGCCAAGCGCGTCACCGGAAAGCCGGCCGGTGACGCCGATCGACGGGTAGACCGAGCTGCTCGAGAGCGAGTAGCCGAGCGCGATGTTGCCGGCGTGGTCCATCGCCACCGACCCCATCCAGCGACTGGCCGCATCGGGTGAGAACGTGCCCTGCTGGAACACGGTTGGGGTGCCCGAGGTCGCGTTGCGCAGCTCGTACCAGCGAACGCCGGCACGGACCGGTCCGCTGGCATTGACGTTGACGCTGTGGTTGACGACGAGCGACTCGTGGTCCCCGAAGTTGCGATAGGCGAGGCGGTACATCAGCCGGTCACCGAGCCCGTCGAGGCCGACCGACGTGCCGGGCTGCGGGACGCAGCTGCGGGTCGACGGGCAGAGCTCGTTGTAGGCGGCGACGGCCGTCGATGAGGGACCGTTGAGGCTGGACGCAGACGGGTTTGACCAGTCCACGTGGAAGCGCCATGTGTGGAGCGCGCTGGTACCGATCTCGACGATCGGCTCGGGGGCTCCGGCCGGCGGCAGCGTCATGCCATCGATGTCCGCGGGCAGCAGCGACCGTAGCTGGTGCTGGTCTGGAACTCCTGGAAGCCGGCGGGACGCCCGCGAGCATCGCGTTCCGGTCGAGGACGATCGCGCTCGCGCCGTGGAACGTCCCGAAGATGCCGCCGAAGCGGTTCGCGGTCAGGTAGTAGCCATCGGGCCAGACCCCGATCTTCGGGTAGTCGTAGAGGATCTTCGTGCTGAGCTGGAAGAAGTAGCGGTTCCAGGAGCCGGTCGGGTCACCGCTCTGAGAGACCGCGACGCATTCGCCATACGGCTTCGAGGTGGTGAACTGGGCCATCAGCCAGCGGTCGGCGAGCTGGTCGTAGAGCACGATCGGGTCGCCGGCGTTCTGCGTCTCGCACGGCGCGCCGAAGCCATTCCACAGCGTGTTGCCGGCGGCCGGACCGTATCGATCGCGCCGGTCTTGGAGTAGATCGTGAAATGCAGGTTGACCCACTGGACATAGTCGTTGGGACCGACGTCGCCGTTGGTGTCAGGCGGATAGACGCCATCGAGATTGCCGGCTCCGGCGAAACCGGAGACGTTGGACGGCGCGGTCCCGCCGGGTGCTGTCGACTGGACGACGGGATCGGTCACGGCAGGCCCGTAGCCGTGGGCGTGCGTGGGGCGGTTCTCGAGCAGATCCCGCGGCGGCCCGGGCTCCTCGTCCTCGCCGCCGGGCAGCGGCGCCAGGTCGCGGAGCGCGGGGGACGCGTCGTGCTTCACGGCCTGTCCGACGAGGGGCCGTCGGGGGGTGTGGCCACGACCGGGCCGACGAACATCGGAAGCAGCCCGATCAGGGCCGCTGATGCGAGGACCGCGATCCGTACCGAACGTGTCCGACCTCGAAGTCCATCGCCTGCTGCGTGCACGAACCGCCTCCTCCTGTTTGGCCCCGGAGCGCCGATCATCGGCCCCGGGGGGTCCGAATGCAATGGTCGTTGCGGGCTGATCGGCACGTAGCGGGCGCGCGGACGCACCACCGCCCGGTCGTGCTCAAATGGAGGGCATGCGTCAACTGCCCCTCGATCCCGCGTCGACCGCGCAGCCGGCGACGGTCGAGGCACCGCCGATCAGCGCGGTGGTGTTCGATCTCGGCGGTGTCCTGATCGATTGGGACCCTCGCCACCTCTACCGGG